>NZ_AUAV01000016.1 GCF_000428905.1 Brumicola pallidula DSM 14239 = ACAM 615
CATGTTTTAATGAATTTCCCAACCCATAATCCACCAGTATAGCGTGCTGCCTTCTTAGTTGGTAGTGTATGGTTTGTGCCGATGCATTTATCGCCATAGGACACATTCGTTTCGGGTCCTAAAAATAAGGCCCCAAAGTTTTGCATATTGTCTTTGAAGTAGTCTATGTTTCTGGTCATTACCTGCACGTGTTCGGATGCAAGGTTGTTTGCAGCGTCTAGCATTTCTTCGTAAGTATCGCACAAAATCACCTCACCAAAGTCGCGCCATGCTTGTCCAGCAATCTCACCCGTGGGTAATATCGTTAACTGGCGTTCAACTTCTAACATGGTTTCTTTTGCTAGTGCTTCACTATTGGTTATCAGTACGACTGGTGAAGTTGGACCATGCTCTGCTTGACCTAGCAAATCTGCTGCACATAACTCGCCATCGACACTGTCATCAGCGATAACTAATGTTTCGGTGGGGCCAGCAAACAAGTCAATACCAACACGCCCGAATAGCTGGCGCTTGGCCTCTGCGACAAACGCATTACCTGGGCCAACAATCATGTCTACAGGGGCAATGGTTTGGGTACCAATAGCCATTGCTGCCACTGCTTGCACGCCGCCAAAGCAATATATTTCATCCGCTCCCGCCATGTCCATCGCAACGACTATGGCTGGTGATGGTTTACCATCAAAAGGAGGTGCACAGGCAATAACGCGTTTTACGCCGGCTACTTTAGCGGTCACTACACTCATATGGGCCGATGCAACGAGGGGATATTTGCCACCAGGGACATAGCAACCAACCGACTCCATTGGAATGTGTTTATGACCAAGGGTAACGCCCGGTAGGGTTTCTACTTCGACATCTTTCATCGAGTCGCGTTGGATTTGGGCAAAGTTCCTGACTTGTGCTTGTGCCCAACGAATATCGGAAATAACTTGCTCATCAAGTTCGGAATAACACGCTGCTATTTCCTCTTTTGAGAGACGAAATGAGGTGGGAGACCACTGGTCGAATTTTTCCGAATATTCTCTGACCGCTTCATCACCCTTGTTCTCTATATTGCTAATAATGTCCTCAACAATAGTTTGTACTTTTTTGTTTGACGCTACCTTCTCTTCTTGAGTAGGGCCTTTCTTTAAATACGTAATCATTTTGGTGCTCCAAAGCATAATTATAAACGCGTAATTTCAACAAATTCCTTGCTATTCAAATTATCCTACTCAATAATGACTTCGAATGCAAAGTATAATTTTAAGGTGAAAGGTAAACTGATGTCAGGGTTTAGCAACGATCTATTAGCAGGAAAATCGATTTTAGTCACAGGCGCAGGGAAAGGAATAGGCCGAGCGTGCGCTCTTTTGGCCGCACAATCTGGCGCTCATGTAATTGCGGTCGCTAGAACGCATGCAGACCTTGCTAGTTTGCAACAATTAGCGCCTCAAAATATCGAAATTTGGGAAGATGACGTTACTAACGATTCATTTATTCAACGAGTTCGAAAATTAAGTAAATTAGACGGCTTAGTCAACAATGTCGGCATTAACCGTGTGGCACCAATCCTTGAGCAAGAAGAGCAAGACTTAGACGATGTGGTTGATATAAACATTAAAAGTATGTACCGGACCGCAAAAGCGGCAGCCGCTAAGATGACAGTGTCTGGAGGTGCAATTGTTAATATGTCGTCACAAATGGGGTTTGTAGGTTCACCTAACCGCACTCTTTATTGTATGTCCAAACATGCGGTTGAAGGATTGAGCAAAGCCATGGCGGTTGAGTTGGCTGAAAAACGCATTCGCGTGAATACAGTCGCCCCCACATTTGTACTAACTCCGCTAACTGAGCCAATGTTTGAAAATCCAGAATTTAAAAAGTTTGTTTACGAGATGATCCCCATGAAATCATTGGCTAGCACAGATGATGTAGCGAATGCTTGTGTGTTTTTGTTAAGTAAATTATCGGCAATGATTACAGGTACCTGTATCAAAGTTGACGGCGGCTGGACAGCACGTTAGCTATTAAAAAGAGGAAAAATAATGTCTTTAAAAGAAAGAACAGTTCGTTATGACGAATTGAAAGCGTGTATGACAGCTTTCATAGATACACGCAGCCCAGGTTCAGATAAAAAAGAAAACTTTACGATAATCGGGCCGGGCGTGGCTGAAAATCCAGAACAACATGTGCATATTGGTATTCCCCACGGATTTAATATTGGTGGTGCGCGCCAACCTGCTGGATGTTTAAACTCTCAGCATAGTCACTTAACCGAAGAAGTATTTCTTGTACATACCGGTAAATGGGATTTTATGTCGGGCGTGGCGGGCAAAGATGGACGTATTACATTGTCAGCAGGGGACGTCATTTCAATTCCTACTGATATATTTAGAGGCTTTGAATGTATTGAAGGATTGCTAGACGGGCAACATAAAGGATTAGGGTACTTGCACGCAGTATTAGGAAAAGATGATCCTGGTCGCGTGTTATGGACGCCCGACGTTTTTGATTTGGCCACAGAATATGGACTTGTATTGCTAGCGGATGGTTCTCTGGTAGACACAAATAAAGGTCAAACCATTCCTGATAATAGTGTCCCTATGCCGGTTACATCAAAAGAACAGATTGCCACGCACCGTATAGTGAACAGCAAAGACTTAATTGACATCGTTCTGCATAAAGACGATTTTAGCTGGCAAAGTGATACGTTAATGTCTCAATTTGACGGCGTTGAAGAAGCATCACTGGTTGGTCTCGCTTCACCAAAAGAACATATCAAGGCATCTAAACTAAATTGGTCTCATGGCTTTGTGATGCGTGCTGTTAAGCTGCAGTCTAATGCACTTATTCAAGCACATACACGCTCAGAAGAAGAGGTGATTTTTGTCCATAAAGGTAGCTTGACGATGAAGGTAGACAATGAAGCTATTATGCTCAGCGAAGGTGATAATTTCAGCACACCAATCGGTAGTGTTCGTGACTTTGAAAATACAGGTAAAGAAGACTGTATCGTTTATATAACGAGGCGAGGGGACGTACCCGAGGTTCCTACTTTTATATGAATGAATTACGTGTTGAGCACGATATGGACGGCATGTTGTAATTGCATTGATTGCATCGTATATTAAATTGCTTCACCGCATTATATTAAAACCCACAAGCTTTTTGGTTTGTGGGTTTTTCATTATTAGAGTTCAACATTAATGACGCAATCTCATACTTCTAACGTGTTAGCAAAACGCACACTCCTGCTAGCGGCCGCAGCTATGGGTTTTGCGCAAACAGTATTATTTGCAATATTAGCCCCGCTTGGAAGAGAAATTGGCTTAATTGAAGTGCAAATTGGCGCTATTATTTCTGCCTCATCATTAACCCTTTTTCTGGTCAGCCCTTTTTGGGGACGTGCTAGTGATCGGTGGGGTAGAAGAAAAATTTTGCTGATAGGTTTGTTTGGTTATTCAGCAGGAACAGTGATGTTTGCGGGTGTGTTTCAAATTGCGCTTTGGGGTTACCTTGTGCCCTTAACCGCACTCGTTTTATTAATGGTGACTCGAGTTGCCAATGCAACGGTAATGGCAGCTGTGTCACCATCGGCTAATGCGTACATGGCCGACATTACGACCGTACAAGACCGCATTAAAGGTATGGGAGCTATCGGTGCCGCAGGAAATATTGGCTCGATATTAGGCCCCGCTGTTGGTGGATTACTCGCCAGTATTAGTTTACTAACGCCGCTGTATTTTTCGGTTTTGCTAACGCTAGCCGCAGCAGTGTTAACACTTTTTGCTTTACCGGAGTTGCCAAAAGTTAGCGTAATAAAAAAGCCACCGAGACTCAAATATTCTGATCCAAGAATTTTTCCGCTAGTGGTTGCTGGCGTACTTTTGTTTATGGGCTTTGCCATTATGCAACAAACTATTGCGTTTCGTTTTCAAGATCAGTTGGGCCTCAGTGGTATTGAAACTGCCAAAATTGTTGGGTTTAGTTTGATGTTTTCTGCCGCTGCCGCACTATTTGTGCAACTGCTAGTCATACCTCGCTTGTCTGTGAGGCCCTTCGTGTTACTTAGAATATCGATGCCTATAATGATGATCGCTTTTGCAATTATGGCTTTGGGTCACTCCCAGAGCATGTATATATTGTCTATGTGTATTCTAGGAATGGGTATGGGTCTCGCAGGGCCCGGATTTATGGCTGGCGCCTCTATTGCTGTCTCATCTGAAGAGCAGGGAGCCGTCGCCGGCATAGCTGGTTCCTGTCCGCCTCTGGGGTTCGCAATAGGACCATTACTAGGGACTTATCTATACTCAATAGATGGTGCGTTACCGTACTGGTTTGCCTTTGGAAGTTACTTCATATTGTTCTTCTTTACGCTTAAGTTTAAAGATAAAAATAAACTATAGTCGTTTGTTTAGGCATTATTCGAGATCTAATTTAAAGCTACTTGAGTATTAATTGCACATCAGTTGAAGGTGATATTTATGATTAAAACCGTGTCTGCGTGCGCAAGCTTGTTAATAGAGCAGTATTTGGTTATGACCAGAGACGTAATGCCTAAAATGGCACGTGAACCTACAAATAAGTGGCCGGTAAGACACGATCACTGTTTTCAGCGCATAGTGCTTGATTCAGTATGTCGAGGAGTATGGTATGAGAGCATTAAGCGTCCAGCATACAAACACTTGGATCACGCGCAGGCGAAACTTGCGGTCAATCTATGTAATCAAATTATTGCGGGTCAGGTTGACTTGTCTCGATTAAATTTACAGTCGCTTACTTGGCGTGGCAAACGCTAATTAATGTTTTAAATAACGACGGATAAGACGTTCCTATGCCCAAACGTACTTCACTAAAAGATGCCAAACTAATAGACGATGCCAGTGATGTTGAGGGCGTCGTATCTGATAAACGTTCAGGATGGCGCGCAAATGCGGCAACTGCGCGTCGCCGCCAGAGGCGCTACAAAAAGCGTCTGGTTGGTGAGTTGGTAAACCTAACACAAGAAAACGAGTTTGAACTTGGGGAGTAGTAAGGTCTCTTGTTTTGCATATTCGCTGTGTATATTTGCTGTGCACAATAGTGGCGAGGTCTAGCTTGCTCTATTGAGCAAGCTGTCTTATTTTTAGTGTAATAAAATCATATAGGTATTCGCCAGAAACCAATTTGAAATTTTGCGGTGCCATTGGCATTACATTTCTACCATCTTGCACTACCAGTATGCCTTTAGGAAACCTATCGCCTAGAGCAACACTAACCACTTCAATACCATCCGTTTCAGATACCCCATCAATACCTAAGGCTTTGTTTGCGCTTATCGCAAATACGCCCAACAGCTCGTTGTCAGCATCGATGCGATAAATAGCAAAACGATTATTTCCCTGGCTTGATACCACCAAAAACTTTTCGCCATCTATACTATAAATACCCATCCCTTCAATGTCTGGCTTAACAGGTGCGTGAGCTTTTGCAATAAGAACAGGCTGTTCATTGATGTTATCGAGCTGCATTTTCCAAACACCTGTCGATTCTTCACCAAAAAATAAGCGCTTGGTGTCGTCATCTACTACGCAACCCTCAGGCTGACTGTTGGCTCTGAAATAGTCAATTTTCTTCGCGCTAATATCGCTACTGTCGATGGCTAGTTGGTAGCGGTTAAATTGACCGTCCGTATCGTTAATAATTACCTCTAGCTGACCATCGTGCTGATACAAGCACAGACCATAAACATCATTTAAGTCTGTTGGAATATCGGTCAAGTGCTTGGCAACGCCGAACTCATTGATACTAAAAACCGTCATCGATTGATTTGAGCGATTGCTGGCCACCGCGATGTCTTTGTATTGGCCGTTGATCAATATGTTTTGACGAATATCGATATTATTTATTTTACCCACCGGTAATGTTTGCACCAACTCACCGCGTAAACTATAAATATTTAGTCCATACTTTTTATCGGTGCCAAATATCAAACTTTTGTCGGGTTGACTGGCATTAATCCAAATAGCGGGGTCGTCGGCAGCATCACCAAAGCGTTGCACCGAATCAGTTTCAGCAACAGCATAAAACGTCTCTACTGTATCAAAATCGGTTTGATGGGCTTGCGCCTGTTGATTCGAAAGCCCGCCTTGATTATGCTCTTCAGCCAGCCAATCAATTTCCACAGCGTACAATTGTTGCTTATTTTCATCGTATCCCCCGAGCAATAATTTAGCTGTGTTTGTCGCAATATTAATTGAGTTTAACCGGACATCGCTGGGTAAGCTGATGTCTGGACGGGCAGGTAGTAAATTAGTATCGTCATTGGGATCGAAGGCCCAAATTTTATCACTGCCAGGGCTCGCTGCAAAAACATAACCTGACGAATGCGTACTGATACTTTCCACCTCTCCGGGCGTTGTAAAAGTGATCAATTTACGTTCGTTTTCGCCTTCGCTGAGCGCATCATATTGCCATATTCCAATTTCTTCCTCTGCTATCAATAATTGATGTGTTTTATCTATAACCGCACAGTCAGACATATTAGGACCAATATTTAAAGATCGAATGGCTTGTAAACTGGCGGAAAATTGATTACCGATAAGCTCAATATCAATCGCGTGATGTTGCAGAACACCTAAAGTGTCAATTGAAAATAAAGACAAACCATCACTCGTGTTGCCAAGGCATAAGCCTTCAATATCCGATTCATTTGCATGCAAACTCCCTAATTCATTAAATGAGGCTTGCGCAAAATCATAATGTAGAAGATGAATAGTAGAAGTATCGTTGTCTAAGGCCGCAATTAATATCAGTTCTGGTTGCTGCACTGAAGAACGCCAATCAATAGTTGCCACCTTTCCCGCCCAACTGCTTATTGGCGTAAACTCCGGATCTATCCACGTTAGACCCTGAGCTGCATCGACAACTAACCAACCCTTGTTATCAGGTAAATAGACGGGATGCGCTTCTTGCCCCTGACTATTGATCTGCTTAAATGACAATATCTTGCTGGCCGTGGAATTTTGAACCGTGTTGATATGACAACCACTGAGCAAAATCAAAACTGATAAAAAGTAAATACATTGGGTTATTTTCATTTGGCTTCTCGCTCTATGTCGTAACGGTAAACAACGTTGCCGTTGTCAGCAATAAACTGCATCACAAGAGCATCAGTGCCAATAGACAGAGCTGCAAAACCAGCGCTAGAGGATGAAAATCGAGTGAAATCTACTTTTCCCGTCGGGCGTAATTTTGAGCCAGCGCCTGAAATAAAATGTTCAACGGTTTTACCCTCTACTTGGTTGTGCTGTAAGTCGTGTTCATGCCCTGCAAAATAAGCATGTACTCGGTACTTTTCTAAAATAGGTTCTAGTACTGATTTGATCCCGTCAGTTGCACCATAACGTTTACCACTTGAATACAATGGATGATGTCCAAACACAATGCGCCAGTCCGCTTTACTGCTAGATAAAGTTTGATGCAGCCATGCGAGTTGGGCATCGGCATCTTGTTTTTGAGTTTCTTGGTATTTAGTCTCACCCTGATAGTCAGGATTAAGTGGACTGGTATCAATAAACAGTAAATGTGCCTGCGTTCCGTCATCAAGCGTAATTAGTTTTTCATAGTACTGTGCTGGCAACTCCCAACGTCGACTCACTTGACTGTAGTCAATTTGAGCTTGCCAATTGCCTCTATAATCGTGGTTTCCTAAGGTAGGATACCAATCGATAAATAAATTAGGACCTTGGTAAATTTGTTCAAACGAGGTATTCCAAATGGGGTCGTCAATTGATGCCACTCCGTTATCGTAGAAATTGTCCCCAGTAGTAACTACCATTTCTGCATCTAGATAATGAGATGCAATATCCATCCATTTAGCCACTGAACGTTGCGCATAATGTCCATTTCTACCCCAGTCTCCCAGTATCAATAGATCAACATCCGAGTCGTCGGCATACAGTTGTTTGATTTCATGGGTTTGGTAATATTTATCATCATAGCTTTTTTTATATTGGCCTTGTTTATAATAGCCTTGCTCATTAGTTAATGGCTGCGTGGCAAACGTTGGCGTAATCGTGATCAACTGCCAAAAAGCAATCAATAGGTAAATCGAACATGATTTAGGTATCTGACTCATAAATTCCTCAAAATGATGCAAGTCATCAACTGGGCCGATGACTCGCTATGCTTGTTATATGTTTCGGTAACTTAAATTTACGTCAATTATAATTGCCAGCGAAATCCTATCTCGAAAGTGCGGCCATACTCTTCGAATTGGGCATTTCTATTGCGCATATCAAAGTAGTTATAGAAGCCCTCGTTGGTTAAATTAATAGCATTAACATAAATATTGATGTCGTCGTTAACGAAATATTTACCGGAGAAATCTATATGCTGATAATCATCTTCAATACGCAGCATGTCACCATCAATCTCTTCTAAGTTATCACTCTTATAGGACATAGTTAGGCGTAGAGACCACTTATTATTCTCATATCCCATGGTGAGATTACCTATCTTATCCGATTGGTTCGGTAAGTCGGTTTCAAATTTTTCACCGTTTAAGAAGGTCGTTGCATCTGTACTTGAGAAAGTTGCATTTGCGGCCAGTAATAAGCCATTATCAAACGCTTTTACCCAAGACAATTCCATTCCTGTTAACGTTGCTTTATCTCCATTAAGCGGCTGAAAAACTTCCTTAAAACCGCGCCATTGCTCAGTGCCTGCGACATCCGCAACGATAATAAAGTTATCAATTTCTTTATAGAACAGGCCCGCTGATAATACGCCAATAGTGCCGGGGTAGTATTCAAGTGATAAATCAAAGTTGTCAGACTCATAGGGTCGTAACTCTGGATTACCTACTTCAGCCTCGCGCTCTGTAACAAATTCACCATCATCTTCTTCTGTGTTTGACTCAATAACTTGAAACGCAGCAGATTGTTCAAATATTGGGCGTGAAATCGTTTGTGAAAATGCGCCGCGCAACACCACTTCATCGGAAAAAGCATAGCGGGCATTTACACTAAATAACAGGTAGTCATAATCTCGCTCAGTAACCGAGGGCGTGTTAACGACTTCTTCTACGTCATTTTCCTCATCATTTATTAGTTCGACACGCATACCGGAGGTGGTAAAATCGGTTTTCTCATATCGAATGCCGGCGATAAGTCGCAGTTTATTCCAATCAAATTGGCCCATGGCATAGGCCGCGAAAATGTCTTCAGTGCTGATATATGAAGCGCCATTGGATTCAACTTCTGAGTCTAATGCGTCAAGCTCCAACGAGGGTAGCTGTTGTGCAAAGTCCTCTCTGAGCAGCCCTCGGTTTAAACCAGGGCCGAAACTACCGAGCTCATAGTCAAGTTCATCGGTAGCGAATCTGCTCGCTTCTACGCTATCAAAGTCACCACCATAGATGCTTATATTAGCCCGTGCTGATTTCTCGCGTTGACGGTATTTAAGACCAGATTTAACTAAGGTGAGTCCATTTTTGTTTTCAAAAGACTTAGCGATATTCGCCTGAATGCTGGTCTCAATATCCTTCGCTAGATTTCCTTCAAAACTAATTTCATCAAGATCGTAATTGGCTAAATCGTTAGCCATCGCGTTAACCGAAATTTGTGGTATCTGACGTGCTAAGTTTGCCTCAACACTCGGATTGTCGGACACAAAAACGTAGTAAAGCGCGTTAGGGTCTTTTTCATCCGACTTTGCATAGCCTAGTTGATAATCCAGTAGCCAAGACCCTCGTTGATGCTCGCCGCCGGTTGATAGTGTAAAGATTGTCTGGGTTTCTTTGCGGTCTTTTGATTCACGTTCTATTTCAGAGTCCTCGCCATCCAGCTTAAAAATATTTGCTTGGCGGAATTCGTCGTCAGAAAATTCACTATACAATGTGCGCATGAAAAATTCGTCATTGAAATTGGGACGATAATCGAGGTTTATTGCTGTGCCCAAACGTTCCCTAGTGATACTGTAGTGACGTTGTTCGGCCTCGTCATCGCCATTTGATTCGATGTTATCAGAGCCAAAATCGCGTTTAAAATAAGACACTGCTGCAGCTACTCCAAACGTGTCATCAATCAATCGAGTTAGGGTAATAGATGCTTTGGGAGCAAGCTTATCACGCAGCTGATTTTGACTTAATCCACCTGAGATTATGGTTGTGTCTTGTGTACGGTCAAAAGCGCTAATACTTTTTACATTGATAGCACCACCAACTGCATCCGCATCCATATCCGCAGATATGGTCTTGGACACTTCTAAGGTTTGGATCAGCTCAGAGGGAATGACATCTAAGGCAACAGACCTTACACCTGCTTCTGGTGAAGGAATATTGAGACCGTTAATGGTGACGCTATTAAGGTTAGGGTCGATGCCTCTGATGCCAACAAAACGCCCTTCACCTTGATCTCTCTCAATAGAAATACCAGGCAATCGTTGCAATGATTCAGCGGCATTTTGATCTGGGAAATCACCAATCGCATCAGCTGACACTACCGATATAATATTACGTGCGTTGCGCTGTTGATTAAGAGCGGTCGCTTTGCCACTGCGTTGACCACGAACTATTATCTCGTCAAGCGCTGCTTCCTGCGCACGCAATTCAATTGTGGGTAATATGTTTTCACCCGAGCTTACAATCACCTTTTGAGTAATAGTTTGCGCGCCTAAATAGGTGATTCTTAATTCATATTTGCCTTCTGGCAGATTAGGAAAACGAAACGTACCATCAGTTCGAGATAAAGATGTGCGATTTAATTCTTCTATTTCTACTTTAGCACCTGCAAAAACCCGTTGGTTATTTTGGTCTGTCAATTTTCCAAATAGACTCGCGGTTTGCTGTGCCATTGCCAAAGAACTTACCGCCGCTAGGCCAAATGCCATAGCTAATTTACTCAATTTATTGCGCATACCTTTACCCTTATCTTGTGCATACGATATTAGAAAACGTCGCTCACACTAGAGGTGGATTATTACATTGAGGTGACAGTTATTTGACCGTATTACTACATTCTCTAGTTTATCTTTGATTCGTCCTCAGATTAGCTATCGATGAGCTAGAATGACCCCCTTCGAAAGCTCCACTGTGATTGCTCTACTCATATTTACGCTCAATTAATTGCAACATATTCATTTTTGTGTCACATAGCTGAGCCAATATGACCCTTCACAATGATAATTAAGCAGGTGAGGGTGTTTGCTGGATCTTGCAATAATTTAATTCTGTTAATGTGAGTAAGAAATATGAACGATTAATTCCCAGGAGAACACTGCATGAAGTTTGACCTCATTATGCAACATTCACGTCTAGTTATTTTCCACGTGAGCTTACTATTGATAGCAATATTACTATCTAATATTAGCGGCGAGTTGGTGGTTTTGGCAACGGTCGAATGGTCAGATGTTATAGGCGAAGGCAGCATTGCACTTCTGACCATATTCTGGACGTTTGCGGTTATGATGAGTCGTCCATCGGGTAAAGTAACAAATTTGCTTGTGATAGGACTGAGTTTAGTTACCTTTTCAGCGATGTTAGATTTATTTGACGAATTTATGGACCCTATCAGCTCTATAAACTGGATTAGTTTATTTGAGTCGATCCCTGCGGCTATCGGTATGCTTGTTATGAGTTATGCATTATATCTATGGCATTTAGAGCAATTGGCCCTTAACCAGCAGTTACGCCGACGAGAGCTCGATTATAGATGGCATCAAGAGATTGATGCCATCACCTTGCTTTATCGCGGCAGCTACTGGAAAGAACGCGCAAGAAAGCTTGCCAGTAATAAGGTACCAGCCTCTATTATCGTCGTTGACGTGGTTAATTTTTCATTTGTTAATACGCAATATGGCATCGTCGAAGGGGATCGTATTTTACGAGAAATTGCCCATTTACTCTTAATGAATATTCGAAAAACGGACTTAGTCTGCCGCTATGCGGGTGATCGATTTGTCATTCTGTTGCCAAACACTAAGCTAGAAGATGCCTTATTATTGGTTAATCAAATTCAGTGCAGTATTGAAAGTGTTGCGTTTAAGCCTAGCAGTAAAAAGGTATCTTTATTTACTAAGGTTAAAAGCGTCGTTGGCTGCTTGGCGCTAACTGAAACAATTGAAAATACGCTGAGTCACCTAAATCAAGAACTTGATGAATTAGGCGAGCGAGTAGCCTGATGCTTAGCGGCTGCTTAACTAATAAAACGAAAGCGTTTAACGCAAACTATATGGCGTCTAACTTGTATACACTCGCAACCGCGCGGGGCGCAAACAAAGACAAACTCTTGCATGGTACTGGCATATTTACTGATGACTTTACTAATAATAGATTACTTAGCGCCAAACAACTTTTACTACTTATTCAAAATGTGCAACATTTATGCACAGGTAATGATCTCGCCTTTCAATTTGGCCACAGCTTAGTAAATACGATTGATATAGAGCAGCCCGATTTAGTTGCAGCATTAAAAAGCGCAAGTAATTTTGTTGGCTGCATGAGAGTGCTATCGATAATTAACGCTCAAATTTTTCCCTTTATGTCGGCGCACACGTTTAAAGATCGTGAGCATGTCTATATTGTTCTACAAGATTCGATTGGTTTACGAAAAAACCAACGTTTTATGATTGAGGCGTGCTGCACCGCCCTTGTTGCTATATCGAAAATATGCGTTGGACGGCGTTTAAAGTTTTCATTTTTATTCCCATTTTTACGACCAAAACATATTTATGAGTATGAGGAAAACTTAGGCAGCCGCCTCACTTTTTGTCATCCAATGTTAAGTATAAAGATACCCATCTCGGAACTAGAAATACCCTGTCCTGGTAGGCATCTAGGATTGAATCGTTATGCGCTTAAAACAGTCATAAATAAACGGCTCTATAAATTTAGTCTGATGGATAAGATACGCAGTCAATTGCGCTCCAAACCCAATCTAAGCTTGCCTGAAATAGCAACATTGAACGGTCTTAGCCCAGCATCGTTAAAACGAGCATTAAAAGATCATCACATCAGTTTCCAGCAGCTAGTGGATGAGTTGTGTTGTCAAGAAGCCCTATATTACTTACACATACAGAAGCTAAAAAATGAACAAAGCGCAACTTACATGCGCTTTAATGACGTTAATAATTTTAGACGTGCGGTAAAACGCTGCACTGGCTTAACGCCCAGTGAATTGCGGCAAGCTTAGAACTCGCTAGTCTTGCCGCCATCATAATTACTTTCTAAAATTGATATCTGTAGCCTACTTGCAACGAGCGTGGCTTACCCACTTGCAAGCCTCCGTGCTGGCGGGTAACTGCGTATTCTTTGTCGAACAGGTTATCCACCACTGCATACAGACTTTGCTGGTCATCAATTTGGTAGTTGGCTGATATGTCCACCACGGTTCGTGCGTCTATACCGTTGTTCTCGTCAATATTATTATTGCCCGCAACAACCCGCATTTCATCAACATATTTAATCGCGGCTAAGACCTGCCAATTATCGCCAGCAATACCGCTTTCTAATTGCCAAGTTACTTTAGGCAAATAGGGAATATCGAAACCCGCTTCCACGCTTCCCCAGAGGCCCAATTCAGACTCAAAGGTTTCTCCAAATTCTGCGCTAGAGTACGTATAATTAAATCGAGTAGGCACGGCAAAACTGTCGAATTCGGCGCGGTGATTGATCACAAATTCAACACCTGATATATCTACTTTACCAGCGTTATATTGCTGACCGATTAAGTCAATGTTACATCCTTGGCTAGCAGTGCAGTTACCATGCAGATTATCAAGTTTAGTTACAAACCCAATCAACTCTCCGTTAACACTGTCGTAGCTAAAACGGCCGCCAAACTCATAATTCCAGCCTTCCTCGTTGTCAGCCTTATTGTTACCAGGTGACGGTGGTGCAAACGCTTTTTGTACACCTGCCAATAAAACCCAGTTATCGTTTGCTTGATAAGTGGTGCCGACACTAGGTAAAAATGCGCTAACTTCGTTGTTACGTTCGCTGGGGTCTGCAGAGCGCAGCGGATCAGTTTTGCCCCAATCGTCACGGGCTAAATTCACATTTTCATAGCGAACGCCAGCAGTCACGATGAAATCACCAAATGTCATTTTGTCTTTAACGAAAAAGCTATAGGCGTTAGCACTGTCAATTCGGTTTGAATTGGTGCCAGGGACCCCTGCGCTAAGAACACTCATCGAAAAATCAGCAGCAAGGGCGTATTGGTCAACCCACTGAAATCTATCCATCTCATCGTTATGAACTCGAGCGCCGATATTGATTTGATGATTATTTAAATAGAGCGCGAATTGACCTTGAATACCGCGTGACAAGTAGTCGCGGTTATTGGCTTTTAAAGTGACTGTAATATCGTCAGGTGCGCCACCCATAGAAACAGTAGCATCGAAGTTGCTGGCAATTTCTTCTGCACCACTGCCCAGACTACTGCCATTTATTTTTGATACTTTGTACCAATTCCGACCAAAGTCGTTAATGTACGCAATAACGCTTAAGTCCATATTCTCAGAAATAATATAATCATAATGCACAGACGCATGTTTATGTTCGGTGGACATGTCGTCAAGTTGGGTAGCGGAATAACGTTGATATGGATTTTCATTAAAATCTTGTTGAGTCAGCCCCACATAGGTCTCATCAGAAGATTCATCGGAATACTTGAGCTTAAATTCTAACTGGTGGCGTTTATCGTCATCTAGATAAATATCAAATTTAGTCAATAAATCGGTTTTGTTAAAACCGGTATCTTGACCGGAATTGAGGTTTTTAAATCCATCTGCTTGGTAGTTATAAATTTCTACTAAGCCCCCGCTAGTTTCATTCCGTCCGCCAACAAACGTGTGTAGTTTAGAAAAACCATCGCTTCCAAGTGCTAAATCAAATTTTCCACCCAAGGCGTCTTGCGGAACGGCAGTAGAGACTAAGTTAATAACACCACCGCTGGTACGCGGGCCATATTCAATACTAGAGCCCCCTTTGAGTATTTCAACTGCTTGCATACGGCCAACAGTAGGGAAGTAATACGCCGCCGGACTTGCATAAGGAGCAGGTGCGGCTAGCACGCCATCTTCCATTATAGTAATTTTTTCAGAGCGATCAGAACTTGACCCACGCATACCTATGTTGGGGCGTAATCCGTAACCATCTTCTTCAACAAAATAGACACCGGCGGTAGAGGATAAAATACGCTGAATGTCTGTAGTAGCGTAGGTATCAAGCATTTCTTTGCTGATATATGCGCCTGAACCAGGAAGCTTAGATACGGCCGCGGTAGACCCAAAAATGGTGATTTGCTCAATGCTATCGCTGTTTGTATCAGTCGTTGATTCAACCGCAGAAGAAGTAAATACAACGCCCATTAATATGGAAGAAATACCTAGGGAAAGCTTAGAAAATTTCAAAAAATTGATTCCTTGTTAAATAAATAAGGGTTAGTAAGCGGGCATATAAACATAAACACAAATAAGAATCAAACTCATTTGTGTTTATATTATTTTTGGTGTGCGCTGGTTATTGCACAATAAAGGGCGTGATTGTGTAAAAAACAGACGATTGTGGGTTTATGAAAGCGGTAATTGAGCGGTAAATTAGGCTGCAGTAGCTGTTATTGAGTTAGGGTATTAGCTTGGCAATATCATTCCTGCGATCCCGCTATTGAAGTCAGCGCTGATTTAAGTTCGGTTGTATTTACGCTTTTTGCTGCAATATGCTTAAGCTGCTTGACGCGATCAGCTATTTGGTCAATGCAGGCCATAAATGCCTGTTCTATTTCTGACTCCTTGCCCGCAACTTTTGACGGATCACTTAAGCCCCAATGTACTTTTATGCTGTTGTCGAAATATAACGGGCAGGCCTCACCAGCAGCAGAGTCACAGACGGTGACTACGATATCAGGATGAAAATCCTCAAAGTCATTCCAAGACTGGCTTTGTAAGTTTTGAATAGAATATTCCGCTTGTGCGAGGTATTTGAGCGACAAAGGGTGAACCATACCAACGGGCTGGCTACCGGCGCTTCTAGCGTCAATAAGATCACCTGCAATGCTGTTTGTGATGGCTTCAGATAAAATACTTCTGCATCGGTTGTGGGTACAAATATAGAGAATTTTCATGCGTGTTTTGATATGTAAAAGCCTTTAATTAGCGACAAGAGATGGACGCAGATTGTGATGTAATCAATTTTTGTAATGCAGAATTAAAATAAGCGTCGTTATGCTTAGCTGCACTAACAATAATATCGTGTGCCCATTGAGGTAACTCAGGGTGTAGCTTGTAAAATACCCATTTACCTCGCCTTTCATCAATTAAAATACTGCACTTGCGAAGCTGTGCTAAATGACGAGACATTTTAGCCTGGTCGAGATCAAGCGCTGCCATCAAATCACAAACACAGGCCTCGTCTGTTTTGACAATCAGTAGCAGTGATTTTAAGCGAGTGTGGTCAGCGAGACATTTGAAAAAAAGACAAGGATCCATAAGTCATGAAGTTGCAAAGTAATATATGTGTAATTTCACATATATACTGAATTTAGTCAATTACCATGTCAGTGCAGTTAAAACGAACACGGCATATTAGCGTTTATGGCTTTACCACCCCATAACTACATTGTGTTTATGTCCTTACTAATGGCTTAACCAAGCGTATGCGCCACTGGCATTGGCGAATTATCACCTGATGTTTTTTCGTCTAAGCCACCTGTGCGTTTTTCTCATCATTTAATAGTGCCATAACATGTTGAGATAAATCGGACTGTTGAACAGGGGTTAAGCGAAGCCCCATTTTTGTCCGTCGCCATAGTATATCGTCAGCTGTCATTGCCCATTCGTTATTAACCAAATAGTTAACCTCTTTGTTAAATAAGCCTGCACCGAAATCTTCGCCCATGTCATCTAGCGAACAAACACCGTGTAAAAGCGTGTATGAATGCGTGCCGTAGGTACGGACATATCTTTTAAGTAATGACCTTGGAAGAAATGTGTAAGCTAGCTCTAAGGTGTCAAGTAATGAGTCTTGGCTGTCAAAATCACCACCAGGGATCGGAGCATCTTTTGTCCATGGAGCCGTTGCTTTAGGAAAATATTTACAAATCTGTGTAACTGCAGATTCTGATAGTTTTCTGTAGGTTGTAATTTTTCCGCCGTATACAGACAATAATGGTGCTTTTCCCTGCTCATGTTCCAATTCTAAGGTGTAGTCCCTCGTAATAGCATCAGGAGAGCTGGATTCATCATCCAGTAACGGCCTTACACCACTGAAAGAATGCAACACATCTGCAGCTGAGATCTTCTTTTTAAAGTGCTTGTTAACAATATCTACTAAGTATTCAGTTTCCTCGTCACTTATTTTCGCCTCTAAGGGATTACCCGTGTACTCTACATCTGTAGTGCCGACTAACGAATAATCATCTTCATATGGGAGCACGAAAACGATACGTTTATCTTCATTTTGCAGAATATAAGCTTGGTCATCATTGTGAATTTTAGGCACTACAAAGTGGCTACCCTTGATCAGGCGAATGTTCTTCGGGCTTTTCTTTTTGAGTGCGGTGTCGAAAAAGTTTTTCACCCACGGACCTGCTGCATTTATAATGGCTTTTGCTTTAATATTTGTAATATCACCGGTAAGCGTGTTCTCTAACGAAATTTCCCACTGGTCATTACTCCGTTTCGCAGACACACACTGTGTGCGGGTAAGAATAGTTGCCCCTTTACTCTGAGCGTCAACGGCATTGAGGGTCACTAATCGAGCGTCATCGACCCAGCCGTCAGAATACTCAAACCCCTTATTGATTTGGGAAACCATCGGGCTCTGGTCAGTAAACCTGACGCCACGTGAGCCTTTTAATACATTACGCTTGGCTAAATTATCGTATAAGAATAGGCCCATTCTTATCATCCATGCTGGTCTTAAATGCGGCCGATGTGGCAATATGAAGCGCATTGGCCACATAATATGTGGTGCTTTCTTCAATAAGATTTCTCGCTCCGCTAGCGCTTGTTTAACAAGTCCGAATTCATAATGCTCTAAGTATCTCAGTCCACCATGTATTAGCTTACTGCTATTAGAGGAAGTTGCCGACGCAAGATCTGCCTTTTCACAAAGCAATACTTTTAGGCCTCGACCTGCAGCATCTACTGTGATCCCTGTTCCATTTACGCCGCCACCAATGACGACTAAGTCATACTCTTCGTGTGTTGTTCTCATTTGCATACCTTTTAATTTTGAAAAAACAAGGTCCATCTGAAGCTTGACTGCTTGTTCTTTTAATGTTCTTTTTAATAATGTATCACTCATTAACGAATATATACAAACATTTTCGAACATTATAAGGTGATGCCGGTGAAGATTAAACTTCATATAACAATAAGCGGCGGTTTGTGGCTAGTTAAACTAGGTGTAGATTAACGTCATGGCTGGTAAGAATTGCCTGAATACTTTCTGGTGGTTTGCTGTCGGTTATAAAATCATGCGCTTGATTGATATTGCCCAGACGCACCATGGCATAGCGACCAAACTTTGAACTGTCAGCAGCTAACAATACTCTTCGCGAGTTTTTGATAATGGCTTGGGCAACCTTCACCTCGCGAAAATCAAAGTCTAGCAGGGAGCCGTCGTCCTCGATACCACTGATACCTATAATGCCGAAGTCCATCCTAAATTGATTAATGAACTCTTCAGTGGCTTCACCGATGACGCCGCCGTCTCGATAACGTACTTCGCCGCCTGCAATTAACACCGAAAAGTCTTTTTTTGCGCCCAAAATCCTAGCCACATTTAAATTATTTGTCACTACTTGCAAGTTTTCATGATGTAACAATGCCTTTGCAATTGTTTCTGTAGTCGTTCCAATGTTAATGAACAACGAAGAACCATTGGGTATCATCTTAACAAGATGCGCGGCTATTTTTTCTTTGGCCTTTAGGTCCGTGATCTGTCTTGTATGATAAGAGGTGTTTTCTATGCTAGAAATAGGGCCGGCACCTCCGTGATGACGCCGTAGTTTTTGATTATCAGCTAAATACGATAAGTCGCGTCTTATGGTCTGTGGAGTTACTTTAAAATGTGCCACTAGCTCTTCAATAGCCACAGAGCCTCTTTCTTTAAGAAGTGCCAAAATCGATTTATGTCGATGATCTTGCGTCATCCTTACCTCAGTTGTTGTAATACCCGAGCACAGTATAAGTGAAATTTGATCCAAATAAAATTGTTAGCAAAATCAATTAAGTATACATTTATAGTGAACTAATAGGTAATTAATGTTCGTTCATGTTTGATTATGAACGTTAAAACCGTGTATAAATAACGTTAACGAACATATTCGAATATTAATTTTAGGTAAACGTAATTCATGGCTTATTATATTCTTTCTATCGACCAAGGAACAACCAGTTCTCGCAGTATATTGTTTGACCTGCAGGGCAATATTGTACACGTTGAACAACAAGAGTTTGAACAGTATTTTCCAGAGGATGGCCGTGTTGAGCATAAGCCCGATGATATCTGGCAGTCGGTTTTAAATACGACTAAAGCGGTGGTTGAAAAAATTGACGCTAAGCAAGACAAAGTCATCGCTATCGGGATTGCTAATCAACGTGAAACAACCTTGGTATGGGATAGAAAGACCGGGGAGCCAATTTACAATGCTATCGTTTGGCAAGACAGGCGAACGAGTGTCATGTGCGAGGGCTTAAAAGCGTTAGGCAAAGAAGAGATGATCCGTCGCAAGACGGGTCTATTGATTGACCCTTATTTTTCAGCAACTAAAATTAGTTGGATTTTAAATGAGGTGCCAGGTGCGAAAGAAAGAGCGCACCGTGGGGAGCTGGTATTTGGTACCGTAGACAGCTATTTATTGTGGAAGCTGACCGGTGGCGAAGAACATCGCACGGATGCAACCAACGCATCTAGAACAATGTTGTTTAATATTCATACCCAAACTTGGGATGACGAACTATTAGAGCTATTTGACATTTCCAAAGCCATGCTGCCTGAAGTAATGGACTCGTCTGACTATTTTGGCGTGTGCGAGTCACATTACTTGGGATATGGAGTACCAATTTTAGGCGTTGCTGGTGATCAGCAAGCGGCTTTGTTCGGTCAAACATGCTTTAGAGAAGGCATGGCGAAGAGTACTTATGGAACTGGCTGTTTTATGATGCTCAATACAGGTAAAAACGCGTTAGTATCAGAAAATAGGCTGCTAAGCACGGTAGCATACCGACTAAATGGCGTGCCCACTTATGCATTAGAAGGCAGCATATTTGTCGCCGGTGCGACTATTCAGTGGTTACGTGATGGACTGCAATTAATTAAAAAAGCCGGTGAGTCGGAATCCCTCGCTAAACAAACATCCTTAGAACACGGTGTTTATATGGTACCTGCATTTACAGGGTTAGGAGCGCCGTATTGGGATCCGAATGCGCGAGGTGCCATTTTTGGACTAACTAGAGACACCGGTATTAAAGAGATAGTGACAGCAGGTTTGCAGTCAGTTTGTTTTCAGACAAAAGACTTACAAAAAGCAATGGAGGCTGATGGCGAGCGTCCAGATGTTTTACGTGTTGATGGCGGAATGGTTGCCAACGGATGGTTGATGCAATTTTTGTCTGATATTTTGGGTGCGACAGTAGATCGATCAACCGTAAGTGAGACGACCGCATTAGGAGTAGCTTACTTAGCCGGTCTGAAGGCCGGTGTATTTGAATCACTTGAAGCACTTGAAAAAAATTGGCAATGTGAAGTGCGATATACACCCGCAATGACAAAAGAAAAAAGAGATGGATTTTATAAAGACTGGTGTAAATCGGTCCGTAAAGTACAAAGTCAATAATGCTTGGCTGCTGCGTTTGCTATTCAGTGAGCGCATCGAATTTAACGCTTTCCTTGTTTTTTGTAATGCGTTAATCACTCCAACAGTCGCTATTTAGCGATGTGTATACTTCATATTGTTTATACTTTATGTTGTGCACACTTTATGTTGTTTATACCTTATAAAAAAAAGCCAAACCGCATCTTTTAAATCAACTTACACTAATGATGGCAATTGCAATTGCAATTGATTTTGCATTACAATTGTCGTTCTAAATCACCTACGATATCAGGGACGTGTGTTCGGTTTTCCTTGAGAGCGTATTAGTGCAAGTGTGATAAAACCAATAAACCATGAAAATAAGTCACGTGTGATTGGTTGTGCGGGAGAGAAGGCGTTACATGACAATTCAGCTATCAAACGTGTCCCTTCGAACAGATAAGGGCCAAGTATTAAGTGATATTAATTTAACCTTCGAGTCTGGTTCGATAAATATATTACTGGGGATGCGCGGCATAGCCAGCGGTAAAACGAGCCTACTGAGGGTGATCGCGGGATTAGAAATGTCGCATACCGGCAGCGTGCTTTTTGATAAGGTTGATATCACTAAACTATCAGTACAGATGCGAAACGTTGCTTTTGTTCACCAACAATTTATCAACTACACGCACTTAACGGTAAGAGAGAACATTGGATCTCCTTTGTATGTTGCTAAGTTGTCAGCTACAGACGTCAAATCTAAAGTCGACGCTATTGCTAAACAGCTCAATATTGATGGTTGCCTAGAGCGGTTTCCTAGTGAGTTATCCGGTGGGCAATTACAGAGAACGGCTTTGGCTCGGGCTCTTGTAAAAGATGCTAGAGTTATTCTATTGGATGAGCCCCTGCTAAATCTCGATTATAAATTAAGAGAAGCACTCAGATATGAGATAAGAGACCTGCTGAAAAAAACCGGTACAATTGCGGTTTATGCGACCAACGATCCCAACGAAGCTCTTGCCTTAGGAGGAAAAGTATTTTTACTTGATGAAGGTAAACTTATTCAGGAGGGGGAAGTGTCAAACGTTTACAGAGAACCGGTTAATATAAAGGCGGCACGCATATTAAATGATCCTGAAATTAATTTGTTTAAAGGGCTTATTAACGAAAATGAGGTGGTCTTTGGTTCCGAATTATATTTTCCAAAAAGTTCGCGTTTTTCTAAATTAAGAAAGGGCCAGTATACTTTTGGCATTAAGCCATCGCATTTGAGCTTGCTACCCTCGCATGATGATGATTTTGAGTTTTCAATGCATGTTGAGCTCGCGGAAATAAGTGGTGCAGAGACTTTTTTACACATTGCTAATCGTCATCTAAATTTTCTGGTACATCTTCCCGGTGTGCATGCATACAAGATCGATGCGCCTATCAAAATCTACCTTCCGATCCTTAAGATGTTTGTCTTCGATGAAACGAAACACGCTATCATGTTCCCTATAAACGTATCTTTGCCAGCTTAAACCAAGCAAGGGCAGGTTAGTGCTTATATTTTACTTGATAACATCAGCATTCTTAAGCCTCTTATACACTGTATTTCGACTAACGCTCAGCAGTCTTGCTGTCTTTGAAATATTCTGATGGGTATCATTGTATACACGAATGGTTTCGTTCAAAGGATCGCTTTCTGGTTCTTGTGATGCTTGCGATCGACGTTTTGTTTGCAACAGAGTAGTCGCTGGCAAGGATGAAGTCGTATTCAGATCCGCAAAAAAATCATCTGGTAGGTGCCATTCTTGGATCATGCCCTCGTCGCACATGGCGAGAGCAATTTGAATAACACTGACTAGTTGCCTCACATTTCCTGGCCACGGGTGATTATAAAATAATTCAATTACACGGGGGCTTAATTGAGCCGGTTGATGTTGCTCTTTATACATCTGATTTATTTTAGAGAATAACTGGATCTTGTCCGCTCGCTCACGTAAAGGAGGAAGCTCAATATTGAGTCCACTCACCCGATAATATAAGTCCTGTCTAAATAGACCGTTTGCCACATTTTCACGCAGACTTTTGTTAGTGGCAGAAATGAGTTTTATATCCACTGGGTAACTTTGACTCGAGCCTAAAGGCGTGACACTTCGTTCCTGCAATACTCGTAATAACCGACCCTGAAGCTTGAGCGGCATTTCGCCTATTTCATCTAAAAACAGGGTGCCGGTATTCGCGTTTCTTATGAGCCCTGGAGCACCTTTTTCACTGGCACCGGTAAAAGCACCTTTAACATATCCAAATAACTCTGACTCAGCGAGTTCGCTAGGAATAGCAGCACAATTAACCGCAACCAATGGACATCGCTTACGATCACTAAATTGATGTAAAGCCTTGACGAAAACTTCTTTACCGACGCCTGTCTCACCATGGATCAGTATCGGAATGTCTTTATCAATGACTCGTTTAGCTTGCTCTACACAGCGTTCAATACGCTCATCGCCAGAGGAAAAGTCATCCAATGCAATAAAATTTTTGTCTGTCTTAGGTAATGCTTTCTTCTCAAAATTCGGTGTTTGAATTGAAATAACAGATGGGCTTTTAACAATGGCATGCATACGATATTTACCGATTGCCTGAAAACAAACAGGCACTTGATCAGGTAGGTTTTTAATATCATTTAATGACATATCAAAAATAGAACTTACGTCAACCAAAGCCAGCTGCGTATTTAAGATAAGCTCCGCTCGTTTATTCGCAGAGATGATCACACCGTCTTCGTTAAACGCGATTAAGCCGGACCATTGGCTATCTAAGTTGTCGGCATTAGTATTAAAGGATGCTAGATAATTGGTTTTACCAAATTGCGATACGATTAAGCGATTCTCAATTCCTTGGGCCATTAGCTTTACCATTCCAAATGTATGAGCTTGCGGTAGGTAGGCATCGCTAGATACGTCAAGTACCCCAATTAACTTGCGATTAGCATCATATATAGGACAAGCTGAACCGATCATAAATCGGTAAGTGCGAAAATAGTGTTCGTCGCGTTGCACTTGAACAGCATCACCACTCTCTAATACGGTTCCAATTGAGTTGGTACCCAAGTGATTTTCTGTCCAATTAACACCTTTTTGAAATACGGGAGAATTTTGCTTAGTAAGAAATCGCGGTTTGCCCCAGCGATTTAAGGCATTGCCATGACTATCGGCTAACAGGATAAGACATTGTGTGTTGGATAAAATATTTTCGTAGTACGGCAATACTTCCGAATGAGTTGTATCTATGAGGCCTTTGTATTCTTCGTTTAGCAGTTCTTGATCATAACGAGGCAGTTGCTTCACATCAGGCTGACCGGACTGGTGCAAACCAAGCTGCTCACAACGTGTCCAAGACTGCTTAATAATCTGGCTAAGATCAGATGCCTTCTCTTTCGGGTCTATCGCCATTTAATACCTTTTTGCTGTTGTTATTTTAATAGCCACGGCTGTACAAATCATTAACATTTATGTTCCTAAAAGTAGAATATCCCATGTTGCAACGCCGACTATACATGCTAAACACATGTTAACACTGTTGTTCACATTAAATCATCCTCTGAAATTTATGCTTTTAACAATAATAAATCCCCGTTCAAATTATCTATTTATTACAGCTACTTATACCTAAAATTGAATATAAAAAGTATTTTAATATTTTTACATTGCTGTAACAAATATATTACACAATAATACTGTTCATTAAAATGTGCTCATATTGAACACTAATTTGAACAGTTTTGTGTTCACGTTGAACAGTATGAACAAAATTAAAAAGTGCTTGAGAAGATGGGTTAAAGCCTCTGTAATACCTGCCAAATAAAGGTTATTCGTATATTTATAATATATTACTAAACGTTGGCACCTTATATGCTAGTCGTTTACATATCATTAACTCTTGGTCGTAAGTCATTCTCACTACCGACCGATTTTCAGGGAGCGTTGTAAGTAATGTCGCTAGTTTTAGACAACATAAGCCACACAGTTAACGGTGAATCTTTTTTGAGTAATATCAATCTCACTCTGGAAAGTGGCTCATTTAATGTTTTGTTAGGGCGAACATTAGCGGGCAAAACTACGTTGATGAGATTGATTGCAGGTCTCGATAAATCAACCGAAGGAAAAGTTATTTTACATGGTAAAGACTTAACCGATGTCAAAATTCAAGAACGAAATGTCTCTATGGTTTACCAACAGTTTGTCAACTACCCAAATCTAACCGTCAGAGAAAATATTGCGTCGCCACTGCGCATTGCTAAAGTAAAAGGCAGTGAGATTGCAAAGCGTGTGCAAGAAACGGCGGCAATACTTCAAATAGAGCCGTTCCTAGATCGTTTCCCGCTCGAATTGTCTGGTGGTCAACAACAGCGTACGTCGATGGCCAGAGCCTTAGTAAAAGATGCAAGTATTATATTATTTGATGAACCTCTTGTTAACCTCGACTATAAATTACGAGAAGAATTGAGATCTGAATTAAGAGGCCTGTTCAAAGAACGCAATGCAATTGCAATCTATGCGACTACTGAACCACATGAAGCTATGGCATTAGGCGGGAATACCACATTGCTGCATGAAGGAAGAGTAATACAAAGTGGCGCAGCAACTCATATATATCGTCATCCCGATACGATGGAAGCAGCTTCCTTATATAGCGAACCGACAATAAATTTAATTAAAGGGCGTGTGACTGATAGTGGCGTATCGCTAGAAAATAGAGTGCATTTTGCAATGAGAGCTGAACTCGAAGGCCTGCCCAACGGAGACTATATGTTTGGTGTTTTGCCTAGTCATATCGGCTTAGCGCCGAACAATGATGATGACCTCGAATTAAACATGACCGTTGAGTTAGCCGAAATAAGTGGTTCTGAAACCTATATGCACGTTCATAATGCGCATTTCGAACTGATTATTCAGCTCAATGGTATTCATGATTATCACACTGAAGTGCCTGTTAAAGTGTATTTGCCGACACATAAACTCTTCGTGTTTGACTTAACTGGTAAGACGATACAAGTACCCTCGTCTATACAAAAAGGAGCCTCATAGCATGGCGGAAATACGTCTTAAGTCTTTAGCACATAGCTATAAGTCAAAGCCCACATCACCGGATGATTACGCCATTCGAGAAATGAATCATGTTTGGCATCAAGGCGGCGCTTATGCTCTGTTAGGGCCTTCAGGTTGTGGTAAAAGTACCTTATTAAATATTATTTCCGGCTTACTCGCTCCCTCAAATGGTGACGTGCTATTTGATGGTAAGAAGGTCAACGATATTCCGCCTGAAGAGCGCAATATCGCACAAGTATTTCAGTTCCCAGTGGTTTACGATTCAATGACTGTTTTTGATAACTTAGCTTTTCCATTGCGAAATATGAAAATATCTGAGGATAAAGTGCACAGTCGAGTGATTGAAATAGCAGCTGTATTAGAGCTCAGCGATTTACTTAAAAATAAAGCAAAAAACCTCACCGCGGATGAGAAGCAGAAAGTGTCTATGGGCAGGGGTTTAGTTAGGAGTGATGTATCGGCGATTCTATTTGATGAGCCTCTTACGGTCATCGACCCGCATTTAAAATGGAAACTCAGACGCAAGCTCAAGCAAATACATGAGCAGTTCAATATCACCATGGTATACGTAACTCACGATCAATTAGAAGCATCTACTTTTGCTGATAAAATAGCGGTTATGTATGGCGGACAAATAGTACAATTTGGTACCCCCAGAGAGCTTTTCGAAAAACCCAATCATGCCTTTGTCGGTTATTTTATTGGTAGCCCGGGCATGAATTTAATTGAAGTTAAAAAGACCAAAAGTGGTCTGAAGTTTAACAACACTTTGGTGTCACTTAATCCGGAAATGCAGGTTGCACTAGACCGAGTAAGCACGTCGAATATCAAAATCGGTATAAGGCCGGAATTTGTGCATGTCTGGGATGATAAAGCAGAGGGTGCGTTTGAGTGCGATGTTCTGCATACAGAAGATTTAGGCACTTATAAAATAATCACTATGAAGCTAGATGGCGAAGTATTAAAAGTTAGAATACATGAAGACCGAGCGGTGCCCACTAAGAAAGCCTACATTAGTTTTCCTGAGCAATGGCTAAAAGTGTATGTAGACGAGTACCTTGTTGACATAGAAGAGCCAGAAGATGAAGAAAAGGAGACAGTCTAATGCAACGCAAAGTAAGAGATAACAAAGCGTGGTTTTTAGTCTTACCGGTATTTATTCTGGTCGCGTTCTCGGCCATCGTACCCATAATGACGGTGGTTAATTATTCGGTTCAAGATATATTTGACCAAAACACGGCCTATTTTGTCGGTGCTGAATGGTATCGAGAGATGTTAAGAAACCCTGCTTTACTCGACTCACTAGGTAGACAATTCTTTTTTTCATTCTCGGTCCTCGCTATCGAAGTACCGTTAGGGATCGCCATCGCCTTGGTAATGCCAACAAAAGGAAGAATGGCGGCAGTATCACTGATCCTTGTTGCTATCCCACTTCTGATACCGTGGAACGTGGTGGGCACTATCTGGCAGATATTTAGCCGAGCTGACATTGGATTATTTGGTTACGCCGTTAATGCATTAGGTATTGATTACAATTACACCAGCGACCCCACTGCCGCATGGTTAACCGTATTATTAATGGATGTTTGGCATTGGACACCGTTAATTGCACTTTTGTGTTACTCAGGATTACGTGCAATACCAGAAGCGTTTTATCAAGCAGCACGTATAGATAGAGCATCAAAATGGGCGATTTTCAGACATATACAATTACCGCGTTTGAAAAGTGTCTTGGTGATTGGTGTTTTACTGCGGTTTATGGACAGCTTTATGATTTATACCGAACCGTTCGTATTAACCGGTGGAGGTCCAGGTAACTCGACAACCTTCTTAAGCCAAGCATTGACTCAAATGGCAATTGGACAATTTGATATAGGTCCTGCGGCTGCGTTCTCCCTCATTTATTATCTCATTGTGCTGCTTGTTTGCTACGCATTCTTCACTGCAATTAACCAGCTAGACAAAGCCAAATAGGAGCTTGTAATGGATTATAGTATGCGAAAAAAACTCGGCTTGGCACTATATATTGTGTTTTTGTTCATCCCTATATACTGGTTAGTGATCATGTCCTTCAAAGGAACAGAAGAGATATTGGGAGGCTTAACATTATGGCCTCACGATTTTACTTTTGATAATTATCACACCATATTTACCGATTCAACTTGGTACATGGGTTATGTAAATTCAATGATTTATGTGAGCATGAATATGGCCATAACATTAGTTGTTGCCTTACCTGCGGCTTATGCATTTAGTCGATACCGGTTTATTGGAGATACACACCTATTCTTCTGGTTACTGAGCAACAGAATGGCACCACCAGCGGTATTTCTGCTGCCGTTCTTTCAGCTGTATTCATCAGTGGGTTTATTTGATACGCATATCGCGGTGGCGTTAGCGCATTGTCTTTTCACTGTGCCACTAGCGGTATGGATTTTAGAAGGTTTTATGTCAGGTGTGCCTAGAGAAGTTGATGAAACTGCATATATCGATGGTTATAGCTTTCCCAAGTTCTTTTTGCGCATTTTCCTGCCCATGATCCGCTCTGGAATTGGTGTAACGGCCTTCTTTTGCTTCATGTTTTCTTGGGTGGAGTTGTTATTTGCAAGAACACTAACATCAGTTGATGCAAAGCCTATTGCGGCAATTATGACAAGAACAGTTGGAGCAGCTGGAATCGATTGGGGTTTACTTGCAGCGGCAGGTGTGTTGACTATTATTCCAGGCGTTTTAGTTATTTGGTTTGTGCGTAATCATGTTGCGAAGGGTTTTGCCCTCGGTCGTGTATAACAAAATTAAGGATTAATACTATGAATTGGATGGCTTGGACCGGCGTCACTGCCACGTTCTTCAGCGTGATTGGATGCATACTAATTTTCATGACTATTTTGGAAATAAAATCGCCCACTCTCGAAAAGAAAGGGTTTTTACCAATCGCAACAACGAGAGGCGATAAGCTATTTATTAGCTTGATAAGTGCTGCATACATACATTTAGGTTTTTTGGCACTTGTAGACACTGTTTTATGGGTGGCATTGTGCATCTCTATACTTTGGAGCGCAGTGGTATTTAGGTGGGGTTAATTGCTTTATTAAAAAAAGTAATTAAATACTCTGATAAAAAGAATTTCTCTGATTTAGAGAATTGGACCTCTTTGATGCGAAGATTCGACGCTTGACAGCAAAGAGAGTCCTTCACATTGGCGAAAGCCAACACGAATTGCCGAATGAACATGTACTAGCTCAAAGACTAGCCAAGTTTAGCGGTATAAAAATATAATCTCAATAACAATGGAAATTGATATGAAATTAAAAATGAAACAGACTACCGCTATATTAGGCACTAGTTTACTGCTTATGGGGGTATCTTCAGCAGCACTAGCAGACGAACAAGATGATGCTGCCAAAAAATGGGTAACAGACGAATTCTCTGTGTCCACCTTAACGCCAGAACAGCAAATGCAAGAGATGATGTGGTTTAAAGAGGCCGCTAAAGAATTCAAAGGAATGTCAATTAACGTTGCATCTGAGACCATTGCAACGCATTCGTACGAATCCAAAGTATTGGCACAAGCATTTACGGAGATCACCGGTATTCAAATTACTCATGATCTAATGCAAGAGGGTGTTGTGGTCGAGAAGCTGCAGACGCAAATGCAATCTGGTCGTAATATATATGATGCTTACATCAATGACTCTGACCTTATTGGTACCCACTTCAGATATGGAAAGGCCGTCGCTATCTCAGACATGATCGCGAATGAAGCAAAAGGTCTAACCTTGCCTACCCTTGATCTAGAGGATTTTATTGGTTTAGATTTTACTACAGGGCCAGATGGCAAACTCTATCAACTCCCCGATCAGCAGTTTGCAAATCTGTATTGGTTCAGAGCTGATTGGTTCGAAAGAGAAGACCTTAAAACACAATTTAAAGAAAGTTACGGTTACGAGTTAGGTGTTCCTGTAAATTGGTCTGCGTATGAAGATATTGCCGATTTCTTCACTAACCAGGTAAAAACTATTGATGGTGAGCGCGTATATGGTCACATGGACTATGGAAAAAAAGACCCGTCCTTAGGATGGCGCTTCACTGATGCCTGGTTCTCAATGGCAGGCGCGGGTGACAAAGGCTTACCTAATGGTTTACCTGTTGATGAGTGGGGAATTAGAGTCGACGGTTGCAGACCTGTAGGTTCAAGTGTCTCTCGTGGCGGTGCAACCAACGGTCCAGCTGCCGTCTATGCAACGACTAAGTATGTGCAATGGCTAAAAGACTATGCGCCACCGCAAGCCCAAGGAATGACGTTTTCTGAAGCGGGCCCAGTGCCGGCACAAGGCAATGTCGCTCAACAAATTTTTTGGTATACCGCTTTTACAGCAGGTATGACTGATAAAGGGTTGCCGGTTGTGGATGAAGATGGATTACCAAAATGGAGAATGGCACCGTCACCTAAAGGTCCTTATTGGGAAGAAGGCATGAAGCTGGGTTATCAAGACACGGGTGCTTGGACTTTTCTTAAGTCTACACCTGAAAAACGTCGGTTAGCCGCGTGGTTATATGCACAATTTACTGTATCTAAAACCGTTTCATTGAAGAAAACCCTAGTAGGCTTAACGCCAATACGTGAATCTGATATTAATTCACAAGCAATGACTGACGTAGCCCCACAACTTGGTGGTTTAGTCGAGTTCTATAGAAGCCCTGCGCGCAAGCAATGGACTCCCACTGGCACTAATGTCCCTGACTATCCAAAACTAGCACAGTTATGGTGGCAGTATATTGCTGAGGCAGCAAGCGGCGAAAAAACACCTCAAGAGGCACTCGATGGCTTAGCTGCGGCACAAGACAAAGTAATGAACCGACTAGAGCGCGCCAATGCACAAGGCGAGTGTGGTCCTAAGTTGAACAAACCAAGAGATCCAAACTACTGGTTGAGTCAACCTGGTGCACCAAAACCTAAACTGAGCAACGAAAAGCCTCAAGGCGAAACAATTGCTTATAAAGAATTGCTAAAACAGTGGGACGCCGTTCCTAACTAAGCAACGCTTAATCAACAAACTTGCCCGATTTTCCTCAGTCAATGACTTTGAGGACGGGCAAGCTATGCCCAAAATAAACTTTATTGTGGACAATATTTGTCTACACATAACGGACTAAATCATGAAAAACACATTAAAAAACAGTAATTTTAGCGCTTTTCCCATGAGCAAAGTAGCGTCATTTCTCGGCGCAGCCGGGTTAGTATTTTCACCTCTTGCAGTATCAAAAGTAGCATTAGAGTCAAATAACGGATGGGAAACTTCAATTAGTGGAGCAATTCCTATTTTTGTCGTCGCATCGGATCATGATGATTCAGAGCAAGCGTTTCGAGTTCAGTCAGGATTCAACCCAGCGAACATCAACTTCCATGTAGTCGCACCAAAAACTGATTCGGGTTTGACAATATCGGGTCACTTTCAAGTTGATACCCATTTAAATGGGCCGAATGGTGTACAAAATGGCGGCCTATTTGAAAGCCGCGTTGCCAATATTCAAGTGTCGGGTGACTTTGGTACGGTTACCTTAGGCAAAGACTTTGGCGTATTCAATAGCAATGCAATTGGCGATATTGCTAGTCAAGGCGGTGTCGGCTGGTTAGGCGGTGGAGCAGATACAGGCAATGCAACCGGCGGTCGTATTGGCACCGGTTACGTGTATGCTAATTTCAACCCTCAAATCAAATTCACATCTAACGACATGAATGGGTTTGTGTATAAACTTGCGCTTATTAACCCAGAAGAACCGCAAGATGCGTCTATTGAAACATCGATGCCCCGTTTTGAGGGCCAAGTCACTTATTCGGGTGAAAGCTTTAGAGTATGGACCGGTGCATTTCAACAAGCTGTATCGGTAACGGGTGTTCAAGCGTTTGATTACGATATGCGCGGGTTCGATGTTGGTGCTCACATTCAAGTCAACGGATTTGGCTTAACAGTAAACTACACCGATACAACAGGTATTGGCGCTGATGGCCTATATGGCGGCTCAATTAATGATGCTGATGTGGATGCTACCCAATGGTTTGTTGAAGCAGACTATACGCTGGATAAAACCAGATTTGGTATTAGTTATGGTGAGGGCTCTCAAGATAGTCGCGCAGCGGATGCTTCTATTGGATTGGGTTCAGCAGCTGAGGTTGATAATGAACTAACCATGTTGTTTGTGCATCATCAACTTTCCAAGCAATTTCGACTGGTTGGCGAGTTGCAGGATTATCAATCTGATGTTCAAAATGACTACAATGCAATCATATTGGGTTTTCAGTTTGATTTTTAATTAATGCATTGAACGATCGCATTGAACGATCGCATTGAACGATCGCTATCGTTAGTTAAACAAGACTATCGTCGAAAGTTGCAATGAAGTAAAAGGGAGCGGCGATTGCCGCTTCCTTTTGCTTTCACTTCAAAAAACTTATTTTAGTTGTTGACCTTAGAGTGACTCAAAGGTTTACAATTGCGCCAGATATTCTTTAGTAAAGCACAGTAGAAAACGATATGAGTAACTTTCGATGAGGAAAGTTTTATGAAAAATGCCAATGCCAATAACAATGACAAAGGCGCAAACAAACAGGCTAGTTTTCAGGCTAACAACACCGCAAAAAATCCAGCAACAGTAGGCAGTAAAACTGCAAACCTAAAAAATAACGTCCAAAAAAGAGCACAACATCTCCTCATTATCGACGGCGCAAGTTGTGCGAGTTGTGTAACGAAAATTGAAAAAACGCTGCGTACACTAAAAGGCGTTAAAAGTGCGGAAATGAATTTTGCCCAGCGAACTGTCATGGTAGTTGGTAATGTGCTGGAAAGCACTCTAATTTCAGCTATCGAAATAGCCGGTTACAACGCAAAAATTGACACCAGTGAGTCAGAAGAACAAGCGCTAGATGAAAAAGATGAAGCCGACGCGCAATATTATAAAAAATTAATACGCGATATGTCGATTGCCCTCTTACTCGGTGTCCCGCTGATGATTTATGGGCTGGTCATAGGCGAGATGACGGTAACTACAAGCACCGAAAGGCTGGTGTGGTTCACGATAGGACTATTGACCTTTGGCGTCATGCTGTTTTCGGGGAAGCATTTTTATATTGGCGCGTGGAACTCATTTAAAAATCATTCTGCCAACATGGACACCCTAATTGCATCAGGAACAGCCACCGCTTGGTTATATTCAATGGCAGTGGTCGCGGTTCCGGAATTACTTCCTGAAATGGCACGCCACGTGTACTTTGAGGCGACAGCCATGATCATCGGCTTGATTAACCTAGGCTTGGCACTGGAAGTCAAAGCTCGAGGTAAAACCTCAGAAGCGATTAAAAGGCTGATTGGTTTGCAGCCTAAAACCGCACGCGTAATCCGAGACGGCAAAGACATCGATATTCCGATTGTAAATGTGCTGTTGAATGATTTAATTCGAGTGCGTCCAGGAGAAAAAATATCAGTTGACGGTCTCGTTACTGAGGGACATACCGCTGTAGATGAATCTATGCTGACCGGCGAACCTATGCCGGTTGAAAAAGCTAAGGGAGATAAAGTCGTTGCCGGAACAATTAATAAATCAGGTTCGATTGTATTCAAAGCCACACGAGTAGGCAAAGGCACTGCGTTAGCTTAAATCATCAATATGGTTAAACGAGCACAAAACTCGAAGCCACCTATTGGTCGTTTAGCCGGCATAATTGCGGCCTATTTTGTGCCTGTGATTATGATTATTGCAGTGCTAAGTGCACTCGCTTGGTTGAATTAATACCAGCCATGGGATCCACTAAACGGTGACGTAAAGCTACCTTTCATCGCACGCAGAGTGGCAATTGCGTAACTTTCAAAATAGCCCGTGGTGTCGCCTTGTGGCTCACCATGTAAATCAAAATACAGTGGCGTACCGTCGTGTTCCGTTAGTGCCGTCAAACCCAATGACGATGAATGTGAGGGCCATGAATTAGCCTAGTTCAACACCAATATTAAATGCTGTGACCCCCGGTGAACATGCTTATGTATGAAAGCACAGCACAGCTTCTATATAAAAAGCATATGACGCCTACTAGGAATAATAGGTGGTCGTAACCGCTAAACATGTGTTTTGCGCCAATGTAAATAAAGGGGCCGATTTCGCATGATATTGTAAGGCTGACTAAGAACGGTATCAGCTTTCACTATATCAGCATGTAACTATTTACAAGCTCATGGATCAATTAAACGTCATGGATACTAGGCAAATAGTAATTTTTCTTTTTGGGTATAAATCAAGGTGTCGTCTAATGCTTTTGTTAGTTTTTGAATTATTTCATCTATTTGTGAGTGGCTAATAATTAATGGTGGACAAAGCGCTATTGAATTACCTGCCACGGCTCTGACAATGAGTCCGTGTTCCTGGCAAGCACGTTGGGCGAAAGCACCTACTTTACCATCAGCAAACCGCGTGTTCTTTAGTTTGTTTGGCACTAACTCAAGCGCCATTAATAGACCCTTACCGCGTATTTCACCAACAAGAGGATGGTCTACGAACTTTTCAAGTTGCTTGCGCAAATAGACGCCTGCTTCGGCTGCTTTCTCAAAAATATGTTCACGTTCGAATATTTCTAAGGTTTTAAGTGCAGCAGCGCAACCAACGGGATGGCCAGAGTAGGTGTAACCATGTCCAAAAACCCCATTTGCGCTACTTTGCTCAACCATTGCATCATGCATATAGCCGGGTATGACCGCCGCACTTATTGGATAGTAAGCCGATGATAGTTGCTTGGCGAAGGTCATAAGGTCAGGTTTAATACCCATAGTCGTGCAGCCAAAATCATTGCCGGTGCGTCCAAATCCTGTAATTACCTCATCTACCCAAATCAAAATGTCATATTTGCGCAGTATCGTTTGTACCTTCTTATAGTAACCGTCAGGGGGCACAATTACGCCACTGGCACCAGTTATTGGTTCAATAATCATGGCTGCTATTGTATCTGGATTTTCGTGGAGAATGAGGCTTTCTAAATTGGCTACAATACGATCTACAAACTGAGTTTCAGACTCTCCTTGCAAATGACTTGAAAAATAGTGCGGTGAATCCGTGCGTAGTATGTTTAGCGCATCTATTGGAAGATCGAAATGCCGGTTATTTACGGGTAAACTTGTGAGCGCACCTGAAGCGACCGTAACGCCATGATAAGCGCGCTCTCGAGTAATTATTTTACGTTTTTGAGGCTTATTAATAGCATTAAAATAATACCGTAGAATTTTGTAATGGGTGTCGTTTGCATCACTGCCTGAGGTGCCAAAAAACACGCGGGCATCCTCTATTGGCACCATAGCAGCGAGTTTGTCGGCCAAAGCTACGCCTGGACTATGGCTTTTACCGCCAAATAAGTGAGAGAACGACAACCTATGTAACTGATTGGTAATAGCAGCAATGAGTTCTTCATTACCATAGCCAAGTGCAGTGCACCAAAGTCCAGACATCCCCTCAAGGTATTGTTTATTATTTGAATCATAAACATAAACACCTTTGGCTCTCTCAATACACAATTTGTCTTGCTCGGCAAAGTTCGACGTAGGGTAAATCATTGCTGACATCATGTTCTCTTGAAAGTTAGTTGTAGCGCGTATTATAGCAATACTGCTTAGCTAGGCACAATTCCTAGTTCTTAGCACCACCATAGATTGATTTACACTCAAGATACTCTTCTAAACCAAAGGCTCCCCATTCTCGTCCATTGCCTGACATTTTATAGCCGCCAAATGGCGCGCTGGCGTCTAATCCGGCTCCATTTAAATGAACCATTCCGGTTCTTAATTGGTCGGCAATGTTAACTGCGTTGTCATGGTCATCGCACCAAACAAAACCTGAAAGTCCATATTCTGAGGCGTTTGCAATATCTATAGCTGCAGACAATTCTTGGTATTTCATTAAGCATAAAACAGGTCCAAAAATTTCTTCTCTCGCGATTGTCATATCAGGTGTGACATCGCCAAACAGGGTCGGCTTAACAAAGAAACCTTTTTCCAAATGACTGGGCATGTCGGCGCCGCCCGTTAATAGTGTGGCACCAGAATCAATCCCTGATTGAATGAAACCGAGCACCTTTTTGTATTGGGCTGCATTAGACACGGGCCCTAAATTGGGGGACTGTTGCGGCATGTCCACACTTAGAGCTTGCATACATTGGATGATTTCTTTGCATATTTCATCGTATTGGTCAGATGCGACAAGCACTCTGGTTAATGCATTACATGATTGCCCACTGTTGAGCATCGACGAATCGACAATTTGTTGCGCCACTTTAGATGCATCTACTTTGCCATACACGATACCTGCAGACTTGCCACCAAGTTCTAATGCGACTCTTTTAATGCTAGGCGCGGCAGATTGCGAAATAGCTATTCCCGCTCTAGTTGAGCCGGTAAACGAAACCATATCGATATCTTTATGGCTAGTTAGGCTGTTTCCTATGCTGGCTCCGGTGCCGTGAATGAGGTTGAATACCCCTTTAGGCACGCCGGCTTCATGCAAAATTTCAGCTAATATTATTGCATCTAAAGGGGCAATTTCTGAAGGTTTAAGAACCATGGTGCATCCCGCTGCTAGTGCAGGCGCTACCTTGGTTGCAATCTGGTTCAATGGCCAGTTCCATGGTGTTATTAATGCGCAAGTCCCAATAGGCTCCTTGCGCACAAAAGTGCCATTGCTGGTGGTGCTAGAAGACCTAAATTTTTTCAATACCTCTATCATTTCTGCGAAATGCTGAGAGCCAGACGGTGCTTGTGCATTACGTGCCAGACTTATAGGTGCGCCCATTTCAAGGGAGATAGCATCGGCAATTTCATCGTTTCTTTTGATCAGTAAAGCATTAATATCTTCTAACAGTTCAACACGTTCGTTAAGCGATATTAATGAATAATGTGGAAACGCGTTTTTTGCCGCAGACACGGCAAGATCGACGTCACTTGATGTTGCATTTGCGAGTTGGTAAATAACGTTTTGCGTCGCTGGATTGACAACCTCAATGGTACCTGCGCTGACCGGGTCAACCCAAGCGCCATTAATATAAAATTGTTGAGTATTCATGCTACTTCTCTACCTTTGATTTGTAGTGTTTAGCTCCCTCACCGGTAGCTGCTCTGCGGCCTCTATGCTCCCAGTCTCCGCCCATTGCGGTGGAAATGACTTCTTCAGTCTCTGTCGGCTGTGCGCCACATCTGTCGCTCACTGGTGTAGGACCGGTGACGATCCTGTTGGTTAATTTGCCTAATCCTTCCACTTCTACTTCGCAGATGTCTCCAGGGTAAACCGGACGGCTATTGGCGGGCGTACCAGAAAGCAATACGTCACCAGGTAATAAGGTAATCGTTCTGGCGATGTCCGCAACGAGGTAGTGCATATCCCACTCCATGTTGTCCGTGTTATCTTCTTGAACGACTTTACCGTTAACATAAGTGCGGATCATTTTATTTTTGAAGTCCCAACCTGTTACCAGTCCTGGTCCAATAGGACAAAGCGTGTCAGAGCCTTTTACACGTAACATTGAGCCTGCATCGGTATCTCTAAAGTCGTGCAAGCCATAGTCATTTGCTACCGTGTATCCGGCAATATATTCACCTGCTTCTTCTGGCGTGATATTTTTACAATGCTTACCAATGACTATCGCAATTTCACCTTCATAATTGAGATACTTGCAGCGTTCTGGGCGCACAACATCTGCTTTATGAGTGTTCATTGCAGAAAGTGGCTTATGAAAGTAGGTAGGCGCTGGCGGAAGCTTAGTGATAAATTCATCTACGCGACTATGGTAGTTTAAATGAACAGCGATGATTTTGGTTGGCTCAACCGGCGGCAAATGTATAGCGTCTTCAATTGCCACTGAACGACCATCTTTAGCGACCAATCTATCACCTACTTTTTCAGTTAATATTGGGTAGCCGTCTAATAATATTTTGCGAAATTCTTGTGTCATTACTTATTACTCTTATCTGAAAGATCTAAACCCATCATATGCTGTTAAAGGAAAATTCACTTAGCAATAGCGGTCAAAGTGCGTTTTGCTACTAGAAACTGGGTTAAATAAGAGGGACATTAGTGTGGTCTTAACTAATTTAACAGGAAATAACGATGGCTAACTTTTACTACCCGAGGACGGCATCAGGCAAAGCTGCCATTTTGCCACCCGTACCTTGGCATTACTCGGGTGAACTAATTACACTGGAATACAGGACCGATGTTGAAGCGGTCAGAGCATTGCTGCCTGAAGGCATAGAATTGGCTGACGAGGATCCAGGCGCGGTCGCCATGATTTGGGCTGACTGGCAAAGCTGTTCAGACGATTTCAATGAAATACTTGACCCAGCAAGAGGACAGTACAAAGAAGCGTTCATGGTCGTAAGATGCAAATACCAAGGTAAAACTTATTCTAGGTGTGTATTCATTTGGGTGGACAAAGAATTTGCAGTTATCCGTGGTCAACACCAAGGATACCCTAAGAAGTTAGGTTCCATACAAATGAGTCGCCCCGTAAATGTGGGTAAAGCTGGACCGAGATTAGAGGTAGGCGGCACTTTTGGCGCAACCTTAGCTGCATTTGATCGACGTTTAGCAGAGGCTAAATTTACCATTACCGGTAAGGCCGAAGCTCCGGGTTTCGTCAATGCTCACCCAATGTTGCATCACCGTTGGTATCCAGCAATTGAAACCAATGGAACCGACAGTATTGAAGAAATCGTAACCATGGGTGGATTTGATGTTGATTTTGGTCGTTGCTTTAAAGGCGAATTTGATATGCAGTACTTTGACTCGCCGGTGGAAGAGTTAATGGACCTGCAACCCAAAGAAATCATCGCAGGTTACTGGCATGAAGTTGGCGTATCTTGGAAACAAGGTACAACCTTGGCACGTAAAACGCTGCCTGATTTTTGATTCTTATTTAACGTTAGATTACGAATAGGTGGGCGTATTACTCACCTATTAATATTGTTTACTAAAAGTAGAAACGTAGGTTGGGTTCAAAGCCTGCAGTCACTGCATTACCATTCTTTTTAGGATCTGCCATTGTGCTTCATCTGCCTTTGTATTGTGGCGGCTGGTATCGTCGCGATGACACGCACGTTTGCGTTTCTTACCGTCATTGATTGATTCACTATAAGCACTTCATTTAACCTCCAACTTTCCTTGATCTACGTCTTTCCGACATCGTATAAGCGGACGTTAACGGCTACTTATTTCTTTGTTTGATTTTGGTGCTTTTGCTATGCGTGTTGCTTAAAAGTCTCAGTAACACACATATTACAAAGTAAAATAACAGGCTCTAGCTCATATTTCATCTGCGTTTGATGATAATTTAGATGCCGTTGTTACAATGAATGCATAGTAACAACGGCATTTAATGAAGGTCGTTAAGGTAGGCTATTGTTTTTACTATATTTATGGTGGAAGTAGACGCGGGGTTACTATGAATTCATAGTAACCCCGATAAAAAGCTATGGAAATGGTCACCTCATTAGGGGTAAGCTATTGATATCAATCAAGGAATGGAGAGCTAATTAGATGAAACAACCTGCGTGTTACTATGAAGTCTTCATAATAAGTTGTTATGCGTCACGGATACTTTCAATTTGATTAGCCTTATCGACAATATAAACTCTAATATAAGTGGGCTTCCAATCACTTATGCATGGCGAGGGCACGGCTCCGCTATTTTTATAGAGATCGGCAAGTTAAGCCATAGAAAAAGAAAAAATCACCCGAAGGGTGAGTTTTCAGTAATGTTAGATTGTGAATGGAGAATAGAAAACGACCAATCAATTGAATATGGCAGTTATTGCGAGAAAGGTATAATAGAAGAAATGCTAATGGGTCTTATGGGTGACGATATTGCTCACATAGAAACATTGGGATGTTTGCATGAATTAGTTATCGTTTTAAGGTCAGGTAAGAGAATAGTCTCGTTTACCAATGATATTGGAGATCCAGAATGGTGTGTTTTTTTAGGAAATGGCAAGTATTTGGGTGTTAGAGATGGGGTCGTTGTCAGTGAAAACGCATAACAAAAAATTTGAAGACGGATGTTCCCGAAGAGCACGGGCCCACCGCTTAAATTGGTGTTATATGCAAGGGTTGAAAATTGAGGGCATTTAACGAGACTGTTATATTGCTGTGCGCGGGAATTACTGCAATAGAATTCTTTTATATTCCTTATGAGACTGTAACTGGGCCCATTTCAATTTATATTGTTCCGATAGGGTTATTGTCGGTTTTTACAATATCGTTCTTAGTCTCTAACAAAGCCAGTAGTTTAACGTTTTATAAAATCATTCTCGGATATTGCCTATATTCAGCTGGGTTTGTTGGTGTATTGGTGCCACTATTAACAATGTTGACATGGCTTTTTTCAGAAACTACAAAGCTTTCAGAGTCTTTTTCATTGTATGGATATGCACTGCTGTATCAGGGCTTAGCTGGAATTATATTTGCACTAATTGGCTATCTGACCTTTATAAAATTAAGTAAATTGTATGCAAGCACATAACAATAAAATTGAAGCGGACATTGGCAAGAACGGCCCACACCGCTTAATTTGGTGTTATGTGACAAAGGAAGTCGTATGAAAATTATATCGATAAATATTAGCTCAAAGCCTATCCAATCATTTATATTGTGCGTAGGACTATGTTTTTGGATAATAGCTTGGTACATCACTCAAATCACAGGCAACACAACAAGATATCTTTTTTCATTGTACGACCTTCAAGTTGAGTCTTTTACAAGAAAGGGTATTGATCCGAGTAAGATGGTGCTTGATGGTGAGACGCTTCGTGAAATCGCAATGAGTTATAACAGTTACAGCGACTATGGTGTTATTGGGCTCGTAATTGCCGGAGGCTTTTTTCTATTGATATCTTTTGCTTTGTCAGTCTTTAGTATCACTGTTGATAACAAAGCAAAAGATGGTTTAAGCGAAAAAGCTCTTGAGAAATAATAGAGAAATGTCACATAACAAATCAATCAACAGAGATTATCAGACTATGCCATGCCGCTTGCATTCGCAATCGACACGCCATAATCTGATACCTCATTATTAAAGTGTTATTCGCCTTCAAACACCCCTTGACATGGTACGGCATTGCCGTATTATATTAGTCTTATGATTTTCATTGAAACAAGTCTATTTACCAAAATACTTCCTGAACATTTATCTGATAATGAATATCGTGGATTGCAGTCCTATCTTCTACGAAAGCCAGATGCTGGCGATATTGTTAGAGGTTCTGGTGGCGTAAGGAAGGTAAGGTGGGCTTCTTCAGGGAAAGGTAAAAGCGGTGGTATACGTGCTATTTATTATTGGAAAAAAGCGGAGCATGAAATATGGATGCTTACTTTGTATAGTAAATCCGAGCGTTCAACTATCGCAGGCCATATATTGAAACAAATAGCAGAGGCAATCGACAATGAGTAATCGAGATATTGGTGCCGAAATTTTAGCCGGTATAAATGAGATAAAGGATTATAAAAAGGGAAGGAACTCCCTCAGAACTGTTGAGCTAAGTGAGCCATCAGCGCCACAAGTCATACGTTCAAAATTGAAAATGTCTCAAGTCATGTTCGCTGGACTACTTGGCGTAAGTACAAGAACCTTGCAGGATTGGGAGCAAGGACGAAGAAATCCACAAGGCCCAGCAATTGCTCTGCTAAGAATAGCCGAGCAACATCCTGAAGTTTTCAGCGAACTGAGATAGGTTGTAGTGGCGAATAACAAACGATTGAAGTCGGGCAAAAATCAAAGAGCGGATTTTCGCCGCTTATTCGGGTGTTATGTACCTTATTGCAGCTTATCAGTGTTATTAATTTTTTAAAGTTAAAACCGTATTACTACTGAGGAGGTAGGTATGAAAGAAATACTACAAGAATACGCATTAATAGCTGAAATTATTTCAGCTATTGCTATTGTTATTTCACTGGTTTTTATAGGCTTTCAGATCAAAGATAATACAAAAGCTACTCAAGCATCCATGTTTCAAGAGATTGCTGCTTTAGATATACAAATTCTTTTATCTATGGCCAACTCTCAAGAGTCAGCAAAAATAATTACATCATTTCGAGAGAGCCCAGAGACCTTATCAGAAGTTGAACTAAATCAGGGTTTTTACTTGTTTGCTGCAGAAATTCGCCACGTTGAAAACTTGTTTTTACAACATGAAAATAAAATGCTCCCTGAGAAAGGTTGGGAAGCAAGAAAGGCATTAGTTGAAGGTATAATACAATCCCCAGGTTTTGGAGTTGTATTAAAAAGCCCAAATAGAAAATATTTTAATGGGTCATTTATTAAGTTTGGGGAAACGCTGAGAGCTGAAAGTGAATAATTTTGAAACATCGAGTAGCACTAAATATCTATTGTGGCAGCACATAACAACTACATGAAGTGGATAGTTTTTCCGTTGCACTTCAAAACTACAACTTATGTAAGGTGTTAAGCTGAATGTCTCCTTTCGAGAAATACTAAATAAAAAGCATCATTACTTCACTCTCCAGATTACTACTAACTTCAACTTTCAACATCGACTGCTCTTCGCCTTATATATCTGATGTTTCGAAACCCATTTAGTCGACTTTGTGCCAATTGTGAACCTTAGTCAAAGCTTCATCGACTGGCTGCAATTGGCACATGGCCGCCAGACAACTCTGTCTCTGATTTCAATCCATCAACGAAACATTTTGAAGAGGATAACGACTTGCTCCTCAGAGCGTGAAGCCGACGGTGGGCATCAACCTTGTTAATAGTAACAAAAGTTCCAAAGGTGACTGCTCGTCAAAATCGGTATTGCAAATACTTTAAATCTGTGACCAAAATCACCATGTCTTTTTAATAAGAAATGGGTTAAGAAATTTGTAATTTTATGTTGAAAAAATTACATTGGAGCTCACATTTGTTTAAAAGGTCTCGCCTTCCTAGCGTTGCTAATTCCTAGCGTTGCTAATTCTTAGCAACAATTCGTTTTCCAAAGACAATTCAGAATTAGCATCTTTATTTGACCAAGGCCAAGCGGCAAGAGAACTGGCAAGTACTAAACAGATATTTCCATTTGAACATTGAAATTTCACCACACATGCTTGTTATACGGAGTTTTAGATGGAACTGCAACGTCGTCAAAATACAATTTTCCACTCAATAATAGTGAACGTGCAAATAAGCTTCTTCTTAACGATCATTCTGCGAGTATTTTAAGTACAAAAGTTATATGGTATCCGGAAGGGGTGTTAAATGATAAAATCTTTACTCGCAATACTTTTGTGCATAAGTGCAATTTTAAACTCAAGTGCCCATGCTTACTATGCGCTTGGGTGTGACGACCCAGAATATCATCAACATATTAAAGAGCAATTCGCTCATTTTGAGACACAAAATCGACGTCTACTTGCTGAGACTCTGCGCGACTATGAACGAAGCTTAGCGACAAGTAAAAATCCATACCAGGTGATAGGCGATTTAAGTAGGCACCTCAAATACAGTGCGCAATTCGAACCTATCGATAAGGTCACTGCCAAAATTGACCGCATCTTTGAACATGCAGATAGGCTAAGTGTAGAGCAGCAAATAGCAGGTGACGCGATTGACAGCTTTAGCAGCGAGACACACTCTGTAGGTATAGCACGGGCATGGATCGCATACAGACAAGACAAGCATGAACTAGCCTTTGCAGAGTTATTGAAGTCTATTGAGGTAAGCGATTCAGCGGTCCTAAGCTCTTTTGGTCCTGACTTCGAACTAATTCGCCACATTTATCGTGATGGGCATATTGAGCCTGTTGTTGCCTACATCAACAAAACTGAAGATTTCTGGACCGGCAGACGCCCCGACGGCCTGCGCTATGTGTGGCTCAAGATGATCAAAGCAGGGTGTAAAATACAATTCGATTTTGTTGACACAATAAATGCATTAGAGCTTGGTCTTAGTGTTATTGATGTAAACAAAGACTATGGAGTTAGTCACTAGTCCGATTATGCCATACATGACTAAGTGCAGTTAACATAGAGCATAGTATAGGCTGTTTCAGGTCTATAACGTTTATATTGTGAACCTTGTTCTATATTGCCAGCAACATTGTTTATTCTTGAATACAGCGTATTCAAGTGTGGCAAAAGCAGACGCAATTAACCACTGAAAAGGTATTCTCATCATCTAAATTCGATAAAATGACAGTGTTTCTTTGCCTGTTAAATTCGATGTTGCGAATTTATCTAGTGGTATTTCTGCCTTTGATAAACCCCAGTGTGGACAACGGCAACTATCATTTGGCAATACTTTCATATGCAGGTTACTGCAATTAGTTTTTGCTAACAATTATCAAAACAATGAATGATATTGTGCAAAATTGCACAGAAAGAGATCGTAACGATGGACTGGGATGACTTAAAAATAATCTTAGCTATTTCACGATGTGGAACTATCAGTGGTACCGCAAGTCGATTAAATGTGCAACGTAATACCTGAAGAGCCCTAAGTTTGCTTAAGGAAACATAAAATTCTATCCCTTGGTCGAGTATTTACCAAGCCCGACTGACCGGTTTGCGCTCATACGACTTACTGTAAATATAAGGGACCTCAGAGATCCCTTATTTCATGTAAACTCAACGTAAGCATTTTTATATTTAGTTTTTACTCGACGGAGCCTTCCAATATTTGTAGCATTTTCAAATCAGAATGAAATTCCAATGCATAATGTCCACCTTCTCTGCCCAGGCCACTATGCCCGATACCACCAAATGGAGCAGTTAAGTCTCGCACAAGGAAAGTATTTACCCACACTGTGCCGCCGCGTATTTGTCGACCGACACGTTCAGCTCGCTCCTTGTTGCCTGTATACACAATACCGGATAATCCAAATATTGTTGAGTTAGCTAATGCCACACCTTCATCTTCAGTGGCAAAGGTTTGAAAGGTCAATACCGGACCAAAGATCTCGCTTTGAACCACTTCAGAGTCATTGTTCTTAGGTTCGATCAGGGTTGGTTCATACCATAGTTTTCCCTCTATAAATCGCTTTCCTCCGCGCACAACAGTATCCCCATTAGCGCGTGCTCTTTGCACAAAACTTTCCACTCTGGCAATATGAATTGGATGTATCATGGCAGAGATCGTCGTTTTAGTGTCTCGGCTATCACCCATCACGTGTTGATCAGTAAAACGATGAAAATGGGCTAAAAATTCGGCTTTAACACTTTCTTCAACTATGAGTCGAGTGCCTGCCATACAAACCTGACCAGAATCATCAAATTGCCCTGCCGCTTTCTTTGCCGCCGCTTCAATATCGGCGTCAGCAAAGACTAATAAACATGACTTTCCACCTAGTTCAGCCGTGAACGGGACGATGTTTTCAGCAGCAGCTTTGCCAATAATCCGAGAGGTGGGCACCGAACCTGTGAACGAAATTCGTTTAACCCGAGGGTCATTAACCAATGCATTGCCAACTTCGCTTCCTAGTCCTTGGACAACGTTAAACACCCCTTTAGGAAAATTGGCCTTGGCTATCAAGTCTGCCAGAAGTGACGCAGATAACGGTGACCACTCGGCGGGTTTTAAAATAACTGTATTACCAGCAGCCAATGCAGGCGCACACTTCCATGTGGACAACATAAAAGGCGCGTTCCAAGGAGTAATAATTACAGCAGGTCCCGCGGGCATTCTGATGACTCTATTTAAGGTACCTTTTGAGTGCCAAACTCGTTCTTCATGTTCGGTGGCTAAATCTGCATAGTTTCTAAAGTTCGTAGCCCCCCTTGGTACCAGCCGCAAACGTAAGCTTTCGAATAGCATGGCCATGTCGCTGCACTCAACGTTAGCGATATCCTCTTTGTACTCCTCAATTAAATCCGCTAAGCGATGTAAATAAACTGAACGTTGGTCCGGACTTAATGCAGCCCAGGCTGGAAAAGCTTCAGTTGCTGCATCGACCGCAAGTTTAGCCGTGCTTTTATCACCTCTAGCGACATTTGCTAGCAGAATATCCCAATCCATGGGAGAGCGCGTTTCAAAAGTGTTTGGTGATGGTACCCGTTCTCCATTTATGAAGTGTTCACCTGAAACCATCACCCCATTGACGTTAAATCGATTGCTCATGTTATCTGCCCTATGCCGTGAATTTTATCGGCAAACTTTTGATACCGAGAATAAAATTGGAACGCAGGTAATTGTGTGGTCCTGTCTGTTCTACTTTACTGACACGTTTGGCAATTTCTTCTAATATCACCCTCACTTCCAGCTTAGCTAAAAACATGCCCAAACAGACATGCGGACCGCCTTGACCAAATGATAAAAATCGATTCGGCTTTCTACTTAGATTAATTTTGTAAGGTTCTTCAAATATGCTTTCGTCGCGATTAGCAGACAGGAACCACAAGACTAACTTGTCTCCTTTTTTAACTTTTTTGCCTTTATATTCGAAATCGCTGGTCGCCGTTCTTCTAAAATGTGTTGTTGGCGATGCCCAGCGAATCAACTCGTCGGTGGCACTAATGAAAAAGTCTTTATTGCCTATATTATCTTTCAGTTCTTGCAGTAGCGATGGCTGATTAGCTAAGGCATGTATACAAGCTGTAATACTGTATCTAGTGGTGTCATTACCTGCAGCGATAGCTAAACAAAAGAAGTTTCTAAATTCACCTTCAGAAATTACTTTGCCGTTATTGTCAGGTTGTAAAATAAGATTAATAACACCGACTTGCTCGCCGTTTCGTTCACGTTCGATGAGTTTATTGGCATAATCAAATAGCTCCATAGCTGCGGGCGATCTGAATGGCAGCATTCGGTATTCCTCAGTATCGACTTTATCGAGCACAAAATCGGTGTAATCAGGGTCGGTATTTGATATTAACGCATCGCCTTTTTGCACCAGCCATTCATAGTCTTCTTTGGGGACGCCTAAAATTTTACCAAGCATTCTCATGGGTAATTGAGATGCGATTTGTTTGACTGCGTCAAACTCACCCAATTTAAGAGACTTCTCAATTAGCTCAACAGTGATGTCTCTTATCTCGTCTTCATATTTCGCAATTTGCATGTGGCCGAAGGCTTTATGCATGATGAGTCTTGTTTTTGTATGTTCTGGTGGATCTGTTTCTTGAAAGGTTTTTCTAGCTTCGTATTCTTCTTCAGTTTGATCTTCAATACGTATGCCTTTGCTTGACGTTAGCAAACTAAAATCTTTGTTTAAGGTTTGGATATCTTTGTGCTTAGTGACAGACCAAAAGCCTCGGCCGTCAGCTTCTTCGCACCAGCTTATGGATTCTTCATTACGCAAACGTTCGAAGGTTTTAAATGGCGCACCTTCATTAAATGCATCATAAGACGATAAATCAACAGCGTCATTTGTTGACCCTGAAAATGGGTATTTCCAATTTGTATGTAACATCTATAGTTATCCTTTAATTTGTGACTAAATGTAGTGAGAATAGTAAGTCACTATTTGGTCTGATGATTTACCATCGAGCTCAGCAATTTCAGCTCTTTTTACTGCGCAGTAGTTTTCGATTAGCTCACTGCCTAATGCGCTGGCAAGCTTTTTGTCGGCTTCGAGCATTGAGATTGACTCGCCTAAAGAATCTCCAACATGGCGTGTTGTGCTTACCTTTTCAAAGCCGTCGTTTAGTTCTTCAGGAGGTAACTCATAGCTGTTTTCATAACCTAATAAGGCGGCTTGCAATACTGCAGCAACCGCAAAATATGGACTTGCTGAACCGTCTCCAACACGATGTTCAATTCTTGCACCGGTACCTGTTTCACTGGAAATTCGCACTGCTACGGCTCTATGATCATGGCCCCAATTGGCCCAATATCCACACATGTTGGCAGGTTTTAGTCGTGCATATGAGTTAACCGTTGGCGCAATAACCGCACTGAGAGCTTCATGGTGTTGCAGCAATCCAGCGATACAGCCTTTGGTTAAATCCGAAAGGTTGTTCTTGTTTATGCCGTCGGCTAAGGCATTATTTCCATTCTTATCGGTAAAACTGATGTTGATATGCAGACCAGATCCACTTATTTCAGGGAACGGTTTGGCTAGGAAAGATAGTAAATATCCTTTTTTATACAGCACTTCTCGGGCTAAATTTTTAAATAAGAAAAAGTTGTCGCAAGCGCTGAGGGCATCTGAGTAACGCAAGGTTAATTCGAATTGGGGAGAGTCAAATTCTGCATTTAACGATTCAATAGGGATATTGCATTTAGCCGCTTCATCCCAAATTAGATCCATTAACCCTTCTGGGTCATTGAAAATACCGGTCCCGTATACACACGATCCTGGCGCATCATAGGGAACCAGTTTCGAGTCTCCTTTACTGACCACATAAGCTTCGCCTTCCAAGCCAATCATGGGGTTCAAACCGTGTTTTTGCCATGCTTTAATTGCTTTTTTTAATGCACCTCGGCCACACAGCCCAAAAGGACGCTCATGCTCATATACATCAGCTAAAGCAATAACAGAGTTTGGCTCCCAGCTTGTGCGATAATCTTGGGGATCGAATTTCATACACACATCAGGTAAACCTTGGTCATAACCGCCATGTGGTGCTTCTACTATTTGCTTCGAATAAGTAACTGAATAAACACCTTTACACAGCATTGCTTCGCCTTTCGAGGCAAAGCTTCGAGGAAGATACTTTCCACGCGCCAAGTTAAGTTGGTCACAAAATAAAACCCTTATTTTTTGCTCTTTTGAATTATCATGTTTGCTCATACGGGGGCCTCTAATATTATTCACTGTTAAGTTATTTGTTTCTGACACGAATGTCTTAGCAATAGAGGACAACCTCCTCGTTAAGCATTCTCTTCTGCTAATTTATGAATATGATGTAACTCTTGGAATTTTTTAAAGAGTAAAAGATGATGGGTGAAATTGTTGGTGCTGGACTTATATCGCATGTCCCTACTATTATGTTGTCCAAGGAAATTAGGTATGAATTGAATGAAGGAAAAGAAATTTCCTTGGTACCTGGTTTTCATCGAATTAGAAAAGAGGTGCTTGACGTACTCAAGCCGGATGTCGTTATCGTGCTTGATACACATTGGGGTACGTTAGTAGAGTATGTTGTTACCTCACATGCAAGACGCGCAGGAAAATACACATCAGAAGAATTACCCAGAGGCATGTGTCAAGTTCCATACGACTTGAAAGGTGACCCTGATTTAGCTAACGCCATGGCTGAAGAAGTCAATAAAGAGGGGGTTCGATGCAGTGCTATCGATGACCCATATTTGCCCATACATTATCCAACTACTAATCTTGCTCACTACCTCGAGCAAGGGGAAGCTTGGATATCGGTCTCTTGTGCTATGACAGCGGGTGCTGAAGAAAACCTGGCAGTGGGAAGAGGCATCGCTAACGCAATCGCTAAGTCAGGCAAAAAAGTGGTGATACTGGCCAGTGGTTCTATGAGTCATACTTTTTATCCGTTTAACGAGTTGCACTTACATGAATCAAGTGACCCAAAACATATCTTTAGTGATGGTGCTCGGGAAGCAGACTACGAGAGATTGGCATGGTTTAAACAAGGCGATCATGCGTCGGTAATCAATAACATGGATGACTATTATCAATACAAACCTGAGGGACGCTTTGCTCACTATCTTATGATGGTTGGCGCATTAGGCTCTGATAAATGCAAGGCCATAGGAAGACAGTTTAGTGACTATGAAAACTCTGTTGGAACAAGTCAGGTGCACGTTTGGTTTGACCGTCCTGAAGATGGCTGGTCATAAAAGGCTGAGTTACCACTAGCGACTTCTAGACCGGTATTTAAGTCGTCGTTAGCAAAAACCCGATAGAGGCTCTTTATGTCTTTATCGAGTTTTATTTTTTACTGCGATTTAATTTACCCTATGGACTTAATATAATTCAACCAATTTAGTATTTCTAGTCCCCGAATATTGCCATCGGTAAGGTCGGTATCTATACCAAGTAGCCAAGCCACCGCTTTATTAGTAGGTTCCAATTCCAATGCTTTCATTTGCTTAATTAAGCGGGTGTGTCCTTCATCGTTTTCAACAAATTTGTCATTTAACATATCGTTTTTGTAGAGTTCAAACAGCATTCGTAGTTGTGCAATATCAAATTCAGGATGATATTGCACGCCCCAGACTTCAGACTTTTCTACCGGAATAATCGCTCCTTGTATCTCGCTATGTGCATTACTGCATAACAAGGTAGCGTTTGCTGGCAATCTAGTGACTTCATCGTAGTGAATGCAGGGAGCATCATAAAACCATGGCTTTTGCTGCATGAACGGGTGGGTTTGAGCAGCGGTGGTAAGGCTAATTTTTCTTGCAACACCCAGCTCTCGACCATTGCGGCACGGCGCAACAGCGCCGCCGGACGCAATTGCCGCAATTTGCAGTCCCCAACAACTTCCTAATATTGGTTTTCCTGTTTTGGCAAATTCAATTAATGCGTCAACTTGTTTGATAACCTCCGGTGTTTCGTCAAATGCGCGCAAGCTAGAGCCAGAAATAACTAGCCCAGCATAATTTTCAAAACTTTCACCTTCAGGCAATACGTCACCTTCAGCAGCATTGACCACGTCAATACCGATATGCTTGTCAAAACATCTGATTGCATTTATGTAGACATCGGAGGCAGATATAACCCCAATTTTTTTCGCTTTTTGTTGAGTTTCGATGGTGTTTCCTTCCATCATCAATATTTTCACTTATTCAATCCCCTTAAATAGATGGCACTTCGCCGGTCATGATCCTTCTATACGTGCGCGGGCTAACGCCAAACCATCTTAAAAATGCCCTCGAAAATGTACTGTGTTCGGAATAACCCAGTTTTAACGCCATTTGCGCTAATGAAACACTTTTTGCCAAAGTAAGCTCACATGAAGCTAGATTCATTCTGCAATCATCAAGTAAGTTTTGGTAAGACTTGCCTTCAGCGGATAATTTTCTTCGTAGTGTGCGTGTCGACAAACAGAGCTCTTTGGCTACAAAATCTTGGCTAATATCAGTTTCAATTAAGCCCCGATATATTAGATATTTAGCTCTATCCATAAACGCCATACTGCGATTTTTTGACGAATAAATTTTTGACAACTCGGCAATTTCTGTTTGCGATGTTTCTCTGTTCTTGGGTAATGCTCTGGATAGAAATTTAGCGGGAAAAATAATCTCATTTGCATTTGATGAGTAGGTTATTGGTGCATGTAAATATTGATGGAGTTCTGAATTTTTAGGCGTTTTTGGCGCCTCTATCCCAATCCTAACATGAGAAAATATATCGGGAGAGACAGATTTAAGGAAATTCGCGAATATACTCAGCGTATATAAGGCATCCTGTTCTCGCGGCCAAATTTGGGGATCTAGTATCTTGTAACTCAATCGCGCAATATCTTCATTTACCTCAAGCTTCATTAACGTAGCGTCTTGGATTAGTGGATAAAAACGACACAACCAATGCAGACCCATACCGAGTGTTCTAGATTGCATGGCAACTTTACCCAAAACACCTCGTGATAGATAATTGCATGAGGTGCCCACTAACCAACCCAATTCGGGCTTGTTTGCTTTCGCTGCCGCTTCCTCCAGAGAATAAACAAATGTTGACAGTGGTAATTGCGATTCATTTTTAAATGTTTCTACGTTTTCTGGCATCCATACCTGCCAATCCTCAAGCACTGCTGATGTTATGAAGGGGGTAGTCATAATTATTACCTTTTGTGCTTTTCAGGCGTTTTACCGATTTAGAATAAAATATAATAAAAATAAACGTAAAATATTTACCTATTGTTATCGATATGTTACCTATAAGTATCAAATTGTAAGGTTTGTGATCGTTTTGTTGCAAATAGTCCTAACATGCCAAGTTTTCTAATACTGAGTGTGACAACTTAATTCAAAAAGTTAAGGTGTTTGTCATTATGCACAACGAAGTCGATTTTAATTCTCCCACTATTGTAAGAACCGGTGTTTTGCTGGGCACAATAGGGGTCTTATCGTTTATTGTTCAACCAGGGCTTGTTCAGGGATTTGTGACCCAAATGGGCTTATCCGAAGCTAGTGCTAATGCATTGGCGTTTGATGAGATGTTAGGGGTCGCTATTGCCACCTTTGTTACGTCATTTCTTAAATCCAAAATTAATTGGCGGCATATTCTCACCACTGCGCTTGCATTCGCTGTTTTGGGAAATTTTTTCTCTGTATTCGCAATGTCATCTCTGGATTTCTTATCAGCCGCTCGCTTCATTACTGGATTGGGAGAAGGGGCAATCATTTCACTTAGTTTTACCATAATTGGCCTAACTAAACGCGTCGAACGAAATTTAGCAGCGTATCTCGTGTTATTGCTAACCTATGGTGCTTTTGGCTTGTGGATTATGCCACAAGCATTCAGCACAGTTGGCTTGGAAGGGATCTTTATTATATGGGGGAGCATCACTGCATTATGTTTTTTTGTAGTAAAGCACATTCCCGCATCGTCAAATCAAGCAGTCAATCCTGAAACTAGCGCTATTAATATGCCGATGTCTACTAAATTGACTGCGCTGTTGGGCGTACTTTTGTTTAATTTGGCAATAGGTGTTGCTTGGGCCAATTTATTTTTAATAGGAATGGAAATAGAACCCAACGAACAAGCGATTGCTAACGCCTTACTAATATCGCAATTCTTCGCTATTTTAGGCGCTTTGATCCCCGTCTTCATGGAGCAAAAGTTGGGCCTGTTCAAGCCGATCCTGCTTACTATTTTTGGTAGTATTATCTCTATTTCATTATTGATGAATGATCCTACGCTGACCACGTTTATTATTGCAGTAAGTTGTTTCAACTTTTTATGGAACTTTGGACTTCCTTTTGTATTGAGTGGTGTTGGCAATTTAGATAAAAACGGTCATATGATCAGTCTTGCTATCGCCCTACAAATGACAGGCTTGGGTTTTGGACCTTTCTTCGCTGCCATTGTGTTAGGCAATGAAGGTAGCTTTTACGATGTTCAAATACTCATTGTCTCCTTATATTTATGCTGCTGTGTGCCATTAATGTTAGCCTTAAATGCGCATCGAAAAAAGTTAAAAAAGGCGCTTGTGTAACCTAATTTTTGTGTTGCTAGGGGCTGGTACTAAGACTTATTATTAACACCAATTTACGCCTTACCTTACATCGTAGCAGGTGGCAAGTAGCGCAATCTTGGATGTCGATCAATTGCAAATAATAGGGTATGGTCTATTAAATTCATTAGTTTAGTTATCGAGTAAAAATGAGGGGTCGATTGTATAATCGCAGTGACGGACTTGAACCTCAAATATGGTCGAGCGTGCTGCGTAGTCTGCAATTTCATCTTGCTGAACATAATATTGATACCCCGCATTTGTTGCATGAATGCGGTATCGCGATTGATGATTTAGAGCATCCCCATGGACAAATCCCACTAAACCGATATCTGAACTTTTTAAACAAAGCAGCAAAAGAAGCTGATGATCCGTTGATTGGCATTAAGTTATCAAAGTCTATAGGGCCGGAACTATTGGGCGCGCTTGGTTTCTTATTTCTATCCTCAAGAACTTTATATGATGGGCTAGATGCGATATGCCAATATCAAAACCTATTCCAAGAATCAACTCAGCTATCGTTGGACAGAATGGGAAGTCACTATATTCTGGGATATCAAGTGTATGGCATGGGCAATATAGACACGCGTCTTGATGTCGAATTCAGTATCGCCTATACCGCTCGGTTGATTCGCTTGTTCTCAAACAATCAAGTTAAATCAGTTAAAATGCTTTTTAGGCATTCGCCATCAGTGTCAGTTTCACACTATCTTAGGTTAGCGGGGCTGCCATGTGAATTTAATCAAGCGGTCAATGGGGTTTCGATTAAGGCTGAGGATATTAGCTTTAAAGGCGCCAGATTTGATCCTGATCTCACCCAGATTTTAACCGATTACTTGGATGCTGATTTAGCCTCGAAAAATCAAGTAAACAGCTTTTCCGACCAAGTCAGAACCGCGATCATGAGTGAGCAAGGTCAAGAAACAGTTACCGCTAAGCTCATTGCACACAGACTAGGCGTTTCTATACCAACATTTTTTCGTAGATTAAAGCTAGAAAATGAGTCATTTAAGACCATGTTGGACAATGTGCATTATGAATTGGCATGCAAATATTTATCTGAAACACAGCTGAACATCTATCAAATAAGTCATTTGCTGGGTTTCTCATCGACACCAAGTTTTACTAGGGCATTTAAAAAATGGACCAATGGAATCACTCCCAGCGCCTATTTAACTCAACTTAAGAGAAACCAAGGACTGTAGTTTTAGTTCCCCGCTTAAACACTTTGTCCTCATATGCTAAGTACAATCCTGTCAGAAGTGAGTATGTTGATCCTATTAACAAATACGTAACAGGGATTAAAGGCACTTACATGAAACTAAAAAAATCATCAATTTATATAGCGCTTGCATTGGGTTTAACCGTTGTCGGGCAGGCTCATTCGCAACAAGAAGCACAAGAAGAAAAGAAAGATAAGCTTTTTGAAGTCATTGAAATTACCGCAACTAAACGCTCTGAGTCAATTCAAGAAGTGCCGGTTTCTGTATCAGCGTTATCAGGCCAACAGTTAGATGCTTTAGGCATCAGCGACAATGCCGAAATCACTCAACAAATTCCTAATTTCCAAGTAAACGCCTGGTCTCCTCAGTTAACTATTTTTAACTTGCGAGGGGTTTCACAAAATAACTTTGTAGATAACTTAGAAGCGCCAATTGCTGTGTACCAAGACGAATCTTACATTGCCAGTATGAATGCAATTTCAGGCCAAATGTTCGATATTGAACGAGTTGAAGTGTTGCGAGGCCCTCAAGGAACCTTGTTTGGTCGAAACGCAACAGGAGGCTTAGTTCACTATATCAGTCGCGGTGCCAGCGATGAATATACAAATGGTTTTGTTGATGTATCGGTTGGTTCGTTCAATCGTCAGAGCGTTGAAGGTGCAATTGGTGGCGCAATATCCGATAATGTTAGAGCTCGTTTTGCCTTTAGACATGAAACCGCAGATGGCTATATAGAACCGATGGCAGGCGTTCCTGATGTTGACCAAAGAGCGATTGGTGGTGCCGATGGTTATGGCTTAAGAGGTACCATAGAAGTCGACTTTTCGGATACTTTGCTTGGTGAATTCATCATTAAATATTCTAAGGATGATGACGTACCGACGGGTGGATACGTATTCGAAAATTGTGATTTTGATGCCAACGAATTATGCCCCGTTGATGCTTCAGGTCGTGCAATTGTGACTGGGGGCGTGGTCTCTGGCGACGAGCACAAACACATGAACGATACTCGCGGTTTTTTAAACCGAGAAGTAACTAGCTTGACTGCCAAGTTAACTAAGCAATTTGATGAGTTTGAATTGGTCAGTATTACTAATCATTTGAATATGGATAAGTCTTATTTGGAGGATGGTGATGCTTTTAACGCACCTATCGTTGTATTTGGACAAGATACTGACTTCACTCAATTTTCACAAGAGTTGAGAATGTCCGGCGATACGGACCGCTTAAAATGGCAAGTCGGCGGTTACTATATGGATATCGATATGGATACTGACGCTTTAACTATAGGGGCTCCGAATATTGATTTATCATTCGGGTTATTTGAGGCCGGCATTATATCAGCTCCGACTGTTTTTGATGATTTCCCTTTCGATGGCCGTTCAGATAGAGAATATAATTTAACCGTTGAAAATGTCTCCGTGTTTGGTCAAATTGATTATGACCTTGCGGATGACATGATGTTAACTGCGGGATTGAGATACTCAAAAGATACCAAAAATATTAATTGGGTTGCCTTCTTCAGTTCGGATCAACAAGCCGAGCGTATTCCATATGCAGCTACTGAAAGTAACCTAAATGTTGAAGCTGCAAGCATATTTAATCGGTTTGCTGATGACAGTATCGACTATTCAGACTATGCAGCAAGACTGTCGTTGAAGAAACAGTTTTCAGATTCAACAATGGGTTTTGTGTCTTGGAACAGAGGCATAAAAGGAGGCAACTGGACTTTATCATCGGGTGTTTCTCCCGAGCGTTTCCGGCACGAGCCAGAAGTCTTGAATTCGTTTGAAGTAGGTATAAAAACAGAGCTAGCCAAGGGTACACGCTTAAATGCAACCACTTACTACTATGATTATGATGACTATCAAACGTTTGTTGCTATTCCTCCTGGTGAAGTTTCGCCCAATCCACAAATTGGTAATTCCGATGCAACCGCCTACGGTGCAGAATTAGAACTCATTAGTTCGTTAACCGATAACTTTGATATGATGCTTGGCTTAGCATTTAGTAATTCAGAAGTTGAAGCTATTCAAGCAGGTGCTTCGCCGGTATTAAACGCAGAGTTTCCTAATGCGCCAAGCGTGTCTGGTAACTACCTATTTCGTTATTATAAGGAGTTAGGTGAAAATACAGTCGTGTTCCAGTTTGATGGCGCGTATTACGGAGACCAATTTTTAGAAGTAACTAACGGCCCGGGTACGCTGCAAGAAGCTTATAATATATCCAACCTAAGTGTGACTTATGAAACCGAATCTTGGAGCTTTAGTGTGTGGTCAAAGAACCTATTTGACGAACGTTACAAAGCCTACTCTCTTGACTTAGGCGCATTGGGCGCGACGACTTATTATGCGCCGCCTCGTACTTCTGGTGTATCTGCAAGATATGAATTTTAAGTGTAATAGGAGTAGTAGATGACAATTATTAAATATGTAGATGCAGAAAATAACGTAACTGAAGTTGAAGCGGAGACTGGCGAAAGTATCATGTCATTGGCCGTAAATAACATGGTTGATGGAATTGTTGGTGAATGCGGCGGAGCGCAAGCTTGCGCAACGTGCCATTGTTATTTGGACAATAAATATGCTAAACACTTTTCTGAAATGAGTGAAATGGAAGAAGCCATGCTTGAATCAGCTCCTCAACGGACTGAAACGAGTCGCTTATCATGTCAGTTAATGCTAAAAGACGATACACCTGATATAGAAGTGTCGCTTCCTTCGTCTCAATACTAAGTACGGCTGTTAAAATGGATAAAGATATGAATTTGGTAGTGATAGTTGGTGGTGGTCATGCTGCCGCTGAGGCTGCGATTGCTTTGCGCATTCAAGGTTGGGAAGGCGACATAAAGCTTATTAGCGATGAAGACGTTCTACCCTATCAACGCCCGCCTTTGTCAAAAGGGTATTTTCATAAAACGGTTACGTCCGCACAGCTGTTAATTAAAAAACAAGCGTTATATGAAAAGGCTAATGTGGATGTAATGCTAGGTTTGTCGGTGGTCGCCATCGACAGATTATCTCAAACCGTTACTGTGTCATCAGGCGCCATAATTGGATACAGCCATTTAATTATCGCGACAGGTGCACAAGCTCGTATATTGAACATTCCGGGTGCTGAACTTCCTTGTGTGAGTTACCTTAGAACCTTGAATGATGCCAATAATATTATCGCCAATATTAAAAGTAACTCGCACTTGTTGGTTATTGGTGCGGGTTATATTGGTTTAGAATTAGCCGCTTCTGCGAGGAAAATCGGTGCTAGAGTGACTATTTTGGAAAGCTTTGAAAGGGTCCTTTCACGTGTCACTAACGAGCAAATGTCGGGGTTTTATCAGGGCTTGCATAAAGACAATGGCGTTGACCTAAAGTTAAATATAGGGATTGAAGAAATTCATACAACGGAAGACGGCTATGTGGCTACGTTAAATGACGGTAGTAATGTTGCCTTCGATCATACGGTTGTGGGTATTGGGGTAATTCCAAATACAGGCTTAGCTGAAGCAGCTGGATTAGAATGCGACAATGGGATTGTAGTAAATGAGCATACGCTCACTTCAGATCCCACTATTTATGCGATTGGCGATGTCAGTAACCACCCCAATGAGTTTTACGCACGAAACATTCGATTAGAGTCGGTGCCCAGCGCAATGGAACAAGCAAAGGTCGCGGCTGCAAACATTTGCGGCAAGCCTAAAATCCATAATTCATTTCCGTGGTTTTGGTCAGATCAATATGACGTTAAACTGCAAACGGCGGGTTTATCTCAGGGTTATGATGAAACCGTTGTTCGTGGTGATATGACACAGAAAAAATTCGCCTTATTTTATCTCAAAAAAGGCAAGATAATTGCCGTGGATGCGATCAATTCGCCAAAAGACTTTATGAAAGCCAAAGCGCTCATTCCGCAAGGCCTAACCGTATCTAAGGACAAGCTAGCGGATATTACAAAAAATTGGTTTGATTGACTGATTGATTGACCGATTGACCGATTGACCGATTGATTGCTGGTGGAGTGAGTAAGACACAGGAAGCCTATTTTGAAGATAATTAAACCTAAGTTGAAGACCACTAGAACCAAAGCTAGTAAAGCTGATATCGATAAATTCGATTATCTTTTTATGCTCAGAAATCTGTTTGTGAGCATGCTCATGGTGACACTTTTTGGTTGCTCACAAATGCATGAAGAAAACCAATCTTCTGAAAAGCCTAATGTATTGCTGATTGTGGTAGACGACATGGGCATGGCAGATTTAGGTCGTTTGGGAGGTGAGATACCCACCCCGAATATAGATAAACTTGCTAATCAAGGTGTATTATTTACCAATTTTCACACATCCCCTGTTTGTTCTTCTACACGCGCAATGCTCCTAACCGGTGTCGATAATCATAAAGCTGGGTTGGGCAATATGGCCGAAGAATTAGCCCCTAATCAAGTTGGTCAGCCGGGCTATGAAGGCCAGTTAAATGACAGTGTAGTGACGATTGCCTCGTTACTTAGAGACGAGGGATATAGCACATTTATGACTGGTAAATGGCATTTAGGCATGTCGTTAGAGGCGAGTCCCTGGGCAAAAGGTTTTGACAAATCTTTTAGCATGTTGGCTGGTGGTGCCAGTCACTTTAGTGATATGAAGCCCGCTTATCACCCGGAGCCAAACGGTCAAGCGCCGTATCGCCAAGACCAGCAAATAGTAAATAAATTGCCTGATAATTTTGCGTTTTCTTCGCAATTTTTCACCGACCAAATGATTAGCTACCTGCAACAAAGGGATGCTCATAAACCATTTTTTGCCTATCTTTCATTTACCGCTCCACATTGGCCAATACAAGCTCCTCAATACATAATTGACAAATATAAGGGCAAGTATGACATTGGTTATGATGTCGTCCGTGAGCAGCGTTTACAAAAGCAAATATCCCTAGGCATCGTGCCGCCACAAACTAAAAGTATTGCAGCTACAACGGCATGGGAAAATCTTTCTGCTATTGAAAAGCAAACTGAAGCTCGCACAATGGAAGTCTATGCGGCCATGATTGACGACCTTGACCAGCACATTGGTCGTTTGATTACGTGGCTTGACGACCAACAACAGCTTGAAAAAACAGTGATTATTTTTATGTCTGACAATGGTGCGGAAGGCCACACTATTGATCAAACTTGGCCTCGCGCGCAGTTTCCAAAAATTCGAAAGAATATTGATGAGCGCCACGATTTTAGTTTTGCAAATATTGGCAAAGTAGGTAGTTACGCTTTTATCGGTCCTAATTGGGCTCAAGCTAGCTCACCCGCCTTTAGATTGTATAAAGGCTTTCCTACCGAAGGCGGAACAAGAGTTCCCGCATTTATAACGTATCCTGCATTTGCAAATAGCAAAACAACAGATGAATTTTTTTCAGTGCAAGACATCTTACCTACACTACTTGAAATAACCAAAATCAAGCACCCTGCTCCTATATACAATGGCATACAAATAGAAGCACCAAGCGGATTTTCAATGCTCGATATTTTAAGCGATACCGAGTCGCCACACATCACTGCAACTCGAGTAAAAGGCGGCGAAATATTGGGTAAGTACATGATTCGAAAAGGAGCATACAAAGCGGTAAATATCCCACCACCTCATGGCAACGGCAATTGGCAGCTTTATGATGTATCGACTGACCTTGCTGAAGCTAAGGACCTTTCCGACGAGTATCCCATTAAACTAGCGGAACTTATTGTCGAATGGGAAAAGTATAGTCAAGAAAATGGCGTCATATTGCCAAGCCATGTCAGCGGTTACTAAAGCATGAAACTGCGCTGATCAGACTCATCAGCATCGTATTTCTGAGGCCATAGCAGGCTAATTACGAGTTGGCTGCTAACTATGGATGGGATGCTAACTATGAGTCGCAGGCGTTAATAATCCACTCAGCAAAAATAGTGGATTTTATTGTGTTATTTTTAATTGAAGGCGAAATAAGATAATAAGAATGTGCTTCGTTTATCGGTTTATTAAGTAGGCGCATTAATTGACCATCTTTTATAAACTGCTGGGTCTCAAGGGTATTTGCTAATGCCACGCCAGCACCAAGAACAGCCGCTCGAAGCGCTTGGCTAGCATTTGGGAAATAAATATTTGAATGCATTTGACTTGATTCTACACCGTGCTTTTCCATCCAGCGTTGCCAGGACACTTGCCCATCATGGATAAAGGTCAATTGAGACATATTGTTAAGGTGTATTCGCTGTTTTTCAGCGTTTAATAGTGCAGGACTGCAAACGGGGTAAAGAACTGGGGCGCCGATTTTGGTCATCACCCTATCATCAATGTTAGGAGCGCCATAACAAATAGCAATGTCGATATCTCGCGGGATCTCACGCTGCTGAGATTCAATTTCACGAACCGTGATCGTGATGTCTGGGTATTTCTCGTAGAAAGAGCAGATATGTTGTGCTGCCCAACTAGCTGCGATTGATTGCGTGCACCCCACAATAAGTGAGCCGCTGACCGTCTCAGGATCAAGATTTCGTGCGCCGTCAATGATCAGGTCCAATCCTTGTGATACAGACATCAATAAACGCGAACCTGCAGGTGTTAACGAGAGCGTATTGTGCGCGCGTGAAAACAAGGCGACGCCTAACCTTTCCTCCAACTGCCTTACTTGATGAGAGATAGCACCTTGCGTGACACCCAATTCGGCTCCAGCTCTCCCCATGTGTAAGTTAATGGCGGCAGATTCAAAAGCCCGCAAACTAGATAGGGGCATAGTTCTTCGATCAATCATAGTCTCAACTCTTTATAAGTGCGTTAAAAAAGTGCGTTAAAAAAGTGCGTTAAAAAACTGCATGTAGTGAATTATTGCGATGAATAATACTAATGAGGATAGCTAATATTATTCGTTTGTGTGCAATATCTTTATTTAATACCTTATCTGCATTGAATTTCCAAGGATTATATTAAATGTCGATGTTATCAGACCAAGAATTACTTAAATCGAATGCATATATAAACGGCGAATTTGTGTCTGCAGAAAACGGCACTACATTTGAGGTTAAAAACCCATCGACAGGTGAGATTGTTGCTAACGTCGCCAAATGCGGTGCCAAAGAAACCCGCAAGGCAATTGAGTTTGCAAAGATTGCAATGACTAGCTGGGCAAAAATGCCTTCAAAGCAACGTGCATCTATACTGATGGCTTGGCATGACCAAATTATTGCTAACAAGTTGGATCTAGCTCGAATATTATCATCTGAGCAAGGTAAACCTGTAGCTGAGGCTGAGGGTGAGATCTTATATGGAGCGAGTTATATTCAGTGGTTTGCCGAGGAAGCCAAGCGCATTTATGGTGATATTATTCCACAGCAAAGCGACGACGCTAGGCTTCTATGTATTAAACAACCGGTTGGGGTTGTTGCTTGCATCACGCCTTGGAATTTTCCTAATGCGATGCTAACCCGAAAAATTGCTCCTGCTTTGGCGGCAGGTTGTACGGTAGTTTGCAAACCTGCTAACGAAACGCCGTTGTCAGCACTTGCACTGGGTGAGTTAGCAACCCGTGCTGGTATTCCTCCCGGTGTTATCAATATTTTAGCCGGTACTACCGCTGAGATTGGGCATGAAATGACGTCTAATCCAATTGTCCGCAAACTCACCTTCACAGGGTCAACTGAAGTGGGTAAAAAGCTAACTGTTGATTGTGCGCAAACACTCAAGCGTACGTCAATGGAGTTAGGTGGTAACGCCCCATTTATAGTTTTTGAAAGTGCGGATCTTGACTTAGCCGTTAAAGGTCTTATTGCTAATAAGTTCCGTAACGCTGGCCAAACATGCGTATGCACTAATCGGGTTATCGTGCAGTCGTCGATAGTTGGGAAATTCACAGACAAGCTCAAAGTAGCGGTTGCTAAGCTGAAAGTAGGCGATGGGTTTGAGTCGGGTGTAGACGTTGGCCCGATGATCAATCAGTCGGCGGTTAACAAAGTTAATGAATTAGTCGAAAACGCACGTCAATTAGGCGCCCAAGTAATTACAACTGACTCGAATATGGATGGTAAGGGCAATTTTATGGCACCCAAAATAATCACGGGTGCTACCAAAGATATGGCTCTGTTCTCTGAAGAAATATTTGGTCCCGTCGCTGCTATTTTTACTTTTGATGAGGAGCGTGAAGCAATTGAACTGGCTAATGATTCTCCATTTGGACTTGCGGCATATTTCTATTCCAACGACATGAGTCAAATGTGGCGTGTTGGCGAAGCTATAGAAGCTGGCATGGTGGGTATTAACGATGCGGCGCTATCGAACGAAATGATCCCATTTGGAGGGGTTAAAGAATCTGGACAGGGTCGAGAGGGTTCGAAATACGGCTTAGATGACTACCTGGAAATCAAACATCTTAAAATGGGAGGATTGAACTAATGAATAAAATTGCTTATTTAAAAGCTGATGTAAACGCCGATGTGAACGCGAGCACTACCAATGCGCAGTGGCAAGCTCGGAAAGACCAAGCTATCGCGATCGGAGAAGCAAACCTTGCACCTATTTATATTGAAAAAGGTAAAAACGCACTATTGTGGGATGTTGAAGGGAATCGTTATGTTGACTTCGCAAGCGGCATCGCAGTAACTAATACGGGCCATTCACACCCACGTATTGTGGCTGCGGTTAAAGAGCAAGTTGAGAGATTTTCACATACATGCGTTATGGTGACCCCTTACAATAGCGCTGTTGTGCTCGCGGAAAAACTGAATGAATTGGCCCCAGGTAACAGTCCGAAAAAAAGCATGTTTGTGACCACTGGCGCTGAAGCCGTAGAAAATGCGATTAAAATTGCGCGCGCGCATACTCGCCGTCGTGCTGTTATCGCATTCAATGGTGGTTATCATGGGCGAACTAACTTTACACTTGGGCTGACTGGTAAGAACGCACCATACAAAACATTATTTGGCCCCTTTCCAGCAGACATATATCGAGCACCTTTCCCAATCCCATATCATGGTGTTACTGAAGAGCAGTCAATTGAAGCGCTGCATAATTTATTTAACTGCGATATTACGCCTGAAGAAGTGGCCGCGATTATTATCGAACCAGTGCAAGGCGAGGGTGGCTTCTACCCAGCATCAAATTCCTTCCTAAAAGCATTGAGAGAGATATGCACTGAGCACGGCATCGTAATGATTGCGGATGAAATTCAAACTGGTTTTGGTAGAACGGGTAAATTATTCGCGTCAGAACATGCTGATATAGAACCTGACTTGATAACGGTAGCTAAAGGCATGGCTGGTGGATTTCCGATTGCTGCTGTTATTGGCAAAACTGAAATAATGGATGCTGCATCAGCTGGAGGACTAGGTGGAACCTATGCGGGTTCTCCAATAAGTTGTGCTGCAGCGTTAGCTGTTTTGGACATTATTGAGGATGAGAAGCTGGTTGCAAGGTCACATCAAATAGGTATCGTTTTTTCTACTCACTTGAAAGAATTACAAAAGCAATATCCAGATTTGATTGGAGAAGTCAGAGCCGACCGAGGCGCCATGATAGCTCTTGAGCTGGTCAAAAATGGCGACCCTTCTCAGCCTAATTCTGAATTGTTGGGCGCTTTGATTAAAGAAGCCCTCAATAACGGATTGATATTACTGAAATGTGGGATTAGAAATAACGTTGTCCGATTCTTGCCGCCGCTTACTATCGAAGATGAAGTAGTAGAGGAAGGATTGAATTTATTCAAAAAGAGCTTTGAGTCTGTCGCTAAATAGCTTAGCGACAGCAGCAAATAATCCCGTCAGTAGTCAAGTGAGGTCGCCTCAATACGGCCTCAAGCCTGCCAATAATCATCAGCTTTCCAGTTAGATACCCATTCATGAATATCACCGGCAGGCATGGGACGAGCTATGCCATAGCCCTGAGCTAACTCACAACCCATTTGCAACAGTTCTCTTCCATGATGCATTGTTTCTACTCCCTCAGCTATCACGTCACGCCGGAATGATTTAGCTAGTCCTATTATACCTTCAACTATCGCGCAATCTTCGGCATCCTCTAGCATGTCGCGCACGAAACTCTGGTCGATTTTAATCAATTGCGCGGGTAGGCGTCTGAGATAGGTAAGTGATGAGTACCCGGTGCCGAAGTCATCTAAAGCAAAGCGCACGCCAAGCATATTGCATGCACTCATAGTTGCAAACACTTTGTTGATGTCATTTAACGCACTAGTCTCCAGTATTTCCAATTCTAAACAATACGGGTTCACTTCAGGATGTGCCGATAACAATGCTGCTAAGCGAGTTGCAAAGTTATCTTGTTGTAATTGATATGCACTGATGTTGACACTGATAGGTAGGTTCAGACCTGCGCTTTGCCACTGACTTATTTGAGTTAATGCGTTTTCAATCACACGTTCACCTAATTCTAGACTAATGGCCTTGCCTTCTATCACAGGTAAGAAATCTAAAGGTGGGATTAAACCACGAACAGGATGCTGCCAACGGATTAACGCTTCTACCCCGATCACCTCGCCAGTCTGCATATTCACCTTTGGTTGATAAAAGAGAACAAACTCACGCTTTTCCAATGCTAAAACAATATCCTCTATACTTTCTAGTTGAACCTTTACCGCATTATGTTGTTGAGTATCAAAAAGGCAATAACGATTTTTGCCTGCTTGCTTAGCATTATACATGGCTTGGTTAGCGTGACGAATTAGTGGGTCCGCTTCTATGCCGTCTTGTGGATAAAATGCGACACCAATGCTAGCTGAAACTTGCATTTCAGTATCACCCGAGATAACAGTATCAGCAGTGGCCTTTAGTAGACGCTTTAATACAGTCTCGCTGTCCTCGTTTTTTTCTAAATTGACCATAACTGCGATAAATTCATCACCGCCATAACGTGCCAGCGTATCACCTTCGCGCAAAGCGGCTTTCATACGTTGCGACACGGCAATGAGTAGTTCATCGCCCACTTGATGTCCATGGTTCTCATTGACCTCTTTGAAGCCATCTAAATCCATAAAAGCAATAGCTAGTGTCCGATTATTAAGTTTGCATTGTTCCTTGCCTTGACTTAGGCGGTCTGCCAGTAATACACGGTTAGGCAAATTGGTTAGTGCGTCGAAATGAGCAAGGTGTTTCAGTTGTCCTTGAAGCGCCTTCATTGATGAAATATCAGTGGATAATGAAACGTAATGGTCAACAACACCATCAGCATTCTTCATGGCGGTAATGGTTGTCTGAGCGGGATAGATATCACCATTTTTACGGCGGTACCATATCTCGCCATGCCAGTGGCCTTTCGATAACAGCGTGTCCCACATTTCGGCCAAAAATGCTGACGACTCGTCCCCAGATTTGAGCATTCTTGAATTTTTTCCTATCACATCTTTAGAGTCGTAACCTGTTATCTGATTGAAACTACTGTTGACCTCAGTAATAGTGGCATCACCATCGGTTATCATGATGCTCTGATGTGAATGGTTGAAAATAGTAGCAGCGCGTTTTATCTTTTGTAGCAGACGTTTTCTCTCTGTGCCGACATTAACTAATTCATCCGCTAGCTTATCTTTCTCTTGGTTAGCAATGACTAATTCATCTGCTAGCTTGTCTTTATCTTGGTTGACAATGACTAATTCATCTGCCTGCTTGTCTTTTTCTTCGTTTGCAATAACTAATTTATCGGCTCGCTCGGTGACGTCCTCCATGGACAATAAAATAATAAGTTGTTTACCTTCCTCTTTTTCAATTTCTCGGGCATTCAACAGCATGATCCGGCGACCGATGTTGGCAAAATCGTATTCAACTAGATAGTCATTAAAACTGGTCTTCTGCGGCAAGATGCTTTCTAGTAGTTCTCGCAGTGCGGGAATATCCCATTGCTTATTGTTCAACTCATAGATAAGGAATCCGACTGTATTTTCAGGTTTGACCTTAAAAAATGTATAAAAGGAATGGTTTCCATTGACTACCCTTAAATCCTTATCCAGCGTGATTAGGGGCGCGCGCATCGCGTTTAATACTCTATTAGAATACTGGGTCATATTTTGATTGGTTCCGTGCACTTTTAAAACAAAGAATAGTTCCAGTGTGAGTTACTTATTGCTTCACTGTTAATCCATTGTTGAGAAAACGGCGCTGATTTAATAAGGACCAATCGCCCACTTTTTTCACTAAAATAATCGGTTAAATGAACACCTTAGTAAATCGTAACACAAATCACAATTGAGAATATATAAATCAACTGCACCAGAAACAGACTTATCTATCGTGTTTGTCACCGCATATTCTTATACAAAGAGTACATAATCACAATTGATTGTTGTGGTTGAATGACTGGGTATAGTGCTGTATTTAGGACGTTAAATATCTAAGCTAGTAAATGCGATCCAATTATCAACGATCCGTCCGTATTGGCGATTAGAGATGTGTTCTGATGAGTGGATCCTAGACTAAAATAAGTAAGTACAAGAACTCAGGCCTGATTTCTCTATATGAGTAGACAACCAATCTCTGGTATTTTTTGTTATTTCAAACTGAACATGGATTCCCGTCTTTTGTTGCGCAATAAATTGGTCTTATTTTCACTCGTATAAACTCAACAACTGTTGATATGATGATGCCTCAAGCCCAAAATATCAGGGCCATATATGCAAATATGAGTAGTAAGCAATTAGCAGCGCAAACCCAACAAGGAGTATTTATTCAAGCCACATCAGCCAAACACCAAGCCAAAATTGTTGATATGGCTAAGCAGTCGAACCCAGTGACGGCAGGCAATGCTATATTTGATGCAATAACCACCGATATGCGTAAATCTTTAACGCATTCAAATACGCATATTTTGATGCTTGGCGCGTCTGGAGGCTTTACGCAGGAGGCTCAACATAAACAGATTAGTGCATTATACTTACAGCAATTTGAAAAGGTTAATAACGCAAAAGTTGTTATGAATACTAAGGTTCGCCACTTTATTTTTCTCGATGACCTTGATTGGGTTAGTCAGCAAATTACGCCGTTTTTAGGGGAAGAGCAATGGAGCACTCAATAGAGCAGTCGAGTCTTTTGGTGAAAGACGTATTGCTGGCTCAAAACGGCGATATGCAAGCCTACGAGCGCCTTATAAAACACTGCCAAAAGTGAGCCTAAGACGAAGGTTGATCGACTTGTTCCTTATGGCACGGAGTCGGGAGCGAGCGATCAACTGTCCTAGCTCAAACCGTATATCTTGACCACTTTTTTGAGATTTGTTAATGCTACCGGTTGTTATTCTAATGGCAGGTGATCCGACAAAGAAGACATACTGTAAATATAAAGTGTAGTATTATCCTACTCCTCATTAGTTGTTACGTCTTTCGCCAAATAGTGTACTGGTTTTTTACTTTAGTCAGTGACCGGCATTTTCGTTTTTTAAGTATCCACCAAACACTTTTGTCTTTGGGTAATTTATTTCTATTATCAATAACGTCAATAAAAAAGCGTAATGCTGTGAATTTAGATTACTTTTTTACTTTAGGTTTACTATAAACGGGGAAACAACATGACCTCAAATCTTCCTGATAAAAAGTCGAGCGCTCAAGATATTCAGGCATTTCTTGGAAAAGTCAAAAATACTCCGCTAATAACTGGCGCGGGCAAGGGCAGACTAATATTTGCAATGGATGCAACAGCAAGTCGTGAGCAGTGCTGGGATATGGCTAGTCAACAGCACGCGGCGATGTTTGCTGAGGCAGACAAGGTAAGTGAACTCAGCGTGCAGCTTTGTTATTACCGCGGAATGGGAGACTTTACAGCACTTCCTTGGACACGCGGCGCGGGTGAAATTAAACAAGCCTTACTTTCGGTACGCTGTCTAGCTGGACAAACTCAAATTGCCAAAGTGTTAGCGCATGCATTGAGTGAAACTCGCATAAGCAAAGTAAATGCATTGGTGTTTGTTGGTGACTGTGTTGAAGAAAATCCCGATTCACTGGGAGCCTTGGCAGGTCAATTGGGAATACTCAATCTACCTTTATTTGTTTTTCAGGAAGGAAAAAATGCAAAGGTTGGGAGTATCTTCTCACAGCTAGCGACATTGAGTGGCGGGGCGCATTGCCAGTTTGATCAAGGCAGTGCCAGACAATTAGGGCAGCTGTTATCCGCCGTTGCGGTTTATGCAGCGGGGGGTAAACCTGCTTTGGAAAGTCATTTGTTGAGTCAGGATGTGAGCGTGCGACGGTTATTGCAGCAGTTAAAGTAACCTTTATTAGATGGCCGCCAGTAATCCAATTGTTCGCACTGAAATAACAGCACTGTAAAATAGAGAATGATTGGCTTTGTGGCTTAAACAATACCCAAATAAGTGAAAACTCTATGTTAGGACTTGTCGTTTTAATAGCGATTATTATCATCGGCTATATCGCAGTGGGATATATTCGACCCCTGAAACTGAAACAAAGCAAGAAAGTTGGTGCGACAGTCGGCGTGGTCGCGTTCATCACTACGCTACTGTTGCTAACGATCACTGGGAAACTTTATATTTTGGCCGCCTTGGGAACAGGTTTAGTTGTATTTGCTAAGCGCTTTTTTCCATTCCTACGTTATTTTCCGTTTTTAAAAGGGCTTTACCAGAAGGCTAAAGGTAAACAAAATTCGGGTTCATCTCAGTATTCGACGGTTGAAACCAGCTTGCTCAGAATGACTCTAGATCATGAAAGTGGAAACGTAGATGGTGAATTACTGGCTACTGACAGCAAGGGCAAATATTTGTCTGAATTAAGTCTGCCAGAATTAACATCTCTCTATGGCCTAGCAGATAAGCAATATCCGGATTCGATTGAAGTTTTGGCTGCCTATCTTGATCGCAAGCATGGTTCTGACTGGCGCGAAGCTGCTAATGCCGGAAACTATTCAGGAGAGAGTGAACAAAACTCCAGCGAGAGCAATAGCGATGAGATGACTGCAATTGAAGCCTATCAAGTCCTCGGCCTTGATCATAACGCAACGGAGGAAGAGATTATCGCAGTTCACCGCAAACTAATGCTAAAACTCCATCCAGATCGAGGAGGCAGTAATTATCTTGCAACAAAAATAAACCAGGCGAAGGATTTACTTTTGGGCCTCAAGGACAAGTAAAAGCGGGATTCTTAAGCAGTTTTTTTTGACTTCCACCTCTACGTAAAAAATATAAAAACTGCCGTTAGTGTTTGTATGTCTTAACCGTTAAGTTGAAAACCAATGACCTTTCTAAATCCTGACAATTGTTTGAGTCAGATTTATTCCTGTTATCCCTATTTGGTGCTTATATTATTCACAAAATAGGAAATGATTACGATTTTACTAAATCATATTTATGTCTTCATGTTGGTCATAATACTGCCTGCCATCTTGCTTTACTCAGATAAAAAAGAACTGAAACGCGTTGCGCAAGGTAAACCCGCTGAGCGCACAAAAGAGTATTGGCAAATCATAATTTTATGCATAACGCCGTGTTTTTAGTCCTGCTTTAATGACTTGTTATGTTTTAACTATCAGATGATTCCTGATTTTCTTGTTTTTTAATTAATAAACTAATGAGCTGAATTTGAGAATTTGCTATGGATTTTTGAGACCCTGCAATATCTGTAATACGGTTAAGTAATTTAACAGCGTAGACGATAATCCCAACTATAATTCCAAGTTGAACAATAATGGCTAAAAGAGCTACTTCTGTGAACATATATGATCCTTATATAATGAATAAAACATAACACACTTAGTGTTTTTTCAGCATGCTGTTTATGCCAAATAAACTCGTGTTGAACGGTTTGCATACCGTCTCTCTAATTTTTAGTTTGATATATGCTATAGGAATTTATAAATTTCTCAACGTTGGGATGAGCGACTAATTGGTGATAGAGGAGTCGACGGTGGACATTAACATTGCTAACGCTCACTGAAGATAGCGATTGTTGTAATAAAAAATTAGATAAAATTAGCCTCTACGACCTATTTATCTATGGCTGTAATGAATGTCAATTTGTTTACCTTTACATCGGTCAAGAGAAAAAACTAACATCATACGTTGCAAATCACAGCAAGAGTATTGAGTTAAAGTTCAACAAAATTAGTAACGTACAAGTGTAAGGAGTCGTAGGGCTTACCCCTACATTAGCTCGAGATATAGAAGAAGAATCAACAGCTGTTGCGCACCATGGTCTCGCTATGATCCTTATGAGGAGAAAATTAAGTGTATTACACGCAATAAACTTTGATGAAAAGTTGAATTTTAATCCGCCTATTTTTGAATCTAGTCGTGTATCGTATAACAAAAACAGCGCTTATAGCTTTAAACCGAGTCGCTCCAAAATTAATAGGCTCAGGTGGACGCTTCTATTCCTAAATATCTGACCGTGCTTTCAAGCTTTTGATGGCCTAATAATAGTTGGCCGGCCCTTAAGTTCTTTGTTCTCTTATATATCAGCGAAGGTGTGGCTCTGCGAATCGTGTGATTGACTGATCTTGCTGTGAGCGATCAGCCATTCAATGTGCCATTGCTGCCTCCCCTGCATGAAACGGAGTCGCTGGCTATTCTGAAAAAACTGACGCCAGCGGCACGCTCCCTCAGTGCGCTAAATCAGGTGGCTAGACTTTTAGTCGATCAGAAGCTGCTGATTAATCTAATACCTATACTGGAATCGAAATCGAGTTCTGAAATCGAAAATATTGTTACCACTACCGATGAGCTGTTCCGGTATGCGGGTGACGAGGACAACGCGACTCCGGCAGTCAAAGAAACTTGGGATCCCGAGAGTCTGGTAAGGAAGTACTGTTTTTGCACAAACGCTTGCATTTTCTTATGGCAAATGATGTCAACGACTACGAACCTCTGGGAGAATAGTAGGGAGCAGCACTCGCGATTAATGAGGTATAAGCAAAACCAAACTAACTACCACTTTATATAGATTTCCTAATAATAAAGAGTTTTAGTTGGTTTTGAGAAACTGTGTAGAGAGTCAAGCCATTAAATATGAACATCGGTTTTCTCACCAATGGCCCTGATAGCTAAAATTTTTTTCGGCGGAAATGTGCTATGAGTTCAACTAGAGTGACGCTTAATGGCACCGATTCGATAGTCGGCATCTAGCGAGGTCTAGACGCTAAATTTTTCCTTAAGATCAATAAAGCAAGATGGTCTCCAGAAAACTCGACTCCTTAATCACGCCGACCACCAAGAAAAAGAATAAAAACGGCCTAAATCAGTTATTGAAATCATTCTTATGGTATATTTTAACTTGCAGCACTACGAGATATTAATCGTTGCTGTGCAGGATTTAGTGTTCTAAGTGATTACCCAAAAGGAATATCAGAATGACAGATGTACAAAATATAGAAATCGAGCGTTATCACGAGAAGATCGTTGACGATTTACGTCATATAGTAGAAAAATATCGTGAAATTATGTCGTGGGACGTCCCTGAAAATGATCCAGTAGAGGCTGACAGGCTAATATTTCAAGCGATTCATGCCGCACTTGCAGAGATCGATAAGGATTGAAATATAGAGTGATAAATTGGAAAAAGCAGCTAAAAAAATAGCAAATACACCTACACTTTTCCACCATTCTGATGGCTGATTTTATCGAATTTTTATTAGTGAAGTTATTTCAAGTTTACTCTTGACTTCATAGGAAGCTCGATACCTTCGATCTCTATATCTGGGTCAAAATCTTTAATCAAGGTATTCATGTGTAGTATTCGATCTAATGCCACAACTACCATCATCAGTATTTTTCCCTCTTCAATATCTTTCTAGATGCTTTTTAGGCGTGAATTAGGAAAAGCCGAGCCGTCCACGCCCGTTAGCAAGCCACCAACGCTAGCGACTGTTGAGCCTATTAGTAACATATCGCCGCCAGCCACAACAAGCCCAGTAGTAGCAAGTAATTACGTATAAATGCCGTTGATTTTCGTATATTTAATGCGTTTTTTATTTCTTATAATTAGTCATAATAGAGCACTGCTGTCCCGTTAAGAAGAGATAAAGAAGGTCTGATCCCGCCCAAACTGATACAACGAGATTGTTAATGAAACACTGCACTAATGAGCAAATCGGGCCATGGAACATTGTAATACGATCCTCTCACAAATACTAAATTTTGTTCCGAGACATGAATTTGAGACTCTTGCCAGGCTCCAGTTGCAAGGCGTCCATCCGTACTCGTTCTGTCAGCTATCGCGTCGCTATGGAGTTTTTCCTTCCTGCCAAAACTTAGAACCCGGCGTGCCGCGAAATAGTTCGGGCGACATTTGCGGCGAGGTCTTCGTGGTGGAAACAACTTCCTACGGATCCTTTGCGCCTCAGCTTTGAAAACGCAGCAACAACCAGACAGCAGCCCATGCAGAAAATCCTGTCAACATCGCGCCCCACGTTGTGTCGGTCACAACCATCACCCACGACCAGTCTTTCATGATCGACATGGACGTGAATTCGTAGGTCCCGTAAGCCATCGCGCCGATAACCGCGCCATGCAAACCCGCGCGGGCTGGATCCGCGTCACGCAACGCCGGTATTGAAACAAGAAAAACCAATCCGGCAACATAAGCGAGATAAAATAGTCCAGCCGGGGCCAGCATCAGACCATCTCGCATTGAATCGCCAAGATGTTGCGTAAAAAGCGGCTTCATCACAAAGGTAAGCATTATGGCGTCCAATGCGAGAAATATTAAGGCGGTAAGGAAATATAAGGTCATAATGTCCACTCCGAGGATTTTTATCCAAAGACGTAACGCAGAATTTTATCACTGAGAATCAGCGGAACGTCGCATTTTTAATTAGTTCACCCAGCTTTGATGATGCAACCGTCCCCCCAGCAGCACCGATGTGCCGAAGTGGGTCTGCACTGATCCACAAAAAGGAGCGCGATCTTGTTGAACGTTATCACAGTCGGACTCGATTTGGCGAAAAATGTATTCCAAGTGCATAGTGCTGCCATGGTTTTCCTAGTCCGGGAGTTACTGATCCGACATCGCACTCAAGCGATCAATGCGCTGCACGACCACCTGACGGAATTCACCGAGATTATATACCACGGGGGGCAGCTAACAATTTGTCCTACACTCAATTAATCCATTTGTGATCATTTTGTGGCTGCTATTTTGCGGCTGGATGTGGGGGCTAATAGGGGCACTTATTGCCGTGCCGCTCATTGTGTGTATTAAGCTTATGTTGAATCAGTTTGATGGCGCGAAAAAGTGGGTGGCGCTTTTGACCACCTAGCATGTAGTAAACTTTATATTCGGCTGTGTACTTATTACATAGCTTCTCTCTTTTATATTTTTAATACCTATAAATATCAGTAGCTTAACTTAGGCATATATATTGCTTTAGTAATTACACATGTTGTGATGAAAGGCAAAAAATAATGACCGACCTAGCGTATTCAGCTTATTTAGCATTTTACCTCTACCTAATTATGGTGCTAATACAGTGGGCAGTGGCGACTGCTAGCAAAGCCAAGCAGCCCAATGCAACCCCTGGTAAATTAGACGACAGCTTATCTCACGGCAGTTTTGTATTTAGAACCCACCGCACATTCCAAAACACGCTTGAAAATAGCCTTCTTTTTGTAGGCACCGTTTTATTAGCATTTGTGATTAGTTATCAAAGCACCATTTTTGCTGTGTGTATGTGGGTATATTTGGCTGCAAGAGTTGTTCATATGGTGCTTTACTACGCGATCGCAACAGAGAAAAACCCTAGTCCAAGAAGTTATTTTTTCTTAATTGGTGTGCTTGCCAACCTCGTTATGTTGGTACTTTTAGGACTGAGATTAATGTAATTAACCCGAATCCTGCTTAAAAAATTGAATGAATAAATTAGTCGAGTTGCACTGCGATGTCGATGATTTTTGCAAAATGTCTATCCCCCAGTGGCAAAAGCAATTACTGGAAGATGGCAATCAGAAGCGCCAGCGAAATGGCTGGATGACAACGGGTGAAATTATGACAATTGTGGTGAGGTTTCATATGTCACATTATCGTGACTTCAAAAATTATTATCCTGGGTATGTATCTGTCATGTACAAAAAAGAATGCCCTAATTTACTCAGCTACACCCAGTTTCTTGCAGTAATGCCCAGAGTGATTGTGCCCTTTTTTGCATACTTCACTTCACTTAAGGGAAAGCCTACAGGCATCGAATTCATTGATCCTACGTGCATAAAAGTCTGCCGCAATATTCGTATTCCAAGGCATAAAACCTTCGACGGTATTGCTCAACGAGGAAAAGGCACTATGGGCTGGTTCTACGCTTTCAAACTTCACTTGATCGTGAATTACCATGGCGAGATTGTGGCTGTAAAAGTGACAACAGGCAATGTCCATGACACTCAGCTAGTAGAAGAATTAGCTCAGGGTTTAACGGACAAATTGTATGGCGATAAAGGGTATTTGAGTAAAGCGTTGGCAGCAAACTTATTCGAGGAGGGCGTGACTCTAATAACAACGGTACGTAAAAATATGAAGGCAAAAGCCATCTCTTTGTGGGATAGAGCGATGCTCTGGAAACGGTTTATTATTGAAACAATAAATGATCAATTGAAGAACATTCCGTACATAGAGCACTCAAGACATCGCAGCATGAACGGCTTTACGCTCAATCTACTCGCTGGATTGGTGGTTTATTGCTTAAAGGAAAACAAGCTAAGCCTCAATTTGACTGACGTAGAGCGTAACGCCATGGTTGTTGCTTAAGCAGATCTCAGGTTAATTATTAATCAAGAGGTCCAACACCTTCACTTAAAACTCGAGATAAAAAGACTATAAGGAAACAATGAAAATGAAAAACACCTTAATTATTGGCGCAAGTGGCCAAATTGGCAAACAACTAACCAAACTTATGCTGAACGACGGGCAGAAAGTGTCAGCACTTGTCCGAGATAAAAGCAAACTTTCCGACATTAAGGATGAAAACTTAAGCATTGTCGAAGAAGATTTAACCAATGACTTTAGCCACGCGCTCACAGACTGTACCAATGTGGTTTTTGCTGCAGGATCGGGTGGCGGTACAGGCGCCGAAAAAACACTTCTCATTGATTTATGGTCAGCATGCAAAGCGGCTGATTATGCGAAAGCACATAAGATAAAGCATTTTGTTATGGTCAGTTCAATAGGAGCCGATGCGCCAGATGAAGGCCCGCAAGAGATGCAGCCTTATCTGATTGCTAAGCACATGGCAGATGAGCATTTGATGCGCAGTGGTTTGCACTACAGCATAATTCGCCCTGGTGCATTAACTGACGACGAGGCAACCGGCCGCTTCACAAGCCAGCGTCCTGAAAATGATGACGATGCTAAAATTACCCGTGCCGATGTTGCACACGCGCTGATGTATTGTGTCAATAACCCACCTCATGAAAATTCAGTTACTGAGCTTTTCAACGGCGATAAAAAAATAGCTGAGGCTTTTTAATGTCCGTTGAGTTCGTATAAAGACTAACACTTTACACTGTTATGCACGACTGCATGACGCAAAAAAAAAGGTAAAAATACCGATGAGCAATACAAGACAAACAATTAACCCCTACACCGAAGAAACCCTTAAAGAATACACCTTATTGTCTCAACAAGAGGCTGAAAACGCTATTGAAAACGCAAACAACTGTTTTGCAAACTGGAAATTAGTGCCGGTAGAAGAACGCGCTAAACTGGCATTGGCACTGGCCGATGAGTTTGAAAAAAACCAAGAAGACATTATTGAGTTAATGATTGACGAAATGGGGAAAGTGAAGGCCCAAGGCAAGCAAGAAATAGAACTGTGTATTGGCATTTGCAAATACACCGCCAAGATTGCACAAGAGCAATTAGCCAATGAAGAACGAGATTATGAACCCGGTCGTGCAATTGTTAGCTACCAGCCCATAGGCGTAATTTTAGGTATTCAGCCTTGGAATTTCCCGTTGTATCAGGTAATACGATACAGCATTTCAAACTTAGTGGCGGGTAATACCACTGTTATGAAACACGCGTCAAACGTATTTGGCATGGCTCATAAAATCCAAGAGATGTATGAAAATGCTGGGTTTCCACAATACGCCTATCAGTCGTTAATAATAGACGGTGAAACTGCCAGTAAGCTAATAAGCCATGAAAATATAGTGGGCGTCACCTTCACCGGCAGCGATGAAATTGGCAAATCGGTGGCACAAGAAGCTGCCAAATATAGCAAAAAAACCGTGCTGGAATTAGGCAGTAATGACGCTTACCTCGTTTTAGACGACGCCGATATTCCTCTTGCAATAGAAGCTTGTGTGAAAGGGCGCATCATAAATAATGGTGAAACCTGCGTGTCAGCAAAGCGCTTTGTGGTCACTAAAAAGAACTATGACGAGTTTAGGGAAGGCTTCAAAAAAGCGATGGAAGCAATAAACTTTGGCGATCCTCGCGCTGATGACACCGACCTGGGGCCTATGGCGCGAAAAGACCTGCGTGAAAAACTTCACGATCAGGTTAGTGAGTCAATCAGCGCAGGCGCAAAAATAGTATGCGGCTGTGAAATACCAGAAGGTAAGGGTTATTTTTACCCCGCTTCTATTTTAGAACATGTTGCCCCCAATATGCCGGCATATGACGATGAATTATTTGGCCCAGTAGCATCACTAATTATGGCTCAAGACGATGATGATGCAATGAGAATTGCAAATGATTCACGCTACGGTTTAGGCGGCGGCATTTTCTCTAAGGATGAAGATAAAGCGGTTGAGCTTGCGCTTACACATTTCAACACCGGTATGATCAACGTAAATGGTTATGGCTTGGCGCATCCAAACTTACCGTTTGGTGGTGTAAAAAGCAGCGGATATGGCCGCGAACACGGTGGTTTTGGCATAAAAGAGTTTGTTAATATTAAGGCTGTCATGATTACAGACACTAAATAGAGTGTTGGTATACTGTAACGCTTAGATCTAGAGTGCTCTCTTCTGTAAGCGAATAATAAAATTAGCCTCAAAAAGTATATTAAATTTGGTATCGATGACCTGATTTGCTTTAAATAATCAATGAGCCATCTACTGAACTTTACTCAGAGTTGGCATACCGACAAAGCGGTTATTGTAAAGTCAAAACAGTATATCGCTCCTTTTTGCGATGTGGTCGCTCGGAGTATGGGTTCTTAAGGGTAGTATGCGGCGACTGCAAACACGAAAAGCTCGTCGCATTTAGCTGCAAGCGCAGAGGTTTCTGTCCTAGCTGCGGTGCTAGACGAATGGCTGAAAGTGCTGCGCTACTGGTTGGTGACGTATTACACCGGTAACCGGAGTAGGAATACCCAATTCGTCAGTGGGTTTTGAGCCTGCCTATTCCCTTGAGATTGCTATTGGCTAGATATCCAAGTGAATTGAGTAAAGTCATGGGCATAATTCACCGCGTCATATCTACGCATATTGTTCGTCGAGCAGGCTTTTTCTAATAAACAGGCCAAGACGGGAGTTGTGACTATCATCCAGCGATTTGGTAGTGCTCTGAACTTAAATATTCACTTCCATATGCTATTGCTCGAAGGCGCAATAAGTGAAAATTCATGGGGTGGCAACACCTTCACTCGCATCAAAGCCGCATCCGATTACCGGCTAGCACACACGTATTTTTAATCCAATTGATTTTATTGGTAAATTGGCAGCTCTTATTCCACCACCAAGACTCAATCTCACTCGACAGATTACATGTTAGTCGACTTACCCGCTAGTTTGGGGTATTCGCGCCAAACAGTAATCTTAGAGCACAAGTGACGGCATCGCAACGCGGGAAAAATAGTCTAAAACTCGTCAATGAAGAAGATAATCAGTCTGATAACTAGCCTACAGGATTGCTAATCAAGCGTTCAGCGGTGCACTGAGCCAAAATTTACTCAAAGTAAAAAACAAATCAATAAAAAGTGATTCCGAGCCTCAGCATTTGGAACTGGAAACACGATTGTTCGTTAGAGGCAGTTGCCCTGAGTAGGTACCGCTTAGATCGGTCGTCACTTCAGCTAATCTAGTAGTTTATTAAGGCATACTATGATCCCATGGATACAGCTCGGCAAAGCACAAATTTCCAATAATGGCGGCGAGTTAACCTTTTCTCAACGTGATAAAGAATTTTCTATTCGCTTGTCTGGTATTCGCGGTGAGTTGATGAACAGTCGTGTTTATAATTCAGAGAAAGAACTTTCACAGATGGGATGTGCGTACCTAAAGTCGACAGACGTTGGACACGTATTGGTCGGCGGTTTAGGTATAGGGTTCACACTATCAGAAGCCCTCCGAATGGTCGGTAACAAATCTCAGGTCACGGTAGCAGAATTAATTCCTGAGGTTGTTGAATGGAATAGAGGTTCGTTAGGCAATTGCGCTAACAATCCGCTGCATGATCTGCGCACAAAGATCCATATGGGGGATGTAAGAGACTTACTCACAACTCCTCAGCCCACGTTCGATGCTATATTGTTGGATGTTGATAATGGCCCAGAGCGTTTAACGCATTCTGACAATAACTGAATATATTCTCTAGTAGGCCTGCAGGATATCTATAAAGTATTGCGACCTAAAGGCATGTTAGCAATATGGTCAGCAGGACCAGACTATTTGTTTGCTACGCGCCTTAAAAAAGCGGGATATGAGGTGACCACTCGGATTGCCAGAGCCCGCAAGGGAAAAGGTAGTAAGCACACCATCTTCCTTGCAAAAAAACGAGCTTAGCGAATTTATGGTTAAATAATTACAGGACGTATTTACGCTAGATATAAAAAAACACTTATTTAGCCTTTTACAGCGATAAATAAGTGCTTGTTCTTGTTCTTTGTAATAACAAGTGCAAACTTACTGTCTAAAACGTCTCGATGCTAACATCAATAAACCGAATCCAAGTAACGCGACGGCTGCTGGTTCAGAAACTTCAATTTGACCTGTTCTGCTTCCGCTTACCGCGCTGAGATTTGCAAAAGATTGCAACATTGCGCCCGCTTCATTAAAGAAACTAACATTGTATATATCTCTTGATGAGCAACATCCTGTTCTTCCGAATATTTCAAACCAACTGATTTTACTGACCGAAGATAACGTTATCGTTAATACGGAAGAGCCAATCGAAGAACCACCATGATAAATATTCGACCAACCCGTTGGGCCAACTCCATCTAACTTATTATTGTATGGGTACCCTAAAAGTCGTTGGCGAGTTTTAGCAACCGTATGGCTGCTGTCTGGTATTGGTGTCTGGATATTTGGCCGCGAAAGTTATCATATTGGCGCAAGTGGATTAACACACGGTGTATTCTTTTACATATTAGCGGTTAGTATTTTCCGGCGCGTCAAACGCTCGGCCGCAATCATGATGATCGCATTCTTTTTGTATGGTGGTATGACAATGACTATTTTCCCGAGAGATGAAGGTATATCATTCGAATATTACCTCTTCGGCGCGCTTGCTGGAGTTCTGTCGGCGGTTCTTTGGCATTCTCTTGATCCCAAACCACAAAGGAAGACTTACGACTGGGAAAACCAATCTGAAGCAGACAACCCGATCATTGGCGATGCATGGCAGATGGATGAGCAAGTTATACAGCCTGCTCATGACCAAGACACTCAATCCATTAATAAGGAAAAACCATAATATGGACATAAATAGCTCGCCACCTTTTGAATTACTATTGCGAGTTCGCTATTCAGAGTGTGATGCTCAAGAGGTAGTATTCAATGCACGTTATGCTGATTATGCCGATTTAGCTGCAACCGAATTTATGCGTGCGCTAGTGGGTGGTTATCAAAATTTGGTAGCCCAAGGACTCGATAATCAAGTTGTAAATTTAAACATTGGCTGGCAAAACTCGGCTAAATTTGACGATATACTGTGTTTATCTGTGCATGTCAGTCATGTTGGCAATACCTCATTTAGCATGCAAATCACCATGATTAATTGGCTCACTAAGCAAGCCATAGCATCTGCCGAAATCGTTTATGTGATGCTAGATATCGCAAGTTTTACAAAAATAGCCATCTCTCAAGGAATGAGAGACAAACTATTAAAAGGGGCCAACGGAAAGCGCATAAACATGTCGGGAATTGAAATTAGTACTCAATAATGAGGTGGTAAGTCATCACCTTGTTCGGTGTGAGTATCTGCAACTTGCATCGTTTTAATTTTATCTACTAAACCGGTTAGAAGATGAGTTTGGCGGTCAATCGTATACTGTTGGTTGGTGACTATTTCATTAATTTGCTCAAAATTATCTTCTTGATAAGCTATTTGAAATTCAAATTGTTCAATTGCTGCTTTCATTTACTCAATGCTATCGTCTGCTGTGTTTCTCACTTCTCTATCCGTCACCGTATACTCTCATTCAGTCTATTTGTTATTGACATGGTCTAATTGATTCGGACACACCAGTTAAGAGATAATACTCAAAACTGGAGTGCATTATGAATGCTAGAAAGAAATATTCAAAAGAATTTAAATTAGACGCCATCAGCTTGGTACTTGAACAACAATATACCAGAGTTGGAGCAGCAAGAAGTTTGGAGATAAATCCAAATATGATTACTCGCTGGATCAAAGAGTACGAACAAGATAATGATGGTCATGCGTTTCGCGGTAATGGCAAGCTCACGCCAGAACAAGAAGAAATCCGTCAACTAAAGGCAAAGGTATGTTGTGGTTGCACGTGCAAAGGACTTTTGGCAAACTTGAAGATAACCAAATAGCAGAAGATTTTTTAAATTAGCTAAAAGCCAGAGAAAATCATGTCGAGCGCAGAACTAATTTCATGATGAAACTCACCAAGGTTACCTGTTTGATTGGTTAACTCTGATTCGGGTATTGCCGCGATAAATTGAGTCATCATAGCAACTTCTTCACCTTTGACATTAAACGTTGGATTTAGATATTTCGCTAATTTTGGTGAATCAGATACGCCCATCAATGGAACAACAACCCTAGTGTTTAATCCTGATAACAGGTCAGTTTGTACATCAAGAATATATCCAGTTCCAAATTTGTTTTTGTAGACGTCATATCTTTTCATCAAAAATTCCGGAATTTTTCAAGAGGTAGACCATTTCTGACAACATAATCATTTGAACTAGTAATCGCCTCTTTATTATCCTCTAACCACAACAATCTCTTACGCTCTATAAGTGCATGTTTTATTCCAGACTCAGCTGAGCTAGATATATTGATACCCAATTCTTTAGCTTCATTTAGCAATATTTCATTTATTGATAAATTAGTACGCTTTTTCAATGAGGCAGTGGCATTTGCTCGTGACATATTTCATCCAAATTCTAAGTAGGTTAAATCGTAGTATACACACACTTATTGTGTATGACTGTTATTTAACCTACTTAGAATTTTGATAAAATAAATGACTAATCAACTTTTGATGAATGTTGCAGCACTTTGTTCGGTGTTGCGCTTAGTAAAACTTGGCCTATTGACTAGTCTTCTTAGACCGAGGAGCGGACAGTATGGATTCTTAAGGGTGGTATGCGGCGACTGCAAACACGAAAAGCTCGTCGCGTTTAGCTGCAAGCGCTGAGGTTTCTGTCCTAGCTGCGGCGCTAGGCGAATGGCGATAAGTGCGGCGCATCTGGTGGATGACGTATTACACCGGTAACCGGAGTAGGATTACCCAATTCGTCAGTGGGTTTTGAGCCTGCCTATTCCTTTGCGATTGCTATTAGCTAGATACCCAAGTGAATTGAGCAAGGTAATGGGGATTATTCACCGGGCCATATCCACACATGTTGTTAGCCGTGCAGGGTTTTCAAATAAACAAGCCAAGACTGGGGCGATGGCGTTTTGGCAGTGCCTGAGAATCTAAGCATCCACTTTCACATGTTTTTTTAGAAGGTGCTATTAACGAAAATTCTTGGGGTGGGAGGACTTTTACCCGCATCAACGCGCCATCTCATAGCGACATGGTCGAACTAGTACACACCATCAGCCTTCGCATTGCCCGATATTTAGAGAAAGTCGGCTTAGTGTTACGTGACATGGAAAACAGCTACCTGAATTTGCCAGTAGATGATGAAGATAGTCTGCTCCAGTTGCAAGGTGCCTCCGCTAGCTACCGCATCGCTATCGGGCCGCAAAAAGGTCAGAAGGTGTTTACCTTGCAAACGTTGCCTACTAGCACCGAGGATGAATATGGTCAGTTGGCTAATACCGTTGGATTTTCTTTGCATGCTGGCACGTTCGTGTGAAGTTGTTCGCGAACGCTGATGAGCCTGAAAAACTAGAGCGACTTTGCTGTTACATCAGTCGCCCAGCTATTAGCGAGCAGCGTTTAAGTATTACCAAGCAAGTACAAGTGCGTTATGAATTGAAGACGCCATATAGGGATGGTACGACCGGTAGCCGGCGCGACAGATGTGTTTTTTTAATCCCATCGACTTTATTGGCAAATTAGCTGCACTCATTCCGCCGCCAATGCGCGCGCCGCCCAATGAGCAATGCATCAAAGACGCCACCATTCAACACGACTTCAGCTTTGGGGCATAGACTACCTAGTGGGCACGATACTAAAAAATATATTATTTTATGGTAGGAGGGCCGGCTAGCAACTCCCAAAGTTACTGTACCAAAGGACTACCGATACAAGCAAATGACGGCTGGCATATCAATGACAACCTGCATTATTTCCCCTTAGTCAACCTCAACCCACTCAAAAAGCCAACTGTAACGAAGGGTAGTACATAGCGTTAATTCGTCTTACACTCTTTGCGTCGGGCTACATTGCCACATTTTATGAAAGCCTTGGGCCTACCATGTTTTCCTTATTGAACGTTGCCTTACCCGCAAGTGCATGCTTGTTTATACTTTTATTTGGGCGCATTCTAAGGTGAGCGTTTGACGCCAATCAATCATAAAACTCACATTTATATTAAAAGAATAACGCTATGAAAAAAGATATCCTAAAACTATTAAATTTGGCTGCCGTATTGGTTACCTTGACCGTTCCCACACAAGCGGCAATGGGTAATGAGCGCAGCATTATAGAGTTGTCTTCACAAAAATGGGTTGATACATACAACAGCAATGACTGGCATGCACTAGCTGAGCTATTTACACCAGACGCTACTATGATGCCCCCCAATAGCCAACTGGTTCAAGGGCGCGAGGCCATCGCTAATTGGCAAGCAAAGAATGAAAGTGGATTTCGAATTGCTTTTGATATACGAGACATTCACCTTAGTGGCAATATTGCGTATGTTAGAGGTAGATCTTGTGTATTTATCCCCCTTGGCGATGGTGAATATGGCGTTGATGTGGGGAAATTTTTAGAAGTACGCAAAAAACAAGCGAATGGAGAATGGTTGATACATGCTGATATTTTTAATTCTGATGGTGCTGTTGGTAGTGATTTACTGCCAATGTGTCCTTTTTTTAGCTTTGAATAGTGCGAATGGTAAAATGTTACTGACCCATCCATAGATGACAAAGCAGGTTCAAATTGACGCTGCTACTCAGGAAAATACAATGAGCCTACGTCGACTCTCTAAAGCTTTCCGTAAACAAGACTGGTTCACTGTTTTTGTAGAAACACTGATAGTCGTATTTGGGGTTTTCATTGGCTTGCAAGTCAATAATTGGAATAATGAGAACACCTTACGCTTTGCTGAGCGTCAACTATTGTTACAACTTCAAAACGATGTTCAAGCGGCGGTGATCTTAAAAACTGAATGGTTAGCGGAAACACAGGTACATCGTACGTCCCTTATTGAAGCTATCAATGTTATCCAAAATATACCCGAGCAGGAAACAACTAGCAGTGAACAATGCCGCGCGATGTGGTCGTCACATCTCCTTTTCTATCCGGTAACGCCGCTAGGGACTTTAAATGAAGTGCTCTTAAAGGGTAATCTATTTACGGCAAGAGGTAAGGTATTGCGACCCTCTTTATTGAAATACAGGGATCAACATACGGTGATTGATCAACTCAATACTACCCTCTCGGACTTAGCTAATTTGGGCGACAAATATAGCGATGCATTCCCGCGCCACTTGACCCAATTACCTAAACTTGAGCTTGCAACATTAGAAAAAATACATTCACAACTAATAGAGTTTGCGCCATGATATTACGTCGCCTTTCTAAGCACATAAAAGAACAAAACTGGTTCGCCGTTGTTCTTGATTTTTTAATTGTTGTGCTGGGCGTGTTTATGGCTTTGCAAGTTCAAGAATGGGCTGCTCATCGAGCCAAAGCAGGTGAAACGCAGGAATACTTTACGCGTCTTGGTAAAGAGTATACCGAGCTTAGTATTGCGCAACGTGAAGCGAGTAATAAATACGATATCTATTATCGCAATGGGATTAATTTTATCGCCTTATTGGTGAATAGTGAAAATAATGACAAACGTGATGGAGATGATAAAGATGATAACGCAACTTTATCAACACTAGTAGGTGAAACGTTTTATGTAGTGATCCCTCAGCAAATTCCCGCCGTGCTACAAGAGATGATTTCTGCAGGTAACAAAGTCGTCGATGGCTTCTGGGAAGAGTGTAGATTGGTGCCTTGCTTGGCCTGTAATATGGTGAGACATCTCATATTTTCTCTGGTTTGGCTTACCATTAATTATACTAAACTTGGTTTCAAAATTGGAGCGCCGGCTAAGACTGTTTGATCATAAGTAACTTGTGCTTAGACCAAAAGGTGATCAATAGTTTTTACACAGTCTGGGCACATGGCCGTCTATCACCTCTGCCTTTAATTTCAATCCATCAACGAAACATTTTGACGAGGGAAGCGACTGGCTCTTGTGAGCGATCACCGGCCGTCCAAGCAATCCGTATATTTCTCGCTTTTTTGACGTTATCGGTTGGTAACCTAATGACGGGTGATCCGACTATCCTGCCGTCATGCTCAAACTTTACATTTATGGTTACCTCAACCGTATTCAGTCTTCGCGCCGCTTAGAAAAAGAAAGCCATCGTAATGTTGAATTGATGTGGCTGCTGACACGTTTATCGCCGGACTTCAAAACCATTGCTGACTTCAGAAAGGATAATGGCAAAGCTATAAAAGCCGTATGCCGTCAGGTTGTTCAGATGTGCCGCAAGATGAACATGTTCGCCGAGTCACTCTTTGCCATCGACGGCAGTAAATTCAAGGCGGTCAACAGCAAAAACAACAACTATATGACGAGTAATGAGAAGTACCGAATTAACAAGATTGAAAAAAGTATTGAAGAATATCTCGCTAAGATGGACACCCAAGTTTGCTACAACGTACAAACGGCGGTGGACACCAAGCACCATCTTATCATCGCCCACGACATAGGCATTACCGCTAATGTGCCTCAAACTGATACCTCTGGCTTGGCCAAAAAAGGGATATTTAACAAATCTCTATTTATATACGATAAAGATAAGGATGTATTTACTTGCCCTGTGGGCGAGGAATTACCGCATAAACGCAACGCGACTGATAAAGGTATTGAGCAGAAGGTTTACGTGAATGGTAAAGCCTGCCGAGATTGTAAAATACGGGATAAGTGCACAACATCAACAACGGAAGCAAGGAAAATGAGGCGCGTGGATAAACGAACCGATTATTGACGCTATGCAAAAACGCCTTGATGACAATCGCAACATTCCGGTGCTCAGGAAGCAAACTGTTGAACATCCGTTCGGCACCATCAAAATGTGGATGGGCGCGCAGCACTTCTTAATGACGCGCAAACATAATGTGTTAACCGAAATGAGTATCCATGTGCTGGCATACAATCTGAAATGAAGGATGTCGATAATGGGGGTAACCGGATTGATATCGGCCATGACGACCTAGGGGATCTATATCCCTTTAAAATCAGGTATAAAGCCCTATAAACAGGCGTTATTACCATATAAAAGTCTATCAACGCACTAATTTCACATTTCCCATAAATAACCAAGGCATCAACCCTTACGCTAAGAATGCGGCTGAAGCTGTATTAAATTGGCATTCAAAATAGTTTTCACACGGGCTGGGTCGAAACTCGTCAAAATCACCTTGCAAGGCTAATGAAAGCAAAGTCCCCCGAAACTGTCTTAACGATTAACTCATTTTACTCGTATTATTCAACCATGCAAACGTATTAGTATCGCTAGCTTCTTACCTGAGAGTGAAAAGCGACATTGGTTTAGGCGCATTGAAGCTGGGGTGGCCTCTTAACGAGAGGCTGCACATGCAACATTCTCCTTCGCGCCAGCTTATTTGATGTCAGAAGTCTATCTTATCGCCAACGTTTTATTGCGTAAGTCTCCTAACCTTTACTTCACGCTTTTACTTTCATTTAAGTATACTCACAAATAAATGTAACCTTTTCGCCTCAATGATTATCTTAATAGGTAAGCACATTTAAATTTGATCTAATGACTGAATACTCTGGTTTTGCCAAACAACTGCCAAACGCAATAATTGAAGATGCTCAGTCTGGCGACAGGGCAGCGATGGAGGCGATATACAGGCAATATGCTAACCCATGCTTTAGCTTGGCTAATCGCATAACCGGCAATAAAGAGGCCGCTCAAGATATCGTGCATATAGTGTTTGTAAAGGTGATGAAGAATATAGGAAAATTTGATTATTCCGGCAGTTTTGCTGGTTGGTTTCGACAAATCGCCGTAAACGAATCGATTGCTTACTTAAAAAGTCATCATAAATATATAGATGATACTGAGTTTGAAGAGGATTTAGTTATGTATGAACAGCATTTAAATGCGAATAGTCAGTTTGAAACTAGGTGGTGGGAGGCCTGCAAAGATTTAAGTACCTTAACGCAAAAGCTAAGTGAGCAGGCGCGAGCTGTTTTAATCTTGCATGAAATTGAAGGCTATTCACATCAAGAAATTGCAGCGCTATTTGGCAAGTCTGAGAGTTTTTCAAAACAATCGTTAGCAAGAACATTGCAGCGGTTGAAAAGACTCAGCAGCATAAAGGAATTATAGAGTGCACCTTACCGACCAACAATTAAATGAAGCCGACTTACTTCAAGTGAACTTTGATGCAGCTAAGTATATCGACTACAATTTCGACGCTTCTGCAGACAATTCTCACGAGAGCGCGAAGTACGCGCAGATAAAAGCACATTTGGTGTCGTGTGCAATTTGCCAAAGCAGACTCCTCAACTTGCAAAATTTTAGACAGCAACTAGCCCAAGATACCGAAGTTTGCATGCCAAGCTTGCAATGGCAGAAAATTGAAAGCGAAGTTGACGCAGAAAATAGTAAAACACAAGTACTTAACTTGAACCAAAAAGTTAAGCGCTTACAAAAAGCCGTGTTGGCACTGGCCGCGTCGGTTCTTATTTTTTTGATTTACCCAAACATTTTTAACAATTCAACAAATGAGTTAGACCTAAAAATTGCCGCAATCATCAGTGAGAATAACAAATTACAGACTGACTTCTCCAAGTTTATACAGACTAACTATATGCAACTTGTGGCCCATGAAACCACACAATTTAGACTGCAACAAATTGATCAAGAAATTCAACTGGCGTATTTGAATCAGATGAGTACTGAACAAAAAATAGAGCTGTGGGATGAACGAAAGCAATTACTTATCCAATCGCTTAACGATGTGCCCAAACGGCGCGCTTTAACAATCTAATGTTTACAGGTGAAAAAATGAAATCAAAGCAATCCAGTATTTCCCAAGCATTTACCTTTTTAATTGGACTATGCTTGCTCCCCAGTACCACTCAAGCCGTACAAACAAGTCCGGAATCTGAGATGCTTATTGAAAACCTTGTTAAGCAAATTACCTCAACGATGGCGGCAGTTGCCGAGGCTGAAAAAAGAGCGGGCAACGATGTCAGCAATTTATCCTTAGTACTCGATCTCCCAGGCAAGCAATCATCTAATTTAGGCTTAGTGCTGGATACTGACGACAAGCAAGGCTTTAGGGTGCTATCAGTTTCGCCTGGCAGTCTGGCCGACAATTTAAACTTTCAACAAGGCGATCTTATTGCGTCAATAAACGGGATTGAAACAATCTTTAAAGGCGAACCATCGGCCTTTGCAGAGTTAGAAAATACCGTTCCAGGAGATACACTCAGGATTGGGCTAAACAAACAAGGAAAGCTTAGCGTAATTGAAACAATTGTTACTGGGCAATATACGCCGCCAATTAAAATTGAGGTTGGCTCTGAGTCATTTGATAATGCAGCGCCTGATGCAGCAATGACTGCTCGCGCGGATGATCAGAGTGAAATTGACAATCTCGCTTGTGGCTCGGTATCTGTATTTTTTAGCCCTCCCCTTACTAAACGTTTTTATAACGCCTATGTGATTAAAATTGGCGAACGCGTTGTATCGCCAAACCGCTCTAGCTTTAGATTGCCGCCAGGAAAACATACCTTTTATGTGCATGAGTTAATTAACGACTCTTTTTTTACAAGGCGCTCGCGCGTGTCACAAAGACCAAAGACAATTGAAATAGATGTCGCTGCAAACACCACTTATTATTTAGCCGCCAAGTTTAACAGCGACAAAAGCACCCGAGAAAGAGACGGTGAATATTGGGATCCGATTGTTTGGAAAGTAAGAGAGGATCTACCTTGCCAACTTTAGCCAAAGTCTTTGTTAGCCAAAAATCTCTTGAAGCGCCTATACATGGGCATTGTATAACGCATGCCCTTGAATCAACATAAATTACAATGCGCGCTCATTCAGACTTTATAAGTACTAAAACTTGTAGCGACGGTATCAAGTATTGCGCACCGTCTCTCGTGATATGCACCATTTCTTCTTCCAACATGGTTTTGGGTTGGCCGTAGGCTGTCCCTCTAACTATCTGCGCATTTCCTGATGTTGCGCATATTATACTAAGATGGATTTTGGACTCATCATCTAATTTATAAAACAAAAGAAGTAATTGTTTACGACAATCTTTTGGGCGTAAAAATTGATATCGCTAATTTACCGAACAAGGCTCAGAATCTGCTTTTAAGTAACTTTGAGATTGCAGATAACTTTATAACGCCTCAAGATATTATTTTGCATATCAGAGTGACAGACAAACGATGAGAAAGATTATTGCGATGCTTGTTTATCAATTTGAGCAATACAGAAATTTTATACTCCGAAGAGTGGACAGAATGTGAAGAGAACAAAACTCTCAGGTAGACCACGAAGCTGCTTTCCTAATTTTCGAGGTTCATAAGGTCGCGTTGAAAATATTATTTAACCCGGATCCTGCTTAAGAAATTGAACTAAATGCTGGTTCCAAGATCTGATCTTTCGACCAAGAACGATTCAATCTAACAACGAACCAGCATGAATAAATTAGTCGAGTTATACTGCGATGTCGATGATTTTTGCAAAATATTTATCCCTCAGTGGCAACAGCAGCTACTCCAGGACGGTACTCAGAACGTCAACGAAATGGGCACATGACAACCAGCGAACTGATGACCATTGTCGTTGGTTTCCATATGTCGCATTACCGCGATTTCAAAAATTATTACCTGGGATATGTCTCTGTCATGTATAAAAAAGAATTCCCGAATTTACTCAGTTACACCCGCTTCCTTGCGGTCATGCCTAGGGTGATTAAAAGCACGATGGGTTGGTTCTATGGTTTTAAGATCCACTTGATCGTCAATTATCAAGGTGAGATTGTGGCTGCAAAAGTGACAACAGGAAATGTCCATGACGCTCAGCCAGTTGAAGCATTGGCACAAGGATTAACGGGTAAATTGTATGGCGATAAAGGCTATTTGAGTAAGGCCTTGGAGGCAAATCTATTCGACAAGGGTGTTGCTCTGATAACAACTGTTCGTAAACATGAAGGCTAAAGCCATCTCGTTGTGGGACTTTCTTTAGACTTGTTGATTTGGTATTCTAATGGCAGGTGATCCGACAAAGAAGACATAAGATAGCCTAATCATTTATAGTAGTTTAGGTTGATTTATAGGTGTTGGGTATCGGCAAGCCTGATGCGAAGTATAGATCCATAGTGCCCATTAGCTGTTGTCTATTGACGAGCAAGTATGTGCTCCATAACGGCTTTGAGAAACTGCTGCTATGAAGGGTTAAGTTAAGGTAGACGTTTTCCCCAAGATGGTTACGGCTGGTATCTTGAATTCGAAGGATGTGAAGACAAAAAATAAAGCCCGCGAGTGTGAGGCATTGAATTCAACCTCTATATCCCAGTGAATAACGCATCGTGGGCGGCTAACAGCGACTCTCGATTATCAGATATATTCTCAACGAATTCTTGTAATCTACTTTCTTCGATTGTTGCTATAACGTTTAAACAAACGAAATTTTTCTTGGACGAAATTGTTATTGGGACGCTTATTTTGTCGAATGCAATTGATTCATCACTGCAAACAAATGCGACTATTCGAGAAGTTAAACCATCAAATAATTTATTCTGTAGTGAACAAACGTAAGGATAACGTTTTCTGCCTTTAACTACGGGATTCACATAGATATCGAACTGGTTCACTTATCGCTTTCCCAAATTAAATGCATAGATCGCAGTCATCAAATGGCAGACCATCAGAAGCAATATACTGATTATATGTCTCTGTTTTCTGTTTATTACGCTCTTTCCATTTAGTCTCTAGCTCTGACTTCAGCGCAATTTCTAAGCTGTTGCTGAGATTTATACCGAGGCGTTTTGCGTCCTCTGTCACAGTCTTATCTAAATATACGTTTACTCTAACTTTTTCTTTGGCAGTACCCATGACTTATCTCTACGTAAATTACTATGCGTACAGTATAATGCGCACAAACATTTTATCAACTATAAACCAAACTTTTCTTATACGTTCGCTACAGGCTTGTTCACTCTGAATTAACTTATCACGCAATTTAGCGATTAATGACCGCCGGTCAAGTTTAAGTGATCGTATGGTTATTTTTAGCTCAATATAGCCTATTGTTCAAATCCTCTTACGTCGGCTTTAGGTCGAAAACTTACCAAAAGCTAGTTGCACGGCTAACGGAAGCAAAGCCCCCTAAATAAGCAGATTTAAATACCGGTGAAAGCAAAATCCAATGCATCGATAATATGGTGCCTTTGCAGTTCAATGGTTCCTAACGGCTGCTTTAGAAGCCGTTTTGGCATTGATGTTAGCTGAGGTGTAACTAGTAAGTATTGCCTATCATTGTATTCAATTAACGGCGTCAACTTTTTCATTGCTTGATTAGACATAACTTCAGCATTTGCTAGGGGAATTATTAGTCTAGTGGCTAAGTCGTTTATTATTGAATGTTGGATATCGACGATATAAGGGAAAGCCTCTTTAGTTTTCTGAGATGGGTTTCTATAGATTTCAAATTGAGCCATTAAAGTTCTCTGTATTCGTCACTGAAACAACCATTTGCTTCTATATATTTGTTGTAAGCCGAGATGGCGGTTTTGTTCTCCGCTTTCCATCTCTCACTTTCAAATATGGCTAATTTCTCATTTAGCGCGTGTTCAAGCGTAGCAGAAAGATTAACGTTTAATTTTTTCGAGCGTTGTAATAAATCGCTATTAACCGATAAATTAGTTGGTTTTTTAGGGGCGTTGATATCGTAAAGATGACTCATAAGTTTTTCCTTGTTGTTCAGCCCACCATTATGCGCATTTCGATGCGCATTGTACAGAGTGAGGTTTAAGCGGTTAGTTGGAGCAAAATCTGGGCAATAAGCTCTGGTTACTAGTTAGGCCAAGCAAATTTTCGTTGTGGCGCTAAACGAGCTATTAAGTCAATCACTATCGGCCGTATTTTTGTCGTTCCATAGTAGCTCAACGGGAGGACTATAGTTTTTACAACATCCGCTCATCTCCAATGGTGATCCTTAGACAGATTCACATCGACTGGTCCCTTTGAGCACCGAGCCGCCAGTCCACAGGAAGCGGTCTTTCAGGTGATTTCTATAAAAAATAAAGTATATATTCAAGGCGAACTTAATTTTCTTTGCCATTAAGCTGACTAAAAAATTAGTCAAATCACCTAAACACCAATGAAATCCATCTCTGTTGCATGGATCAGGTATGTGGTTTATGATAAAAATCCTCATAAGGAGATTCAAATGAAAGCTGCTCGTTTTTACGACAAAGGTGATATTCGGATCGAAGACATCCCCGAACCGACCATAGAATCAGGAACTGTTGGCATAGATGTAGCCTGGTGCGGTATCTGTGGTACCGATTTGCATGAATTCATGGAGGGGCCAATCTTTATTCCTCCGTGTGGCCACCCCCACCCGGTGTCCGGAGAATCTGCGCCGATAACAATGGGACATGAGTTTTCAGGTGTGGTTTATGCTGTTGGTGACGGTGTAGACGATATTGAAATCGGTCAGCACGTTGTGGTTGAACCTTATATTATTGCGGATGATGTAGACACGGGCCCGGGTGAGAGTTATCAGTTGTCCAAAAACATGAACTTTATTGGCCTTGGTGGCCACGGCGGTGGCTTATCCGAAAAAATAGCAGTCAAACGTCGCTGGGTGCATCCGATTTCCGACGCCATTCCCCTCGATCAAGCTGCTTTGATTGAACCGCTTACTGTTGGCTATCATGCGTTTGTTCGCAGTGGCGCCAAAGCCGGCGATATTGCTCTGGTTGGCGGTGGAGGACCCATTGGCCTGTTACTGGCGGCTGTATTAAAGGCCAAGGGTATAACCGTTATCCTCACGGAATTGAGCGCAAAGCGTAAGGAGAAAGCGGTAGAAACCGGCGTTTCGGATTATGTTTTAGATCCCTCTGAAGTAAACGTAACCGAAGAGGTTATGCGGATTACTAAGGATCGTGGTGTGGATGTTGCTTTCGAATGCACCAGTGTCAATGAAGTACTGGATATGCTGGTAGAGACGACAAAACCCGGTGGGACCGTTGTGATAGTGTCTATATGGAGCCATCCGGCAACGGTGAATGTTCATAGCGTCGTGATGAAAGAACTGGACGTTCGCGGAACGATTGCTTATGCAAATAACCATGAAGAAACTATCAAGCTGGTGGAGGAAGGCAAAGTTAATTTGGAACCTTTCATTACCCAGCGAATTAAACTCGATGATTTGGTTGCTGAAGGTTTCGAGAGGCTTATCCACAACAATGAGTCAGCTGTAAAGATAATTGTTCATATATAACAGACGTCGGTATATAAGAAATTAAGAGTAATTTGAGGCTGTATGTCTCTAGCCTGCGATGTGTTCGCCACTGTTGTCCTTTTAGCTACGCAAGCTCATAACAGCTTTCGGTCTAAACAGGTTTTCAACAGTTTGGTTTAACCAAGTATTATCGCTTTCATTTTGTATAGCGCTTAAAAACTCTCTATTTGTTATTAATTATCTAATCTTGCCGGCTACTTATTGTTTAATGGCAAGCGCTACACTGCTTGGTTTTATATCCGTTCACCTTCTCTACTAATGACGCAGACTTGAACAACATTTTTTGCTAAATTGATATCTATTACGGTGCACTTTTGCATTGCATGGATCCTTTTGTTTTAGTCGACTTACCACCTTAGCTAAATAGGGTGGGGGATCTACACATCGATTTCTGCACAAATTCGCGTAAAAAATTTAAGTGTCAATGACGGCTTGTGGTAACGAGCCGATAATCGGCAGCGAGCGAAGAGCGCAAGTTCAAGCAACGTGTGATTTTTTAGATTTGTTGATATTTTTGGTTGGCATCCTAACGTCAAGCGATTCGACATTAGATAATCCCTAATCAAAAAATTCATGAACGCCACCAAAGCGGCGACAGAAGTTAGCAGTCACAACATCCAAGGAATACAAGTTCTATGACGAAAGTAAGTGAAAATGCTACAAGCGTTCAAATGAAAGCCAAGAATGTTGCCTGTGATCCTGACCACTGTATTCAGGTGCGGGGTGCACGCGTTCATAATTTGAAGAATATCGATGTGGACCTGCCTCGCAACGCACTTGTGGTTTTTACTGGCATATCTGGTTCGGGAAAGTCGTCGCTTGCCTTTGGGACGTTGTTTGCGGAATCACAACGTCGCTTTCTTGATTCAGTCTCACCCTATGCCCGTCGATTGATTGACCAAGTTGATGAACCCGACGTTGATACAATAGACGGCCTGCCGCCAGCGGTCGCCCTGCAACAGCAACGAGGCACACCATCAGTTCGATCATTTGTTGGCAGTGTCACGAGGATTTCGACTGCCCTGCGCATGCTCTATTCTCGTGCTGGGAAATATCCCCGCGGTCAAAACATACTTTACGCGGACGCTTTCTCTGCCAATACACCACAAGGCGCGTGTAATAAATGTCATGGTATTGGGCGTGTGTTTGAAGTAACTGAAAAGTTGCTAGTTCCCGACGATACAAAGACGATCCGAGAGCGGGCAATTGCCGCGTGGCCACCTGCTTGGCAGGGGCAAAATCTTAGCCGCATACTTGTTTCACTCGGGTACGACATCGACAAACCATGGAAAACGCTTCCGAAAAAAACACGAGATTGGATCCTATTTACTGACGAGACACCTGTTGTACCGGTTTACCCAGAATACAATTTTGCACGAATTAGCGAGGCAATCGAAAAAGGTGAAGAACCCCATTACATGGGCAAGTTTTCGAGCGCCAGACGTTTCATCCTGCAATCCTTTGCCACGACCCAAAGCCCGAGGACAAAAAAACGCGTTTCCCAGTTCATGCAGATTTCTAAGTGCCCAGATTGCAATGGCAAAAAACTAAAACGAGAATCACTTTCGGTGAAGTTTGCGGGACTCGATATTGGTGAGTTGTCTCGGTTGACGCTAACGGAACTGGCTCGATTGCTGGGTGATGCTGCCAATGTAAATCCAGCAGACAGTGATCTGCATCCAGAAAAAGCCATCGTCGCTCAACGGATTGCCCGTGATATTCTCGTCCGTGTCAAAGCACTCACCAGACTTGGATTAGGATACCTGTCGCTCGAACGCAGCACACCAACCTTGTCCCCTGGTGAGCTGCAACGTTTGCGTCTGGCAACACAGATCCACTCGCAACTGTTCGGCGTTGTTTATGTTCTCGACGAACCGTCGGCAGGTTTGCACCCTGCCGACACGCAAGCATTATTAGGTGCGCTGGATGAACTGATACTAGCGGGCAATTCCTTATTCGTTGTTGAGCATGATGTTAGCGTTATTCGACATGCTGACTGGATTGTAGATGTTGGGCCAGACGCAGGAACTCATGGTGGTGAAGTTATATATAGCGGTCCGATAGACGGTTTGCGCAAAGTCACTAAATCGCATACCCGTCGATTTCTTTTTACAGCCGATGCTGCAGCGAAACCACTGCCGCGCCAACCAACCGGTTGGCTGAAATTAGCGGGTATTGAAAGAAATAACCTTCAAGGGCTCAATGTCGAGTTTCCGCTGGGCGTGATGACGACCGTTACCGGCGTGTCAGGTTCGGGCAAGTCTAGCCTCGTGAGTCAGGCACTTGTGGAACTCGTCTACGATGCACTGGGACAGAAAAAAACTATCGAGGTCCCAAATAGCGAGGTCGAGTTACTGGAACGGGAGATTGAGACCTCTACGGGCGGTCGGATTGTTGATGGGATGCAACATTTACGACGAATGGTGACGGTTGATCAGAAGGCGATCGGTCGCACTCCCCGTTCAAACCTTGCTACCTACACCAGTTTGTTTGACCACGTGCGCAAGTTATTCGCGTCGACTCGCAAATCGAAAGTACGGCGTTACGATGTCGGACGTTTTTCATTTAACGTTGTAAAGGGCCGCTGCTCGAATTGCGAAGGAGTCGGTTTTGTGAGTGTCGAACTGCTGTTTCTTCCCAGCGTATATTCACCTTGTCCGGTATGCCGAGGTCAGCGTTACAACGACAAGACACTTGAAGTCACTTACCGTGGTAAAAATATCGCTGAAGTTCTCGAGTTGACCGTCGAGTCGGCGCATGATTTTTTTGAAAATGAACCTCCAATATTACGGGCATTAGACGCGTTACTGCAAGTTGGGCTCGGCTATCTGCGACTCGGACAGCCCGCAACTGAACTGTCTGGTGGAGAAGCCCAACGAATTAAACTCGCAACCGAACTCCAGCGAACACAACGCGGCGATACCCTTTACGTTCTCGATGAACCAACCAACGGCTTGCATCCAGCAGACGTGTCGATGTTGATGTCGCAATTGAATGAACTGGTTGACGCAGGCAACACCGTCATCATGGTCGAACATGATATGCAGGCTGCCAGCAGTAGTGACTGGGTTATCGACATCGGCCCTGGTGCAGGGGATGAAGGCGGACTTGTTGTTGCCCAAGGTTCACCTGCGAAAGTAGCCAAATCGAAGACTAGCCGAACAGCTCCTTTTTTACTGACGTAGTGTAAATCGTCAGGTAATATGACTGTAAGGACTGGATCAAAATATTGACGATTTTGCAGCTAAACCGCCTACATTCTCTCATCTATCTTTTTATGCTTTGCATATTTATTAATTTATTGATTGTGTTTTCAACCGTAGTGCATTTGCAATTACAGAAACTGAGCTAAAGCTCATAGCAAGTGCTGCAATCATAGGCGATAATAATATTCCAAAAAATGGGTATAATAAACCGGCTGCTATAGGGATCCCGAGGGAATTGTAAATTAAAGCAAAAAACAGATTCTGTTTAATGTTACCCATCACGGCGTGACTTAAATTCGTAGCTTTTACAATGCCCTGCAAATCTCCTCGAACGAGTGTTATCATTGCGCTCTCAATGGCTACATCAGTTCCCGTACCCATGGCAATGCCAACATCACTTTTTGCTAGTGCTGGAGCGTCGTTTATACCATCACCAGCCATTGCGACAACTTTTCCTTGTTGCTGTAATTTTGTTACTTCCTTGAGTTTGTCTTCTGGTAACATACCCGCTTTAAAATCGGCAAGATTGAGTTCAGTGGCCACCGCCTGAGCGGTGTCGTAATTGTCGCCGGTGAGCATTATCACAGTAATGCCTTTATCTTGTAGTTCCTTTATAGCTTTAGCACTTGTTGCTTTAACTTTATCACCAATAACTACATACCCAGCTACGCTGCCACTTATGGCTAAATAAGAAACGGTCTTGCCTTGTTTCTGAAAAGATTGTACTTCGGCTTCCATTTCTGAAGAAACAGTAGCGTTTGCGTACTCCATCATTTTGACGTTTCCTAAATCTAGCTTTTTGCCATCAACGGTTCCTTCCACCCCTTTTCCGGCTACTGCACTAAAGTTTTCAGTTTTTGAAATGTCGACTTTCTGTTGCTTGCCATATTTTACGGTAGCTACTGCAAGCGGATGCTCGCTCGAACTATTTAGCGATGCAATAAAATGTAGAACTTCGCTTTCGCTGAAATTGGAAGCAAATACACCGATTTTCTCAACGGTTGGTTTTCCTTCAGTAATCGTGCCTGTTTTATCTACAATAAGCGTGTCTACTTTGTCTAATTTCTCAAGCGCTTCGGCATTTTTAATCAAAACTCCATTTTGAGCGCCTTTACCAACGCCAACCATCACAGACATAGGCGTTGCTAAGCCCAATGCGCAAGGACAAGCAATAATCAATACAGCGATAGCATTTACCAAGGCAAATACATAAGCGGGTTCTGGTCCCCAAATTGCCCAAACTGCAAACGTGATCAAAGAAATTGTCACAACCACCGGAACGAAATATCCGGCAACGGTATCTGCTAATTTTTGGATAGGAGCACGGCTGCGACTGGCGTCGTTTACCATATGTATGATTTGAGAAAGTAAGGTCTCGCTCCCCACTTTTTCGGCTTTCATTAAAAAAGATTGATTGCCATTTATAGTGCCACTGATTACTTTATCGTCCTGTACTTTATCTATGGGAATAGGTTCGCCTGAAATCATAGATTCATCAACGGTGGTTTTACCTTCGGTAATTACACCGTCGACAGGAATTTTTTCACCGGGTTTAACGCGTAAAACATCGCCTTTCTCAATCTTGTCAATGGAAACTTCTTCTTCAGTGCCATTCACGACAAGGACTGCTTTGTTGGGTGCAATTTTCAGCAGTTTTTTTACTGCGGAATTCGTTTTGCTGTGGGCTCCTGCTTCTAAAACCTGCCCCATCAACACTAATGTAAGAATTACCGTGGCGGCTTCAAAGTAAACGTGCACGGCGCCAGATCCGGTTTTAAATTGGGCTGGGAAGAAGTCTGGAAATAATATTCCGAAAACACTAAATAGCCACGCCACGCTGGCCCCAATGCCAATAAGTGTGAACATGTTAAGATTCCATGTTTTGATGCTTTTATAGGCGCGCTCAAAGAACATCCACGTGGCATAAAATACAACGGGGATTGACAGTGTAAACTGGATCCAATTCCACCACTTTTGTTCCATGATATCGTACAGTGGATTATTAGGGATCATCTCGCTCATCGCAATCAAGAAAATCGGTAAAGTAAATCCTAATGCTATCCAGAATTTCTGTAAGAGCTTTTTATAGGTCTTATCTTCAGAAGAAGCATCTGCTTGCAAAGGCACCAAATCCATACCGCATACGGGACAATCGCCAGATTTGTCGTAGGTTTTGTCGCCCTCACAGTGCATGGGACAATAAAATATTCCAGTTCCTTTAGCTTTTTCCTTTTTTACTTTTGGCGTTTTAGGCTGTTCTCCCAGTTTATGAATGCTGTAGGAGGCGCCGTCGTCGTTCATCGCTTTTTGAAAGGTTTCAATAGGAATGTGAGATGCCATCTCGATAGTTGCCTGTGCTTTTTCTAAATCGACTGACGCATTGGTCACACCTTCCACTTTAGAAAGTGTTTGCGCTACGCGATCACGACAACCGTTGCCGGTCAATCCTTGTATGTGGTAGGCGTGTTTCATTTTATTTCCTTTTTCAATAGGGTGCATATGATAGTTACTAATTTTTTGCGGTAGTGCTTAATCAAAAGCTTCTATTTAGTATAAGAAAGATAATACACATACCAGTTCTATTCAACAGCTTGCAATTTTACTGGTTCCAAGCCTTTCGAACTGATTGTTTGTAAAGATTGGTAGTAGGTCAAAATATGGTTCAGCTTACATTAATCTGCGTTCGTGCATCTAATCGTCAAAACTAGTCTCAACAAGCGTGCAGAGTCTCACTTGCTTATCTTTGCGTGTACGCGGTGATGATTCTGACGCACCCTCACGCTATACAAATTTTGGTAATTATTTCCCTTGCTCAGACAAGGTCTCTTTCAGATAGTGCAGCAATCGATAATATTGGTAGTGCCAGAGCAATTTATATATGCGCAATGGACGCAAATGTGACGCGGAGTATAGAAACGTCTACGCTGTACAGTATGACTACATCCAATAAAGGCTGATTTATGCAGCGTAGCTTACTACGATGGTTCGGCGGCTATCTGAGAATAAACTGGATCTCACCGCGCCGAATTCGGTTTTGGCTGCTCATGCTGGTCACGATTTACACCTTACTGGGTTTTTTCGGCGTGCCTTGGATAGTCCAATACATCGCTGTGAATACCGCACAAGACGACTTTGGTCGCGAACTCCGCATTGAATCAGTTCAGGCTAATCCCTTCACACTGACGCTCCGGATCGACGGTGTCGCACTTGACGACATCGACAAGCGCCTGCTGCTGGGCTGTAATCGACTCTTAATCGACCTTGCCTGGTCGAGCATCATCAACAGAGTCTGGACCGTCGAAATAATCAAAATAGACAAACCGATCATTCAGGAAGAACGATTCGCCTCGGGCGAAACTCGCTTCTCTCGACTGTTCACCCTGCCACTTAAAAAAGAATCGGCCAAAGATGGACCGCTGCCACCACTTGCTTTGCGGATCAACGAACTGCGCTTGGATGGCGGTGTTCTGCGCTTCGCTGACAATCTGCGGAACGCGACGGCTGCTGACACTGTAAAACCGAAGCACGTGTCTCTGGCACTGGAAGATGTTGGGCTGTCTGTAAAGGATTTCACGCTGCATAAAAGTGCACGCTTTACGCTGCGTCTGGAGGGCCAGCTTGCACAAGGGGGCATGCTCTCTTTCGACGGAACGGTTCAACTGTTACCAACTCACGCGCTAGAGGGCAGTGCGATTGTCGATGAACTGGCGTTGATTCAGGCCGGACCCTATCTGCAGCAGTTCGCCGACGTGCGTCTTGGTAGCGGAACACTGACCTTGAGCGGCCAAATTCACGCAGATGAACAACAACCATTGACATTCAAGGGCCCGGTAGACATTGATATGCTAAGCATCAGCGAGGGATCTAGTGACGACGTACTTATCGGGTGGCAAACACTACACACCGAACAGCTTCATTTGCGACTTAAGGAAAGACAGATTGAAACCGACACCATCGCCGTCAAGGGTCTATCCGGTCGAGTAGTCATCCGTGAGGATAGAACTACTAACTTCGGGCAAATTTTGAGCAAGCCCTCGGCCGCTGCAGACAATAACGCCGCGCGCCAGCGTGTGGATGAAAAGCCCAGTCCGTTCACTTTTACCATCGAAAGTGTTCAGCTAAACGACGGCGCACTGCGGTTTTCAGATTACTCATTGCCTTTGCCCTTTTCAACCAACATACATAAATTGAACGGGGAAATATCGACGTTAAGCTCAACCTCAACTGAGCCGGCAAGGGTGAAGCTCGAAGGCCAAGTCGCAGAATTTGGCTCAGCCTATGTTGAAGGTGCAGTCCACGCATGGCATCCCACGCGCCAGACCAATGTTAATCTGAGGTTTCGCAATCTTCAGGTTCCGAAATATTCTCCTTATACCGTGGACTTTGCTGGCCGCAAAATTGCGGGGGGTACAATGGACCTTGATCTCGACTATACGGTCAAGGACAAGCAACTCGACGGAAAAAACAAGTTGGTGCTTCAGGATTTAAAACTGGGTAAAAAAATGGCTTCAAGTGACGCTATGGACCTTCCATTGGACTTAGCCATAGCCCTACTTCAGGACAGCGATGGCGTCATTGCTCTCTCTCTACCAGTGACTGGGGATGTTAACGATCCAAAATTCGACTTCAACAAGATCATCCAACAAGCATTGGGAAGCGCCATTACTTCTGTCATTACAGCACCCTTCAGTTTTCTGGCGAGTCTCGTCGGCGCAGACTCGGCTGATCTTAGTCAGGTGGAGTTCCTAGAGGGCAGTGCCGATCTACTCCCGCCGCAGCGCGAACGCATCGCCAAGCTCCGCAAGGCACTCAATCAGCGCCCTGCTCTGGTCATAGAGCTCGCCGGACCCTTCAACCGGACTTTCGATAGCCCGGCCCTGCGACGCAAGAAAGCCATCGACGTTCTGCGTCACAGCCTAGCTGAAATGGGCCGAGAAGTTATAGAGCCAAGCCTGACAAACGAGTCTAATCAAGATATTCTCGAGGAGTTGCTTAACGTATATTACCCAGAGGTAAATTTGGAGCTGGTCCAAGCGCGATTCACTGAAAAACAGAATATGTCATCTGATGCAACCAAACTGGACGCCCTAGCTTATCGCAGCCATCTGGCCAAACGGATCATTGCTGCACAATTAATTACAAACGCTGACCTCAAAGCCATCGCCAACGCTCGTGCATCAGCGGCAGGGGACGCATTAATCACTCCAAATGAGGATGACCGCATAGCAGGTAATCGAGTGCGTATCGTGGCGCCTAAAGAGCTTGATTTAGTGGGCGGCGAGCGCATTGCCATGGAGGCTGCCATAACTGTAGACTGAGGCGACTGGCGCAAGCCAAACATCAACGCCACCGCAAGCATGGAATTTAATTTCTTAAGGGACCAAAGCGGGCCATAGGATTGACTTTCTGGCGGCTAAATTTATGCTCGTAATTATTAGAAAATGCTATTAATTCTAATTCACACAGCTTGCACTGAGCCGACGGTGGGCATCAACATTGCTAATGCTCACTGAAAATCTTGGCCGTGTGAAAATTAAAAAAAGCTTTATGTTTTTTGAACATCATAATTATTATTTAAACGATAGTATTATTTGCACTCACCTTTCACCTCTATATACGTTTCATCAAACAGCCAACGATTACTAGGACGTTTCTTTTTTAGATGAAGGGTTTTTTGGCAACTGTTTAGCTTAAATAATATACACGGTACCGGTCCTACTGCTTTTAAAGGCTATCCAATAGTGTTCATTATTGAAACACGTGCGTGTATTTTCAACGCTGTTAAGCGATATAAACTCAACTAAAAATACTGTTCAATATTTTGTTGTAAGCTGGTTGTGGACATGTCTCCTGCATGGCTGTGTACTAATTCTCCGTTAGTATTAAAGAACAGTGTGACCGGCAAACTAAAGAGACCCTTGTTAGTCGCTATTTCTCCTTTACTATCTAATAGCACGTGCTCAAATTTGAATCCTTCTCGCTGCAAAAACGCCTGCACGACTTCGCTCGATTCACGTTGATTTAGTGAAATAAACGTCACGTCACTATAGCGCAGCTCCGCCTGCTCTAGCACTGGCATTAACTGCAGGCAAGGCGAGCATGAACTAGCCCAGAGATTAACGACGGTTGGCTGCTGCTGACTAATGTCGGTTATTTTTACCTCTTTACCATCCAGTTGCATAAAGTTGCTATCTGGCAGTCCAGTATGCGAGCGGGCTAAAGCAATAACTAAGCTAAACACTCCGTACACGCCTACTGCGGTTAACCCGCCAGAAAGTGTGGCCTTAAACACGCGCCCCTTATTTTTTATTATGGCTATAAGCGATACTAGTAAGCCAATAAAAACACTAATTAAGAGCAATACTGGCGATACAGATAAAGCAAAAAAGCCAAGGTCAATAGACATCAAAGTGTTCCAGAATCAAGACGATCCTGTTCAACAAACAAAGAACAAGCTCCCTGTTCGGCTCCGGTCAAAGTGGAGCGCATACCAGCAAAAAGCTCTCGCCCCATGCCTTGATGACTTAGCGTTAAGTCTATTTTAGCTTGTATACGGTTGGCTAATTCAGCCTCACTAACATGCAGCGTGAGCTCACCGCTAACAGTATCAATTTCCACCATGTCGCCATTCTGTATTTTGCCAATAACACCGCCTTTAAAAGCTTCTGGTGTTAGGTGAATAGCCGCTGGTACCCTACCAGACGCACCCGACATTCTGCCATCGGTCACCAAAGCCACTTTAAAACCCTCGTCTTGCAGAATACCCAAGGGGGGCGTTAATCGATGTAACTCAGGCATTCCCAGTGCAGCAGGCCCTTGGAAGCGGACAACCACAATACAATCTTTACTGAGCTCGCCAGATTGAAACGCAGCATCGAAAGAATATTGGTCTTCAAACACCACCGCAGGTGCTTTCATTTTACAATAGGGTGTACTTAGCGCCGATGTCTTCATTATTGCACGACCTAAGTTACCCGAGAGCACAGCCAAACCACCAGTCGGTTGAAACGGCTTATTAATATCGGCCACTACCTCTGTGTCAAACGACTCGGTAACACCTTCAACCCATTTAAGCTCACCATCTATTATGCGCGGCTCTTGCGTATATCGCTCGAGGCCAAAGCCACATATTGTGTTAACGTCATTATGTAACAAGCCTTTATCGAGTAGTTGCTTAAACAATAACGACATACCACCTGCGGCAGTGAAGTGATTGATATCTGCTGAACCGTTCGGATATATGCGGGTAATTAAAGGTGTTGCACTCGATAAGTCAGCAAAATCGTCCCAATTTACAATGAAGCCAGCTGCGCGCGCAACGGCCACTAAATGCATAGTGTGATTTGTTGATCCACCCGTGGCTAATAAACCAATAAGACCGTTAACCATCGTCTTGGCATCTACTACATGACCAATAGGCATATAATTGTCGCCTAAATCGGTTATTCGGGTGATTTGTCTTGCGGCGGCGTTGGTTAATTCCTCTCTTAATTCAGTTCCTGGATTCACAAAAGATGCCCCCGGTAGGTGCAGCCCCATTACTTCAACTACAAGCTGATTACTGTTCGCTGTGCCATAAAAAGTACATGTACCTGCAGAGTGGTACGACTGTGATTCAGCATCTAGCAGTTCTTCGCGGCCCACTTTACCTTGAGCAAACTCCTGGCGGATACGCGCTTTTTCTTTATTTGGTAAGCCAGATGGCATTGGACCCGCTGGCACAAAAATAGTCGGTAAATGACCAAAACTCAAGCCCGCTAATAACAAGCCCGGTACAATTTTGTCGCAAATACCCAGCATTAATGCGCCGTCAAACATATTATGCGACAAGCCAATGGCAGCACCCATTGCTATGTTATCTCTGCTCATTAAACTTAATTCCATGCCGGGATTACCCTGAGTTACCCCATCGCACATGGCGGGAACACCACCAGCAAATTGCGCTACACTGCCCACTTCAGAGATCGCTTTCTTCAGCTTTTGTGGGTAGTCTTCATAAGGCTGGTGGGCACTAAGCATATCGTTATATGACGATACAATGGCGATGTTAGCTTTGACCATGCTGCGCAGATCAGCTTTATCTTCTTTACCACACGCTGCAAAACCATGTGCAAGGTTGCCGCAAGAAAGCTCGCCTCGCAGAGGACCTTGCTTGCGCGCTCGTTCAATTTTGGCTAAATAGGCTGCCCTAGATACTTTACTGCGATCAATAATTCGATCCGTCACTTCTTGTATAATAGTGTTCAAATTAAATCCTTAATGTGCGCATATCAAATCAGACGGAGTATAAATACACGTCGAATTTTACGGACTTTTCTAATTCTGTTACTTTTTAGTAACCGGGTAAGTTAAAGAATAATAATAGAACTAATAATCTTACTCAGCGGCGTGCAATGAATCGCTTCCGATCCTTACAACTCGAGATGTTTTATGTGACTACTCTATTAATATAATTTAACGTTATGGCGTTCGATGTTAATAAGATAAGCCTAAAAATAGATTTTGATAAGTCGTTATTTACGTGGCTGTTGCTCAGTTTTATTGTGGTGTGACTCCGGTGATAGAGTCTTCACTGCAAGGGCTTGCCTAGGACGAAGTTGAAGCAGATCTCGTCGAGTTCTTCTAGTAATAGCGGCTCGCTGGCGAACCCGCAGGCATAAGTCGTCTGTTCATCTCGATTGCAGCCATCACCTTCTAGGTGTTGGCACGAGGTGCAGGAGCCGAAAGTCAGTTTGCCTCGCTCGCCTGCCACATCACCTAGCATGCGCTGCAAGGCATTGGCGAAGTGGCCTTGCATATTTTGTGGTAGGGAGTCGGCAGCACGAACAAGAGATTCAAAGGGATCATTCGCAAGAATATCCCTGGCTTTTTCGGTCAGAACCAGCTGGATACTGCGTCTGTCGCTATCAGAGCGTATGCGCGTCAGATAGCCTTTTTTTTCAAGGCTTTTGATTGTCTGTGAAGCTGTACCTCGAGTTGTAGCATGGAATGCCGCGAAAGCGGATGGTGTCCGTGAGAATCGGTTGGCGAGCGCGAAGTATCTGAGCACTGCCCACTGAGCTGTCGTTAGCTTCTCAACCAGCCTGTCGCCAGAGGCCATACGGCCCAAGTGAAAGACCAGTTCCGCAATAGTGCGACTATTCATTTTCAACCCCTATAATATCTTAAGATGATAGCGTTTAAAAACCATGTTGACAATAATATAGTTTTGAACCGATACTTGTTAGACCGTGTTAAATATTATACGTCTCGACATGGAGTGGGTATCGCAACCTTATCGAACTTGGGAGCATGAACATGAACGTCACACAGAAACTGATCCAGTCGCATCTGATGCATGGAGATATGAAGCCAAACGAGGAAATTGGTATCCGCATTGACCAGACTCTGACGCAGGATGCTACTGGCACGCTAGTTATGCTGGAGCTGGAGGCGATGGGTCTGGACCGAGTGAAGACTGAAGTGAGCGTCCAGTATGTTGATCACAACATCATTCAAGAGGACTTCAAGAACCCTGACGACCACCTTTTTCTGCGTAGCGCCTGCCAGAGGTTCGGCGTCTGGTACTCGCGGCCTGGAAACGGAGTGAGTCATCCTTGCCATCAGGAAAATTTTGGTAAGCCAGGCAAGACGCTTCTTGGCTCTGACAGTCACACCCCGGCGGCAGGTGCCATTGGCATGCTTTCTATCGGCGCTGGCGGGCTAGAAGTGGCGCTGGCAATGGCGGGCGAACCGTTCTTTACACGTATGCCTTTGGTCTGGGGCGTGAAGCTCACCGGCAGCCTGCCAGACTGGGTGAGCGCCAAAGATGTGATCCTAGAGATGTTACGCCGCCACGGCGTGGAAGGGGCACTTGGCCGGATCATCGAATATTATGGACCAGGGCTAGACACATTAAGTGCAATGGATCGGCACGTGATCGCCAACATGGGTGCCGAGCTTGGCGCGACCAGTACGGTTTTCCCTTCCGATCAGGAGGTGCGTCGTTTCCTGCGTGCCTGGCAGCGCGAAGAGGATTGGATCGAATTGATTGCCGATAAGGGCGCGACCTACGACGTATACGAAGAGATCGATCTGGCCAGCCTAGTACCGCTGATCGCTATGCCGTCCAGCCCAGGCAACGTGCGTCCCGTCAGCGAAGTGGCGGGTGAACGGATCTACCAAACATACATTGGCTCGTCGGCCAATCCCGGCTATCGTGACTTAGCGGTTCCCGCCATGATGGTGCAGGGTCGGCAAGTGAATGACAGAGTTTCGTTCGATATTAACCCCACGTCCCGAGCGCAGCTTGAAACATTGAAACGTCACCCAGCAGCACACGTTTCAGGTGCGTCACGACATGTCACCGCGGCAAGTAAAGTTCTTGCTTCGCGGGGGATTAATTAGCTGGATGAAAGAGCGCCTCTCAGGGCAATAGGCAATACGGAACTTGGCCATGGTTGGCGACACTTAAACGCTGCTAACTAGGTCAACTTTTGATTAAAATCATCGCAATATTATCTGTACTATTATTTGTAACTGGGTGTGCAAGCAACAGTCAGTTAGCCAAAGACAGTAATTACTGTCGCGATGTAGCCGATAAAGTTGAAAAATTCTGGCGTTGCTGCAATTGAAGCTTATAACACTTGTTTAGATATAAAAGAGTCTGAAAGGCTGAGAGGACTATCTGTTGGAGAAAAAGCAGTAGATCTTGGTGTTAAGTTAGTTTTGAACTAAACAGTGACCGTAATACTTGCAGTGTAGGGCATTTTTTGTTGTCAAAAATTAGTGTAACCGTGTTCTTCGCGCCTTGAGACGTTCGGTCAAATAAAATGAAACCTCTACTAGGCAAAGTTGCGCTTGTCACGGGAGCAAGTCGTGGTGTGGGAAAAGGGATTGCCCTTAGCTTGGGTGAAGCTGGCGCAACAGTCTACATCACAGGAAGAACAATAAAAGAAGGTAAATCAGCAGCATGCCTCTCGGGAACGATATAGATGGCAAGCAACCGAGTCCTTTAAGTGCCTTAGATATTTAATGCTTTGCAATGTGGGCTAAAGAAAACATCGGGTATTGGTTGATGCTTGCGTCCGAGTTGTCGGATCTGCTGACATTAGAGTAGCAACTGGCAACTCGAATACTAGCCAGTGTCAGCTTCAGTCGCATCAACAGTATCAGCATTACCTTCTTCTATAGCGCGCAATTCTGCTGCTACAAGTCAGACTTGCTTAATATTGATAAATAGCCTTAATCGAAGTACATTATTATCAATAGATCAAGAATACTGTAATTTATTTGATTGATTCTCAAGACCATAATAATTGTAAGTTTGTAAAATAACTTTTGAATGCTAACGATAAAGGAAAGCTTGATATGACTAAGGCGACAGAAACTCTGATTGAACTTGGTAAAGACGTTATCTTATTTTGTCAAAACGGTCCAAACGCTCATTGTGTGATGCATAGCGGTGCATGGATTGCTTTTTCTGGTGTGCAGAAAGTTGCCGACCTCAACATGATCGGGATTACTGCTTCTGCGAGTAATAGTAAGTTTGATGAATTATTAAAAGAAGCAGAAAAACGAAATATTGATGCTGTTCTTTTTGTAGCTGCGGATGCAGTAAATGCCCTTAAATGGGCTGCTGAAAAAGGACTGGCGGCGGCTGGACAAGCTCCATTTATGGAGAAAATTATGACCTCATCGCCTGTAATAACCAGTAATGAAATAAAGGCCGAACTGTGTGATAGCAGTGAGGTTACTCTGGGTAACAGTCTGGCTGAGAAGGCTTTTAGTTTTCCTGAAGATAGCGTCAAACAAGCCATTCCTTTAAAAACTTATGATGATCCTGCTGTAGACCTTTGGATGGCTAAAACAGAAGATAATCAGCCCTTGGGCTGTGGCTCATTTGTTAGTGATGTTGATGGTGAACGTGTGGGTATTTATGCTATGGCAACGCCACCTAACGGTCAACGCCGTGGTGGCGGACGTGCCGTCATTGAAAATGCAATGAAATACTATCAAGCTAAAGGCGTTAAACGTTTTACCCTTGCTGCCACAGAGGTTGGTTTTCCTTTATATCAAAAGCTAGGATTTGAAGTTGTTGCCGAGCCTTATGTCTTCATTTTAGGGTCTTCAACTCAGTTTCCTTAAACCGCGCTATTAAGATAATAGTAAAATAATGCCTATTGTGAACTGTGATCTTTGCCGACATAGCAGAATCAAGGCAATGTGCACTTTCCTTTCTTTCAGACATGCACTCAGTCTTTGTATAGCTCAACAGCCTGTTTTTAACCCACGATTTTGGCCGTTGAAAACTGATATCTCATATTCCGATAAACACAAATATCAGTAATGCTGTCAGCCGCCTGACGCGGTGCAGCTCGATAGTTTGTAGACACTCTATATTTGCCTTTAAGTTCACCTATACGGTGCCAACAATGACCATGCAGTAGCACTAAAGTGCCTTGTTTTGGTGACAACACAATTTGGTCATCGAAATCTTCAAACAATGGTCCTTGCGTTAATGCGCCTAGGCGATGAGAACCGGGACGAATGTATACTTGCCCTCCCAATTCATGGTCTACATCCATCGAGTAAACCAAACGGTTGAGATTAAACTGTGTGCTGTTTTCTGGCGGACAGTCTTGGTGCCAAGCTTGCCCTTTACTTCCTTCTTTGGAAAACATCACCATGCAATATTGATTTTTCCAGGCTTCGCCCAAAATCTGGCTGGTTAATTTTTTTAAGCGCATGTCATTTTCAAGCTTATCAAAAAGTTCATGACCTTGATTTTGCGGAAACCATGGGATCACCTCGGTTTTTGATAAATCAATAAAACGCTGGTCGTGCTCGTAGGCAGGCGAATCACCAAAATGAGACATAATAGAAGATTGTGTTTCAGACATTAACTTGGCGTCAAAAAAGCCTTCAATAACAATGAACCCTTGTTCCCAGAACAAGTTCGCCAATGCATCATAGTCAAGATTATTTGGAGTTGTAGTCATTTATTTTTCTCTTTAGTCAAAGGTTCAATAATCCTGCAGTCCATAGCCAAACTTAAATAAAGCATGCTCGGCGTAGGGTGCAATAGGAATATCAGCAAACTCAACTGGCCATGAATAAGGTGATTTTCCAGTTGGCTTGAATCCATCTATGGCAAATAGGAAATCCGCTATACCGCCGCCTTCAGAACCAGGTAACCAAGCTGCAATAAACGCATCACTATTGTTTAAGTCCTGGTTAATCACCAAAACTCGACCAGAAATCAATATCACGATTACTTTCTTATTGAGATTTTTACACCCTGTTATAAGTGCCTTGTGCTCATCACTTAACCATAATTCATCGCTGTCACCAACGCCTTCGGCATATGGATTTTCACCTACAACAACAACTGCTTTTTGAGCTTGCATGCCCGCATAACATCCTTTTTCGGCGTATTCAACATTTGAGCTGACGGAATTTATACCCTCAAGGATCGTGGTGGCTCCCGCATAACTGTGTGTTTGCCCTTGCCAGTTAATAGACCAACCACCGCTTTGCAAACCACTATTGTTGGCGTGAGTACCGACAACCGCGATGGGTTCGGAGGCATCTAATGGTAATGCTTGATTGTCATTTTTGAGCAATACCAACGATTCTCTTACGGCCTGACGGGCCACTGCTCGGTGTGCTTTTGAGCCAACACTGAGACTCAATTCTCTTTTTGCAAAGGGCTCAGAGAAAAGCCCTAAACTAAATTTCATCGCTAAAATTCGCTGCACTGCATCATCAATTCGACTCATAGGTACGGTTTGGTCGATAATAGAAAGTTTTAATTTGCTCATGAACTCTTCATGATTGCCCGGTTGCATAGCCATATCAATACCGGCATTGATAACCTTGTGAGGCTCACCAAAACGCAATCCTCCATTCCAGTCAGTAAGCACCACTCCCTGAAAGCCTAACTCATTTTTCAACACATCGGTAACCAAATGCGTATGTTGATGCATATTCAGGCCGTTATATGAATTAAATCCAACCATGATCGCAGCAACCCCCTGATCCACTGCGGCAGCATAAGGAGGCAAATAGCGTTCTCGCATTAACTCGTCGGTCATGACTGCATTGCCACCTTCAACACCACCCTCGGTTGCACCGTCACCAATGAAGTGTTTTGCTGTTGCGGCAATGGTATTTCGGTTTGCTAAATTACTGCCTTGATGTCCGCGAACTGAAGCAATAACGGCTGCTGTGGTAAGATCTCTATCTTCTGTAAAACCTTCATATACCCTTCCCCAATGCTCATGTTGTGGCATCGCAATACAAGGTGAAAATGTCCAATTAAAACCGGTGCCAGCAACTTCTGAAGCGGTAATTTGCGCAGCCTGTTTAATCAGTCCAAGGTTCCTAGTGGCGGCCATACCGATATTGTGTGGGAATATCACAGCTCCTTCAAAGGTATTTTGTCCGTGCACGGCATCCACCGCAATTAGCAAAGGAATACCTAAACGGGTTTGCAATGCACTGGATTGAAATTCATCAAATTTATTCACCCAGTCTATAGCGTTAGGACCCGGAGTAGGACCTTGTGTATGAATGATAGAACCGATATTTTTAGCACGGATAACCTCAGGGGAGACATTGTTATGCCAGACTGATTGGGTCATCTGACCAATTTTTTCATCCAAGGTCATTTCGGCTATTAACGCTTCAATCATATCGTCATAAGACTTGAACTGACACAAATCAAATTTTTGAGTACCCCATTCACAGATGACATCTACCTCAGATTCAGTTTTATTTGAGCGTAGATTAGTGCAGCCAGCTATCATTAATAGCAAGGTTAGTATTAGTGCTGTTCTCATGCATTTTCCAGTGTTAATTTTTATTCAATAAAACGACTCAATAAAAGCAGTTAATAGAAGCTGTCAATAGAAGCTGTCAATAGAAGCTGTCAATAAAAGCGGTCAATAAAAGCGGTCAATAAAAGCGGTCAATAAAAGCGGTCAATAAAAGCGGTCAATTCGAGTACGCAAAGCATAAAATCAGCGAATTGCTTACCTAGTCGCTCGTCAATATATCGAATTTGAGTTGATTAATCGCATTTAGTACTAATATTTTTTCTTGAGAACTAATTTTAAAGGTATTTGCTTTTATAAACTCAGGTGACTCATATAATTCAACCAGTACAGCGTTGAACTTGTCTAACCAAGCTTTACTTGCGTCAGTCTTGTTACACATTAAATGCCCAGTAGATATGGGCTCAGTGCCATCAATTCTATACGATAATAAATCAAAGGGTTGCATTTCGCTTTCGAATTCGGCAACTTCAGATGGAAATAAAATAGCATAGTTGGTTCTGCCTCGTTCAATCATTTTCGCTGAGCTTCCGTGTGACGTTAGTCCCTTAATAATGATCTTATTTTTGCTCGGTATCTTCCTTAAGGCAGCATCAACTAACTCACCATAACTGATGTCTTGCCAAAGCAATATGGTGTTTTGATTGTCATTGAACAATGAGGTTATATTTTTTATCTCACCGTCTTCATTTAGCAGGTCAACAGAAAGAGCTTGCATTCCTGGTCGCAAATAAAGTCGATTTGTCGACAAAAAACTGATCGGTAATGAAAAATAATAGTTATCTAAACGTTCGGCTGTCTTAAGTTTGAACAAGGCACACTTCGATTGTTCTGTGTCGATATCTAATTCAGCTAAGAGTCGGATAGTAGGGAGAAACTTAAGAGCAGCGTGACGCGTAATATTTTGCATGAACAAAAGGGTGGTCGCTGACACTGCGTTTTTAGCTTGTTGAGTTTCGTAGGTTTTAACAAAGGGAAGATAATCAAAGTAAATAGTCGGTTTATTTTCTGCATTTATGGTCGAGGCGGATGCATTACTTATGAAAACAAACAAAAGTAATGGGAAAAGCTTTATCAAGCCCATCTTTTATCAAAACTCAAATTAAACAAATTAATCACTCTCCGTATCCTTCATGAATAATACCTATATGACAATTTTGTAATGACCCATTTACGCTGCCTTTACCCAGTTTACGTGGCACCTTCGGATTTTACAATCAACAATATATGGTGAGTTTTCAATCAACAATATATGGTGAGTTTTCAATCAACACAAGCTGCTATTCAAGGTTAATATAAGTAGGCTGCTAAGATAAAGATAGACTCATATGCATTTTTGTTCTAGCGTTTAGTTTAGCTCAATTAATACCGTAACGGGTTTCAATTATATTGAAAAAATAATAAAAAATAAGGGTTCACAAAGTGTCTAGATTTTTAAAGTATTGTCTGTATCTGTTTTTAATACTAGCAGCTTGCCTTGCCGCGTATATTTATATTAACAGTGCCCCCGACAAGTCTGTAGAAGAACTCAGCCAACGATGGGCTCAAGAGCCTTCGCAATTTGTAAATATTGCGGGTATGAACATTCACTTAAGAGACGAAGGCCCCAAAAATGATCAAGACCCTATTGTTTTAATACATGGCACAAGTGCGTCATTGCATACTTGGGATGGTTGGGTTGAGGCATTAAAAGAGGATCGCCGAGTTATTCGTTTTGATTTACCTGGATTTGGTTTAACCGGGCCAGATCCAAAAAATAATTACAAAATTGAGCATTATGCTGATGTGGTTGTCGCTGTACTAGACCAATTAAACGTTAAAAAATGTGTGTTAGCTGGTAATTCTTTAGGTGGTTATGTTGCTTGGGCAACGGCGGTTCTGCATTCTGAAAGAGTATCTTCATTGGTCTTAGTCGATGCCAGTGGATATCCCTTTAAGCCTGAATCGATTCCACTTGCCTTTAGATTGTCACAAAATCCGATAACCAGTGTGTTGTTAAAAAACGTTCTACCTAAATCACTGGTCGCGCAAAGTGTTAAGAATGTTTATGGAAATCCAGATTTGGTAAGCGATGAATTAGTTGATCGATACTACGATCTATCTCTTCGAGAGGGCAACCGTGATGCGTTGCAAGCGCGTTTTAAACAATCGTTCCCCGGGCTTTTAGTTGATAAGATTACAACGATTAATGTACCAACGCTGATCATATGGGGAGGGATGGACCGATTGATCCCGCCAAAGTGGGGGAAAAGATTCAATCAAGACATAGCAGACAGCCAATTGATTGTCTTTGATGAGTTAGGCCATGTACCTCATGAAGAAGATCCTCAATCAACCGTATTGGCGGTAAAACGTTTTTTGGAAGATATTAAGTATTGACCTATGTTACAGGTACCGACAGGATGATAAACCAGACCAAGGCGTCATAGCACAAGCGACACAATTAGTTGCTCAAGCTTAAAACGTCTGTTTGAGTAAATTCAACATATCATCTACCGATAGCTTAGTAACTGCCTCGTTCCCCGACAAAAGCTTGTCTGCTAAGTCTCGTTTATGTTTGTGCAAGGCGACAATTTTCTCTTCAATCGTATTTTTGGCTATTAATCTGTAAATGGTAACGGGTCGTTTTTGCCCTATACGGTGGGCCCGGTCAGAAGCTTGCTCCTCCACCGCAGGGTTCCACCAAGGGTCCATGTGTATAACGTAGTCAGCGGCGGTTAAGTTTAAGCCTGACCCGCCTGCTTTTAGGCTAATTAAAAATATATCTCCTTCACCACTTTGAAATGCATTAACGCGTTTTTGTCTGTCTTTTTGTGGGGTTGAACCATCTAAGTATTGGTAGCTAAATCCTTTAGCCTCAATGTGTTTTTTTATCAATTGTAAGTGCCCAACGAACTGACTAAAAATAAGTGCTTTGTGATTGTTGACCTTGAGTTCATCTAATAATTCACTAAGCGCTGCTAATTTGGCGCTGGGTATGTCGGTTTCGGCCATGACTAATTTAGGGTTGCAGCAAGCTTGACGCAGTTTCACTAACTCGGCGAGCATTCGAATACGCTGTTCTCCGGGGTTGGCTTGCTGCCCACTTTGGCTAATGTTGTCTATCGCGTTGAGTCGCAATGCTTCATAAAAATCGCGCTCTTTGGGGCTCATTTCTACTTGAATATTAATCTCTGTACGCGGCGGCAATTCAGTTAATACTTGGTTTTTCATTCGGCGTAAAATGAAGGGTTGAATCAAGGTTTTTAGCCCTTGGCTAGCTTTGCGCGCGGCCAATTTGTCTTCTTTTGCGTTTTCAATAGGGCTTGAGAAGCGTTCACCAAAGCGTTTTAGGTTGCCGAGTAAACCCGGGTTAATAAAGCGAAACAAGCTCCACAGTTCGGTTAGGTCGTTTTCAATCGGCGTGCCGGTGGTAATCATCTTAAACTCGCCTTTTAATGCCATAGCGGCTTTAGTGCGTTTGGTTAATGGGTTTTTTAGCGCTTGGGCTTCGTCGGCCACGATGGTGTGCCATTGTACTGTTTTGAGTATGTTAGTTTCGCGTTGTAATAATCCATAACTGATGATTACGCAGTCGAATGGGTTTAAATCGTTTAATAAACCCATTCTTTGCTCAGTATTAGTTGAGTCTGCAAATAATTTTATGTTCAGTGTGGGGGTAAATTTGATGGCTTCTTGGTGCCAGTTAAAGCAGACTGATGTCGGTGCAATAACTAAACTCGGCCCTTGGCCAGCCCGAGATAATAAAACCGCAAGCGCTTGTAAAGTTTTACCCAAGCCCATATCGTCGGCTAAACAGGCGCCTGCCCCCCAGTGCGCTAAACGTGATGCCCAGTCGAACCCCTCTAATTGGTAGTCGCGCAATTGAGCTTGAAAGGTTGAAGGAATTTTCGGTTCAATGGTATTTGCTTGACGCATTTTTCGAGTTTGCTGATCCCAAGCATGAATCGTTTTCATGCGCATGCCAGCAGTGGCTTCTTCTATTTGCAAGCTGGCGAGTGGGTGAAATTTACCGTCGTCGGTAAGTTGATTGATTTGATCGAGTTTATGGCGTAAATCGTCAGACAAAGCGAGTATTTGATCCGCGCCAAGTTGAATAAAGCGTCCGTTACTATTTTTAACCAGTTCTAGTAGTTTTCGCAGTTCAATTACCTGCTCATTGCTTACGTGCAAGTCGCCTGTAATATCAAACCATTCACTTTTTTTACTAACAGATAACTGCAGATGCTGGCTGTCTAGTTTCTTAGTTAAGCTCACTTTTTTGCCTTTCGGCCAGCGCAGCACGACGTCAAAGCTTGCTCGCGTAATGGCCTCTTCCAACTGCTGGAGAGCGCCAAGTGCAGTTTGTAAATCGTCTAATAGTAAAACATTATCGGGCATATTCAAAAAGGCGGGACATGCTTGGTCGAGTTGGTCCAGTAATGCTTCCTCGCGCATCAAGTCGCGCTGCGTAGCAATACGCTTACCGTTTATATCGGTTGTTAAGCTCGCATTGCCAGCCCCAGGCTTAAATGCGGGCCCGTTCTGACCAAATGGCATCACTACACAAGTAAATGCTAGCCCGTTTTGCGTTGGCTGAATATTAACCACTAAATTCGGATCGCACTGATGCGTTTCTAAGCCGGTATCAAGTTCTGAAATATCTGACTGTATATTCAAAAAAGGAGCGACAGCTGATATGCCAACGAGTACCTTTTGTTTTGCACTGATGGGAATCAGCAAACCACCTTCACCAATTATTTTAGCAACCTTAAGGTGCTCAGGTGAAAATACCGTGAGCTGATAGTGGGTATCTGAAATAGACTTTAGGTTGTAAACCTGCTGTGCTTGGTCATATTCGTGTTCTTGGTGATCATCTATATCTTCCGATAAATCGGCAATACTTAAACAAAGTTGGTCGCCCTGCTGGCTAACTAGCAGTTCTGGTTCACGCTTAGTAAGCTCAATTGTTTGCGTTAAGTCGTCAGACTTGTATAAATTATCTATTCCAACAGCCGCATCGAGTGCCGATAACCCCTGCAATGAATATTCAAGTTTGGAGTAATAACCCCAACTTTGATGAGCCGCAATGGCACGGCAAATTTTTTTATCGCTATCACTGAAGTAGCCAAATAGTTCGGTTTCTTCTTTTAAGCGTTTTAGCGATATGACACGTCCTTTGCTCCAGCCTGCTTTATTCAATTTTTGCTCGCGGGCCATCAAGCTGTTGCCATAATCCTGCACAAGTTCCCAAATCAATCGGACTGGCTTAGTTACTGTTTCAGTATGGGCTGTTAGCGCTTTTTCTGTATTCGGGTTAAGCGCAATTAATTTATCGAGGGCTAAATCCCATTGTGATTTGGTTTCAATAAGAGCGGTAATATCGATCAGTTTTGATTTACTGATGGCTTGTTTATTGCTGAAACGGGCTGCCATTTGCTCACATAGATTGGCAAATAAGGGGTAAGCAAGTTGATTAAAACGGGTCTGATATTTTACTGCTAATTCATTAAGTGCCATGTCTTTACTTTGGTTACACCAAATCTGTGACAGCAAATAATTAAAATAACCTAGCTGGTGGCAAAAAAAGTCAATTTCTTCATCAGCACAATTATATTTTATATTGATATTATATTTTTCGCCTGTCGATAAGCTTGCAATAGGTTTCACAACACCGCGCCCGATAACGTAAAAATCGCTGTTAACTTTACGGTCACTTTCTTCAAATTCGACTTGTTGTAGTGCAGTTGAAAAGTAACTAACATCCTGCTGATTAGCGTGGACCATCAATGCCAATTTATAAAAATAGCCTAACACTTCGTTTAAATACTGCTTTTTTCGTTTGGTGAGTTTGTTTTTAGCCAGCAACGCTTTTTCAAAACAGGTAATAGCCTGCTGGTTATCCCCTGTCAAAAAGTAATAAGTACCTAGTAATTGCAATCCATAACTACTGTTGTCTGTTGAAGCTTGTATGCGCTCAAAGTCGTCAAAGCGCATTTGATATAGATATTGTTCGGCAAGTAAATGATGACAGTGAATGTTAAATGAAGAGCTTGCACTTTGGGGATGGGCTGCGCAAACTTCCTCTAATATGCTGATAGGGTATGCACAGCTTTGTCCGTGTATTTGAAACGTTCTGATAAGTGTTGCAAAAGCTTGATACTGCAACATATTAGGTAATTTTAAAAAGGTATCTAAATTAAATGGTAAAAAAAGAATCTCAACTAATATACTATTTTGAATATGGTCAATGATTTGTGGGTTTTTATTAAATGCTAATGCACCTTCAACCTGATCTATTTGATGCATATAAAAAAGGTCTCGAATAACTCTGCATCTATCGACTTCTTTTATGCGCAAATGATGACTAGTAAATACAGGTGAAACTTGCTCCGCGGCCATTATTATTTCGAGCAATTTTTCATGCGCTGTGCACTCATATGCAGTGCGTAATTTGTCAATTTCAATGGTTAAACGATGGGCTAGTAATCTATTGATTTGCAAGCCATCCTTGCTTGAGATCAACAGCGAGCACTCAATCAGGTGGTTTCTTTGCTGTGCATTTAACCGGTATTCTTCTTTTGTTTTTAGTACAAAACCTCTACTGTCTAATATATCTATTATTTGTCCTAACTTGGCAATGCCGATAGGCTTGTACACTACAGCCAAAATCATTAATGTATTTTTTTCGGATTCACTAAGCCTTAAAAAAACCTGATATAAAAGTGCTATCTGCTGGTGGATTTGTGGCTGGATTAAAGCAACAGGATTCATGTTAGTGCGATTCTTAATGTTTCTTTATATTCTAATGCACCGAAATTAACAAAAATACTGCACGTAAACAATCATTCCTTAATGTGTTTAAAAATAGTGTAAGTACATCAGCATTATGCTTTTCTAGGTTTGCTGATAGCAGGCAATGGTCTATGTTAAGGTTTCATCAGCGCTAAATTTTATTAAAGAGGATACAAAATGAGTCATAATGTAGATATTAATAATCGCCCCGATTACGATCATGTCATCCAAGATATTACTGATTATGTACTCAGTTTTAGTGTCTCTAGCGAAGAAGCTCTCGACACCGCACGAAACTGTTTACTCGATACATTGGGTTGTGGACTGTTGGCTTTGCGCTTTCCTGAATGCACAAAACACCTTGGACCAATCGTGCAAGACACCCTTGTGCCAAATGGAGCCCGAGTGCCCGGAACATCGCTGTCACTCGATCCGGTAAAAGCCGCGTGGGACATCGGCTGTATTATTCGCTGGCTGGATTATAACGATACTTGGTTGGCCGCTGAATGGGGTCATCCATCGGATAATTTAGGTGGGATCCTGGCTGTGGCCGATCATTTGTCTCAGGTCAAAATATCCAAGGGCGAACAGCCTCTGATGATGCGAGAAGTGCTTGAAGCCATGGTAATGGCGCACGAAATTCAAGGCGTTATAGCCCTAGAAAATTCTTTTAATCGTGTTGGTTTATGCCATGTATTGTTAGTACGCGTTGCCTCAACGGCGGTAGTCACTAAGATGATGGGCGGCAACAGAGAGCAGATCATGGCGGCAATATCTCAAGCTTGGGTCGATGGTTCTGCATTGCGTACCTATCGCCATGCACCAAACGCGGGTTCTCGTAAATCTTGGGCTGCGGGTGATGCTACCTCACGAGCGGTGCGCTTGGCTGATATGTCAATGCGCGGCGAAATGGGCATACCAAGCGCTTTAACAGCGCCGCAATGGGGTTTTTACGACGTCTCTTTTTCGACTACGAACAAAGACCAAGCACTCAAACCTGAGTCTGAACGTGAGTTTTCATTTGCTCAAGCCTACGGCTCTTACGTGATGGAAAATATTTTGTTTAAAATTTCATTTCCTGCCGAGTTCCATGCGCAAACTGCAGCCGAAGCTTCAGTTATTTTGCATCCTAAGGTAAAAGCTCGCTTATCAGAAATACACAAGATTGTAATTCGCACTCACGAGTCAGCTATTCGTATTATTTCAAAAACAGGTTCTCTTGCCAATGCTGCTGACCGCGACCATTGCCTGCAATACATGATTGCTGTTCCGTTAGTGTTTGGCAGTTTGACTGCCGAACATTATGAGGACAGTTTTCATGATGCCAATCCGATTATCGATGAACTGCGAGAAAAAATGGAAATTCTCGAAGATAAACGTTTCACAGCAGAGTATTTAGAAGCAGATAAACGCTCTATTGCAAATGCTATTCAGGTTTTCTTTAAAGATGGCAGCAGCACAAAAGAGGTGGTTATAGAATATCCTGTGGGGCATCGCCGTCGCCGCGAAGAGGGCATTCCGCTGTTAGAGCAAAAATTCAAAGCTAACTTAGCATCACGTTTTCCAAATCAGCAGTGCCAAACTATTTTTACTCTTTGTAAAAATCAAGCCATGCTAGAAAGCACACCAGTAAATCGGTTTATGGATTTATTTGTTATAGCTTGAGTTTGCCAAATAAGTTGGTGATTAATGTCTTAGTTCATGAGGGTTTTGGAACTGCATGTCACAAAAAATGCCTGGTTTTTGCAATTCGTTGACGACAACTTAGTCGTCAACTGCTGGTAGATTTTTATGTTGTAAAGAGGATTGGACAATTTTCTAGATCCATTAATTATTATCATCGGTCTTACTTTGTTTTCTTCGAGGATATGCTCTTGAAGATTTAACCAACGTGGCGCATAGTAGAGAAATGCCGTTTTTAAACGTGACTAATGTGTTAGGTTGCGGCATGTTTACATTATCTTTTTTAAATTTTAATGGGGGTAATTATTTTATTAAGTAAAATGCAAATGTTGATGCGAAGCCCGCAATTCATGGTGGTTTCTACATTATGATAATGCAAATTTTGTGGGGCGTAATTTTATATGTACACAAAATAGTAAAGTAAATTTCAAAATATGAAATAAATTATAAACTAAATCCGTGAGTCTCAGTACTAAGCATGTTACCAATTTACAAGTTGGTAACAATGTTGTAAAAAAGTACTAAGAACCACACATTTCTTTAATAACAATAAGAGAAACACTATGACAACTAACAATGCTTACACCAAAGCAAAAGGCTTTTCATTAAGCCGCACTAGTGTCAGTTTAAAAATGATCGTTACTGCATTATTTTTATTCGCGCTACCAAGTTTTGCTCATGCCGCTGCTAATTTGGCTGCTGACGATTTTGTCGGTATTTCATTTTGGATCATTTCAATGGCGTTAATGGCGTCGACTGTCTTTTTCCTTTGGGAAACACAAGGTGTTTCTGCAAAATGGAAAACCTCCCTCGTCGTATCCGCTCTTGTAACTTTCATCGCGGCTGTTCACTATTTCTATATGCGTGACGTATGGGTAGCTACGCAAACTACGCCTACGGTATATCGATATATAGATTGGTTACTCACAGTGCCATTATTGATGATTGAATTCTATCTGATACTACGCGCTATTGGCGTTGCATCACCTGGTATATTTTGGCGTTTGCTACTTGGTACGCTAGTTATGTTGATACCAGGGTACATGGCAGAAGCTGGTTATATCAATATCACAGTAGGATTCGTTATAGGTATGCTAGGTTGGTTCTACATTCTATATGAAATCTTTTATGGAGCAGCCGGCAAAGCAGCAGAAACTGTCACCAGCGAAGCGGTCAAATTTGCATATAACGCTATGCGTTGGGTCGTAACGGTAGGTTGGGCAATCTATCCTATTGGTTATGTATTAGGATATATGACAGGAACAGCTGATCAAGAGTCTCTAAACATCATTTACAACTTAGCCGATTTCGTTAACAAAATCGCATTCGGTCTATTAATATGGTACGCGGCAACTAGCGAAAGCCAGCCAATGAGTGTAAAACAAAGCTGAATATAAACGTATATTTTTTAATGTACTGGTGAGTCTGTAGTCACTATAACGGTGACTGCAGGCTCCTTTTAACATACGGCCAACATTCATGAATCAAACTTACGCAAATCCTAATTTTGACTCGTCTGTCTTACTTGAACAGTGCGAAAACCATATGCTTGGTTTCATAAAAGACAACGAACCTTCTCGCTTCCATTTAGCTAGTGGCGGCAGTCGAACGCGTGCAAAACTGTGTATTGATGCAGGAACGGCGCTTCAACTCCCCACATCTTCCATCATCGCTTTAGCTGGTGCGGTAGAATTACTTCACAATGCGTCGTTGGTGCACGACGATCTGCAAGACCAAGAAAGTACTCGACGAGGTCGAGCGGCAATATGGAAAAAATACGGTAAAGCACATGCCATCTGTGCCGGCGATGTTATGATTTCAGCCGCATTTGCTTCACTTGCACATGTCGGTTCAATTCCTTCATTATCTGCACTCCTAATCCATACGAATGAAGCGGTCGCGATGACCGTTCGGGGTCAGTCACGAGACCTAGATGCAAACAACGACATAACTGAGCAAGATTACGAAGATATTGCAGCAATGAAATCGGGTCCATTAATTCGCCTCGCCCTGGAGCTGCCGCTGTTAATGGCAGGTTTTGATAAATACATATCCAATGCAAAATTTGCTTTAAGTCGATTTTCAATTGCTTATCAAATACTAGATGACTTAGACGACTGGCAGCAAGACGCGCAGCGCAATCAACTTAATTTAGTTAATTTAATTGCGGCTAAAAGCTCGATACAAGAGGCTATAACGATATCTAAAAATCGTGCCCAATATTTACTGAAACAGTGCGAAAAAGAATTGGCACTACTTCCCGCAAACTGCGCAAGTTCGTTTATCCGCGCATCCAAAAGTTTGCTTGCAAAAACAACAGGTACTACAAATGAATAAAGCAGTTGTCATCGGGGCTGGACTCGGCGGTATTGCCTCTGCGCTGCGTTTAAGAGCAAAAGGCTACGACGTAGTCATTATTGACCAAAGGGAAAGGTTAGGCGGGCGAGCGCAGCAATTCAATAAAGAAGGCTTTATTTTTGATGCAGGGCCTACAGTAATAACTGCGCCGTTTTTACTCGAAGAGTTATTTTCACTTTTCGATAAGCAAATGTCTGATTACATCGACCTTGTGCCAGTTGAACCATGGTATCGCTTTGTTTACTCGGATGGGACGCATTTTGATTATGGCGGAACAATTGAAGATACACTTGAGCGTATTGAACAAATTGAGCCGGATGACCAAGCCGGATATTTGGCTCTTTTAGCGCAATCAGAAGCAATATTTGATGTCGGATTCACGCAGCTAGCGGACAAGCCATTTCATAAAATTTCAACCATGCTTGCTCAAGTGCCAGCGCTTATCAAGCTTAAATGCTACCGAACCGTTTGGCAGATGGTCAGCGCTTACTTGAAAAGCGACAAGCTTAGGCAGGCTTTTTCAATCCAGCCATTACTTGTCGGTGGTAATCCTTTTGCTACTACCAGTATTTATAGTTTGATACATTACCTTGAGCGCAAATGGGGTGTTCACTTTGCTATGGGCGGCACCGGGGCACTGGTCGACGGTCTTGAAAAACTGATGAAAGAGCAAGGCATTGAAATTATGCTAAACACCCAAGTGACCGATTTAACGATTCTGGATAATCAGGTTACTGAGGTGCATACCAACGCTGGCAAACTTGCATGTGACAAGGTGATTTCAAATATAGATCCTAAATATCTGTATAGAAACTTAATACCGAGCAAGCATCAAAAGTTAAGTGCGAAAATCAAAACCAAGCACAGTTCACTCTCGATGGGGCTATTTGTATTGCATTTTGGTACTACCAAACAATATCCCGATATTGTGCATCACACTATATGGTTAGGTAAGCGATATGAGGATCTGTTGAGTGATATTTTTGATAAAAAGATATTGGCTGACGACTTTTCATTATATCTGCATCGTCCGACAGCGACAGACCCTAGTATGGCACCACAAGGATGCGATTCATTTTATGTGCTGGCGCCAGTGCCGAATAATCTTTCTGGCATTGATTGGTCAGTACAAGAGAAGGACTACGGAGATCGCATCATAGCCGCACTAGAAAAGACCATTATGCCCGGTTTGTCATCGCATATCGTGCATCGGTTCGCTAAAACTCCTAAAGACTTTGAACATGACTTTAGTAGCGTCGAGGGCAGTGGTTTTTCTATTGCTCCTTCGTTTCAACAATCTGCTTGGTTTAGATTTCATAATCGCGCTGAAGGTCCTGGTAATTTATTTTTATGCGGTGCCGGCACTCATCCCGGAGCAGGCGTCCCAGGAGTGTTATCTTCGGCCAAAGTGGTTGACCGACTAATCGATCCCGTCGATGCATAGACCAGCGAGGACATCATGCAGGACAATCCTACAACGCTATTAAAAAAGCATGGCAAATCGTTTAATTTTGCACGTTTTTTTTTAGGTTCAAAAACCGGTATTGCGGCGGCTCGCCTATATCGGTTTTGCCGTATTGTTGACGACATTGCGGACGAAAATGAAGATAAGGTAGAAGCCGCAGCGCAGCTCAAGCTATTAAAACAACAGATTATTCAAAATCACAAAACGGATCCTACCGTTGGTGATTTTCTTATGCTTTGTTCAGAGTATGGTATCGACCGAGAGCATGGCATTACGCTTATCGAAGGGGTGAGTCAGGATTTAATTCCCTTGGCGCTGACCAGCGATGAGATGCTCATTCAATATGCCTATCGAGTAGCTGGCGTGGTTGGCTTGATGATGGCGCCTATTCTTGGTGCGCAAAAATCGGGTCATTCTTTTGCGGTTGACTTAGGTATTGGTATGCAACTGACCAATATTGCTCGAGATGTAATGGAAGATGCCAAAATGCAGCGCCGATATATCCCTCAAGACTGGGTTAAGGGTTTATCTGCAGCGCAAATTACAAAAAGTGAAATAGCCGAAAGAGCGGTTGTTCAAAAAGCCATTCAAAGACTGCTGCAACTGGCTGAAACGTATTATCAGAGTGGTTTAGCGGGTTTGTATTATTTGCCGCCACGTAATCGACGTGCCATCGCCGTAGCGGCTTTTGTTTACCGTGACATTGGTCGTAAACTTCTCAATAACGATTGTATTTATTGGCAAGGAAGAGTGATGGTGCCTACTTCAAAAAAACTACTGTTAGCCAGTCAGGCGCTATGGCAGTTAACTAGCTCAAAACTAGCGCACACCGATTGTGTGCATGCTAGCGAGTTGCATTTGCATTTAACTGCACAGATGCAGACCAAGTGACTCAGTTATCAACCAAACAAAGTGAGGTTGATTTAATCATTATAGGGGCCGGGGCAGCTGGTTTATCATTGTTGCTAGCATTAGACGCTGCAAACTTTGCAGGAAAGATAGTTGTGCTTGAAAGTAAGCAAGGCCCTCAGAACGATAAAATGTGGAGTTTTTGGCATGTTACTGAGGCTGTTCGTAGCAGCGAAAGAGGAAATAATTTACCCGCTTATATTGAAGCCATTTTAACTCATAAGTGGCAAAACTGGAGTCTATCCGCTGACGGAAGCGAGTATTTAATGCACGATACTCTCTTTCAATACTGCTGCCTTAGGTCGGAGTCGTTAAGCGCGCTTGCGCTGGAGAGAACCGCTGCCAAAGAGAATTTGCATATTCGCTTTGATACTCACGTTGGTTCAATAACTGCCGCAGGATCTGCGGCTATTGTAACGACGCACACAGAACAACTGTTGGCTAAGCAAGTGGTTGATACAAGACCGCCGCCCCTACAGAGCCAGCATGAAGGCCTTATCCAGTGTTTTTATGGTGAAGAAATTATGTGTGAGGCAGATATATTTCAGCCTTCTACGGTCAAATTGATGCATCAGCTAAGCCATTCAGAACTGGGTATTGAATTTATTTATATCCTGCCTTTTAGCACCAAGCATGCGCTCGTAGAATTTACCTGCTTTAGTTTAGTTCCTATCGCGGCGTCTGTTTTAAAAGCACGCTTAACTGACGCCCTATATAAAGTGGTAAAGCAACATCCCTATACCGTACAACGCACCGAATGCGCAGCCTTACCAATGTATTTAGTCAACCAAAATTCACAACATCAAAAGCCAGCTATAATTTATGCTGGGATCGCGGGCGGTGCGATGCGAGCCTCAACTGGATATAGTTTTATTGGAAGCCAAAAATGGGCCAAACAAAGTGCACATGATTTAATTAAAACGGGTACGATATCGGTGAATACGCCCATTCCTGCTATCTATCAAATGATGGATAAACTGATGCTCAGCGTGTTAAGAGATGATATGAAAGTGGGTATTACAATTTTTGTACAACTTTTTAAGACTGTTCCAGCACAGCGATTCGTGCGCTTTATGTCAGAGAAGGCGACGTTTATCGATTTTATTTGTATTATTTGGGCAATGCCCAAAAAGCCTTTTTTACGCGCTTTATTTCGACGTGTGAGGGTTAACATAAAAGATGGGTAAATTACGCTTCACGCAAATCTATTTGGCCACACTCGGACTCTCAGCATTTGCTATGCTGCTGAATATTGAGTTATCGAATGTCGCCGGAATAGCAGCCTTAGCGATTGCAGTGGTTATTTTAGGTTTACCTCATGGGGCATTAGACTTTGCCGTTGCTAAATCGTTAAATTACGTTACTGGTGTTCGCACTGCGTGCAGCTTTCTAGCTATTTATACTGCAGTGGCAGGGGCCTCTATTGTTTTTTGGATTGCCCTACCAGGCACTGCATTATCTCTGTTTTTAGGTATTTCTATTTTTCACTTTGCAGCCGACTGGCGAACGACGATGCCGTTGTATGCGCGCATTTGCTTATCGGCCATGTTGCTCTGTGGTCCTTCCATTGTGAATAGCGCTGTAGTGCTAACTCTTTTCACCGCATTATTTGTGAGTAGTGACGTCGCTGCTTGGATTATTCAAGCGATGCAAATGATTTTCGCCGCGGCTTTTTTAGGTTTTTTATACTTTGTGATTGCGGCTGTTGCTAGTAAAAATATAAAAAGTGGATGGCAAGTAACAGAGTGGATTGCGCTGGTAACAAGCAGCATAGTGCTTACCCCGTTGCTTCATTTTGCGCTCTATTTTTGCGTATTGCATTCGCCGAAGCATTTGTTTGATGTCAGTCAAATGCTAAGGGTGAGCTTGGTAAAAGTAATTGTTATCAGTCTACCTTTTGTATTTCTTACGTTACTTTTCGCTTGGGTACTTTTCGAAACGGGAGCAAGCGATGCTTTGGATACCGACTTATTACGCTGGATCTTTATTGGCTTGTTCGGCTTAACGATGTCGCATATGCTGCTAATTCATTTGTGGCATCGCGCCTAGTAGCGCCTTTGAAACCGTAATGTTCGCGCGGGCAAACGCAAATACTTGCGCAAACCACGCTGTAAAAATCTCGGGATTACTGTTTAGTTGATTTTCAATTTCGTTTTCTTTCCACCAACGCGCCTCCATCACCTCATCAGTATTGTTCTGCCACTGCAATTCAGTCACCTCAGACACGAGTATGTGGTCGAACTCGTGCTCAATTAGACTGTTATCAAGATGGTGCTTATAACGTATTTTGCCAACTGTCGATAAGTTCAAGGGGGCTTGTATACCTAGTTCTTCAGATACTCGTCTTTGTGCAGCATTATTGATTGTTTCGTTTGGCAGGGGGTGCGAACAACAGGTATTTGCCCACAGTCCACCGCTGTGATATTTGTGCAGAGCTCTGCGTTGCAGCAGATACTCAATACGGCCTCGTTTCCGGCGAATAATCATGACTGAAAAAGCCAAATGTAAGTCGCCACGAATATGCGCAGTCATTTTATCTACGTATCCGGTAATATTGCCGTTGACGTCGACTAGTGGTACTAAAATCACGTTATCTTTTTTTCTCATGTCATTTTAACCACTATGGTCATAAAAAGGATCATTAACACCAGTATAAACTATGGCTTTGTAGTGTACTTAAGTTCGAGAAGTTGTTTAGCTGTTAAAGGTTTACTAAAATAATATCCTTGCGCGTAGTCACAGCCTAATTCTTCTAATAAAGTAAGTTGTTCACGTATTTCGACGCCTTCAGCAACAACAACTAAACGCAAGCTGTGGGCCATAGCAATAGTTGCTTTTACTAGGTCATAGTCTTCATTGTTTCGCGTTATTCCATCGATAAAACTGCGATCTATCTTTAATGCGTCGAAGGCATACTGGCGTAAATAGCTGAGGGATGAATATCCAGTTCCAAAGTCATCCATTGATAACTTTATGCCCAGTTTATGAAGTTCAAGATGTGACTCACGAATATAAGATTTACCGATCATTAATACACCTTCGGTAATTTCTAATTCCAAATGTTGAGGACTGATATTTGTATCAATAAGAGATTTTCTTATAAAACCGATTAACTCATTATCTCTGAATTGACGCGGAGAAAAATTAACCGCCATTTTATATTTTTGTTGATCAACATTTTGCCATTCACTTAAAAATTGCAGTGCTTGCTTAATCACATATTTTCCAATGGGAATAATTAAACCAGTCTGCTCGGCAATTGGAATAAACTCTTCTGGGGTTACATTGCCCAAAATGGGATTATGCCAACGGAGTAGGGCTTCCGCACCAGTAATATGACCACTTTGGATATCTAATTGAGGCTGGTAATAAACGTCAAATTCATTACGTTCTAATGCGCCGTGCATTTGTCCTTCAATTTCAAAACGACGCGTCATGGTGAGATTCATTTCCTTAGTAAAAAATGAATATGTATTACGTCCTATGGCTTTGGCTTGATACATTGCGGTATCGGCATTACGCAACAAATCAGAGGCGCAGTTACCGTTTTCAGGATAAATAGCAATGCCAATACTTAATGTTAGGATTAGCTCTCTGCCATCAATTTGAAAAGGTCGTCTAAAAATGGTGAGTAAATTTTCAGCAATTTCTAGGGCATTGTGATTATCAGTTAGCGCTCGCAATAATACGATAAACTCATCACCACCTATGCGACCGACGGTATCCTCTTTTCGCAATGCTAGGTTTAATCTATTGGCGGCTTCAATAAGTATTTTATCCCCTGCTTCATGACCCAATGAATCATTAACTGTTTTGAAATCGTCCAGATCTAGAAAAAGTACAGCGGTTCTCTCACGATTTCTTTCAGCGTCGTTCAGCATTTGTGACAAACGGTCCAGTGATAAAAAACGATTAGGCAATGAGGTTAAGGCGTCAAAATAAGCCTGCTTGCGAATGACTTCGTTAGATTTATGTTGCTCAGTGATATCTCGAACAATGACAGCGATTTGCCTATCTGATTTTAAATAAATCATTCTCGCTTCAAAATAGATTAAGCCATGGGGTACATTTAGTTCGTACTCGAAACTGGATATACCGTCTTCTTCTATCGCTTTTGTAATATGAGTTTTTAGTTTACTAGCGACCTTAGCCGGCAACAAACTGGCCACTGGTTTGCCAATAAAATCCTTAGGTGAAACGTAGAGCTGTTTCTTGTTGCTAGCATGATAATCAGTGATGGTGCCATCTTCTTGCATCAAGAAAAATATGTCAGGGGTCCCTTCAAATATCGCTTTCAGCATATTTTCTTTAAATATTACTTGAGCTTGAGCATGTCTAGTTTCAGCCAAGCTAATATCAATACAATACATTTGTTTTTTATTGTCTTGATTAACGAACATCACATGGCTTGAAAAAACATGAACCTCATTACCACTTTTATTACATAAAGTGATTTCCCCTGCAGGGATTTTAATATCTTTATTGAGCCAATCACTATGTGCTGCAACAATGAAAGGACGCATGGGCTCAGGTATTATGAGCTCTTCTAATTTATTACCTAAAGCCTCTTGTTCACAATAGCCATAAAGTAATTCGCTACCGACATTCCAATAAATAACTCTGCGCTCTTCATCATATCCTTGTACAGAAATAACGTCTACAGCATCAAATAGTTGATGGATGGAATCTATGGTAGATTTTTGATGACTCAATATATCGCTGATATGCTTGCTTCCATACTCATTAAATTCAAAAATTATACTGTTTATACTAGAGCGTAATAATTAAACTTTCCTTATAAAAATAATTATAAAGCCAGAGTTAACGTCTTAATACTTAGCAGAAACGCTAATTTACTTCGCTATTACATAATCCGATCGTGGACCTTTGTATTAATTATCAGCATAACATCTTATGGATCCATATGAAAAATTGCATAATAAATTATAAACTTTACAGACCGACTAGTTTCATTCATTTATAGTGACGTTATTAACTCGCATTATTTCTATTTAGGTTGTTCATGACACTGCCATTCTCACTATTAGATCTCGCCCCGATTGCTGAAGGTGCCAGCCTTGCTGACGCGCTAGAGAATTCACGTCAACTAGCGGTTCAAGCCGAAAAAAGTGGTTACCATCGGATTTGGTTAGCAGAGCATCATGCTATGCATGGCGTAGCGAGTTCGGCTACATCTGTTGTCCTTGGGCATATTGCGGCGGCCACCAAGAGCATTAGAATTGGCTCAGGTGGTGTGATGTTACCTAACCATTCGCCGCTAGTCATAGCAGAACAATTTGGTACGTTGGCAACATTGTTTCCAGGTAGAGTCGATTTAGGCTTAGGTCGTGCTCCTGGCACCGATATGGCGACTGCTCGAGCACTAAGGCGCAACCTCAACTCTGATGTGGATAGTTATCCTGAAGATATTCGAGAATTACAGCATTATTTAGCCGCACCACAAAGCGGACAGCGCATAGTTGCCGTCCCGGGCGCCAATACGCATATACCACTCTGGTTATTAGGCTCGAGTTTGTACAGTGCGCAACTGGCTGCTAAATTTGGTCTGCCTTATTCTTTTGCCTCTCACTTCGCGCCGGATCAATTATTTGATGCGATCAATATCTATCGCTCAACTTTCCAAGCATCGACCCAATGTGACAAACCCTATGTGATGGCAGGTGTGATGGTAGTTGTCGCTGATACAGACGAAGAAGCTACGTATTTGTTTACCTCGGTACAACAGCAATTTATGAATATGCGCCGAGGCGTCAATCGTCCTTTTGCCAGACCTGTGGATGATCTATCGCAAATTTGTAGTGCCGCCGACCAAGCGATGTTGTCACATATATTACGTTATGCTGTGGTCGGATCTTCTGACACAGTGGCACAAAAATTAACCCAGTTTATCCAAGCCACTGAAGTAGATGAATTAATCGTGTCAATGCCCATACACAATGTTCAGGCACGTTTAAAGAGTGCTAAAATGCTAGCGCAAACAGGGATAATGAGCATATAAATAGTACCATTTACTCTCTGTCACTAAATTGCCGAGGATCATGTAAATCATGATGTCCTGTTAGGTAAACTGCAGTATCAATCAAATAATTGTTGAATAATCCAGATGCCCTTAGACTTATTTATTAAAAACTTCATCTTTCCAGTCTGTGCCAAGTTCTGTTTCGATATACTCTCTAATAAACAATCTCACTTTCTGTGACGGCGTAACATCTTCTTTCAAACACAGTTTTTCAAACATCGCCTTCTTATCAGGATCAATTAACAGTGTGAGTCTAGCGGTTCGCTTTTCCATATTTCAACCTTTTTTAAAATATATGTTAATTTGATTAACATTGAAATTGTATAAGATAAGAGGATAATGCACATGTAAGTATAATTCAATAATTTTTTGAGGGCAAAATGTCTCACCGTGTTCACCTTTTTTCATTGAGAATTGCTCACGCTTTACGTGATACCTTAAATGAAGCACCTTATGGGCTTGCAACATTCACTAAAGATTTAATGGCGGGGATTACTGTTGGGGTCATTGCTATTCCCTTAGCAATGGCGTTAGCAATAGCCATCGGTGTTGCACCTCAATATGGTCTTTATACCGCTATTATTGCAGGTTTTTTTATCCCATTGACTGGCGGCTCTCGTTACAGCGTTTCTGGGCCAACCGCTGCATTTGTAGTGATATTGTTTCCCGTGGTTCAGCAATACGGAATTGCAGGTCTATTGGTTGCCAGTATTCTGGCCGGCATCATACTGATCATGATGGCACTGCTGCGTCTGGGCCGTTACATTGAGTATATTCCCGAACCAGTCACCTTGGGTTTTACCGGTGGTATCGCTGTGGTCATTGCAACACTTCAGGTTAAAGACTTCTTTGGTCTGACTATCACCGCGATGCCAGAAAATTTTACCGGTAAGGTCGTGGTATTGACTCAAGCTTTACCTGATTTCTCTCCATGGCCGCTTATCGTTGGCTCGGCCACATTGGCAGTGATGCTGTTATGGCCACGTTTAAAAACTCCAATTCCAGCTCACCTCCCAGCTGTAATAGTCGGAAGTTTAATCGCCTTCACTTTAAATAGACAGGGCTTAGATGTTGCAACTATAGGGTCGACTTTCAGCTTTACATTATCCGATGGTACTCTTGGTTCTGGTATTCCATCAGTATTGCCTAACTTTCAATGGCCATGGCTGCGAACCCAACCTAATGAAGCCGTTTTGGTCTTCAGTTGGCAATTGGCGCAAGATTTATTATCGGCAGCATTTGCTATTGCGATGCTTGGTGCCATTGAATCATTGTTGTGTGCAGTAGTACTCGATGGCATGTCGGGCAAAAAACATAGCGCTAACAGTGAACTTTTGGGTCAGGGTATCGGAAATATAATTACGCCTTTTTTTGGTGGTATTACAGCAACAGCTGCCATTGCCCGATCCGCCGTCAATTTTAAGACAGGCGCAAAAACTCCCATTGCCGCCATGGTGCATGCCGTTGTGGTGTTTATTTCTTTAATTTCATTGTCTTCTGTGCTGGCTTACCTGCCGATGTCGAGCATGGCGGCCTTACTCATTATGGTTGCCTGGAATATGAGTGAAGCGCCAAAAGCACTGCACTTGTTAGCAAAGGCACCTCGTAGTGAAATATTTGTGTTCACAGCGTGTTTCTCACTCACGGTGCTTTTTGATATGGTCATAGCGATAACCACGGGCATAGTCTTAGCTTCTTTGTTGTTTATGAAACAAATCGCTGAAATGACCAAAGTACAAGACATAACCGAACACAATAAACTGGTTAATCTAAAAGTGCCTGATGGTTGGAGGGTATTTAAGATCACCGGGCCGCTGTTTTTTGCTGCCGCTGATCGCGTCTTTGGTGAGTTGGCTCAGTTGTGTACTAAAGAGCAAGGAGTAGTGTTGTATTTAGATGGCGTATCGATCCTTGACTCTGGCGGTGTGGCGGCACTGCACAAATTCATTGATAAATGTAGTAAGTCTGGTACTCGCATATATTTGGCAGATTTCCAGTTTCAACCATTAAAAACCTTAGCAAAATCAGGATTTCGTCCAGATGGTGTTGTTTGTGAAACATATTCAACTTTGTCTGCAGCTTTGAATGCCCTGCCAGCTTCTAGCGTTAAATAAAATTAGACAAACCACGTTTGTTTATAGTTTGAAGTAAAAAAGTTTCTGCATGGCTCAATCACGAATCGCAAACTGACGGTGGTTGCAAAAAATACTATCAAGTGATGTTAAACATTGCGCTGTTAAAAAGCACCTGGATAGATTCATTCATCGCGTAGTTTGTTACTCAACACTTGAATTGCTGCGGACATTTCAGCAATTTCGTCCTCTCGATTAGCCACCACAGGGGCATCGAAATCACCTTGAGCGCTCCCCTCTAAATGCGTTTTAAACTGTAATTTAAGCGCAGCAATTTGCGCAACTGCATTGTTCTCGACGGCAATGAGCTGTTGATATTTTTCTATTTGGGACGAGAGCATGATGTTGGAAATAATTGCAATAACCCCAATCATGAAAAGAGCAGCAGTGATGAGGGCTAGAATTTTGGCCTTTAGTTTCTTAAATGGCGATGTATTGGCATTTGTCATAAGCAATTATATTCAAAGACCCAGTTAGCGAAACTCAATTTTAGCGATGCTCATTAGCATACTCTTTGTTTATTACAGATTTATTTTTTATTGCAGCACCACTTAAATAGAACCTATGTGAAAACTATGTTACAAATAGTACTGGATTAACTCCGAGCTTTCAGACCTAACTCCTAATGACAAGGTTTGCTGGCCGCGATACAGATGTTTACATCGATAGTTATCGCCAGGGTTGCAAGAGAAATCGCGCTGCCTCCCCTAAGTAGCGGGTAATTGTGTTCGCTACTTCATTTTGGAAAGGTGTTAGTGATATGTTAGAAGATAAATTTGGGCGCCGCTTCCATTATTTGCGGCTGTCTATAACAGATGTATGCAACTTTAGTTGTGAGTATTGCCTACCAAATGGTTATCAATGCGATACCCCGCGAGACTTTCTGAGACTCGACGAAATTCGTAAAATCGCCAAGGCATTTGCCAACCTCGGTACCAGCAAAATTCGCATCACTGGCGGTGAACCGTCTTTGCGTAAAGATTTACCGGAAATAATTCAGGCCTGTGCGAGTACACCAGGTATTGAGCATGTTGCTATGACTTGCAATGGTTACAAGTTACCAGAGCAAATTAGTAGTTGGGTCGATGCTGGGTTAACCTCATTAAACGTAAGTATTGATAGTCTCGATCCACGGATGTTTGCAGCTATTACCGGGCATGATAAGTTAGAAACTATTATGCAGGGTATTGAAAAAGCGCTTGAGTTAGGCATAAAAGTTAAAGTCAACGCCGTGTTGATGCGGCATTTTAACCAAAACGAACTCGACAGTTTTTTGGATTGGATAAAAGAAAAGCCAGTCACATTACGTTTTATTGAACTGATGCAGACAGGCGATAACAAGCTCTTTTTTGACCAAAATCATACCTCAGGTTTACCTATAAAAGAGCGTTTACTCGATAACGGCTGGCAGCAAATTGAGCAGAATAAAACCGCCGGTCCAGCGCAAGAGTTTACCCACAGTGACTATAAAGGAAATATTGGGCTTATTATGCCCTACAGTAAAGATTTTTGTGCTACCTGTAATCGATTACGTATTTCAGCTTTGGGCAAATTACACTTGTGTCTGTTCAGTGAACAAGGACTGGATGTTAGGCAATTCTTACTGGATAACTCCGAGCAGCGCTTGCAAGATGAACTGGTGAGTTTACTGGCGGATAAAAAATCCACCCACTTTTTGCATGATGGCTATACCGGTGCTACTAAACACTTGGCTATGCTTGGCGGATAAATAACCTTTCCCCGGTTCTCCACCGGGGTTTCACATTGTCTATTGCGTTGTATTTAGGGTCATTCCACTGACGGCTTAACCAGTCCATTAGTTTGCATAATTGTTTTAATCTCATCAATACTGGCTGGATCATCTATAGTTGAAGGCACAATAAACTCCTCATTTTCAGCTATTTGACGCAACAACTTACGCAGTATTTTACCGGACCTGGTTTTTGGTAAACGCTCAACAACAAGAATTTGCTTCAAACAGGCAACGGCACCTATTTCTTTGCGGACCATGGCGACTAACTCGGCTTGCAGGTCTGCTTCACTTATATTTGCGCCGTCTTTTAATAAGGTCAACCCGACGGGTATTTGGCCTTTAAGACTATCGTAAACACCTATCACAGTGCATTCCGCTACTGCATCATGGGCTGCTAAAATCTCTTCCATTTCACCCGTTGATAAACGATGCCCAGCAACATTGATGACATCATCGGTGCGGCCCATTACAAACAAATATCCATCCTCGTCTATGTAACCGCCATCGCCAGAACAATAATATCCTGGGTATTCAGTTAAGTAACCAGAAACAAAGCGATCAAAGTCGCCCCAAATAGTGGCTAGGCAACTTGGAGGCAAAGGTAACTTAATCGCAATCGCACCTTGGGTATTAGGAGGCAAAGACTGACCACTTGCATTGAGTATTTGTATATTAAAACCAGGCACTGGTTTGGTTGCTGAGCCAGGTTTGGTAGGTAGCCTTTCAATACCTATCATATTTGACGCAATAGCCCAGCCGGTTTCGGTTTGCCACCAATGGTCGATGACGGGTTTTCCGGTTATTTGTTTTGTCCATTCGTAGGTTGGGGGGTCAAGACGCTCACCCGCCATAAATACGCTTTCTAAACAGGATAGGTCATACTTGGCCAATAATTTAGCGTCGGGATCTTCTTTGCGGATAGCTCTAAATGCCGTTGGTGCAGCAAAAATAGCTTTTACTTTATACTCTTCAATAACACGCCAAAATGCGCCTGCGTCAGGTGTTCTTACCGGCTTTCCTTCATAAACTATGGTTGTGCAGCCGTGTAACAGTGGCGCGTACACAATATACGAATGACCTACCACCCAGCCAACATCTGAGGCAGCCCAAAATACATCACCCGGTTGCATGTTGTAGACTGCTGACATTGAGTATTTTAAAGCAACGGCGTGCCCCCCATTATCACGTACAACGCCTTTGGGCTTGCCAGTGGTACCCGAGGTATAAAGTATGTAAAGTGGATCTGTGCCACTTACGCTGACACATTCAGCTTTGTTCGCTGTTTTTACGGCTTCAGCCCAATCAATATCGCGACCTTCGTGCATGCTAGCAATGCACTGTTGACGTTGCAGTAAGACCACTTTTGAGGGTTTGTGAGTCGCAATCTCTATGGCTCTATCAATCATTGGTTTGTATTCAATGATGCGATTAATTTCAATTCCGCATGACGCTGTTATTAACATCTTTGGCTGTGCATCATCAATACGCACAGCAAGTTCATTGGCAGAAAAGCCGCCAAATACCACCGAATGCACAGCACCTATGCGAGCGGCCGCTAGCATTGCAATGACCGCCTCGCTAATCATTGGCATATAGACCACAACTCTATCACCTTTACTAACGCCGTTGGCTTGCAGTAAACCGGCGAAGCGGGCCACTTTTTCAAGTAATTCAGCGTAAGTCAGTTGCATTTTTGTATCGGTAACAGGTGAATCGTAAATGAGCGCTATTTGCTCGCCACGTCCTTGTGCTACATGGTGGTCCAAAGCCATATAACAGGTATTCATTTCACCATCAGCAAACCATCTTTTGATGCCGTTCTCGTCATCAGATAATATTTTTTCAGGTGCTTTAAACCAAGGTAATTGCTTTGCTTTATCAGCCCAAAATGTATCTGGAGAGTCAATTGATGCTTGATATTCCGTTATGTAAGACATTCTATTTACCTTATTAAAAATTATGTATGACGACGCTATTGCAAACTGGGGCTGGCGTCCTAAAGTTTGTTCTACCATAATGCAAAGCATCAAGCGGTGATATGCTACTTCAGTTGGATTGGACGATATTTGTTTGCATGTTAGCATTAACGAATTAATCTCTGTGGGCAAGACGCTTGTGCTTTCAACGCTAAAACCTTTTTATCCTCTTATCTTTTTATTCGTTTGGAGTGCCGGCTATGCCATGGCAAAACTGGCATTGGTATATACACAGCCATTAAATTTACTCGCATTTCGATTTTTCGGGGCTTTTTTAGCACTCACTCCTTTGGTCATCTTATGGCGCTTACCTATTCCCAACTTTCGACAATCTTATGCCCTTATGGGGACAGGATTGTTTTTACATCTAGGTCATTTTGGTAGCATTTATGTGGGCATGAAGCTAGGTGCTAGTGCCAGTATTATGGCCTTGTTTGCTGCTTCGCAACCGGTCTTAGTGATCATTGCAAGTGCCTTACTTGCCCGAAAAGTACCGGCCTGGAATATATGGGCAAGTCTGTCCTTAGGGCTCCTAGGTGCAATGCTTATTATTGGTGTAAATATGCAAGGAAACGAAGGGTATTTACTCGGTGCAATTCTTGGGTTTACCGCAGTTGTTGGATTATCAATTGGTCAAGTAATTGAAAAACAGCGTAAATTAGGTGTACACCCCATGGTAGCAACATGGGTGCAATATGCGTTTGCATCTGCTATATCTATTCCATTTGCCTTGGCATTTGAAGGGCTTATTTTTGAAAATGCATTACCGTTTTGGGGAGCCATCGCCTTTTTGGTATTTGGTAATTCGATTGTAGGTATTCTGTTAATGTTCAGCATGGTAAGGCAAGGCTCAATTGCCAAAGTAGCTTCGATTATGTTCATGGTGCCCGCAGTAGGCGCACTTATTGCGTGGTTAGTGGCTGATGAAGTACCAACATTAATTGCTATTCCTGGCTTTATACTCGCCATGCTTGGGGCACTTTGGACTAATAGGATTACGAATAAAGCGCTGATAAAAAATGATATTTAGCTGAACTGCTTGGGCTAAGGAACAAAATGTGCGTAAAACCGTCAAAAAGTTACGGGGACTGCACTTTTTTAAAGACATTATCTTAGTGTATAGTAGTGTTTGAAATCAAAAAAAGCCCTGACTTAACAATAGGAAAATCAATGAATTTTGGATGTGACGTTCCTGGCTTGATGCCCATCGAACAAGCCAAGCGCATAATTGAAGATACGGTTTCACCGATTACAGATATCACATTATGTGACCTTGGTGATGCAATAGACCGCGTTATTGCAAAAGACATAATTTCACCAATTAACGTGCCGGCCTATGATAATTCAGCAATGGATGGTTATGCGCTCAGATATGATGATTTTTTAGTATCTAACATCCTCACTGTAGTAGGTAAAAGCTTTGCCGGAAACAAATTTAACGGCTGCATAAAAAAGGGTGAATGTGTACGCATTATGACCGGTGCTGAAATACCTCAAGGTGCCGACACCGTTGTTATGCAGGAAAATACCGTGGCGAATGACGATCAAATTACCTTCAATTCAGCCAGCAAAGGAGATGCCATCAGACCTGCTGGTGATGATATAAAGCAAGGTGCAGTTGTCTTGTGTGTTGGCGATCGAATCAATGCAATCGATATCGGTTTATTAGCCTCATTAGGGTTTGGTCGTATTCCTGTTTACCGAAAACTCACGGTCGCAGTTTTTTCTACGGGTGATGAATTAGTGGCAGCAGGTGAACCGTCTCGCAACGATCGTATATTCGATAGCAACCGCCCAATGCTCCTAGCGATGCTCTCAAAGATGGGTGTCGATACAATCGACATGGGTATTATTGAAGATGACAAAACAAAAATAAAAACCGCGTTTGAATATGCTAATGAACATGCCGATTGTGTAATAACGAGCGGCGGTGTGTCGGTTGGCGAAGCTGACTATACACGTGAAATTTTAGAAGAATATGGTAATGTTGATTTCTGGAAATTAGCGATTAAACCCGGAAAGCCTCTGGCCTTTGGACGCTTGTCTGCGAGTCTATTTTTTGGTTTACCTGGTAACCCCGTATCATCTGCTGTCACCTTTGACCAAATTGCCGCTCCAGCACTGGCTATTTTAGCTGGATGTAAACCGCAAGCCCCAGTTATGCTGCCAGCAACTGCGACCAGTATATTTAAAAAACGCCCAGGACGCACAGATTATCAGCGAGCGCATTATTTCATTAATGATATTGGGCAAGTCAGTGTTGAAGCTTTCGGTTCGCAAAGTTCCGGCGTTTTATCTTGCTTTAGAAAAAGTAATTGTTATGCCGTATTGAAAAATGAGCGAGGCCGAGTTTCCATAGGTGAAACGGTTAACATACTACCTTTTAGTTCGATAATAAGTTAACGTTTTGAACTGCCTTCACTCTGGTAATTATTGCAGCGCCATACCTCTAGTGGTAAAACTATTGCCATTAAAACATCAAAACCAAATAGACAAGTGTGAATGAAAGATAAAGTGATTACCACGGAGCAAGCTCTCCGCTACAGCCGTCAAATATTATTGGCAGGTTTTGATCTCGACAAACAAGAATTGCTCATCAATAGCCGTATTCTGATGATTGGAGTGGGCGGTTTAGGATGCGCGGCGGCTCAATATTTGGTTGCAGCGGGAATTGGTCAACTAACACTGGTTGATGACGATATTGTTGAAACAACTAACTTACAACGCCAAGTTTTGCATTTTGAAAATAGTATAGGAGAGAAAAAAGTTAAATCTGCTCAGCGAACCTTGAACAGTATTAATCACTTTGTTGATATTAAAACCATCGACACAAGGCTCAGCTCGGACGAGCTTGACGCGCTGGTGCTACAACATGACCTAATTCTAGATTGCAGTGATAATCTTGAGACTAGAAATTTACTCAATGACGTTTGTTATCGCAGTGGTAAACCACTTGTTTCTGGCGCTGCAATAAGAATGGAAGGCCAAATATTCTGTGTTATTCCGGCCCTGAAAACCGCCTGTTATGCTTGTGTAAGCCACTTTTTTGGAGAACAAAACTTGAGTTGTGTCGAGTCGGGTGTAATGTCCCCAGTTGTTGGCATTATCGGTGCGTCTCAAGCTAATGAAGCGATTAAAATTTTGACTCAGTTCGGTCAACAATCGGCTAATAAGCTGCAAGTTTTTGATGCTATGAGCTCCACTTGGGAGAGCTTTAAAGTAAACCCGCTACCTCAATGCAAAACGTGTTCTGCAACATAACCAGGAATGCTGTTGCGGTAATGCGCTTATTCAGTGACACCTATAATGCCATTCACAGCGTAAATTCTACCTGCATCGTGTTGTAGCGCTTCAAACATAACATTGTCGACTGACTGCAACAGTTCTTCAGGGGAACCACCGCCAGCAGGCGCGGCGATGGCATAACCAATAGTACAACTGAGATGAACCGATGTATTTGTTAGTTCACTGTGGTCAAAGGTGGTCTTTATTTGATTGGCTTTGAGTGTCGCGCCATCGTGCCCACAATCACAAAGCAATACTGCGAATTTGTGGTTACTTAAGATGGCGACCAAATCACCCGGACGATTCCCGGCAGCCGCAAAACTATTGGCGACGGTTGCGATGGTAGAAAAATATTTGTCACTGCCATCTATCTCCCGAACAGTATCCAGATTGTCTATACGTATCATTAATAGGGTTAAGTGCTGCCAATACCTTGCACAACGGGCCCATTCAACTGCTAGCACCTCTTGAAATTTTGCCGCATTGGGTAAATGAGTCAGCGGATCGATAAAAATCAGTGATTCTAGTTTTTTGGTTTTACGGTACAGCACCATATGTCTGCGAAGACGGCCAATAAGCTCTGCCATCATGGGCGGTTTTGCTATAAAGTCAGCACCACCAAGTTCAAAGGCTTCAGATCTTATTGCTGGCTCAGTTAGTGACGAAACAAAAATTATGGGAACATCTTGGATGAATTGAGTTTCTTTAATACGGCTGCAAAGCTGCAAACCATCTTCTCCCGGCATCATGATATCGAGGATAATCGCGTCAGGAAGTGGTGCGCTGTTCAACAGTTCCCACGCTGTGTGTGCATTTGGCGAAAATGACACATCGAACTCTTGACCAAGGCCATTAATATAAAGCGTTAGTTCTATCTCGTTGTCGTCAATGACTAGTACTCGATACTTAGTTTGCTCAGGGATGTTTTCTATATACATTGCACTACTTATATCAGTACGCAAATCAAGTTCCTTTTTACTAGGTTAAGTAATGCCGACCAAAAACTACCTGTAGACCACTAGCAAATTATTACAGCTACCTCTTTTTTGTCAACATAGCACGCTTTTTACAATTCGTTTACATTTAAATGGTGCTAGTAGCTAAAAAAACACTAAAAAATGCAAAACAATTAGTAACACAGCTAAACTTCATTATAATACGCGACCTACCTTTTTTAAGGATTTGGGCTTCTTTGTATGTATCGTGATTTTTGATGGGGTAGCGCTGTTATGACAACAAATAATGTTGAATGGTCGATTGATGACGCTGAGCGCACTTATGGCGTATCTAGCTGGGGTGGCGGCTACTTTAAGATAGGTGAAAATGGCAATATTCAAGTTTCTCCTGATCCTAAAAATGAAAATATAAAAATCGACTTTAAGTCGGTAATTGATGAAATTAGCCTAGAGGGTATACAGTTTCCCGTGGTTATTCGATTCCACGACATTTTGCGTTCGCAAGTTGTAGGTATAAATGAATGCTTTAACAAAGTAATCGCGGAAGCCAATTATAAAGGTCAATACAACGGTGTTTATCCAATCAAAGTCAACCAAACACGTGAAGTGGTTGAAGAAATTGTTGACGCTGGTGCACCTTATGATTATGGCCTTGAAGCAGGTTCAAAGTCTGAACTACTAGCGGTACTTGCATACAATACTAATGCAAATTCGTTAACTATCTTAAATGGGTATAAAGACGAAGAATTCATTCGACTATCATTGCTAGGCAGAAAGTTAGGCCGCAAAGTTGTGGTAGTTATCGAGAAATATTCAGAACTCCACTTACTGATTAGAATATCAAAAGAATTGAATATTGAACCTATCATTGGTTTACGTTCAAAAATGTCTGCGTTGGGCAAAGGTAAGTGGCAAGGTTCGAGCGGAGATAGAGCGAAGTTTGGGCTCACTATCCCTGAAATTATTAATTCTGCTAAGCTTCTTGAAAAAGAAGGTATGGCTCATACCCTTAAACTACTGCATTTTCATATTGGTAGTCAGTTAACTGATATCCGTGCAATTAAAGACGCAGTGAACGAAAGTGCACGTATTTATGCTGATTTACATAAGATGGGCTTTGCCCTTGAGTATGTGGATGTTGGCGGTGGGTTAGGGATTGATTACGACGGTAGCAAATCAACTAACGATTCGTCGCGTAATTACAGTTTAAATGAATACGTTGCCGATGTTGTTTACGGCATGAAAGAAATATGTGACCTTGAGGGTGTGCCGCACCCAAATTTGGTTACTGAAAGTGGTCGCGCAATCACTGCGCATCATAGTTGTGTGGTTACTGAGATTGTAGGTGAAATTAAAGCCGACGGCGCAATGCTGGATACCTCAGTTGTTGAGGGTGAACATATACTGTTAAAGAATATGCGTGAATTGCTTCATTTTTTGCGTCCCGACCAGAATCTTCAAGAAGTATATAACGACGCTTGTGAATGGAAAGAGAAGGCGGTTAGCGCGTTTAAATTACGTGTTATATCTTTGGAAGAGCTGGGTAAGATTGAAACCTTGTATTGGCAAATAATGCGTCGCTTACAAGTGCTTTATCGTGATGTTGAGTTTGTGCCAGAAGGACTACAGCATTTAGATTTTTCACTGTCGTCACAATACTTATGCAACTTTTCGATTTTCCAATCGGCAGCTGATACATGGGCTATCGACCAGTTACTGCCGGTTGTGCCATTAACGGGTATGAATAAACGACCTGATATTAACTGTTCATTAGTCGATATTACTTGCGACAGTGATGGTAAAATTGACCAGTTTATTGTTGACCGTCAGCTGCAAAACATCATGCCCATTGCGTCCTTAGAACCAGGTCAAAAAGCGTATTTAGGGTTGTTCTTAACAGGCGCTTACCAAGATGTCATGGGTGACATGCATAACTTGTTTGGTCGTGTAAATGAAGTGCATATTTTCAGCGATGATGATGACCCAGAAGACTTTTACATTGAAGAGTTCGTGGCCGGTTCATCGGTGCAAGACGTACTGACTATAATGCAATACAACCCAAGCGCAATGGCCGTTGATGTTAAACGTCAAATTGACAAAGAAGTGGCTAATGGGCAAATACCGCCACGTGAAGGTGTCAAGTGGACTGACTTTTATGAGAATTGTTTGAAGGGTTACACTTACCTAAAAACTGCTGAGTAAAAAAATAAATAAGAGCTCTTATTTTTGAGCTCTTATTTTCAATCTTCCAAACGCCCATTTATAAAGCTAACCAGTATCATAAAATGGCGCTACTTAAGCTTATGCTGACGCCATAATGACTTATATTTACTTTTTAATGTCTGCCAAAAGACCTATCTTATGCGCTTCGATTTGATCTTTCCAAAACGTGGCTGTAAGCTTATTAATTGAGTTAGATTCTGCATTCATTAACAAGGCATAGCCGACACCCAATTGCGGCGAGAACGCGACATCGGCGCGGTAACCTTGAACCCAACCACCATGATAAATGATCTCAATATCATCGACGTTATAAATGCGCCATCCTAAACCATAGTGTGCGTCTGTAAGTTGCTTCCGCCACTCACGGCGATACATTTCACGCTTCGTCTTTACACGTGGCTTTGTGAGCGTCTCAATCATGTTTTTATCAATAATGTCCGGGTACTCTAGCAGCATCGCCTTTAACCAAATTTCCATATCAGCAGCACTGGCATTAATACCCGCAGCCGGTGAGTATTTGTAATAATTGTCTTTGACTCGAACACTCACCCACTTATTTTTATCAATAGCTGCATGAGGCTTTGCCCATTTCTTTGATGCCATAAGCGCATTTTTGCCGACGCTTGCGGTTGGCATTTTCAAAGGTATGATAATGCTTTTCGTTATCTCGTCTGCAAAGGTGGTTTTTTGCTGACGATAATACTCTTCAAGTACACCAAAAAAAGTATTTTGATATGTGTAGCAAATACCGGGTTTACATAGCGAATCTAGTTTTTCTAAATGTTCCAATACGCGTGGTAGTTTGTAATTGGCTTCAATTAAATTGTCATAAGCATTGGGTATGAAACCAGTAGATTGGCCAATAAGGTGCTGCAATAAAATAGGTGTGTCGATGTAGTTATCAAACTTGTAGTCGGGCAATAGTTCTTGTAATGAGTTTTTCCACGCCAGCTTTTTCTCTTTTACTTGCTGCGCCATAAATACAGCGGTGAATGTTTTTGAAACCGAGGCTAATCTAAACACCGTTTCTTTATCTATTAATGTACCCGACTTTTCTGTCTTTCCATAAAACTCAAATCGCGTAGGCTGATTTGGAGCGACCATAACAAACGCTAAGCCTGGCAGTTTCTTTTTCTTCGCAGTCGCCTTCAGTTCATTTGCAAAATCATCCACCCAAGTGTCAGCGCAGACAGGGAATGAAAGAGAGAGAACTAGGACTGTTAACGCAATGAAAGGTTTATAAAATTGCAAGCTTGACCACTTTTCTTATTATTAAAGTGTCATTATCAGCTAAATAGCCCTGCGAATTCAACATAAGTTTAATTAACCATCAATTCGCCACCACTTCACCACCACTTCACTACCACTTCACCGTGATGACCTTATAACTTGTGCCGAAAACAAGGTGTTTTAATTCACATACGAGGTAAACTGTCATGCAGATACCGTATATTAAATTGTTCGGATTTATCAATTGGTGCTGATGCATTAGCAACCATCCGCTGATACGTTAAGCCTGTGGATCAACCAGGAAACTTAATATGAATATACAATCGGTGCGTTACCCACAATATGCTCACTTATACAAAAGCATCGTTGTAACATCGCATGGTTTTTTAACGGTATTTGCGAACGATAAAGCGCTTAAAGCTATCGATTTTACCGATACCCATCCGCTCGCTAATGAAAATAAAATATCGCAGCTTGCAGCCAAACAATTATCGGAATACATTGCCAATAAACGTGATCAATTTGATTTACCGCTGGACCCAGATGGTACCGACTTTCAGAAACAAGTGTGGCAAGCATTACTTGATATTTCTTTTGGGTCAACTGCAAGTTACCTAGATATTGCGGTAGTGGTAGGCAACAAAAATGCGTGCAGGGCGGTGGGCGCGGCGAACGGTAAAAACCCCATTCCTATTATTATTCCTTGCCATCGAATTATCGGCAAAAATGGTAAACTAACCGGATATGCCTGTGGCTTGGAGCGTAAAACTTATCTACTCTCACTTGAATCAAAAGCAGGTTCATTAAAATAAAAGGACGACATTGAAAACTTCTCACTTAATTGAATTATTAGTTTTAGGCGCCATTTGGGGTGCTTCATTTATGTTAATGAAGGCTACTGTACCCGCTTTTGGCGTATTTGCTCTGGTTGAAGTGCGGGCAAGCGTAGCTGCCTTATTTTTATTACCCGTTGTCTACTTTACTCGCCAATGGCGTGATTTATCGGGGAATTGGGCAAAGTTACTTTTTGTGGGAGCAATCAACACTGCGATCCCATTTTGTTTGTTTTCCTATACCAGCCTTCATTTGGATGCCGGATTAACCGCTATATTGAATGGAACTGCGCCCATGTTTGGCGCCATCATTGCCTACTTTTATTTGCAAGATCGTATTGGTGTGCATGGTGTTATAGGGACTTTTCTTGGCTTTGTAGGCGTTGTGGTTATTAGTCAAGATACTCAGTCTGCCAGTCCTGTTTCCTTGCTGCCGGTGGCAACAGCGTTGGGCGCAACTTGTTGTTACGGCATTGCGGCCTGTTTTATGAAAAAACATTTAAGTGGCGTGAAGCCTTTTGCCATAGCCGCTGGAAGTCAGGTATTTGCTGCTTTATTATTATTTCCTTTCGCTTTATACGCTTGGCCAGAAGTGAATCCTGATGCAAGCACTTGGGGAGCTGCTTTGATCTTAGCTATCCTCTGCACGGGCGTTGCTTACATTATGTATTTTGACCTAATTGCAAAAGTCGGCGCATCACAAGCGATGACGGTGGGCTACTTAGTTCCGATGTTTGGTATTTTGTGGGGTATGGTTGTGCTCGGCGAAGTGCTCTCGACGTATGCCATGATTGGTGGTAGTTTAATTATCATTGGATTGATGATTACGACGGGTATTTTGAAGCGCCTGCGCATGAAGACAAGTTTATAGCTTGCCTCAAAAATCGACGACCTGGGTTAAAGTATCGTTTGTTTTTAAATTATCTAATGCGGGTTTTAAGCGTAAAATAGCAGAGACAAAGGTGTCTTCTTCGCTTAATTTTACCTGGCAGGTTGAGAATTTGAGTACCTCTTGTTGCTGTTCACATTCAGTTTGAATAGTGGCCAAGCCGTGGCGGATATTGTCCATAAACCTCGTGCCTTCTTCGCTATCCGCCTTTTGCAACAAAACAAGCCATTGGCTTTCATTCACCTTTCCAAACTCGCTTTTAGTATTGAACTTATACACTGAGTCTAGCAAGAATTCAGATACTCTCGTGCCTATGCCAGTGAGCATGTCTAGATTTTGGGTGGTGATCGGTCGTTGATAAAAATCGTTGAGTTGAATAAGTACCAAATAGGCATCTTTTTCATACGCTTTAGAGTTAACTAAGTATTTGATTTTTTCATCAGACTGCATTTTACAATAAGGTAATACCAAGCCTTCATTTTGCAGGTCTTTACGGAAGTAATATAAAAGATTATAGATAATTAAGAATAATAGGAAAATAACCACTAAAACGCTAATAGCAGAAATCATAAAGCCGTTACTTATATGGATCTGCTGCTCATTTAGCGGCGACATTAACAGCATTGTCCAGTCAAACAAATCAAGATTGACCTGCGCTATTAATATATCCTGGCCGTTAATATTGACTAATTCATTATTAATATTCTGAACTGAAGCATCGGCTGCCAAGGCTGTGTCTGAGTCAATACCCATTTGATTAATGGTTTTTTGATACCAAGAAAGATCTTTTAGGTTATTGAAGTTTGATTTGCTGGCGTTTAATGCGGGGTCTGAAGAGAGCATAACCGACCCTTTCGGGTTCACAAAAATGAAGTCGTGACCGTACGTTGCTTTATGGGTTTCAAACACTTCTATAAAATGTGATAGGCTTTTTGCAACACCGAAAAAGCCAACAAATTGATTGTTTTCATCAAATATTTTTATATCAATGAAGAAATGCGTATCCTCCCATTTGCCGATGTCCCCGACTGATTTTTCAGGCATGTCGCGATATTTAAAGTACCAGTTTACTTCACCTTCAATTAGCTCAATAGTTGAACCGTCGGAGTTGTATTGCATTCGCTGCTTTTCCAAAGCAACGAAAAAGCCCATCTCAAATTCTTGTTCAAGTCGTTTGAGTGTTTCAAATATTTGTTTCTCATTAATGCTTGCATCATTAGCCGCAGAAAACTGCATTATTTCCTTTAATTCTTTCGATTTACTCAATGTTTCAGCGATATGTAGAGGTTCTATAACTTGGCGAACAACCAGCTTTACTGCGGGTGACAGAGAAATTTGATGAGCGCGGCTTTGTTCAGCCACTATTTTGGTCATACTGAAATGTATTAGTGTAACGATGGCGACGACGACAATCGCAAATAAAACTAAGATACTACGATGCAGTGTACGAAAAATATTCATTATTTAGTGTCGGTTAACATCCTGTTATTTGTCAAGTATGATATGGCAAATAGTGAGTGAAGTCTACTGACAAGGGGTTTTCACTTAGTTACACTATGCGCCAAATTAGAAAGGAATTACTATGTCACTGAGCGTTATTATCCTTGCAGCAGGCAAGGGAACAAGAATGAAGTCGTCGTTACCTAAAGTATTGCATTCAATTGCTGGCAAGCCAATGGTCGAGCATATAATTGAGGCAGCAAAAGAACTCGATTGCGACAACATCAACCTTGTATATGGTCATGGCGCTGATTTACTCCAAAAAGCATTGGGCCACCATCATCTGAATTGGTGTTTACAAGCCGAACAATTAGGTACAGGTCATGCAGTCCAACAGGCGGCATCGCATATTAAAGATGGTGAAGATGTGATGATCCTAGTGGGCGACGCCCCGCTGATCAGTAGTGAAACACTACGACGCTTAGTCGATGCTAAAGCACAAGCGGACTTGGCACTGTTAACTGTTCATTTGAATGACCCAACGGGGATGGGCCGGATCATTCGCGAAGGTGACAACATTATGGCTATTGTTGAACACAAAGATGCAAGTGACGCTCAACGCGAAATTACCGAAATAAACACAGGCATGATGTTGATGTCAGGAAAAGATCTAAAACGTTGGTTAGGCAATTTATCTAATAATAATGTGCAAGGTGAGTATTATCTGACTGATGTTATTGAAATGGCCGCTAAAGAAGGAAAAATTATCCGTGCAGCGCACCCTGTTTGGGAGCGTGAAGTTGAGGGCGTAAATAACCGAGTTCAATTATCCTCGCTGGAATCCGCCTATCAATTTCGCAGTGCTGAAGCGTTGATGACGGCCGGCGTCAGTTTAGCTGATCCGCGGCGCATTGACGTGCGTGGTAAATTAACAGTTGGGCAAGACGTCAGTATCGACATTAATGCTATTTTCGAGGGCAATGTTGAGATTGGTGACAACGTAGTTATTGGTCCTAACTGCGTATTCAAAAATTGTAAAATTGGCGATGGCACCCATATCGAAGCGTTTTCGTTGGTTGAAGATGCTGTCGTTGCACAAAACTGCAATGTGGGTCCCTACGCACGACTTCGTCCTGGCGCTGACCTTCACGACGGCGCTAAAGTAGGTAATTTTTGTGAAGTTAAAAAGTCCGTTATTGGTGAAGGTTCAAAAGTAAATCATTTAACTTATATTGGCGACACACAAATTGGCAAAGGCGTGAATATAGGCGCAGGTACAATTACCTGTAACTACGATGGCGTTAACAAATTTAAGACTATTATTGGTGATGGGGTATTCGTAGGTAGTAATAGTTCGCTGGTAGCACCTGTTAGTATTGGCGAAAACGCCACCATCGGCGCGGGTTCAGTCGTCACCAAAGACGTGAATGCTGAAGAGCTTGCTATTGCACGAGGCAAGCAACGGGTTATTAGCGGTTGGGAACGTCCAAAGAAAAAGTAAAATGGATTATTAAATAGCCTTAAAACTTGCAAATCGAAATTTATTTAATATAATAAATTTCGATTTGAAATTTAAGGCTTTCGATTTTGCAAAAACGAAACACTCAGCAACGCCGTCGTGGGATCATTGAAACACTGAATGAACGCGGTGAAGTTGCTGTAGATGAGTTATCTAAGGTATTTTCAACCTCAGAAGTCACTATTCGTAAAGATCTTGCCGAACTTGAAAATAATGGATTGTTATTAAGACGGTTTGGCGGTGCGGTTCTACTTCCCAAAGACGCTTCTGAACTTTCATCTGAAAAGCTTTCAAGTCGAAAGTTAGCCATTTCAAAATTAGCCGCGACACTTATTCAAGATCACAATCGCATTATTATTGATGGCGGCAGCACAACGTCTGCACTACTGCCACATTTACCCAAGAAACTGGGCTTAGTGGTTATGACCAACTCATTGCAAGTTGCTAATACCCTATTAGAGGGGGAAAATGAACCTCAGGTATTGATGACAGGCGGCACTTGGGACGCTCAATCACATTCGTTTCAAGGCCAAATGGCAGAAAACATGTTGAGAGCTTATAATTTTGACCAAGCATTTTTAGGTGCGGCCGGCCTCGATATCGAGCGTGGGTCAACCACATTCAACGAATTAACGTCCCTCAGTCGGACAATGGCAGAAGTGTCAAAACAAGTTATTGTAATGGCTGAGTCGGAGAAACTAGAAAGAAAAATACCCAATGTGGAATTGCCATGGTCGCAAATATCTATTTTGGTTACCGATGATGGCCTCGATGAAGACGCCAAGCAAAAAATTGAAAAACGAGGCGTAACAGTAATGTGTGCGACTTGTATTTGCTAAACTATTTTATTAAAAAGAAGTAATTCTTATAACTACGTTGTATGCCTTTATAGGCACTTGAAGCGTAATTTAAGAGGAACGCAAAGACAAATTAGGATACCAATATGTGTGGAATTGTAGGCGCAATAGCAGAACGTAACGTTGTAGAAATTTTATTAGAAGGTTTACGCAGACTTGAATACCGAGGCTATGATTCAGCCGGTGTCGCCTTACTCGATGGTGCCGGTAATTTAAATCGCGAGCGTCAAGTAGGCAAGGTCAAGGCGTTAAGCGACGCGATTGCTGAAAACCCAATTAAGGGCGCTACGGGTATTGCGCATACTCGTTGGGCAACTCATGGTGGCGTAAATCAAAAGAATGCTCACCCGCATCTTTCTAATGAAAGAATTGCCGTTGTACACAACGGCATAATTGAAAATTACGAAGCTTTAAGACGTGATCTACAAGCAAAAGGTTATATTTTTGGCTCTGACACGGACACCGAAACGATTGCGCACACGGTTCACGAAGAAGTGAAAAAAGGCAAAGACTTATTACTTGCTGTGCAAGACTCTGTAAAACAATTTCATGGTGCTTATGGCACAGTGATCATGGATAAAGAAGATTCAAACCGCGTGATCGTTGCTCGTTCAGGTAGCCCATTAGTGATTGGTTTGGGGATCGGCGAGAACTTCATCGCATCTGACCAAATGGCGCTGTTACCAGTAACTCGTCGCTTCATTTTCTTAGAAGAGGGCGATGTAGCCGAAATTACTCGTACTTCAGTGACTATATATGCGCAAAATGGCGAAAAAATAGAGCGCGAAATCTTTGATTCTGAATTAGAACACGATGCTGGTGACAAAGGCGGATATCGCCACTACATGCTCAAAGAAATCCATGAACAACCCACAGTAGTTCGCAATACATTGCAAGATCGCTTAGGTGAAAACGACCTAGTTGAAGGTATCTTTGGTGCTGGCTCTGAGGACATCCTAAAAGGCATTAAACATGTGCAAATTATTGCTTGTGGTACCAGTTACCATTCAGGCATGACTGCGCGTTATTGGTTAGAGCAATACGCAAATGTGTCATGTAATGTTGAAATAGCGTCAGAGTTCAGATATCGAAAATCAGTGGTGCATCCAAACAGCTTATTGGTGACCATTTCGCAATCAGGTGAAACGGCGGACACGCTAGCTGCTCTTCGTTTAGGCAAAGAACAAGGTTATATGTCTAGTTTGGCGATTTGTAACGTGCCTGGCTCCTCACTTGTGCGCGAATCTGACATGTCATTCATGACATTAGCGGGTGCTGAAATAGGCGTTGCTTCAACCAAAGCCTTTACTACGCAGTTAACCGGTTTCTTAATGTTAACACTTGCTCTGGGTAAATATAACGGCATGTTAGCAGTGGACAAAAAATCGATCATAGATGGTTTACACAGCTTACCAAGCAAACTAGAAGAAACACTGACATTGACCGATAGCATTGAGCTGTTAGCGGAGGAATTTGCCGATAAGCAACACAGTTTATTTTTGGGGCGGGGGGACCAGTACCCTATCGCGATGGAAGGTGCACTGAAGCTTAAAGAGATTTCTTATATTCATGCCGAAGCCTATGCGTCGGGGGAACTGAAGCATGGCCCATTGGCACTCATTGATGATGAAATGCCGGTCATTGTTGTTGCACCGAATAACGAGTTACTTGAGAAACTCAAATCGAATGTTGAAGAAGTAAGAGCTCGCGGCGGCATCATGTATGTATTCGCTGATAAGAACGCTAACTTTGCGAGTGACGAAACTATGCGCGTTATTAATGTGCCGCATTGTGAGTCGCCAATTGCTCCGATTGTTTATACTTTGCCACTGCAGTTATTGTCATATTATGTTGCTGTGATTAAGGGGACTGATGTCGATCAACCAAGGAATTTAGCTAAGTCAGTTACAGTGGAGTAGGGATTGTGGGCGATACAGTATTTGTTGTGCAGTGACAATAAAGTGTCATGCTAAACAATAAAGTATATCCTTTACAATAATCTATCATACTTTTGAGATGCCGCTTTAAGCAAGTTTCGACCTAAAAGGCGTCATTAGCAAAGAGCAATTTTGAAGGGTTTTTGGGCGCACTTTGATACGATGGCGGACGTTCCCCACAGATGAGTGCATGGGGAATTTGACGTTGATTTTTTGCCAGTAAGTCGTTCAGTCTGAGTGTGAACAAAGCCACCGAAGCAGCCAGTCACTATGCATAATTCACTAAGATGAGATTTATCGCAATTATCATCAATACGAACCCTGCTATCTTATCAATTTTTTGTTTTTGTCGATTGAAGCGAGGTAATATATTTGGGTGTGATAACAGTAAAGTAACACCGCTATACCAAATAAAATGTGCCAAGATAATGATCAATCCATAACTCCCTTGCATTATCAGGGGGGTATCTACAGACACCACTTGAGTAAAAATACTTAAGAAAAAGATAGATGTTTTAGGGTTTAATATATTGCAAGTAAAACCCATACGTAATGCTATAAAAGGTGACATTTGAGTCGTTGAATTGCTTTGGTCTTTATTTACCGTTTCGCGCGTTGTTAATAACTGCCAAGCAAGATAAATAAGATAAGCAGCACCTAAATATTTGATTGCCGAAAATAACCACGCTGAATTTGCAATAACTACTGCTAATCCTGCAATTGAATAGCTGGCATGAATACAAACCGATAAAGCCATCCCTAAGCTCATATATAAACCAGCTAAACGGCCATTGGAGATACTAGTTCGTGTAACCATCACAAAATCAGCCCCAGGTAACATCGCCATAAAAACAGCAATTGTGCTCACCGCGATGATTTCCGCCATATAAGTATTTATTAATAATTCCATATTCACCTCTTACAATTTTAAGTATGTTCGCAGTAACTCATTTTTATTCTGCAACTATGTTAATCTATGAGTTTTTGAAAACAATACATCTATTTGTATAAGGACTTGTGCCCCATGGACACAAATTATTTGATACCTCTATTGTCTGACATGGCCATTTTTGTCACGGTGGTTGAGCAGGGAAACTTTAGTAAAGCGGCAAATAAACTTGGTGTCACACCTTCAGCAGTGAGCCGTCAAATTAGTCGGTTAGAAGATGCATTAGGCATCAAATTATTACAGCGTACAACACGACAAGTTGGATTAACGGAGTCAGGTATTTTAACGTTTGATTATTGTAAGCAGATGGTTGAGTTTGCGGATAAAGCGGTTAATGCCAGTCGCTCTGGAACATCTACGGTGAGTGGTTTATTGAGAGTATCTGCACCAAGATCATTAGCGAATAAGGTATTACGACCACTCTTTGTTGAGTTTTTAAAACGCTACCCAGACATTCAGTTGCACTTAAAAGTAACCGATCGAATTTTAGACCCTATTCATGACGGTGTCGATTTCTTGATTCATATTAATGACACCCCCATTGAAGCCTTGGTAAATGTTAAAATTGGTCACGTCGAACAGGTGTTATGTGCCAGTCCTGATTTCATAAAAAAACATTCTCTGCCAACACACCCCAATGATTTAAAATATTTAGCATGCATTTGTTTAGGCGAAAATAAGGCTGATAACCGTTGGCGATTTAGCAATAAAAATCAACAAACGACTATACAAGTGACAGGGTCATATTTACTTAATCACAGTGACATGCGTAAAGATGCGATTGAACAGGGATTTGGTGTTGGCCCTTTGCCAGATTATCTTGCGCAACAGAGTGTTGAAACAGGGAAACTCATTCCATTATTGGAAGATTGGCAGTTACAAGGTAATTATCAAGGTGATATCTGTTTGCAGTATGTGCAAAGTAAATACATGCCTAATAAAAATCGCGTGTTTATCGATTTTATGAAACAAAAGTTACTTATAATTCAGCCTGATTCATAAGTGGTAGTTCGGTTTCACCCTCCTTTGTGACCTCAGTTAGTGTTCCTAGATGAAACTGCCACTGGCAGCAATGAGCGAGAAGCGGTCATTCGAGCATTTGAATCTTAAGACAAGTTCAGGGGGCTTTCCCGTCTTAAGAAACAAAATAGGCTTTCGGCCGGTTTGGAGATCTGCGGACATTAGCACTTCTCCACTTTCGCAAGCAAAAACGTCCTAGCGACCAGTCGAAAAACGTTTTACCACAAGCCACACTATCATCTAAATGGCACAATCAAGGATGAAAAGCAGTGCTGGCAATACAGCAAGTGGCAAAATACAAACGCCACCGACCAGAAAATACTTTGCTGTATCAATTGGTCGAGAGGCATTATCCGGAATTCAAAGAAGCCATATCTGAACAAGGTAAATACTTACCTAAATTTGTTGAGCGTGAGTTTGAAGACTTTTTGCGATGTGGTCGTTAGAGCATGGCTTCTTAAGGGTAGTATGCGGCGACTGCAAGCACGAAAAGCTCGTCGCATTTAGTTGCAAGCGACGTGGTTTCTGCCCTAGCTGTGGCGCTAGAAGAATGGCAGAAAGTGCTGCGTTACTGGCAGATGATGTACTACTGGGTTATCCAATTCGTCAATGGGTTTTAAGCCTGCCTATCCCTTTGAGATTGCTGTTGGCAAGATACCCAAGCGAATTAGGAAAAGTTTTAGGTATCATTCACCGCGCT
>NZ_AUAV01000017.1 GCF_000428905.1 Brumicola pallidula DSM 14239 = ACAM 615
CAACGCGCTAATAATAAAGCGCGTGTAAAAGCTATTCACGCAAAGATTAAAAATCGCAGAAAAGACACTCTGCATAAATACAGCCGCAATTTAGTGAATGAAAATGCGGCAATATTCGTTGGTAACGTCAGTAGCAAAAAGCTTGTAAAAACGAAGATGGCAAAATCCGTTTTAGACGCAAGTTGGTCGGCACTTAAGGTAATGTTGGAATATAAATGCGCTCACGCAAACATTATTTTCGAAGAAGTTAACGAATCGTACACCACCCAAACATGCTCGTGTTGCGGCTCACGCCTCAACAGCCCAAAGGGTAGAGCCGGTCTTGGAATAAGAGAATGGACATGTGAGTGCGGTGTCACTCATGATCGCGATATCAACGCGGCACGGAACATTCTTGCGGTCGGACTAGATCGTCTTGCAGAAGAAAAGGTCGCAGCATAGCGCTGCCCTAGTCTTTGAGCTGTAATAGCTCTTAGAATCCCCTTGCTTTAGCTGGAGGAGAAGTCAAGCTTTATAAAGTTGTTCTGCTTTGGCTGCACAAATTTAAACTTATCAAACACAATTTTTCAACTTGAGATACATGCTGGCGCGAAATACTCAGAATTTTGAAGCGGAAGGAAGCGGAAGAAGACGACTTTGCTGTTGCTTTTTTATAACTTCATTGTATCGATTTCACAACTAAGTAAGTCAGAATATGCTAAGCCATGTTCAGTGAAGTATTGCAGGCTGCTACTACTTCTAGGTAACCTAAAATAGACCACTTACTCCATATTTGGATTTGTCGTATCTTCATGCTGGGGTATTAAGTGTATACATAAATTTCGACTTAATACCGTGTTGGCAATTAACCTTATATCGCAAATAAATAAACAGAATGTGGCTTCGGGTAAGGCAAAGTAGGTATGACTATGAAGTCACTTTTATAATTTTTATTACATAATAAAAATGACTCAATAGGGAATACAATGTGTCTAATCAACAAGTTAACACTGAAAAAATCATACCCAAAGAAAGTATAAAAACCAAGTTGAATCGCCCGTATCCTCTACTTAGGGACCAAGCAGATAAGGTATACACAAATGCCGCTAAGGAGCATTACTCTAGCGAAGACTTAGAACGACTCATCACCCAATTACAGGTTGGTAAAAGAGGCTTCTTTGAAGATAAGGATCATCAATTCACGGTTATTCTAAAGGGCGTCTTATGCCTCGCTGACATCAATACAAGTGTGGCGCAATTCGTATTTAATCAATATCCTTTTGTTGAATCTCATATAAAAAAATCATTCAGAAATTCGAAGGAATGGCACGCAGCTCAGCTAATTCGCAGGCAGTAATGCGCCGTATTGTTAAACATTACGCGTTCGGAGAGAGGATTAAATTAGATTACATCGGGGAGTCCACGATTGGTTTGCCAAAAGACATTCTCAAGACACAGAAGCAAAATGCGACTATGTTGATTCGCTTCATTACCTTTATCATGGTAATTCAGATAAGTACTTGAAAAACTTGCTGTCCATTACCAACTCAATTAAAAAGCAAAAGTTGTCCAAAGGTATTTGAATTACTGAACCTGTAATTTGAAAGGAGGGCATCTGTCTTATTCTTTCCAGAAAAAGCCTTTGCCGATAGACTTTATTAGTTCATCGCTACCCTAGGTTCAAAGCACAATTGCGAATGTCAACTAGCTGTTATCAGCCCACATTACATAAGACTTATCCTGAACTGCTGTTTGCAACATCTTAATTAAAGGCAAAGCACGGTGATGGAGACTGACAGGAGTCACTTCCTCATTGTCATCTGCCGGCAATTCTGGTTCGGTTACTTGTTTTGCTTCCTCCATTGCAGCCTCTAGAACTGCTAACGCAGCAGGAACATCTTCTGCGGTTAACGCACTGGGAATGGTACCTCTGTGCCCCATCAGTTTAATTAGATGAACCGCTATATCCCCAAACATTATTATATCTGCAGATGACCGACTGGAAAAGGTTACTAGCATGTTTATATCCTCATTGTTTATGGTTGTATTTAGTAAAGCGAATTAACCTCAGCATATGCTAACTGAGGCTTGGCTAAATTTTTCTCGACCCAAGTATACTTGTGGATGCATTTTAAAGAAGAGTGGATTGAATTTGTTATCTACTATCGTTTTCTAAAAAGGGTAGCATACCGTAAATAAACATTTCAATATAGACGCCGCCATTTAGGTACAAATTCGGCCCACGTGTTCCTTAATAGATGAGCTTAACTCGATGCTAGCTAAGTAATTATTTTAAATTCAGGTGTCAAAGCGCAAACATTATTTGGGCTTTTTGCGAATATTATAGCTTGTCAGTTTACATTTAGAACTCATGTACCATACTGTAGGTGATATAGTTTTTTAGGAGAAAATGGAGTTATTATGAAGACAACAGGATATGCAGCAAAAAGCGAAGGATCTGAACTCACAGAGTTTTCCTTTGAGCGCCGCAGTTTACGAGATAATGATGTAGAAATTGAAATTCTATACTGTGGTGTTTGTCATACAGATCTACATGTCGTGCGAAACGATTGGGGTGGCAGTAATTACCCATTAGTACCGGGACACGAAATTGTAGGTAAAGTAATGTCGGTAGGTGGCGGTGTCACAAAATATAAGCAGGGCGATACGGTCGCTGTTGGTTGCATGGTCGATTCATGTAAAAGCTGTGACCAATGTGATAACCACGAAGAACAACTTTGCCGCGAGGGCATGGTTGGAACCTACGCAGGTAAAGATAGAATAAGTGGCGAGATGACTCAAGGTGGTTATTCAAAACATGTTGTTGTACGCGAAGAGTTTGTGCTCTCCGTTCCTCAGAGCCTAGAGCTTTCGCGCGTTGCACCACTATTATGTGCAGGTATTACTACGTATTCTCCGCTACACAAATGGGGCGTCAAAGAAGGCAGCCGTGTTGCAGTCCTTGGCTTAGGTGGACTTGGTCACATGGCGGTTAAAAATGCGGTCGCTATGGGAGCAACCGTGACCGTAATTGGTCGTAGTGAGTCTAAAAAAGAGGATGCTATTAACTTAGGCGCGCAACATTACGTAGTGTCAACAAATGATGATGAAATGAAAGATTCGAAGTCTGCATTTGATTTAATCATTGATACGATACCTGTAAAACATGATTTGTCAATTTACACACCTCTGCTTGATATAGACGGTACGCTTGTTATTGTTGGTCAAATAGGTCCTGTTGACGAAGTCAACACAGTGCCATTGTTAATGGGTCGACGCCGTATTACGGGCTCATTAATTGGTGGTATTAAAGAAACGCAGCAAATGCTTGAGTTTTGTGGTGAAAACAACGTATTACCAGAATGTGAAATGATCAATATTGACGAAATCAATACAGCGTATGAGCGAATGGAACGCTCTGATGTTCGCTATCGTTTTGTTATTGATATGGCGTCGTTAAACGCATAATATTTCAATGAGCAATTGATCGCTAAAGCCAGCACTGCTTAGTAGTGTTGGCTATTCAACAGCCCCTAATCAGAAATCGCCTGAGGATGCCTGTCGGCTTGATACCGCGCCACGGCATCAAGCGTATATTGCGGCGTAAGTGATCCGCTTTTGCTAATCACCAATGCCTTAGGGGTGCCCTGGGCCATTAGTTTATCGCCTTTATAAAAGTGATGACTGCAGTAAAAATATTTTTCATCAAAGTCCGTGATCTCCATGTGAATGTCTATTTTTGCAAACACTTTAATAGGGCGCATTTAGGTCATGGTATGTTCGGCAATAATCGGCGACCATTTATGTTTGAGCATTAAGCCGGCAATGCCAGAGCGCACAAAAAAGTCTACTCGAGTCAAATCACATAAGGTTAAATAACGACCGTTATTCACGTGCATGTTTACATCTAGGTCGTTGGGCATGATGCGGATGCTAATGCTGTTTTTTTAGTAGCGCCGGGGTAATAATGTCGCGCCGCAATGCATTTAGAACCACAAGTATTAATCTAAAATAAAGATTCATTTTTTTCCTATTATTTATTCGTGTTTTATATTCATAAGGCTTTGCGCGCTGAATAAGAGCTCATTTTACATAGCGGTTACTTGATTAAGCGTTGCTCATTATCGATGTATTCATGGTGCCTCCTGGGTGTCCAGCAAACCGCGACTGCGGAGCATGCCCAAGCAGATGTAAAGGCCTTATTTTTTGCCAATGTTGATTGGATTAGCCAGCAGCCGCAGTGGGCCCAATACGTGTTTCATCACCGCCCCAGTAGCAAAGGTCCTGGTCAATCCAAACTTAATGGTAAGGATGATAGCAGACGTGAAGTCCCACTCATTGATTATCGCGATTCTTTTGCTGAGGCCGCTTGGTTAAGCATTAAAAAGTAAGTTGTCTGTTCGTTTATCACTGCTAATATTAAAGGGCCTAATAAAACACAGTTAAACTACATGAAATTTTTGAGGAATGGGGAAACATATCTAAATATCGTATTTTTCTGCACCCTCGTTATACTTAAAAAGGAACGCGGATGAACACTGATGATATTAATTACTACTTAGGGTTACCTGAAAGATATAGAGACTGCGCTGTTGATTTATACGACGAAGCTTTTGGACAAAAATTTGCTGTAGCAATACCCTCGAGAGAAAAAAGAATCATTTTCTTAAGGAAATGTTTTACGCTCGACTATGTGATCGGTGCTATTTATGACGATAAGTTAATCGGCATAGCAGGCTTTCAAACCCCAGAGGGTTCTTTAACAGGCGGTATAACGTATCGCGAATTACTTTCTCAATTAGGATTCATCAAGGGAAATTGGGCTGCGATCATTTTTGCCCTTTACGAAAGAAAGGCTGTTTTTAAAGAATTAATTATGGATGGTATAGCCGTTCACTCTGATGCAAGAGGAAAAGGCGTAGGGAGTTACCCTCTAAAGGAAGTGGCAAAATATGCCAAAGACCATCAATTTAATACCGTCCGTTTGGACGTTATTGATATAAATACCAAAGCTAAAATACTATATGAACGAATGGGATTTAAGTCTGTTAAAACAGAATCCTACCCATATTTAAAATGGTTACTTGGCTTTAGTAGTTCAACCACAATGGAATTAACCGTGTAATTTCAAGCTAACAATAGAGTCAACAAGGACTAAAAACAGCGAGCAGTTCGCTGTGAGCCATTTTAGCCAGCAATTATTTGCCTCTTATAGAACAGTGGGATGGTAACCTCTGTGTCAGAGTGATGTAATAGACTTTGATTTTACAACATAACTACTTATAGGACTCCCAAAAAGGGGCCTACATTTATTAAGCTGTAAGCGAGTAATTCTTCAGTTATACTTTGCGTAGACAAATCAAAAGACCTCTGGTAGACAGTATGAATTCGAATGCGATAGGCTTCATTAAAGATGGTTGCCACATACAAACAAATATAAACATATCCCGTGTGAATTTAACTTTGTTTGCACTAATTATCCTTAGCCTTTGCGTTTCTTGCTTGGTTCAGGCTGCAAATTCAGATTCAGATTTCCAATATGCTCCTGTCTCATTTCAAGACGAAAACACGACCTTCGTGCCGGTCGACATTAGCCAACAGAACGTTTTTTGGTCGGTTTCTGACGATCTTTCCTCGGTTCAGGCGCGATCTGAAACAATTTTTTCTATTCAAGAAAGGGGCTCTCCGTTTCTCCTCTTAAATCCTAGCACAACAGGCGCTTTGGTTTCCAATAGTGGTAAAGAGCCCTTTGAAATTAAAAAAATGACCGCTTCGCCTTTTTCGAAAAGTAATTTTTACTATATTGATAAAGTGCTTGAACCGGGAACTTACGTCGTGCAGTTTCAATATAGTTTTATTCCAGATTTGAAGATGTCTTCTTTTTTGCCAATACAATATAACGCACATGCTTTTGGTGAAGCTGGCATACCAAGCAATTACGTCTACGATCATTTCAAACTTACCCTTGATATTACGATAAACAGTCAAACTTCAAATAAGTATCAGCTGATAACGAATGGCTCGGTGACAACGGGCGATAAGCCCAATACATTCCATGCACAATATCCCTCTCACTTTACCAGCATGAGCTTTTTTATCGATATTGTTGAAATAAGTAAAGTGATTGAAAGTAAGTTTGAAGAAACATCCATTGGCAGTAACAAGGTTGACGTTCTGATATATGGCACTTGGAGTGAAGTTGCGGTACAGGCATATAAGGAGCTAATTGATTGGGAATTCAATGAAATAGAAAAGGTTTTCGGCCCGTATCCGTATTCCTATATTATTTTAAAAACGTTTGGGGCAGAATCGCCTACCAACCTTGCAGGTGCCTTCGCGGGAGCAATGCTAATGCCGATTGACTATACTATGGAAATTTTTCATGAGCTAGGCCACAGTTGGTATATGCAAAATATATCGCCGGCGCAAGGCGATGACATGTGGCTTTACGAAGGGATAGGGATGTGGGCACCCAGCTATCTGCCCGCAGGAAAAGAGAACCGAGAGCCACAATTTAATCAATATATTGACCTCTCTGCAAACCCGTACTCCCTGTCTTCGACGAAATACATGCATGACGTTGGTCCGGCGATCCTGTCTGAAATTCATAGTCAGCTTCAATGCAAAGGTGGGTTGCTAAAATATCTCAAAAAAATCTACGAATTTAAAATGAGAGATGGGGGTATACATAATCGCACGCTTTCTACAAAAGAATTTAAGTTGCTGTTGGAGGAGCTTTCCGGAGAAAATCTAGATGAAATTTTTAGTTACTACTTCAAGAATTTTTGAGGAAATACCGCACGTTCTCGCATCGTTAAAAGTACTGCTATCTGGTGCAAAAACGTATTCATTGAGGCTTGTGGGATAAAATAGAACAAACCAGTACCCCTTCTTTTTTAGTAAAAGTGATGCTTAAACACAGAATCATAAGCCAAATACATCAGATGAGGTGGCGTGTTGTGTGAGGTCGTAGATGAAGAGTCGGTTCGACTACATAAAACCAGAGCAGTTAGGGTCTCGTTTTATACTATTCGTTACATTGACCTGCAAGGCTCATGAGATCCGACAAAGCCTTGCTTTTAGTCAACTATACCTACTTATTCTATGACGCTCTTTTTGTGTGCAAGTGTTCTGTCGTTATACATATCTTCATCTAACTCGCCTTCTGTCTTCGCAACGATAGTCGCAATAGTGCTGTCACCCGTTACGTTTACGACGGTGCGAGTCATATCAAGTAAACGGTCTATACCGATAATTAATGCGATACCCTCCACAGGTAAATTAACCTGTTGCAGTACCAATGCGAGTAATATCAATCCAACACCGGGTACGCCAGCGGTGCCAACCGATGCTAGGGTCGCTGTCATTACAACCATCAGCAAATCGACGGTTGATAAATCAACGTTATAAACTTGAGCAATAAACACGGTAGCTATACCTTGCATAATAGCCGTACCGTCCATGTTAATAGTCGCACCCAGTGGCAGAGTAAAAGAAGCTACTGAGCGACTGACGCCGAGTTTTTGTCTGGCTGTCGCCATTGTTAACGGCAGTGTCGCGCTGCTGCTTGCAGAACTAAATGCAAACATAGCGACTTCTCTCATTTTAAATAACAGGTTTGCAGGATTTAGGCCTGTAGTTATTTTTAGTAATAAAGGATAAACAATCACTGCGTGCAATATTAAGATGAAAAGAACATTTATAAAGTAGTTAAAAATAGCAAAAATTGCGCCTGAGTCTACTGTTGCCGATAATTTTGCCAACAAACAGAAAACCCCATAGGGCGCGAAATTCATTACAATGGTCACTATCTTCATAATGACTTCGTTGAGGTCGTTAAAGGAAGCTGCCATGCGCTTGCCTGCTTCTCCAGCGTATGTCAATGAAATACCAAATAAAATAGCGAACACAATAATCGGTATCATTTGTCCTTCTGCCATGGCGCTTATTGGATTACTTGGCACCATGTCAATGATGACTTGAACAAAGCCTGGTGACTCTGTTGCTACAAACTCGCTGGTTTCAGTGGGGGGGTTAAATCCTTCACCTGGTTTGAAAATTAATGCAGAGGTCATAGCAACAATAACGGCGACAAATGTCGTGAACATATACAGTGCAATTGACTTTCCACCCAAGCGTCCCAACTTTGAAGGGTCGCTCAAACTACTTGTTCCACATATTAATGATACGAAAACTAAGGGCACCACGAGCATTTTCAACGCGTTGACAAAAATCTTGCCCCCCGCATGAAATATACCATCTACGAAAAATCCATACGTAGAAAACGTCATTGAGAATATATTGAAATCAAGATCTCCTATAAGATAGTTTGCAACTTGCAGGAGAACACCTATCAGGATTCCGGCGCACATGCCGATAAAGATCCGAGTGGTTAAACTTAGTTTTGTGTTGTCGGTGGACATTTATAGACCTTTTTATTTTCGTTATATGTCTGTATACCCAAAGACTACCAATTCTTGAGTCAAAGCTAAACATATTTTGTTTTGGTGACCTGTTAATTGGCTAATTTACTAGCGAGAACTCAGTAGGGTATTTAAATGAAGGCGTTAATAAAATTTTTAGTAATGTGCACCACCTCTATTATGCTTTTTGCATGTGGTGGCGGAGGTGATTCTTTAACTAGAGATGGCGGTGGTGTTATAACGACACCTGACCCTGATCTGGTCGCCACTTATTCGGTAGGTGTGAGTATTGCAGATAATCAGGGCAATGCAGCGAACGAGTTGAGTGAAGGTAACCCATTAACTATCACGACAACATTAACCGCTACCAATGGTGGTATTATTAATGACGTGTTGGTTACTTTTTCTCTAAGCCAAGCAAATTTAGCAACATTTAGTAATGACACCGCAACAGCATTAACTAATGCTGACGGTGTCGCTGTTATTGGCCTTGAAGTCGGTAGTTTGCGTGGTGACGGTGTTGTTAGCGCAACTATAGAAGCGGGGGCATCAGGCACTGTAGGATTTAGCTCCGCAGGTATTCAGGAAGTTCAAGTAGTACCGGCATCCTTAGAATTGTTTGCAACACAAGTGCAAATGGCTTCCAGTGGTGATGACAAGGTAGAATTGATTGCGGTTGTCAAAAATGAACAAAACGTCTTGTTAGAAGGCGTAGTGGTTGCATTTTCTGCGGACGCGGGTTCATCAATAGAGAGCGTTTCAGGCTCGACAGGGCCAGATGGAAAGGCCACCGCGACATTAACGACTGAGAATAATCGCAGTAATAGAGTGATTAACGTTACAGCGAGTACAGCATCATTAACTGACTCGTTGTCAGTAGATGTTGTTGGTACAGAAATTAACATCAACGGTGCTACCTCGGTGATTATAAATGACCAGGCGCCAATTACATTTAACTTGGTCGATTCGTCAGGTATCGGTATATCGGGGCAGCAATTAACGCTTTCAACCGATGTTGGTCAGTTAGATAACGTTGCTCCAGTTACCGGTGCTAATGGTCAAATTACGGTTAACTTTACCGCGACTTCATCAGGTCAAGGGACCATTAGTGCTTCAGCATTAAATGCCTCCGGTTCGTTACAAATGACAGTGCAGCAAGATGATTTTTCATTTTCGTCATTGCCCGATGCAGATGTTCCTCTGCAAACGGATCAAAGCCTTTCAGTTCGTTGGTTCAAAAATAATGCCGCATTTGTAGGCGGCTCAGTTACGATAACAACTTCTCGTGGCATTATAGCAACACCAACAGTGACGACAAATTCGGCGGGCACTGCAACCGTCATTATTCGGTCCGAGTTTGCAGGTCCAGCCTCAATTTCAGCGTCAGGTACCGATGCAGATGGTAACAACGTTACAGCGCGAGCAAATATCGAGTTTATTGCTACGCAAGTTGAAAGCGTATTTGTTGATGCTACACCTGACTTGATTGGTCCAGAAGGACAGACCAGCACTATTAGTGCTGTTGTCCGTGATCCAAGTGGCAATCTAGTAAAAGGTAAAGTAGTTGATTTCACTCTAATTGATTCTAACGGTGGCAGCATTGAACCAAACAGCGCAACCACTGGCAGTGACGGAATTGCTTCTACTGTATACACATCAAATGCGGTTAGTCCAGAAGATGGTGTAACCATACAAGCAACAGCAGACAGTGTCGTGGGGCAGGTTGATTTAACCGTAGGTGATAGAGCATTTGATATCTCGATCGGAACCGGTAATGAAATTGAGGACCAAGACCCTTCAACATACCTAAAAGAATTTGCCGTGTTTGTGAGTGATTCCGTTGGTCGCCCAGTTGAGAATGCTGCTTTAACAGCTTCAGCAACGCCAATAAAGTTAGTTAACGATGGTTCCTACAGAAAGGGTGTATGGATTTGGGATACTGATAATGAAATATGGATTGCGACCACGACAATAGAGTGCGCAAACGAAGATCTTAACAACAATGGTCGTTTGGATGCAGGTGAAGATACCAATAATGATGAAGAATTAACACCGGGTATCATTGGTACCATTAGTTTCAAAGACAGTATTTCTCGCACCAATGCTGCAGGTCAAGCAACGCTTGAGCTTAGATATCCTAAGCAGTTTGCCGTGTGGGTAGGAGTAGAGGTATCCGTTTTTGGACAAAGCTCGGGTAGTGAAGCGAGAGATAGCCAGACTTTGACTCTGCCAATTGCAGCCACTGACATTGCTAGTGAGGTAAATCAGCCGCCGTCGAATCCATTCGGCTTTAGTTCAACGTGTACAGATCCAAATTAAAATAAGTTAAATTAAATAGAAAAAACCGCTAAATTTGACTTTAGCGGTTTTTTTATACTAATTTTGGAACCGATATACGCTCCCAAGGTGTAAAATTTGAGTCAGTTGGTCAAGTGCCGTACGCGATTCTATTAAGAGTTGTGGGTCGATTAAATCAGCAACATGTAACTCATCGCGATAGTGCTTGTTAACCCATTCACATAGTCGGTTATAGCTACTTTCATTAATGAAAGTATGTGGATTTACTTTGTTCTTTTCGACTTCTGTCATGGCTACTCTGAGCCTCAAACAAGCGGGTCCACCACCGTTTTGCATACTCTGTTTTACGTCGAAATAATGTACTTCTTTTATGGGCGTTTTTAAAGTGACGAGTTTTGCTAGATAGGCAGATACCACAGCATTATTTTCACATTCTTTTGGCGCAATGATTGCCATGTTTCCATTAGGTAGGCGAATAACTTGGGTATTAAATAAATACGTTTTAACTGCGTCGGCAACAGATACTTCATTGTCGGGTACTTCAATAAAATGAAAATCGTCTGAACCGAATTTCTTCAGTACTTCCGTCTGCATTTTTTGCGTGTTTAAGAAAGCCTGTTGATGATAAAATAAGACGTTTTGGTTACCCACAGCGATAACGTCATTGTGAAAAACACCGGCGTCAATAACGTCCGGGTTTTGCTGTGCAAATACAACATTATTTTCGCTTAAACCATGCAATCGTGCGACAGCTTCACAAGCCTCGTAGGTCTGTCGGGCTGGGTATTTTTGTGGCGCTGGTTTTGACTCATCAAAGGCATAGCGACCAAATACAAACAATTCGACACCATTACCACCATATTCTTGACACAAGCGGGTGTGATTTGCAGCACCCTCATCACCAAAATGTTCGTTGTCTGGCAAATGCTCGTGATGCGCGAAATAGTCTGGATCTGCAAACGTCGCTTTTAATATATTACCGGTTATTTGAGGCTCCAATGAACGATGATACTTGTTGGTTAAATTGGCCGGCGTAAAGTGTATTTTAGCATCGCCAGTATCGCCGCTGGGTGAGACTGTTGCTGCGTTTGCTGTCCACATGCTAGAGGCTGAGCAAGAGGCTAAAAAAATATGCGGTGCCTGCTTATACGCTTGCTGCATTACGTTGGCATCGCTACCGCTAAATCCAAGTCGGCGAAGTGCGTATATGTCAGGTCTTTCTTGTGGTGCTAGAACGCCTTGTATCATGCCCATATCAGCGAGAGCTTTCATCTTTTGGAGACCTTGCAATGCCGCTTGTTTCGGTTTACTTGCCACATTAGCGTTACTTTTCGATGCTACATTGCCGAAAGATAAGCCAGCATAATTGTGAGTAGGACCGACTAGACCGTCAAAGTTAGCTTCAAATTGCTTCATTTATACATCTCCAATAGTTGCCTTGTGTGTGCTTAAGCCAGCTAGGTTTGCTGAGTACAAGCAGATAAAGGATAGTGTTAGTTGAGCGAATTACACACGAAGTATACGCAATTTTTTTAACATGCCAATTCATAAATATGAAAAAGTCATAAAAAACAAAGAGTTTAGTCATTTTTAAAATATAAGTATGTGGAACAACTTGTTTTCTATTCACTTTGTAGATATATGTTAAAAAGGAAATTAATAACATTGTTAATCGCGTTAGACGCTTTTTATAAATAAATCACTGTATTTCATAAGGTTCTTTCCATAAATGGGTAAATCACTGGTAATAGTAGAGTCACCGGCCAAAGCGAAAACAATAAATAAATATCTAGGTAAAGATTTTATTGTTAAATCGAGCGTTGGGCACGTGCGAGATCTTCCAACTAAGGCATTAGGGAGAGTTGAGCCTAAAAAACCAGCGAAAGAACTAAACCAGTGGACGGAAAAAAAGAAAGCTGCATACCTAAAGGATTTCGAGTATCAGAAACTCGTTGACCGCATGGGGGTTGATCCAAAACAAAATTGGATGGCGCATTATCAAATTTTACAGGGTAAAGAAAAAGTTGTCGCAGAATTAAAGAAATTAGCCAAAGACGCTGACACCATTTATCTGGCAACGGATTTGGATAGAGAGGGAGAAGCTATCGCTTGGCATCTGCAAGAGCTGCTAGACAGTAAAGGCAAAACATTTCAACGAGTCGTGTTTAACGAAATTACTAAGAACGCAATACAAGAGGCTTTTGCAGACCCCGGCGTGGTTAATATTAACCGGGTAAACGCGCAGCAAGCACGTCGGTTTTTAGATCGTGTTGTTGGTTTTATGGTGTCTCCTTTATTGTGGAAAAAAGTTGCTCGTGGTTTGTCTGCAGGCAGAGTGCAGTCAGTCGCTGTGCGTCTTGTTGTTGAACGCGAACGAGAAATTAAAATTTTTGTACCAGAAGAGTTTTGGGATATTCAAGCGGACCTAACTACGCAATCTAAAGATGCATTGAACATGTTAGTTGCAAAGCACAAGGGCGTTGCATTCAAACCGGTCAATAAAAACCAAGCTGATGTCGCAGTTAGTGCATTAGAGTCTGCTGAGTACACCGTTGCTAGCCGCGAGTCTAAACCAACACAAAGCCGTCCTTCAGCACCTTTTATTACCTCAACACTGCAGCAAGCAGCGAGTACTCGCCTTGGATACGGCGTAAAGAAAACCATGACAATGGCGCAGCGCTTATACGAGGCTGGGCATATTACGTACATGAGAACTGACTCGACTAATTTGAGCAAAGACGCTGTGGAAGGTTGTCGCCAATATATTCAGAAGAATTTTGGTGTTCAGTATTTACCGAACGATCCACTCATTTATGGAAGCAAAGATGGCGCTCAAGAGGCACATGAAGCCATCAGGCCGTCGAACGTTGCCAACAAGGCAGATTTACTCAAGGAAGTTGAAAGAGATGCTCAGCGTCTCTATGAGCTCATTTGGCGACAATTTGTTGCATGTCAGATGACACCAGCAAAATATGATGCCACTACGATTCGAGTTGAAGCCAATGGCTATGAACTAACCGCAAAGGGCAGAGTGTTATTATTTGATGGCTGGACTGTGGTGCAACCGCAAATAAAACGCAAAGGTGAGAATGAACTTCTGCTACCGAACGTGAAGCAGGGTGACAAGCTCAAGCTAATTGAATTGGATCCTAAACAACACTTTACAAAACCGATTGCCAGATTTAACGAAGCATCATTGGTTAGAGAACTTGAAAAACGCGGTATTGGTCGTCCTTCAACTTACGCAAGTATCATCTCTACTATTCAAGACCGCGGCTATGTTAAATTGGATAGTAAGCGCTTTTACGCCGAAAAAATGGGCGAGATAGTCAACGATAGATTGGTTGAAAACTTCTCCGATCTCATCAGCTTTGATTTCACCGCCAAGATGGAGCAGCGATTAGATGATATTGCGCATGGTGAAACTAAATGGAAGAGCGTTTTAGATGATTTTTATTCTGAGTTTTCAGAACAACTAGAGATTGCAGAAAAACCCGTGGAAAATGGTGGGATGAAGCTGAATCAGCCCGTTCCTGTGGATATTGAATGTAGCAAGTGCTCGCGTGAAATGAATATGCGTACCGCTAGCACAGGGGTTTTCTTAGGCTGTTCAGGCTATAATTTGCCGCCTAAAGAAAAGTGCACCAATACGATGAATCTAACGCCTGGGGATGAGGTAATTAAGGTTGAAGATGAAGAAGAATTAGAAACTGAGGTATTACGCGCTAAACGTCGTTGTGACAAGTGTGGCACCGCGATGGACAGTTACTTGGTGGATGAAAAACGCAAGCTACATGTGTGCGGTAATGCACCCACATGTGATGGTGTTTTTGTTGAGCAAGGAACATTTAAAATAAAAGGCTATGATGGACCTATTATTGAGTGCGACAAGTGCGGCGGTAATATGGAACTTAAAAATGGTCGATTTGGCAAATACTTTGGTTGTACCAACGAAGAATGCAAAAATACGCGTAAACTTTTACGCAGTGGGGAAGCTGCTCCGCCGAAAGAAGACCCTGTATTTTTACCAGAATTAGAATGCGAAAAATCAGAAGCGCATTTTGTATTAAGAGATGGCGCAGCGGGGCTTTTCTTAGCCGCTCATACGTTCCCTAAATCACGCGAAACACGAGCGCCACGAGTTGCAGAGTTAGCGCGTTTTAGAGATCGAATTTCACCTAAGTTTTATTATTTAGCTGATGCACCAAAAGCGGATCCAGATAAAAATCCGTCGATTGTTCGATTTAGTCGCAAAACCAAACAGCAGTATGTGATGTCAGAAGACGATAAAAGTAAAGCAACTGGCTGGTCTGCATGGTATGAAAAGGGTAAATGGGTTGTCGACGATAAACGTAAGAAAGCGAAAAAATAGAGAATAATAATGGCATTATCGTTACAAGAACAGCTGCTTAAAGCAGGTTTGGCTGACAAAAAAAAATCAAAGAAAATTAAGCAGGAAAAGCATAAACAGGTCAAAGCAAAGCAGCGCAATAATCAAGAAATAGAAAGCGACTCTAAAAAAGCGGCGGCGGCTGCGCTGTCAGCCAAGCAGGAGAAAGATCGATTACTTAGCCAAGAGCAACGTAATGAAAGATTGCGCAAAGAGATTATTGCGCAAGTTGTCAACTTAATAAAAGTTAACGCACAACCTCGTCGTAAAGGTGATGTTGTGTTGAACTTTACTGACAATAACCTTGTTAAACGCATGTATGTTGATAAAAACATGCATAAACTTGTTACACAGGGCCGTTTGTCGGTTGTTAGCTGTGAATCTGATGTGTATGAGTTGGTGCCAACACCTGTTGCCGACAAGATCAAGGAGCGTGCTCCTGAGTCTGTGATATATCAAGCAACAGAACTACCAGACGATAAAGAGAGCACAGAAGATAATGATTGGTATGCTGACTACGATATTCCTGACGACTTGACCTGGTAGCTAATATAAGCAGCTCAATGTTGTTGGCAAGTTACTCTTTCATTAAGCAAAAAAAAGCAGAATCAATTGATTCTGCTTTTTTGTGTCTGCCTCAAATCAGCATTATGAACCAGAAGTGGTATTCTTCATCGGTGAACTAGCTTGCGACTTTGAATTCGCAACAACCGCTGACTTACCGCCAAGTCCAACATTACCTCTAAGATCGTCAGAAATAACGTGAACTATTTGTGGTTCCGATGGCATATCGACTTTTGCCGGTGTTGCCATAGGGTGAGACGCAGTCTTAACTGCAACCCTAACATAAGGAACTCGAGCCTTAGTTTCTTTTGCTTTAGTTTGAGCTTTTACCGGCGTTGCTTCTACAATTGCTGTTGGCGTTGCTTCTGCAGTTTCAGTTGGCGTTGCTTCAACAGTTGTTGCTGGCGCTGCTTCAACAGTTGTTGCTGGCGCTGCTTCTACAGCAGCTGTTGGCGTTGCTTCTACAGCTGTTGCTGGCGCTGCTTCAACAGTTGTTGCTGGCGCTGCTTCAACAGCTGTTGCTGGCGCTGCTTCAACAGTCGTTGCTGGCGCTGCTTCTACAGCTGCTGTTGGCGCTGCTTCTACAGCTGCGTTTGTCGCTGCTTCTACAGTTGCTTCTGCATTAGTGATGACAGTTGCTGTAGAAGTTACGCTAGCATCTAGCTCAATTTCCTTTTGAATAGGCTCAGGAGACGCTGTTTTTGAAGCTACTTTAGCACTTTGTGCGTCGCTTGGCTGGCTAGACGCGCTAGCAATAGGCTCGTCAAATTGCAATTCATCTTGCACCGAATTAGCATCATCAGCATCGTCTGAGGTGGTTTTCTCGTCCTTATCTTTCTTGCGACGTTGACCTGCAGCTCTAACGTGTCTTGGTGAACGTCGCCCTCTGCCACGAGGTGCTTCTGTTTCGCCTTTAGATACGTTGTTATCGTCAGTAGTGCTGACATCTGAGGTGTTAGCGTCTGAGGTGTTAGCGTCTGAGGTGTTAGCGTCTGAGGTGTTAGCGTCTGAGGTGTTAGCGTCAGTATCTGGTGACGCTACGGTTGTTGATGCTACTGCGACTTGGTCAACCGCTTCAACATCTACTGGTGCCTGCACTATAGCATCTGCAACGTTTGTTACCGGCTTATTTTCAAGGTCATGTTGCACAGAATCGTTGGTTTTGTTCAACGGTGATTCTTCAGCTTGATTTCCCGGCGCTGGCGCAGGGGAATCGTCATTGACGCGCACAGTATTTCTTGTGTCTCTGCGCTTTCTTCGTTCAGCTGGTGCTCGCTTCTTAGCGGGCTTAGGCGTTGATGAAGTGTCCGGTGTTAATTCAACACTTTCTTGTGGCTTTTCATCTTGTTTTTCAGGTGCTGTTTTACGCTGCTCGCTCTTTTGATGATCTGGACGATCATTATTGTTGCGACGCTTACGATTATTAGGACGCTCACCTTGTGGCTTATCTTGGCGCTCTGTAGAAACTTCAGATGTATTTTCCTTACTAGTTTCCTCTGTACTGGTACCGTCAGGACGATTTCCTCGAGGATTATTTCTACTGCGCTTATTTTGGTTTCTATTTCTATTGTTATTGTTATTGCGACGCGGCGGCACTGCCACCTCAGGTTGCTTCTCTTCTTCTTCAAAAAGTGATTTAAACCAAGCAATAGTTTTGGTAACAATAGAAGGTTCAACCTTCTCAACCTTCTCAATTTTCTCAACCTTTTCGGTTGGAGCAGGCGCTGGAGCGGCTTGAACCGGAGCAGTCATACCCGAAATCGCCGGCTCTTCTCGCACAACTACTTTAGGGGCCGTTGTGTCAGCAGCAGTTTGCGGTACCTGAGCTAACTCAATATTATAGCTAATATCATCAATTTTATCATCCGGACGTCGACGCACAATTTCATAATGCGGTGTTTCGAAGTTAGGATTTGGAATAATCAATAATTCAACGTTATGACGAGTTTCAACGCTCAGTAATGCATGTCGCTTTTCATTAAGCAGATAAGTTGCTACGTTAATCGGCAACTGCGCTTCAATTTGCCCTGTATTGTCCTTGATGCTTTCTTCTTCGATAATACGTAAAACAGAAAGTGCAAGAGACTCTGTTCCGCGAACAGTGCCATGGCCGCTGCAACGCGGACACACATGGTAGGCAGACTCACCTAACGACGGACGTAAACGCTGGCGAGACATTTCGAGTAAACCGAAACGAGATATGCGACCAAGTTGAATGCGAGCTCTGTCAGGTTTGACTGCGTCTTTCATTCTGTTTTCAACTTCACGTTGATGTTTAACTGGAGTCATATCGATAAAGTCGATAACAACTAAACCACCTAAGTCACGTAAACGTAGCTGTCTGGCAATCTCATCAGCTGCTTCTAAATTGGTATTAAACGCAGTTTCTTCAATATCACCGCCTTTAGTCGACCGGGCCGAGTTAATATCAATAGAAGTTAATGCCTCTGTTGGGTCAATAACAATAGAACCACCAGAAGGTAATCTAACTTCGCGTTGAAATGCGGACTCAATTTGACTTTCAATTTGGTAGTGACTGAATAACGGAACGTCGCCTTCGTAAAGCTTAACTCGACTAACAAAATCAGGACGAACCAACTCAATGTGCGCTAATGCTTTTTCAAAAACAGCAGGGTTGTCGATCAGTATTTCACCAATGTCTCTGCGTAAGTAGTCTCGAATAGCGCGGACGATGACGTTACTTTCTTGATGAATTAAAAAAGGAGCAGGTTTAGACTCTGACGCCTTCATAATGTTAGACCAGTGGTTGACTAAAACCCCCAAGTCCCATTGTAGCTCTTCATATGATTTGCCAACGCCAGCAGTACGCACTATTAAGCCCATACTATCAGGTAATTCTAATTTACCTAGTGCATGCTTCAGGTCAGTTCTTTCATCGCCTTCAATTCTTCGTGAGATGCCGCCAGCACGAGGATTGTTAGGCATTAACACTAAATAGCTACCTGCAAGTGAAATAAAGGTTGTTAACGCAGCCCCTTTTTGGCCTCGCTCTTCTTTATCTACTTGAACAATAACTTGTGTGCCTTCTCTAACAACATCTTTAATGTTGGGACGGCCCTCAAGTTTATAACCAGATGGAAAGTAAGTTTTTGCAATTTCTTTTAGTGGAAGGAAACCGTGGCGGTCAGCACCATAGTCGACAAAAGCAGCTTCTAAGCTTGGTTCAACACGCGTTATTGTACCTTTATAAATATTTGCTTTTTTCTGCTCGTGGCCGGGGCTTTCAATATCTAAATCGTAGAGTTTCTGCCCGTCTACAAGGGCTACACGCAACTCTTCAGATTGAGTTGCATTTATTAACATTCTTTTCATTGTATCTAACTCAGTATAGGAATAGTCCTAGTAGATACAGTTTTGAATTAACTGTTTTACTGAGCCTCACGGCTGAGTTAAATTGTCCGTTGATGCGATATCGGAAATTACAAGTTCTTGTTTATTATCATATTTATAAACTTTCATTGCACTAAAAATCCAACAACCCTTTAAAATTTAGGGCTTCCTTTACAATCTTTTAAACTAATGAGCTTACCTCACTAGCGTTAATTCAAATCTGTTCAACAGTCTATTTACCTGTTTAATTTAACCTTGTTGCATTTATTTTTGAATGCAGTGCATGTCTTTCCTAGCACTCGTTATCAAGGCGCACATTCATTTTTTTAAAACTGAATGTTGGTAATTGGTGTCGTATATCGCCCGCGAATACTCATTTTGGCATGTAGGGCTGACTTGACAGTTTCTCTATTTTGTAACAAGTCATTGACCTGTTGTATTGTTGCCAATAGATGGATACTGTCGCACCGAGTAGTATTATTGCTTATATTGCGCTGATAAACAAGGGTAGGTAAGTGAAATACAGTTTAAAAAATTCAGAAAAACAGTGATTTGCATGCGTATTTGATCCAAAGGTGAGATATAATGGTCAGATGAATGAAGAATATAATAGTGTGCAATCGCTGGAGATTGATGAAGACAATCAGTTTCAGCGTATAGATAACTTCTTAACCAGCAAACTCAAAGGCGTTCCGAAAAGTATGATCTATCGGATCGTCAGAAAAGGCGAGGTAAGAGTAAATAAAAAACGAGTTAAGCCGGATTACAAATTAATGATAGGTGATGTCGTGCGCGTCCCTCCGGTGCGCACAACGGTAAAAGAGCAAGTCAACGTTAACTTAAACCGCGTTTCTACATTGGAAAGTCACATCATATTTGAGGACGACCGCATTATTGTATTCAATAAGCCGTCGGGGCTCGCTGTGCATGGTGGAAGCGGGCTTAATTTTGGTGTTATTGAAGGATTGAGGGCGTTGCGTCCACAGCACCAGTTTTTGGAGTTAGTTCATCGCCTAGACCGAGATACGTCCGGTTGTTTATTAATAGCAAAAAAGCGTTCAGCTCTGAGGGATTTGCACGAACAATTGCGCAGTAGGCAAGTTGATAAACGTTATCATGCGCTAGTGGTCGGAGAGTGGCCAGCGGATTGCTTTAAAGTTCTTGCGCCATTACAAAAAAATGTACTCAAAAGTGGAGAAAGACTGGTCTCCGTTTCTGACCAAGGAAAAGCCTCTGAAACACGCTACCGAATTCTGCAAAGTTATGCGCGCTCTACGTTAATCGAAGCGAGTCCTGTAACAGGCAGAACACACCAAATTCGTGTGCATTGTTTACATGCAGGGCACCCGATTGCGATGGATAGTAAATACGGCGATGACGAATTTGATGCGCATTTAAAGAAGTTGAAGTTTAATCGGTTATTCTTGCATGCAAAAAGTCTGTCGTTCAGGCATCCGGTCAGTCAAGACCGGCTTAAGTTTGAAGCTGACTATGACAGCGCACTAAGCAAATTATTAGCGAAGCAAAGCCATGAAATTTGAATATATCATTTTTGACTGGGACGGCACAGTGATGGATTCAGCAGCTAAAATTGTTGCTTGCATGCAGAAGGCCGCTGAATTAGCGCAAATCGAGGTCCCGACAACAGCTCAAGTTGAGCACATCATTGGTATTAGTCTGCACCCAGCTATAAAGCAGTTATTTTCAATTGATGATAAAAAAGCGGATGAGATCGCTACGCATTATAAAAGTGTGTTCCTTGAACAAGATAAAATTGCCAGTCCGTTGTTTGATAAAGCCACTGAGACGCTAATTCATTTAAAGCAGAGCGCAAGGTTAGCCGTGGCCACGGGTAAAGCGCGTCGAGGATTAGAACGTGCTTGGAAACATACAAATACAAAACATTTCTTTGAATTATCGCGCTGTGCAGACGAAGCAGAATCGAAACCAAGTTCTGATATGTTGGTGCAAATAATTAAAGAATGGAACATTGAGCCGCAACAAGCATTAATGGTAGGTGATACCATTTACGATATGCAAATGGCTGAAAAAATTGGGATGCCCAGAGTCGGGGTTTCCTATGGGGTGCATGACAAGGCGGAATTGCTAAGACATAAGCCGCTGAGCATCATTGATAGCTTTGACATGATGAAAGTATTTGTTTAGTTAATCCCAACTATCTAACTTGCCCCTTGTACTAATTCGGGTTCACTTTACGTCGCTATAAATAAGTCACTATAAATAGATAAACTCACATTTCGCATAACCTTGAATTAAATAACGCCTGGCGTGTTAATTTAAAACCATGCACATCAGAGCAGCAAAATATTAAAACCAATATTAATTAGCATTTTATTTAACGCGATTAGTGGCAGTCCTATGAGTGTGTTCGGATCAGTAGATTCAATTTTATCAAACAGGGTGATGCCCAGTCCCTCTGCTTTAAAACTGCCTGCGCAGTCTAATGGCTTTTCAATGTTAATATAGCTTTGTATTTCACGCTGACTAAGTTGTCTAAACGTGACGTCAACATATTCTGAAATTATTTGCGCGTCATGTTTTGGCGAAAGGCAGCATAAACCAGTTACAAATCGGACTGATTTACCAGAACAAGCGGTTAATTGATGTATTGCGTTACTAATGGAATTAGGTTTCGTTAGAACGTTAATAGTAGATAAGCGACTACCTTTTTCCTCTTCCTTTATATACGCAACTTGGTCGGAACCAATAATCGTTGATTTGGGAAAGGATTTTTGAATGGCTAGGGCTTTTTCATAGCTGAGTCGTTCCACTAATGTCGATGGTGTCTCGCCATTGCGCCTTGACTCATCAATATTAGGAGACTGAGTGTTGAATTGATGGCCCAATTTTGCTAATTGTTGCTTGCGATATGGCGAAGAGGAGGCGAGTATTAAGCCGTGATCAAATACATTCATGCTGACTAGTTCCTAAATTATTAAAATAAAGACAAGCATTCTAGCTATATTTTGTTCCATTCGCCTAAAATCTTTGACTCAACGCTGGTAAACCTTTAGAATGCGCGCGCTATGGATAAAGTGAAACTACCCCAATTAATAGATCCGCTGAAAAGTGCGATGAAGCGTTCAACCTACGTTGGCGTTTATTCTACCTCTTTAATGGAGCGATTGGTCGGGTCTGTAATTTCTTGTGATGACCTTGTTTTCGTGGATATTAAGTTTTTAAAAGACGCGCAGAGTCTTACTTATTTTCAAGGAACAGCGAAAGCGCAAGTGACCTTACTTTGCCAGAGATGTAACCATGAATTTTCTCATTCAATTAGCGTTGATTTTTGTTTTAGTCCCGTGCAGGGCACTGACACAGAGGAAGAGTTACCAGAAGCTTTTGATCCAGTAGAGGTTAATGACCATGGAGAGATCGATTTACTTCAGTTAATTGAAGACGAGTTAATTTTGTCACTACCTATTGTTGCACTTCATGCAGAAGAAAATTGCAGTATAGGACCTGATGATATGACATTCGGAATAATCGAACCGGAACAAGAGCGTAAAAACCCATTTGCGGTTTTAAAAGAACTTAAGCGAGACTAGGAGTTTAACCTATGGCTGTACAGAAGAATAAAAAGACACGTGCACGACGCGGCACGCGTCGCTCACATGATGCATTAACAGGCGCAACTTTATCAGTTGATCAAACGTCTGGTGAAACTCACCTTCGTCACCATGTGACGGCGGATGGTTTTTACAAAGGCAAAAAAGTTATTGCTGTTTAATCCGGCTATAACAGTTGTCTAACGTAAAAATTGCATTAGATATCATGGGGGGCGATCACGGCCCCCATGTTCTTTTACTTGCTGCACGAAATTCCCTACAAAAATTACCTAAATTACAATTAACTATTTGTGGTCATGCTAGCGCATACGCCCAATTTAGTGATGATCTAGATGTCAAAACACGCTTGCGCGTCGATTTTGTTGACTGTGATGAAGTCGTTACCATGACTGACAAGCCGACTACGGCACTTCGCAAAAAAAAACGATCCTCTATGCGCAAAGTCATCGACTTAGTCAAATCAGGTGACGTTCAAGCTTGCGTAAGTTCGGGTAACACCGGAGCGCTAATGGCAATAGCGTATTACGTTCTCAAAACGCTACCAGGAATATCGCGGCCCGCACTTATTTCTTGGCTGCCCAAAGGCCAAGGTAAAAAAGTACTCCTTCTCGATCTTGGTGCATCGGTTAACTGTGATGCAGAAGGACTATTTCAATATGCAGTAATGGGATCTGTTTTAGCTGAACAATGTTCGCATATCCATGAACCCAAAGTTGCCCTACTAAATGTGGGTCAAGAAGATATAAAGGGAAATACACTGGTCAAGCATGCAGATCAACTGCTACGTGATTGTCCAAGCGTTAACTATATTGGCTATGTAGAAGGCGATGAAATTTTTTCTGGTGACGCTGATGTCGTCGTTACTGACGGTTTTACCGGTAACATTGCGCTAAAATCGAGCGAAGGTATTGCAAAATTAGTTATCAATGAAATCAAACAAGCGACAATAGAAACATTTTTCGCACGATTATTAAGCAAATTAGCCTTGCCGTTACTGAAAAAACTTTATCAACGTATCAACCCCGACCAGTATAACGGCGCCAGTCTGATAGGATTGCGCGGAATTGTTGTTAAGAGTCACGGGAACGCTTCGGCAGAAGCTTGTTATTACGCAATAAAACAAGCTTATGAGGAAGCAGAAAATGCAGTTCCAGACAAAATAAAAACAAAAATAGAATCAGTCTTGATGGAGCATTAATTGATATATTCACGATTTATAGGAACGGGTAGTTACTATCCAACTGATGTGCGTTCAAACGCAGATCTGGAAAAAATGGTTGAGACTTCAGATGAATGGATTATAGATCGTACCGGCATAAAAGAACGTCGGATAATTGGCAAGCAAGAAACTGCCGCGACAATGGGTGCTGAAGCATCCATAAAAGCGCTAGAAGCAGCAGGAATTAACGCGAGTGATCTCGATATGATCGTTTGCGCAACCACTAGCGGCCGTTATGCACTGCCAAGCACAGCCTGTGAAATTCAAAAAATCCTCAACGTAGACAACATTCCCGCTTTTGATATTGCTGCAGCGTGTGCTGGTTATTGTTATGCATTGAGCGTTGCCGACCAATATATAAAAAGTGGTATGGCAAAACGAATTCTAGTCATCGGTACTGATTGCTTGAGTCGCCTTATTGATCCAGCAGATAGGTCGATGGTTATTTTATTTGGCGATGCTGCCGGTGCTACGATTATAGAAGCGAGTGAAGAGCCGGGTATTCTCTCCACGCATATTAATGCAGCGGGTTCACACGGTGATTTGTTACGCATCGGTAATCCAACGCGCGGTGATGAGCAATCGGTGCATGAAAATTGGGGTGAAATGAAGGGCAATGAGGTGTTTAAAGTTGCGGTAAGAAAGTTGAGTCAAGTCGTAATCGAAACGCTTGAAGCCAATAACCTTGAAAAATCAGACATCGACTGGTTAGTGCCGCACCAAGCCAATTTTAGAATTATCAAAGCCACTGCTAAAAAGTTAGATATGTCACTTGATCAAGTCGTAATGACGCTCGAGAAATATGGTAATACATCGGCAGCGACCGTCCCCACAGCATTAGATACTGCAATACGAGATGGTCGTATACAACGCGGTCAGTACTTGCTGCTAGAAGCCTTTGGTGGCGGCTTTGCGTGGGCTTCGGCACTGGTTAAGTATTAGAGTAAAAAACCATCAATGATGTATTGCGCTAACCGCATTAGCAGTAAAACTGTGATTAATTAGAAACACACAATAGGTAGGATGGACAAATGAGTAAAACAGCATGTGTATTCCCAGGACAGGGGTCGCAAAGTGTTGGAATGCTAAAACAACTGGCCGAACAGTTTTCTGTTGTGACAGACACGTTCGCCGAGGCATCAGCAGCTTTGGGTTATGATTTGTGGAAGGTCGTGCAAGAAGATGATGGGACACATTTAAATCAAACTCACATTACACAACCCGCATTGTTAACCGCCAGTGTAGCTGCTTACAAAGTGCTTATATCTAAAAAGAACGTTTTACCCACGTTTCTAGCGGGGCATAGTTTAGGAGAATATTCAGCGTTGACGTGCGCGGGTGTTTTTTCATTACCAGACGCAGTAAAGCTAGTGCGTGCCCGTGGCGAGTTTATGCAACAAGCTGTACCTGCAGGAACCGGCGCTATGTATGCCATTATTGGTTTGCCGGACAGTATTATTACTGATATTTGTGCGCAAGTATCGCTTGCGACAGGACACGTTGTCTCAGCGGTGAATTTCAATTCACCTGGGCAAGTGGTTATCGCGGGCCAATCTGACGCAACCGATAAAGCCAGCGTATTGTGCAAAGAAGCAGGGGCAAAGAGGGCGTTGCCTCTTGCGGTTAGCGTACCTTCTCATTGCGCCTTAATGAAACCTGCTGCCGAAAAACTAGCCGAACTATTCAATGATATTACCTTAAAAAAACCACTAATCAGTGTCGTCAATAACGTTGACGTTAACATTGAAAGTGACTCAGATAAAATTAAAGATGCGCTTTTACGACAACTTTATTTGCCTGTTCGCTGGACAGAGCTAGTGTTGTATTTGAGCGATCAAGGTGTAAGCGATATTATTGAAGTTGGTCCTGGTAAAGTGCTCACAGGCCTCAATAAAAGAATTAATAAAAGTTTAGTGTTGTCATCTTTTAGTCAACCAAGTGACTTATAACGTTTTAGTGGAAAGGTAAATAATGTTTAGTTTAAATGGAAAAGTAGCCTTAGTAACGGGTGCAAGCCGAGGCATAGGAAAAGCAATTGCCGAACAGTTAGTTTCAATGGGCGCTACTGTTATTGGCACTGCAACGAGTGATAATGGCGCTTCTGCTATTGCAGCGTATTTAGCTGCAAATGGCACCGGAAAGGTACTTAACGTAAACAATGAGAGTTCAATGACTGACTTGTTAACACAAATTAATGAAGAGTTTGGTAGCGTAGATATTCTGGTTAATAACGCCGGTATTACTCGCGATAATCTATTGTTACGGATGAAAGACGATGAATGGAACGATATTATTCAGACCAATCTAACGTCTGTCTTTAAGCTATCAAAAGCGGTTTTGCGCGGCATGATGAAAAAGAGACACGGTCGAATTGTGAATATTGGTTCGGTCGTTGGTTCAACCGGTAATGCGGGTCAGGCTAACTACGCAGCGGCGAAAGCAGCAGTAATAGGATTTAGTAAATCATTGGCTAGAGAAATTGCTTCTCGCGGTATTACGGTCAACGTTGTTTCACCGGGTTTTATTGATACTGATATGACGAAGAACCTAACCGATGATCAAAAAGAAGCGATATTTAAAGATATTCCAGCAAATCGATTGGGGTCACCAAACGAAATTGCGGCAGCTGTTGGATTTTTGGTCAGCGATGAAGCTGGGTATATTACAGGCGAAACTATTCATGTGAATGGTGGCATGTACATGTCATAGTTGCTTGTCTATTGTTTTAATTGCAAATATAAGTAAAATAGCAAAAAAAGAGTCTGTTTTAGAGGCCGGCTCTGTAGTAAAATTGTGGTTAGACCACAGTCATTATTGCGGGAATGTCTTGCAAGCAGCCGGGTAGGCAAATAAACTACCGTTCAAATTTTTATAAGCACGTAAAGGGAACAAGAGATTATGAGTAACATCGAAGACCGCGTAAGAAAAATCATTATTGAACAACTTGGTGTAAAAGAAGACGAAGTAAAATCTGAAGCCTCGTTTGTTGATGATTTAGGTGCAGACTCTTTAGATACTGTTGAGCTAGTAATGGCTTTAGAAGAAGAATTTGATACTGAGATCCCTGATGAAGAAGCAGAGAAGATCACGACAGTTCAATCAGCTATTGATTACATTAACGCTAACAAAGACGCGTAATTGAATCTTTAGAAAAACGGCTCTTTATGGGCCGTTTTTTCATTTCTGAGTTTTACAAAAAAGTATGGAGACTATCATGACTAAACGTCGTGTAGTGGTAACCGGTATAGGAATGCTAACCCCCCTTGGTAATGATGTTGATACTACATGGAACAACATTTTAGCAGGCAAAAGTGGTATTGCTGACATCACTCGATTTGATGCAAAAGCGTTTTCGACTCAATTTGCAGGAGAAGTAAAAGACTTCAATCCTGAGGACTATATTGCGAAGAAAGAAACCAAAAAAATGGACCGTTTTATTCAGTTTGGTATTGCTGCGGGTATTCAAGCCCTGCGTGATGCTCAGATTGATATTGAAAAAGTGGATCCGGAACGAATTGGTGTTGCCATTGGTTCAGGTATTGGTGGATTAGAGTTGATCGAAGAAAACCACAGTAAGCTTTTAAATAGTGGCCCTAGAAGAGTCTCTCCATTCTTTGTTCCATCAACAATTACAAACATGATTTCAGGCTTTCTTTCGATTATGGAAGGTTTGAAAGGCCCAAATATAAATGTGGTAACAGCCTGCACTACAGGTGTGCATAATATTGGTATTGCTGCACGACTAATTGCATATGGTGATGCTGACGGTATGCTAGCTGGCGGGGCTGAAGCGGCAATAACGCCTCTGTCGATCGCAGGTTTTGGTGCCGCTAGAGCGTTATCTACGAATAATGACAAGCAACAGCAAGCGAGTCGTCCTTGGGACAAAGACAGAGATGGATTTGTAATGGGAGAAGGTGCTGGTGTTGTCATGTTAGAAGAATATGAACATGCGAAAGCACGCGGCGCTAAAATTTATGCAGAGCTCGTGGGCTTTGGTATGAGCGGTGATGCTTATCACATGACATCTCCTCCTGAAAATGGAGAGGGTGCGGCCTCTGCCATGAAGAATGCCCTTAAGGATGCCGGTATTGCAGCCAAAGAAGTGGGTTACATTAACGCTCATGGTACGTCAACACCGGCTGGAGATGTGGCTGAAGTTAGTGCTGTGAAAAGTGTTTTCGGTGATGCAGCAAAAAGCGTAAAAGTGAGTTCGACCAAGTCGATGACGGGTCATTTACTCGGCGCTGCTGGGTCGGTTGAAGCTATCTTCACTATACTAGCATTGCGCGATTCAATAGCCCCCCCGACGATCAACTTAGATAATCCAGGCGAAGGTTGTGACTTGGACTTTGTTGCAAATAAGGCTGCAAAATTTGATTCTGATTACGCATTGTGTAATTCATTTGGTTTTGGTGGAACTAACGGTTCACTATTGTTTAAGAAATGGACGGCGTAATTTCTGGTTTATTTTGATGAAAAACTAGTTACGAATGAGCACAATTTGCTATGATAAAAAGCCACGGTATCGTGGCTTTTTAGTATTCGCTGCAGTAAGGGGAATGACATTGAATAATATATTTAAGATCATGGTCAAAACATGACAAACCTATCGGGTTTTATAATAACTAAGTCACCTACATTAAAAAATCGTGCGTTAAATTATGGTGACGGTTGTTTTAGTACCATGTTAAGTAATAAAGGTCAGGTTGAGTTACTCCATAGACATGTCATGCGATTACTCACAGATGCAAAAAAATTACATATATTAAATGACGAAGTGATATTTACTATTAACGACTTAAAAGTACTTATCAATGATTTTGCTTTGAATAGTTATAAATTAAGTAATAAAAATGACCAAGCGGAATACCAAGTAGTTAAACTATTAATTGCTAGGGGAGACAGTGAACGCGGATATACACCGTCATTGCATAGTTCTGTGGTGTTGGTGCCAAGTTCACAAAATTATCATCGGATCGCAAACAGAACCGTGGGTTTAGGGCTTGCTAGAATGACATTAGCAGAGCAGCCGATATTATCAGGCATTAAACATTTAAATAGATTAGAACAGGTGATGGCTAAAATTGAACTGACTGATCACAAAGGCGTTGATGACTTAGTACTAACAAATGCAAAAGGCATCATGATTGAATTAACGTCATCCAATTTGTTTTATTGTATTGACGGTCAATGGCATACGCCCTGTTTAGATAAATCAGGTGTTAACGGCGTTATGCGACAATTTGTATTAGATTATATGCAGCGTAATAAGATTTCTTGCACGGTTTGTGAAATGAATGTGTCAGCATTAGCATTTGCACAAAGCGTATTTAGTTGTAATGCAGTGACACAAATAGTGCCCGTTTCTTTCCTTAACATGAATGGCAATTGTATTAAGTTTGAGACCCAATCGAGTCAACTATTAGCACAAAAAATTTCAGTTGAAATAGTGCAGGAACAAGTATGAAAAAATTTGCTATTTTTGCCTTAGTATTGCTCATTATTACGGTTGTAGTTTCTTTTTATGTTTATCAAAATATTGACCAATATGGTGTTGAAAATAAATACGCCGGCACTGCTAACTCAACGTTAACTATTCAGTTGAAAGCAGGCGACTCAGGTACGTCAGTATTAAATAAGTTGAAAGAAAAACGTGTTTTTGGAAATCCACTATTTGCTAAATTATGGTTAAAACTTCATCCACAATACAGCACTGTAAAAAAGGGGTATTACGAATTCGCTTCTGGTGCGAGTATTGAAAGTATTTTCTACGCTATATCGCAAGGTAAGGTAAAGCAGTTTTCAATTGCATTAATCGAAGGACTTACATTAACGCAATGGCTAGCATTATTAGCCAATAATGACGCAGTTAATTATGACATTGATGATACTAAAGCGTTATATGATGATGTTGTCGGCTTTGTTAACAACAGTGAGGCGAATGAAAATGTAGCGAATTTTGATACTTCCTTCTGTCTCAATGAATATCGTTCTTTGGAAGGCTGTTTATTGGCTAATACTTACTTTTTCGATTATCAAACAAGTGCTTCACAGATTATCAAACGTGCTTATAAGAGTATGCAAATAGTAATCAATCAGCAGTGGCAGGAACGATATCTTGATACCGCATATGATTCGCCTTACGAGATGCTGATTATGGCCTCTATTATTGAAAAAGAAACCGCTGTTGAAAGTGAGCGAGGATTAATATCGGGTGTGTTTGATAACAGATTAAAGCAAAACATGCGCTTGCAAACCGATCCCACGGTTATCTACGGGATTGGTGAAACTTTTGATGGTAATTTGACACGAAAGCACTTGAGACAGAGAACTCCTTACAACACCTATGTGATTAAAGGCTTGCCAATTACACCTATCGCGATGGCAGGTCCCGCCTCTATTCAAGCTGCTGCCAAGCCTGATATAACACAAGCAATTTACTTTGTTGCCAAAGGTGATGGAACTCATCAATTCTCAGAAACTTTAGCCGAACATAATGCAGCCGTTCGTAAATACCAATTGAAAAAAGGAAAGTAATGAACCCATCATTTATTGTTGTCGAAGGGTTAGAGGGTGCAGGAAAAAGCTCCGTCATTGAATTAATTCGTTCATTTTTAGTGTTCAAAGGGCATGCAGTTGAGTGCACCCGTGAACCTGGTGGCACGCCCATGGCTGAAGCAATACGAGAATGTGTGAAACAAAGTTGGGATGAAGTTGTTACCCAAGAAACTGAGCTATTGTTAATGTACGCAGCGCGCAGTCAATTAGTGGAAAATAAAATCAAACCTGCTATGTCTGCAAACAAATGGGTTATTGGTGACCGCCACGATATGTCCTCCGCTGCTTATCAAGGAGGAGGGAGAGGTATAGATCTAAGTGTGTTGAATGCTTTACGAACAATGACATTAGGAGATTTCGAGCCTGATTTAATTCTTTATTTAGACGTTGAACCAAGTGTTGGACTTGCTAGAGCGAGAGGGCGGGGTGAATTAGATCGCATCGAGTTATCAGGTTTAACATTTTTTGAAAATGCTCGGAAAACGTATAAAAAATTAGTCACTGCGTCAAATAAGGCGATCGAAATAGATGCGATGCAAACCATGGATGAGGTGCATTCTGATGTAACAATTGTGCTTCAAAATTGGTATGCAAGCTATCTACTAACTAGTCAATCCAATGGTGACAATAATAGTAGGAAAACATAATGTATCCTTGGTTGGAAACTACTTTTAACGCATTAATGTCGCGCTATCGAGCGGCTAAATTACACCATGGTTTGTTGTTTATAGGTGTAGCAGATGTAGGAAAAACACAACTTTGTCATTCAATAGCGAAGGCTCTTCTGTGTAAATCAGTGTCATCTAATACTCATGTTAAACCTCAAAACGCCAGCCATTTTGAATCTGATGACGCTCTTGCGCAGCCTAACAAGACAGCGCAGCCTAACAAGACAGCACAAGAGGCCTGTGGAATATGTAAATCGTGTTTATTAATTGACGCAGGCTCACATCCAGATTTACATGTTATTACCACAGATAAGTCACAAATTGGTATTGATGCTATTAGACAAACAATTGCAAAAGTGACACAAACTGCTCAGCTAAGCGGTAATAAGGTGGTTATTATTCCGCAAATTGAACTCATGTCTGAATCTGCTAGTAATGCCTTGTTAAAGACACTTGAAGAACCAACACCAAATACCTATTTGCTGATGACGACTAACCAATCTCAGCGATTGCTTGCTACCATACTGAGTCGTTGTGAGAAACAAATCATTGCGCTACCTAGTTACGATGAAAGCTGTCATTGGTTGCGCATGCTACAAATACCAGAGCCGAGTAAAGCGGCACTCATCGCCCATGGCTCTTCTCCCATAACCTTTAGGAATGAGTTAGAAGACGCAGATAGTATTGGTTTTGATGACTTCGTAATAACACTAAAAGGCATAATGGAAGGTAACGATACTGCTAATAGAGCCGCTTTAAAATGGCAAGTTGATGCGTCTAAAGTGGCCAAGTGGCTGGCGCAACATTGGCTTGAAATATATAAAAACAAGCAAAATGAATTCGCTTATGAAAACTATCAAGCCTGTTTAATTGCGTCAAAGCGTATGAGCCATCCTGGGCTAAACAAATCGCTAATATTGACCTCATTGTTTGCCCAATTACGTAGTATACAAGTAGCGTCTTTGCATTAGCCTAAGCACTAGAAACTTAACGCATGTTAGTTTATTTAGTAATAGATCCAAATACCTCACGGGAGAACATTTTGTTTGTAGATTCGCACTGCCACCTAGATAGATTAAAGAAGAATGATGACGAACTGGTCGAAACCGTCGCTGCAGCTAAAAAAAGAAAAGTTGAGCACATGCTGTGCGTTGCTGTGTCGGTAAAAGAATTTAATGATATGAAAGCAAAAGTATCAAAGTTTGATAATGTGTCAATGTCTTGCGGTGTGCATCCGTTGCACAATGAAGACGTTTGTAGCTACGATGAATTGCTAGCTAATGTTAAGCAGGATGACGTTGTTGCGGTCGGTGAAACGGGTCTTGATTATTTTTATAGTGCAGAAACAAAAGAGATACAAAAACAGTCTTTCATTGATCACATAAAAGTTGCCAATGTGGTTCAAAAACCACTAATAATTCATACTAGAGATGCACATAAAGATACAATTGAGCTGCTAAATAAACATAGACAGCCTTCGACAGTAGGTGTTCTACACTGTTTCACTGAGTCGCTAGAAATGGCGAGGGAAGCGATGGAAATGGGCTTCTATATAAGCATATCAGGTATTGTTACGTTCGCCTCAGCTAAAGAGTTACAAGATACAGTTAAACAGATACCACTTGATCGATTACTAATTGAAACCGACAGTCCTTGGCTAGCGCCGGTTCCTCATCGAGGAAAGGAAAACGAACCTGCAAATGTGGTTGATGTAGCCTACTTTATTGCGGAGTTGCGGGGTATATCGGTTGCCGAGTTAGCAGCAGCGACGACCACTAATTTTTATAAACTATTTTCAATGGTAGCTAAACCCAATGTCTGATTTTAAATTTCCGAGCTGGAGACAACGCCTTGTAAGAAGTTTGCATGTCAATCGTAGTCAGCCACAATCCAAATACTTTCAAGTTGCAAGCATCTCTGTGGATGGGCTTCCTAAAAATAGGACGATGGTATTTAGAGGTTTTATACCAGATTCTTTGAATTTGATTTCTGTCACAGATATTCGCAGTGAAAAAGTGTCAGATTGGCTATCTACTACCCCAAAAAAGTTTGAAATATGTTGGTATTTTGCCGGTTCTAGAGAACAATACCGTATTGCTGGGCATGTTTCATTAGTCAGTAATGACATACTTAAAGATGAGAGTGGGACTAATTCTAAAAGGCAATCTGTTTTCTTTTCAGAGAAGTTTTTACATCAGCAGTGGGCTAACTTGTCTCGTGGTGCGCAAGAACAGTTTCTTTGGCCCTCACCAAAAGCTCCTTTTGATAGTAAAGCCGGCAATAACATGAATGATGATGGCGAACAATTAGGCGCTACAAAAGCTGATAATTCGGTTAATGCGCAGATTATAAATGACGACGGAGCCGATATTCAGACAAAAGAGACCAGTAATGAATCACAGGTCAGCAGCAATGCGAAAAGCAGTAAAGCTGAAAGTGCTTTTGATATAAGTGACCATTTTTGTGCAGTCATTTTTACTCCTCTATCAGTCGATTACTTAAATTTAAAAGGTACACCTCAGTTGAGGTGTCTGTCTGACTTTGAAAATGATTGGTTAGAAGTCGTTGTTAACGCATAGTGTTAGTAGAAAGATCATCAAAAGTCACACTGTTGAATCTTTCTAATAGCCAGTTTCACCCAAGACAACACTGTAATTTTTGATAACGCCGTTAATATTTAAAAACACTGATTTGATCGTACCTGTATTTTGTGCAAGCCGCTTACGCTTTTTCTAAGTCATTTAATTGCAGTAAATTAAACTCTATTTTATCAGCAATAAAAATCACCTCTGTGCCACTAAATATGGCCATTTGCTTTAGCATTTGCACTTGATGTAAGGGAAGTGTTTCATCGCTGTAAATGACAGCACACGTTTTTGAGAATAGTAGTCGTTCAAGGATGTCGAATGCTGACGATGTTTGTGTCGGTTTAATATTTAACACTAATTTATGTGATGCGGCTAACTTGGTTTTGCATGAAACATGCGCTACCCAACGACTTTTTCTTATGTTCGATTTCTGTAATTGAAACGCAGAGTGGTTAGTAAACGAGACACCCAATAAGTCATCTGGGTTACTTGGTTTAATCAGACTAGAACTCACCATTGAGGACTTCGTTACTAATGAACTTCCTAATGCCTGACTGCCTACATATTGAGTTTGCATATAAGATTGAGTTTGCATTTGCATATGAGTGACCTGCTGTCTGTTTATCCACTATGTGTATACGTACAGTAGTACTGTATAAATAAACATGCAAGTACTATTTGAATATTTTTTAATTCTGGCACGTCTTAAGAACAATAAACAAGCTGTAAATGCCAAGTATGTTGCCGGTTCATACCACGCAGATTTAACCAGCCAAAGGTAGTGCAAGCAATCTAAAACAACGGCTACATATGCCAGGCTATGCAATATGAACCATTTGCTGCCCATGCTTTGTTTAATCCTGTTGACAGAAGTCACAGCAAGCACTATGAGTGTAACTAACGTCACAAATCCGACCGTTATATACGGACGTTTAATAATTTCAGAGATAATTAGTTGTATCTCAAAGTGTAACTCAAAGGCTATAAATACGTAAAAGTGGCTTAAGCAATACAGTGCAGAGTGCAATCCGATAGGGCGCCTGAAAGGGAGCAATTGGGTAAATTTGAAGAACATAGCAAGCGGTCTGATAATCAAGCTGATCACAAGTAAATTGAGCGCACCAATACCGGTAAAGTCGCGTAATGCTTGAACTGGGTCGCCACCAAGTTGGTCGCTAAACCCTTGATCAAATACAATGCCTAACCAAACTAAGATAACTACGTGTGCGAGCAGACGAACTGGCGCGCCGTTTTGACGTGGTAATGTTTTACCGTACATGCCTACCGCTTGGCATGGTTAATGGTTGCATTGCCTCATCGAGCCTTAAGCCTCCAAATAGGGATAATCTACACTACCGCCAGTAAACCGACTACGCTGCCCTGGCATTTGCTTGGGATCATATAGGGTTTGAAAGGTGACGTACTTGGCAATACTTAATGGCTGTGTTTTTTTAAGGATATTGGCTAACGAAAATCCCACCCATGGGATAACCATCGACCACGCCTCCACACATCGCAGTCTATAAATTCTCTCTTATGAATCAAAGGAAGAAAAAAGATCATCATAACAAAGAGTGATAGGCTTTTCGATAAGGCCCTCAATATATAAAGACCAAGGGTCGACTTTAAATGACTGCGAATTTTGTATCGGATGCGCTTTTCCAGTTGCAAATTCATAAAAGTTATTATAACTGGTGGCTTTGTCCATTGGCGTCAGAATATCAGAGGATGCGTTGGTTGCTAATTTTGAAAAATTAAGTGCTGACGTAGTGAACTTGGCTTTATCCTCATCACTAAACCAATCAAATGGCCCTGCAGTCGCTTTTGTTGATGCAGCAAGCAACGTCTCAGCACCGAGGTAGCCTAACTTCTATCACTGACGGCTTGGAGCATAAGACCTACTTCGAGCCGATTATATTTCAGCTAAGGCGTTAATGAGTCTAAAACCGCCCCCGATTTTGGCAAAAACAGGTGGTTATATAACCTAGTTGCGTACTCATCGGTCATCCCCGAAATATAATCAGCTAACACTCGGTGCTTTGCGTTAGCAGAGTCAGCCTCGATCCAACGCTTTGCAGTGTTAGTTGGCAGTAATCTCTCGGGCTCCGAACTGAAGGCTTCAAATAATGCCATTACTATCTGTTGACCTTTGTATTCTAAAAGCTGTAGCTCAGGCTTTCGAATAACGTAATTAAACACAAATGACTTAAAGAGTCCGAGCGCTATTTGATAATTCTTTGCAAAAGAAGCGTTAAAATCAATGAGTTCTGATTCAAATAAATCTTGTTTTTGAATACTAATGGCAGTGATAAAGCAATTGACCAAAGCGCCAATTGCATTCTTTCTTTGATATGGCATAGCACTGAACAAATTGTTAGTTAAAATGTCAATTTCGCTTGATAGCCAAGGGATCTCGAGAGTTTTAATAGGCTTAACTATTTCAAGCTCAAATGAGTCACGCGTAACCATTGACATGACGATAGCATCTTCAAGATCGTGAATTGCATAAGCAATATCATCGGCTAGCTCCATAATTGAGCAGTCAATCGATTTATAGCGTGTTTTAGCATGTCCATCGTCGCTAACTAAAAATTCCTTGAGGCGTTCTTGGTCGTTTTTACAGAATGGATCAAGCACCCAATCTAATGCTTTTTTGTCGCACAAGTATAATCCTTTGGGCGGCTGCCATTGTTTTGATTTTACTAAGCGGTGCGATTTTGGCTTGTCGGTTTTCAAGCTTTGGTTGGTTAACACGCCAATATAATTGGGGTATTTAATTAAGCCTAGCAGTGAACGCCGTGCCAAGTTCATTCCATCCGTTGGGCTATATGTTTCTAACTTGGTAAGAATACGAAATGTTTGTCCATTACCTTCAAACCCACCATGTTCATGCATCATATAATGTAGAGCGATTTCGCCACCATGACCAAAAGGAGGGTGACCAATATCATGTGCCAGACATATACTTTCAATAAGATGTTCATCAAGACCTAGCTGTGATGAGAGTTCGGGCTGTTTCTTAGACAATTGAGCGGTAATACCGGTACCTATCTGCGCTACTTCTAAAGAGTGAGTTAATCGTGTCCTGTAGAAGTCACTAATACCAATACCGAGTACTTGAGTTTTAGCTTGCAGACGCCGAAACGCAGCTGAGTGCATAATACGGGCTTTATCGCGTTGATAAGCATTACGGTGATCACCGTCGCGTTTCTCTAGTCGTGTAAGTATTCGTTCCGTCCATGCATTGCTATGCTTCATATTACCCCTAAATTTTGCGTATTTGAAATTAGCTTGAGTCGATCGCTATTCTGCAAGTTGATCGACGCTGACAAAACACTTTTCCTGAAAAATAGTCAGGAAATAGTCAACTTCAGGCATCGTGTTTCTAAATTCCATAAGCATCTTTTCAAGTCTGGTTTTTACATGTGAAAATTCTGAATTTTGAAAGCGTAGTTCATCACACGCTTTTAAGTACGCTGAAATAAGGTCGGCAGCCTTCACCAGTGCTTTATATTCAGGATCAACTTCCTTTTGCACTAATAAGGGTTTGAAAATAGGCTGCAGCTCAACGGGTAAGGTTTTTAAACATTCTAGCTCCGCCATTTCTTCAATTTTTTTGAATTCACGAGTCAGATCTGGATTGTGATATTTGGTGACATGATTAATGTCCTGTAACTTGGTCTCGGATACTTCGTGATATAAGGCAATAGTGGCTGCTTTTTCTGCATTTAATGTGCCCTTAAAGTAGGTGTTTCTGATAACAGCAAGGAGATGAGCAATAACCGCCACTTGATGGCTATGTTCTGCAACATTTTCATTTTTAACTGCATGCATTAATGCCCATCGTTTTATTAGTGGCATACGTAATATCCATGCTAAAAATGCACTATTCATTTATTTATATTTCCTTGTCGCGCTGCACGCGATTATTAATGTTTATTATTGAGTGCCTGTTATGCATCAATTTAAGCAATTGTTAATATTGAAAGTCAGACAGTCAATACTATGGGCTATTTATAATAGGCTATTGCTGATAACTGTTAAAAAAACTTTTCATTTGTAACAGAGCCGGTGATAACTGTTCTTTATGAGGAAGAAAAACCAATCTAAAGTAGCACCCTTCCTGCAGGTTGAACGCGCTGCCATGAACCAACAATATTTTTTCTTTATTGAGTAAGTCGAGCACCATATTGACATCATTAGAAATATTAAATTTCTTGCTATCTACCTTTGCAAAACAATACATAGCGCCCATCGGTTTTACGCACGAAATACCATCAATATCATTAAGGCCTTCGAATGCTAGATTTCGTTGTGATAACAAACGTCCATCGCCAGAAACTAAGTCATTGATACTTTGATAGCCACCTAGGGCGGTCTGAATTGCATGCTGACAAGGCACATTGGCGCACATGCGCATAGATGAAAGAATGGTTAAGCCTTCTATATAGCTTTTTGCAGATTGCTTGTCGCCGCTGACCAACATCCAGCCTGCTCTGAAACCGGCAACCCGATAGTTTTTACTTAAACCACTAAAAGTGACACAAAATAAGTCAGGTGCAAGCGAAGCAATGCATGTGTGCTTTGCATTGTCGTAAAGTATTTTATCGTAAATTTCGTCACTAAATATAATTAGGTCATGTTTGCGCGCTAAATCCGCAACCTGATTTAATAATGCAACACTATATACCGCACCTGTCGGGTTATTTGGATTAATTAATACAATGGCTTTGGTTCTTTTTGTAATTTTTGATTCAATGTCATCGAGATCGGGAAACCAATCGGCTTGCTCATCGCATCGATAATGCACTGCAGTGCCAGATGATAAATTCACTGCTGCTGTCCACAGGGGATAATCTGGGGCCGGTAATAATACTTCATCACCATCGTTGAGTAGCGCTTGCATTGACAGCATTATCAATTCGCTTACCCCGTTACCCAAGTATATATCCTTCACTTGAATATTTTTGATACCCATTTGCTGGTAATACTGCATTACCGCAACGCGCGCACTGTATATGCCTTGGGAGTCTGTGTAGCCTTGTGCACTGGGTAATTGGTAGATAACGTCCTTCAAAATATCGTCAGGCGCTTCAAAACCAAACGGGGCAGGGTTGCCTATGTTTAGTTTTAAGATCCGCTCTCCAGCCTCTTCCATTTTGTTTGCTTGCTCTAATACAGGCCCGCGGATATCGTAGTAGACATTAGCTAATTTGTTCGAGCGATTGATTTTTGACATTAATTATTGGTCTTAACACTAGATAGGTGATTACCGTTAAGAATAATACAGCTGAGGCCTCCTGTTAAGGGGCGATGACAAGTTTTGTCACATTTATTATTGCTCAAATTATCAACTCTCAACGTATAATAAAGATAATTTTATTAATTTACGGCTAATTTGGAGATTTTTATGCCTGCTCCCTTGTTGTGGTTAGGTGCTGCTTGTTTAGGGTTATATGCTTCAAACAAGGCAACTGATGCTTATTTAAGGAGCACTAATAGCGTCCGTAAATTACCGGGGGAATCCTCAAAACGTATTGTCCCAAGAAATGGCGCTATTGTTACCTGCGGTATTTATGGAGTATTGGACCATACAGGCGTTTGGGTAAATGGTAATATTTTTGAGTTGAGCGGTAAAGGGTTAATTCGTTCAGTGTCTCCAGATCGATTCTTGGATAACAGAAGTGGCAAAAAGATATATGTTGCTTGCGATGAAAATTTTAGATCCTTAGCTGCTGAGGAAGTAGCGCAGCGATGTATTGATAATTTGTATGGCTTGCGCGAATATCATTTGATTGATAATAACTGTCATCAGTTCGTATTAGAAATGCTGACAGGAGAAAAATCACAAATCACAAGTTTTAATGAATTAAATGAAGTACTTTATGCACTTTTCTTAACCAATATCAATTGGCATGAAGCTAATGTTAGTTTTCGTTGAGTAATTTTTGAACTTATTCAGTTTCTGGATTAGTATAAAGCGTAGCTATTGAAGTTTACGTTCAATATCCAAAAAAACTTATACTCCACAATGAATTAATTATTTACGCTTAATAGGAGATGTTATGTCTCAGCAGTTAGAAGAAATGCCAGAAGCCGGGATCAAGGACAGTGGTATCGCTCGGGTTATACCTTGTAAAAAGCTACAATTGTTTGATTCAATAAAATGGTTAGCCCTTGCCTTTGATGATTTCAAACGAGCGCCTGTCATCAGTTTAACCTATGGCGTCATTTTTACGCTCATTCCTTGGTCTATGTATTATTTAATAGATTTGACCGGTTGGTACATGATCATATTTCCAGCGATGGTCTGTTTCATGTTGATTGGCCCCTTCTTGGCAGCCGGTCTGTATGACGTTTCATGGCAATTGGAAAAGAAAAATACGCCATCCTTTACACACTCCTTAAAAGCAATGTCCAGAAACGCTGTAAACGAATGGGGTTTTGCTATATTACTAATGGTGTTGATGATTTTTTGGTTACGTATCGCATCTCTTATCCATGCTTTCTATCCTGAAAATCAAGCATACACCTTAGTAAGCCTTGCTGCGTTTTTGATTATAGGTACACTAGTTGGTGCAGCGTTGACGATATTCGTTTTCTTTATAACCGCATTTACACAACCAATATTGATGGAAAGACGGGTCGACTTAGCAACAGCAGTCCTAACCAGTATGAATGCGGTCTGGCTGAACAAGAGGGCTATGTTCTTTTGGGCATCCATTATTCTGCTATCAGTATTTATCGGTTTTGTTACTTTCTTTGTTGCTTTCTTAGTTATTATGCCAATTATTGGCTATGCCAGTTGGCATGGCTACATAGACACAATTGATGTGAAACGTAAAAGAACCTACGAGTAGGTCCTTTATACAAATAACTGTTAGCTTACAGACGCAAGCCACTGGCGTCAGCCTGTGGCTTTGTTTGATATCCACATTGTTTGATAAGGGGCAAGGCATAGCTGTTCAATAGCATGGTTTATTGGCTGTTTGGCGATCAGGTCATGCCACAAATTATTTTCAATCAGGTTAATATCTGATAATCGTACCTCTTGTGTCTCATCAGTAATATTCGACAAGCAAAATATACTTTGCTGACGGTCGATACTCTGCCTCCAGTAGCCAAATATACCAGTGCCCAGTTGCAACGTAAATTGGGTTGCATTTGGATGAAATGCAGGTTGAGAACGTCGAATTCTGATCAACATAGACAAACCAGATAACACCTTAGCATGAGTACTTTTTGGGTTATCTAACTCTGCTATCAGCTTTTCAAAATCCCAACGGTGACGATTGATACAACGATTTTGACCTGTATTTTTTACTTTATCTTCATCATTTGGTGTACCCAATAATGAATGAATATAAATTCCAGGAATACCTTCGAGCCCAAGCATCATTGCATGTGCGCAAATAAAGCGCGGTAGTTGATATTGGTCCGGCCCTTTTGTTGTTCCTTTGAGTGCGTCGATCAAAGCAATATTCATTTCATATGGCTTGTGCTGACCATTCTCTGTTTTTCTCCAAGAAACTTTACCACCAAAACGTTGCATGCAATTTGCAAAATCAGTGATCTCCTGATCATTCAACAAACCTTCAGCGGGACGTAAACCAACACCATCATGAGAGGCTATGAAATTAAAATACGTTGTACCATTTTGTGCTGGCGGCATGCTCATCATCCAACTTTTTAGATAACTACAATCACCCGTTACCAATGTATTTATTAGCAATGGCGGCAATGAAAAATTATAAATGGCATGAGCTTCGTTGGCATTACCGAAATAAGTCAGGTTTTCTCTATTTGGAATGTTGGTTTCAGTAATAATAATGGTTTCTGGCGCGGTATGTTCAATCAGCGTTCTTAAGAGGCGAACAACTTCGTGTGTTTCCAGTAAATTAATACTTGGGCTACCGGTAACTTTCCATAAAAATGCGATTGCGTCCAAACGAAAAACGGTTGTGCCTTTATCCAAATACAAACGAATAATATCAACGAAGGCAATCAAAACACTTGGATTTCTAAAATCAAAATCCACTTGGTCATGACTAAACGTACACCACACGTGCTTTGCGCCGTTTGGGGTATCAACTTCTTTTAATAGCTCTGATGTTCTTGGTCTGACTACCATGCTTACATCGTCAGTGGGTGAAGCTATAAAAAAGTAGTCGCTGCCAATTCCTTCTTGTTTGCTGAAATTTTCAAACCATTGACTTCGTGCCGAGCAATGGTTGATAACGACGTCTGTCATGAGTCCATATTCTTTCGAAATAGCTTCTATATCGTCCCAGTCACCTAAACTTTGATTCACTATCGAGTAGTCAATAATAGAAAAACCATCATCAGAACTATACGGAAAATACGGCAATATGTGCACGTGGCTAATAATCGAGGCAAAGTAGTCGTTAATAAAGCGTAAAAGTGTTTTTAATGGTTTTTGACTAAAGCCAAAATCAACACCTTTGGTATTTTCTACAATGCTATCACCATAGGTAATCATAATGACGTCTGACTCATCCCAACGGTTTTTATGCGGCGTTGGGTAGTGGCAATCATCCTTACCCGTAACGCCTATACTTATCTGTAATTTGGCTACCAGTAATTCTATTTCAGATGGGCTCAAGATATCTTGATAAATAACTTCTAAGTGGTGTTTAAGTTTTGCCGTAAATTGAAGAAAGTGATCTGCCATTTTATTGTCCTTGGCTAAATTCTTGAAAGTCTTCTTCGACTGCTCTTTTGAGACATTCTAAAACATCTGGTTTGGCACTGACGACACGGTTCCAACTTGGAATAAAGGGGGTTTCCATTGGGTTTTCTAAAAAGCTTTGTCCCGCTTTCATAATGTTGTGGGCGAACATTTCTACCGCTTTTTCTTCATTATGAATATCCAGTTTCAAGCCATTCATAACAGCATCATTGTGATAGGTTTCAATAAAATCTAAGGCAATTCTAAAATACGTTGCTTTTATGGTTCTAAATGTCTCGGTACTAAACGTGGTGCCTTGCGTCGCTAATTTTCTAAATAAGGCTTTAGTGATATCAATCGACATTTTAGATAAGCCACCTTGCTCATTATTTAATGACAGGTCTTGGTGTTTATGATCATATGTTTTTGCAATATCAGCTTGGCAGAGCCTGTTATGCGAATAGTTTCTGTGCATTTCAGATAAAACGCCAATTTCTAAGCCCCAATCACTCGGAATTCTAATGTCATTGAGAACGTCTCGTCTAAATGAAAACTCGCCTGCTAATGGGTAACGAAAGCTATCCATAAATTCTAAGTAATCATTGTGCCCTAACGTCATCTTAAGCGCTCGCAAAAGAGGCGTAACTAATAATCGTGAAACCCGACCATTTATTTTTCCGTTAGCAACTCGTGCGTAAAACCCTTTGCAAAACTCATAGTTAAAGTGTGGATTTGCAACTGGGTAAATAAGTCTTGCAAGCAAAGAACGGTCATAGGTTAAAATATCACAATCGTGCAGAGCGACACTTTCCACCTTTCCGGATGCAAGTATATAGCCCATGCAATACCAAACATTTCTGCCTTTCCCTAATTCCTTTGGTGCCAAGCCGAGTTCTTGTAATTCTGCGTCGAGTGCCTTCAGCCTCGGTCCGTCATTCCACAATATTCGATGGTGTTGCGGCAGCGTGGAGAAAAAGTTGAGGGCACATTTGTACTCTTCTAAGTTAGCACGATCAAGACCGATAACTATTTCAGACAAATAGGGGACTTTTTTAATGTGTTCTATTGTGGCTGGGAGCGCTTGCCCTTCTAGTTCGGAAAATAATGAAGGAAGGATTAATCCTAATGGGCGTTGCTTAGAAAACTCACTTAACTCGGCTTCCAGATCTTCAATCGAACGATCTTCTAAGTTGTGTAACGTGGTTACAATGCCATTTTGATAAAAATCAGCCACATGTAGCTCCTTAAGTTGTTTTATCAGTTTTTTTTGCTTGAACTAAAAAATACTGATTCAGGGATAAGCTGATCAAGTATTTCTGTCCAACCTTTTGGACCCAGTTTATTGCTAGTATATAATTTAAGGGTTCGTTCTAATTCGGGGGGCTTGTGTACGGGAGACGCAATTCTGACTGCGGTATCGGCAATCTCTAACATCGAAACGTCGTTTTTACCATCACCCAAAGCAATCGTGCTTATCGTAACACCCTTGTGTTGACGCTGATATTCTCTGAGTAACCAAGCCAATGCAATGCCTTTGCTACAATCACCACCAATGTGCAAAAAACGCCCACCTTTGACTGGATGCGCACCAATGCGACGCAACATGAGGATAAATTTCTCCAACTCGTCCTCACTGCCTTTCCACAGCAATGGTTCGCCAAATTGGCGTTGCGATGAGAGTAGGGCATCTTCTTCTGTAAGCCCCGTTAACTCGACAATTCGTTCAAGCGTCATATCCACAAATGATTCAAAAAGATGACCATATTCAGGAGCAATCTTTTTAATCAAGCCTAACCAGTAATTGCGTTTCGAACTAAATGATTTTACCCAAAAACCATCTTGCCAAACTGCGCCTCTGGGCTTTTCTGGTAGGAAATTTTTATTGATAAAAATAGCGGCACCATTTTCAACGATAAAAGGGCCATTTAAATTTAACCTCTTGCGCAGCTCCAGTAGTTCAGCAAAGGTTTTGCTGGTATTTGGAATAATTGGAATTCCATGACCTATCAGCCTTTCCATGCAAACCTTGGCGTCTTCGTGTTCATAGCTATAATGGTCTAGGAGTGTGCCGTCGAGATCTGTAAAAATCAGGACTTGCCGGTTGTATTTTCTAATTAATTCACTTTGCATTATGTCTACTTTTCGTAATGTTTCTTTCTTTGTCTAACTCGAATATAAAATCAGCATAGTTACCCAATGTATATAAAGTATGTTCAGTTAACCTTTGATAATATTGAATAAATGTAAGAATTTCTGCATCACTCATTATATGTGATGCATTACCAACACGCAGTTTCAATTTTTCCTCTTGTTCTCGCCGCCACGCATAGACCGCATCAAAACTTGGGGCTTTCAAAAACACCCAACAGCTCATGTATGCATAGAGCGGGGCGTAAGTTGTTGCTAGCGCAGAATTGACGTACTGGCGCCAAGTACCATCATGATCATATTTAGATTCAAATTCATTAACTGCTTGCGGTAATGCGTCGTTTTCTTGTGCTTGTGTTCCCCAGCACCAACCTTCCATGATGACGATATCAACAGGAGATCCTACTTTTTGCCATTTATCGATGGCCGCGCGGTCGTCAATTGATTTGTCAAAAGTGGGAATATTGGTGGCGTTACCTTGGGCTAATGAATGAAAAACCGCAGATATCAATTTAGTATCATGCGTGCCGGGTACACCTCTCGTTGCTAGCAGCGGATGTACAGTTTGCGCCAAGTTTACGCGTTCAGCTTTGGTATAATAGAAGTCATCGAGAGATAGAACAATCGACTTTTTTCCGTAATACTGATTAAATAAATGACTCATTAAGCCACTTAGCGTTGATTTACCGGAACCCTGGCAACCATTAACCCCAATAAAGTAAGGACTACTTTTGGCAGCTTGCAAATGATTTGATTTATTTTGGTGCAATTGAATTGAATCGCACAGTGGATTGAACCACTTTAGTGCATCATCGAGATAAGCCATCGGGAGCTTTTCTTTAACGATGTATTGTTCAATCAATGTTGTTAATTCTTGCATTAAAGCCTTATATAGCAAAGAGTGAAGCGCATTGCATTGATAATAAACGATGACAATGATGAGTCAGATATTATCTTGTTCGCCACTTAATGGCTGTATCAAGATAGCAGACGAGTACCAATATATTGACACTTTATTCAAAGACTATGCCAATCAAAAATTATTGCAATCAAATAAAGACGTTTTCTACGTGTTGATTATTATTTGATCATTTAGGCAGTTTTGCCTGTTTTAGGAGGAGATTTGATTTTGTTATTTTGACTCACTTATTGCTATATTATCATTATTTTTTTGTCGCAATAAAAACGGCTCGTTTAGGAGCGGGATAACCCTCTACTGTAAGTGAGGAGTTGTGGGGGTCTAAAAAATCAACCAATGAATGATTTGTCATCCATTGGGTTGCTCTTTGTTCTTCAATAGAGGTTATGTTTTCCTCCACTTTTCTAATATCCACAAACCCAACTCTTACAAGCCATTGCGTCAGTGCATCACAACTGGGCAAGAACCAGACGTTACGCATCTGTGCGTAGCGTTCACCAGGCATTAATACCGAGCTTTCATCGCCATCAATAACGATGGTTTCCAGAATCAATTGACCACCACTAGCTAATTGATTTTTCAACTGATATAAAAATCCAATGGGGTCACGACGGTGATATAGCACTCCCATAGAAAAAACCGCATCAAATGCATGCAATGCAGGCATATCCTCGATACCCTGAGGGATGAAATGTACCTTGTGTTGTGGTAAATATTTTTTGAAAATCTGAAATTGATAGAAAAAAAGATCGGTGGGATCGATTCCAACAACGAGCTTTGCATCTTCACCTAACATTCTAAATAAATGATAACCACTGCCACACCCTACATCAAGTACTGTTTTGTTTGCTAACGGTGCAATGTGAGGTAAAACACGGTCCCATTTCCAATCCGAGCGCCATTCAGTGTCAATATCAATACCAAAGAGCCGGAATGGGCCTTTTCGCCATGGCATAAATTGCTTTAAGACTGATTCGATATGCGCTAATTGCCCGTTTCCAAGAGTACCATCTTGCGTCAAACAAACTTGCGTCTTTAAATCAATTTCGGCTGGGCTAATGCAAGGCAGTTGCTGTAGTTGTTTTTGCCACTTTTTTGTATCGCCATGATCCGCGCTTTTCTCCCAGTTGTCTAGTTGAGGAATAAGCGTTGCAATCCAGTTTTCCAAATTTGTGCCGATTAAATCAGAATAAAAAGCCGATTTCCAATCCATATTACTGTCCTTTAATAGCAAAAAATGAAACGAAGTTAAGTTGTTGATACCAAATGCTAACAGCTTCAAAGCCTGTTTTTAGCAGTCTTTTTTGGTGTAGCGAATATTCATCAAGGATCATAACATTTTCAAGCGCGGTGCGTTTCTGACTTATCTCTAAGTCACTATAACCATTCTCTCTTTTAAAATCATGATGCAGATCGACTATGGCAGAATCCATGACTTCATGACTTAACTTTATTTTTTCAGATAAGATGAGAACACCACCGGGAATGAGCGCATCAAATAGCTTTATCATTAAAGCATCTCTGCGCTTTGGTTGAATAAATTGCAGAGTAAAGTTCATTACAATGACTGACGCGTTGTTTAAGTCGAAGTCGACTATGTCGGCTTCTTTGATGTGAATGGGGTTAGCATAGGTGTAGGAATCAACATGTCGTTGACAACGTTCAACCATTGCAGAGCTGTTATCAACGCCAATAATTTGTATGTCATGCTGCTGATTATGTTTTGCAATTGATAAACTAACAGCGCCAAGAGAACAGCCTAAATCGTAGACGTTGGATTTAGGAACGGTAAATTTGGCTGCTAATCTGCCAACCCCATCAATAATTTTCGCGTAACCTGGAATCGATCTTTCAATCATATCAGGGAAAACATCAACCACTTGTCGATTGAAGCTGAAATCGTCCACTTTATTTTGTGGATTTTGGTATATCTTATCGGGTGATGCTTTTTTTTCGTATTCTGACATTATTTTTGAAACTTATATTTAGATTGGCAGCAATAAAGCTATGGGATGTTTTACCTTGCTCTGATAATATAAACGCTTAGGCGTAGCGAAGTATATAAAAATCACCGTTGCTATAAAATAATAATCATAAATAAATAGGCTGATTACAACTATGCACAAGTTTTTGATTGCAGATGACCATCCTTTGTTTCGTGATGCTCTAAAAGGCGCATTATCAAGCTGTTTCCCAGATGTCACCTTTTTAGAATCAGACTCGCTTATTTCAACTATTGAGGTTTTGCGCAAAAATCGCAAAGTTTCTATTGTTATTTTAGATTTGAATATGCCTGGTTGTGATAATTTTTACGGCTTACTTCGTGTAAAGGAAGTATTCCCAATGATCCCTATCGTGGTGCTTTCTGCCAGTGATTCGGTAGAAACTGTCTCGCAAGTTATGGCATTTGGTGCAGATGGTTTTATTCCCAAAACGACTGCAACGCCGATGATTAAAGACGCAATACTGGCTATTTTGAAAGGTGGAAAGTGGTTGCCACCAGGAATGGAGACGGCATTACTAGACGTTGATAGCGACGCCAAAGATATCGCCGTAAAATTAAAGGAACTAACGCCTAAGCAGTTCCAAGTCTTGAAACTTTTAAAAGATGGCTTAATGAACAAACAGATTGCAGATAAACTTAACGTTACCGAAGCGACAATTAAAGCCCATATAGGCGTTATTTTTAAGAAGCTAGAGGTAAAAACCAGAACACAAATAGTGCTGGCTGTAGAAAAGCTGCAACTAGATTAAGCGGGTTCCGTTAATCAATATATTCGCACAATAAATTAATTGAGGCTAAGAAGTGTACGATAAAAGCTTACCCTTAGTTGATTTGCATCGCCATCTTGATGGTAATATACCGCCGAAACTCATTTGGCAACTAGCCCATGAGCACTCAATTGACTTGCCTGCGACGTCTGAATCTGAATTGGCTGAGCTTGTTTTTATAAAGGACAAGACGAGTGACTTATTGTCTTTTTTACAGAAATTGGATTATGGCGTATCCGTTTTAGCAACTCCTGAAGCTTGTTATAAAGTCGCTTATGAAAATGTACTTATGGCAAAAACTGAAGGCATCGATTATGCCGAATTTCGATTTTCTCCCTTTTTTATGGCTAACGCTTTTGGTTTACCGTTAAGTGCCGTAGTCGAAGCGGTTGTTGAGGGCGTAAAGGCAGGTAATGCTGAGCATAAAACCCAATATCAATTAATCGGTATTCTTAGTCGTACGTTTGGGGTGGAAGCATGCCACCGTGAACTCGCTTCTATTTTGTCATATGCAGACAATATTATTGCACTGGACTTGGCCGGAGACGAGTTTAATTACCCAGCTCATTTGTTCGTTGAGCATTTCAAAATAGCTAGAAACGCGGGTCTGCAAGTTACCGTGCACGCGGGCGAATCTGGGGGGCCGCAAAGTGTATGGGATGCTATTAACCTGCTTGGCGCAAAAAGAGTAGGGCATGGAGTCGCAGTTGCACAGGATCGCAAATTACTTGATTTTATGCTTACAAACGACATTGGTATCGAAAGTTGCTTAACGTCCAACTACCAAACAGGTACGTGGATTGATACTAAAAACCATCCTATAAAAACATTTCTGGAAAGTGGCGTATCCGTCAGTTTGAATACTGATGACCCAGGTATATCTAATATAGATATTAAACATGAATATAGTATTGCTAGTAATACAGTTAACTTGAGCCTAAAACAGATAAAGCAGATACAGTTAAATGGCCAAAATCAACGCTTTTTAAAAGCATAAAAAAAGGACCTCAAATTATCTGAGATCCTTTAACTACTTATCCACCAAGCTAGCTGCTTAGGCAACTTCGGACGACTTGGTCGTCTTGCGCTTAGTCGCAGGCTTTTTTACATTCTTACTCGTTGACATTAATAACTCTTGGTTGTCAAAGTCATCGACATTTATAGTTCTTAATCGGCCCGCTTCAGCCTCTTTCATTAGTTCCGCTTCATCAGTAGTGATGATACCTTCTTTGAGAGCTCGCTCGGCAAGCTTGTCGAGATTGGTCATCGGTAACTTCTTACCTAATTTTTTGCATATCTTGTCAAAAATAGGTTCGCATTTAACCATATTAACTAAAGTCTTTTCTAAGTCGCCTAGCAAATTACCATCTTCTTGAGTTAGATATTGACCATAGCCTAATCTGTCTCTGGTTGAATTTGGATGTTGCAAAATGTGTGCAATTTTGTGTTCAAGTTTATCTGAGGGCGCACTATAACGTTTCCCAAATGGCAACACCAATACGCGCATTGCAGCACCGATAGCTGGGTTTGGAAAGTTTCTCAAGAAATTATCAAGCGCTTCCTCTAACTTCGATAAACAATCTTGCATCGCCCAATGTACGAAAGGCAAATCGTCATGATTACGACCTTGCTCGTCAAAACGCTTCATTACTGCGGAACCAAGATATAAGTAACTTAAAATATCACCAAGGCGAGCTGATAATCTTTCTCTTCTTTTCAGTGAACCACCTAGTACGCCCATCGAGATATCTGTCAATAAAGCTAAGTTTGCGCTATAGCCTTGCATGCTTCTGTAGTATTTTGCAGTTTCGTCTTTAAATGGTGCTGAACTTAAGCGACCACCAGTTAAGCTAAACCAAATCGAGCGGAACGTATTACTAACAGCAAAACGAATGTGACCAAACACCGCATCATCAAACGCTTCTAGTTGTTCTTCTCGGTCTTTCATTTGCGAGGCATAGATTTCTTTTAAGACGTAGGGGTGACAGCGCATAGCGCCTTGGCCAAAAATCATCATATTTCTGGTTAGGATGTTGGCACCCTCAACGGTAATCGAAATGGGCACACCTTGATACGCTCTACCTAAGTAGTTATTTGGGCCTAAACAAATACCCTTACCGCCATGCACGTCCATGGAGTCGTTAACTACTTGACGCATTCTCTCAGTTAAATGGTATTTACAAATAGCAGAAATAACTGAGGGTTTATGACCTAAATCGACGCCCGCCGTTGATAAAGAGGTGACGGCATCCATTAAATAGGCGTTACCACCAATGCGTCCTAACATCTCTTCAACACCTTCCATTTGCCCTATAGGCATGCGGAATTGACGGCGAATTCGAGAATAAGCTCCGGTTGCTAAAGCAAGTGATTTTGCACCGCCTGCTGCAGAGGATGGCAACGTAATACAACGACCTACCGATAGACATTCCATCAGCATGCGCCAACCTTTGCCAGCCATGCTTTGGCCACCAATAATGTAACTCAGTGGCACAAAAATATTTTCTCCACGAACAGGCCCATTATGAAATGGTACATTCAGTGGGAAGTGACGACGGCCGCAATCTAAGCCTTTTGTTTCTCTTGGAATTAATGCACAAGTAATGCCTATGTCTTTGGTATCACCAAGCAATCCATCTGGATCCTGCAGTTTAAACGCCAAACCGATAACAGTAGCGACCGGCGCTAAGGTAATATAGCGCTTTGAGAAAGTCAGACGCATACCCAGCACTTCTTTGCCTTCAAACTCGCCTTTGCAAACAACACCGAAGTCAGGAATAGAACCAGCATCGGAGCCAGCCTCTGGACCTGTAAGTGCAAAACACGGAATTTCGTCACCAACCGCTAAACGCGGCAAATAGTAATCTTGTTGTTCTATTGTGCCATAGTGTTGGAGTAATTCACCAGGGCCAAGAGAGTTTGGTACGCCGACGGTGCTGGATAATACCGCGCTGACACCTGCTAATTTCTGCAAAACTCTTGATTGCGCGTAAGCAGAGAAAGCTAATCCGCCGTACTCCTTCTTGATAATCATGGCAAAGAATTTTTTGTCTTTTAAGTATTGCCAAATTTCATCCGACATATCAGCGTCAACATGATTTATCTGCCATTCATCAGCCATGCGACTGACTACTTCACATGGGCCATCTATAAATGCCTGTTCATCAGGAGTAAGTCGTGGCTGTGAGATGGCGTGAAATTTCTGCCAATCTGGTTTGCCACTAAATATATCGCCGTCCCACCAGACAGTGCCAGCATCGATAGCTTCTTGTTCTGTGGTTGACATTTCAGGCATGACACTTTTATAAAATGCCAATAGCTTTGTGGTGATGTAATCTTTGCGAAATGGCGCATAGGCCAGAGGTGTAACAACGATGGCAAATACAATCCAGCCAATAATTCCTATGCCTCCGGCGACGGTACCAATGACCATTGCAACGCTGATCGCGATAAGTGTTGTTTGTGACGATGTTTGTTTATAGGCTGTGACACCATAAACACCTAATAATATAAGTAACCATAATAATTCGTTCATGTATGCTCCCGCAGGTCTGACCAGATTGCTAACGGTATTACTTGATGAGTCAAAGATCAAGTAATTTAGCGTTAAAAAGGATATTTGTCCTAAACTCTAATTACGTAGTATACAGCAAAAAGGAACTAATTTTTTTGGTATGTTTTTAAACGAATATCACCTTGCTCTTCATCATCTTTGAATTGTTGCAGGCGTACTAGGACATAATCGAGGGTGGGGGCGAACCAAGCATAAGTTTGCCTTCTGCTGCTATCACGGTTTACTGTTACCTTTATTGCTTCAACGTTACCATAGGGAAGCGTTAATATTTCTTTTTCAAGTACTTCAATTTTGTAAATCCGCTTTTGACCGCGATAGTTAAGAAATTTGTATTCAAAGTGTGTTTTTTCTTGCGCTAACTGCCTTGATATATCGATACGAAATAATTGGTTATCAAATTCGCCATCCCATTTTATGTTGTCTTGTTCTTGTAGGATGATAGTTTCTGTGTTGGCGTCGAACTTAGCGTTTAAGGATTTATTTGGACCGGTTCCCCTGCGCTTAAAATTGTACGTGATGGGCGTAATCTTGCCATTGATAAAGGAGAAGGTGGTTGTTTCATAACGTTTATCAGAAAGAAAGAAGCGTGACACTTTCGAAGAATATTTGAGTTCGTAGAGGTCAGCACTAGTTTGCTTTAAACTAAGTTCAGCGCTGCCGATGTTTCTTGCATGACGATACGCTTCATAATGAGCGACAAAAGGAGAAGGTAATTCGATAACATCTTTTGCAAAACTAACACTGCAGAACAGTGCAAGCAAAACAACGCTAATTCCCTTCAACAATTTAGTCGCTCGCATATCCACACTCCGGTAATTCTTGTCCATCAAAAAACGCTTTCTTATTATTTAGCGCTATTCTCCCATTACACAACCAATTAACCACGAGTGGATAAATTTTATGTTCTTGTACTAATACACGCGAAGCTAGATCGTCAACGGTGTCGTTTTCGAACACAGGAACCTTTGCCTGCAAAACAACAGGACCACCATCTAGTTCTGGAGTCACAAAGTGCACAGAGGTGCCATGCTCACTGTCTTCGTTGTCTATTGCACGTTGGTGAGTTCGTAAGCCTGTGTACTTCGGCAACAAAGAGGGGTGAATGTTCAATAATCTTCCCAAATACTTTGCAACAAATGCGTCACTAAGGATCCGCATAAAACCTGCCAGTACAATAATATCAGGCTTTGCTGAGTCAATCTCTTGTGACAATGCGATATCAAAAGAATCTCTATCATGAAATGTTTTATGGTCAATACAGGTCGATGGAATATTTGCTTGTGCCGCCATTTCTAACGCATGTGCGCTCTGTACATTGGATATTAATTTTACCACTGAACCATTGATAGCCTGCGTCATACAAGAATCAATAATAGCCCGTGCATTTGAGCCATTGCCTGATACGAGAATGACTATACGCTTTTGACTATTAGCCATTATGAGTTTATTACCACTTGTTCTTGACCCGCAGTTAATAAATGGACCTCACCAATAACCCATGCGTTTTCTCCCAAATCGTTGAAGGCTTTTGTGATTATCTCTGCATCTTCTGACTCGACAGCTAATATCAAACCAACACCGCAGTTAAAGGTACGATACATTTCGTGAGTTGTTACGTTTCCTTTGTTTTGTAAAAGAGTGAATATTTGCGGCCACTGCCAACTTTTGCCGTTAACTACTGCTTGCATGTCTGATGGCAATACTCGCGGTATGTTTTCCCAGAATCCGCCACCCGTTATGTGCGATATTGCGTTGACATTGTATTTTTCTAAAATAGCCAAAACTGATTTAACATAAATTCTGGTTGGTTCAAGTAAATGCTCGCTCACTGTCTTACCATCCAAATCAGTATTTAAATCCATCTTACTGACTTCAATAATTTTACGTATTAATGAATAACCATTAGAGTGAGGTCCAGACGATGCTAAGGCTATCAATTTATTACCGGCAGCAACTTTGGAACCATCGATAACCTTTTCTGCCTCAACTACGCCAACACAAAATCCAGCGACATCGTAATCCTCACCTTCATACATTCCAGGCATTTCAGCTGTCTCACCACCAATTAAAGCACAGCCAGCTAAAAGGCAACCTTCTCCAATTCCGGTGACCACTGTTGCAGCGGTATCAACATGCAACTTACCAGTTGCATAATAATCTAGGAAGAAGAGTGGTTCAGCGCCTTGAACAATAAGGTCGTTAACGCACATTGCAACTAGGTCGATACCAATGCCATCATGTTTATTTTGGTCCATTGCTAAACGCAGTTTAGTGCCAACGCCATCGGTACCTGAAACTAACAGGGGATGTTTATATTTTGTAGGGATAGAACACAAAGCACCAAAGCCACCTAAACCGCCTTTCACTTCTGGACGATGGGTTTTCTTGCTTACAGACTTGATTCTTTCAACTAATTGATTCCCTGCATCAATATCTACACCCGCATCTTTATAACTTAGGGGTTTTGTTTGCTCAGTCACGCGCTTTGCTCCGAAAATTTTTAAGGCAGAATTTTAACAGCTCAATGAACGAAAAGGTATAAAAAACGACTAAGAATAAATATCGGATGCAAAAAAGGCCAAAATATCTGACAATAGCGGTTGACCGTTATAAGGATCCACTAGTTTTGAATAAATTGCTTGCCATCTTCGTGCTTACTTTGTGCTTGGTTACGTCAATGCGTTCCCACGGCACGCCCATTGAACACTTGAATAAAGGACAAATCATTGTCACTGATCAATCAAATTTGACGCAAAAGAAAGCGGGCGAACGCGCATTTCAACAGGTTGTTGTTAAGTTAAGTGGTGACGTTGCGGTGCTTGAAAATCTTCAAGTAAAACGCGCTGCGACAAATTTTGAACAATATTTGGTCGCAAGTAAGTTTATTCAAGAAGGTGATAAATTACTATACCAAGCAGATTTTAATGAACAAAAATTGGTCGATCTGTTGCGTTCAGAAAGTCTTAAGGTTTGGGGTAAGCGTAGGCCATTAGGCTTATTTTGGTTAGCGATCGAAGATGATGTTAGCAAAGACAAAACTCTTGTTACGCAATCTAGCACCAGTAAATACATAGACATTATTCATCAAGCTACCTATGACAGAGGAGTTGAATTGCTAATGCCAATTGGTGATTTAACTGATTCGATGAATATCAATGCGCTGGATGTTTGGGGCTTGTTTTCGTCATCCATATTCAATAAGTCGACTCGTTATGGCACTAATTATGTCATTGGTGCAAGAGTCGGTGTTGTATTCGATGATTTTAGTGCCCGTGAAAAACTACAACTTTCGTACTTTATAACTAACGGCCAAACGATTCAAACAAATGCAATCGTTGGAGATAGTATTGCCGCGCTGATTGGTGAGTTTGTTAATGAGTACGCAACGTATTTAGCCAATCTATATTCGATAGAGGCCAGCGAAAGTGGCCAAATTTATTCGTTGACCTTGAATATTGCAAACGTAAACACGCTCGTCAAATACAGAACAGTGCTAGAAATATTATCTTCACTAACAGTAACCCAAACCGTTGAATTGAGTGCTCAATCAAAAGACGTGGCGAGTTTTACATTGGCATCCAATGTTCCTCTCCAGCGCTTAAAAATAATTTTGAAGCTTGAGCAAAACCTGCGAGAGCCCGAATATCAGCGCCTATATCCTGGCGTTGTCATTGACTATGAATGGCGGGGTAAATAGGCTTGCAATTAAGTCTACCCGTTTCACTGCCGGATGATGAGACCTTCGATTCTTTCCTTGAAGTTGACAACGAATTTGCTGCTTCGTACTTGAAGGCGTTTTGTGATCACGGCAACAATAGCAACAAATCATTGTGTTATTTATTTGGGGCTTCGGGAGTAGGCAAGTCACACTTGTTATTTGCTTGTTGCCATCAAGCTACTCTGAATGGGCTGCAAACCGTTTATCTCAATATGCTTGAATTGAAGGAAATGCCAACCCAAGTTATCAGTGATATTGCTGATTATGATGTCATCTGTATTGATAATTTACATGAAATTGCTGGCCACCAAACTTGGGAAAGAACCCTATTTGATTTAATTAACCAAGCCGTAGAACGAAGTCATCAACCTAGGCTCATTATGGCTGCGAATGCGTCACCCTTAGTTGTTGGCTTTCAATTACCTGATTTAATTTCACGACTTACATGGGGTGCTGTTTTTCAGCTTGCATCACGTTCAGATAAATCGCTTTGCGATATTATTCAATTCAGAATAGAGCACCGAGGATTAGAAGCCAGCGAAGACTGTATTAAGTTTCTGTTAACAAGGGTCGATAGAGAACTTAGCAATCTGATGTTAATTGTCGATGAATTAGACAAAAAATCTTTACAAGCGAAGCGCAAGCTTACGATCCCCTTCATTAAGCAAGCACTTAACTTGTAGTTAGTCTTTGTTGGGTAATGTTGGCCTTCCAATGTGTCTATTCGTTTCATCAATAATGGATGTTATCTCCAAACGATAGGGGACTTGAATTGCATTCTGGCTTTGTACGTTTTCACGTAAATCAACATTATCAAACCAACTCACGTTTGAACGCAATTGTGTGGAGGCGGGCAGTCCGGCTTGCAATGCAGCTATGTTTCCCAGTTCAGGTAAAATATTTTCTACCGTAAATCGCGTCCTTGCCTGAATAGTCGAGTGATTGAAACGGTCTCTTTGGCCCCAGGTAACTAAAAAATTAGCATTGTTTTGCGTGTTTACGATGCCAATATCAGCGGACGCGTTCAATCTATACTGCATCATGAAACGCTCAAATAATGTTGCAAAGTCTTCTCTTTCATTTAAATATGAATAATAAGAAGAGGCTATATCGGGAGTGAAAAATGCTTCAATATCGCCGGCGACATAGGTCTTTTGTGACGCATTCGCTGTTTCACCTGCAAAACTAACTTGCGCTAATCCTTTCATTTGCGCCGAGTTGAGAGGGAAGCCATTAATCATTAAGTCGGAGTTTGTACCATTGTTTCTAAAAAAGCTGAGGGGATCGTCTGAGTTTGACAAGCCCGCCCAAACATCATTCGGGAAAAAGTCATTCGCATGACCTAATTCGTGGTACATCAACCAAGAAATATCGGCTTCCAATGCATCAAATGTTCTGCTGTCTCTGGCCGCAGAAGAGAAATTTGCACCAGGCATATAAGGGGCGTTATCTTTCACATAGCGCCACAATACTCTAAATTGTAAATCACTACCAAATCCACTTCTAAAGTCGGGTACTTCATTTAGTGTGTCTCTTTCTTCTGGTATTACCCAAAAGTTTCGAGCATCTAAATAAATCGCGCCAGTGGCAGCCCAATAAAACGAAGGGCGCACATCATAAGAAATAACAACAGCGGTAACACCCCGTAATAGTTTTAACATATCTGGGCCCGCTGCGGATTGCTCGAGATACTGCGTAAATCGTTGTCCCATCCAATCATGTGATACCAGCGTTCTATCGAGGATGTCGGCAATCGTTGGATCAGTAGACTGTTGACCAATTAGAGGTAGCGTGCCAAAAGTACAAGTACTATTTAGCGAATTGGTATATATGCACGATTCAATCGCAGCTTTATAAGGCGAGTCAGTCTTAAAAGAAAATACGTCTTCACTGGTAATAATATTACTGTTTGGGAAATAGGCCGCATCAACTATTTGTGTATCATTAATCGTAACAATGCTTTTATCAATTGCGCTGCTGCCATCTGAAAATATGACTGTGGTTTCAAATTGAACAATCTGATCGCTGTCTACCGCTGGAGCATTAAAAAACGCTCTATTATCCTGAGTTTGCAAATCTAAAACCGATGGGCCTGCTACCTGCTTCCAAACGATAGTAGCGTTATTTATATCGTTGTTGAATGAGTCGACGCGAAGTGACACTTTGCCTCGTTCTGTTACCGTATGATCAAGCCGCAGGTTTGCCACTGTTAAGGCGCTTTGCTGCACTGCAAACTGGTGCGTAATTTGCTGAGTTCCAGTATTGGTAGTAACGTCAGCTTGCAAAGTATAATTACCTGCTTGCAGCGCATCAAAACCGATGGTTTGAGAATTAGTTGCCAAAACGATTAATTCTGGACCGCTCATTTGCTGCCAATTGACATCTGTTATTTGACTATTATCATTGGTGGTAAGGGCAAAGCCATATGAACCATTAGTGATAAATTCGCTATCGCCATACAGCTCAATATTACCAAAGGTCATGATGGGATCAATTGTGCCCACGCTGTCAGTGATAACAATCGGTGGCAACTCTGCACGACCGCTAGTTTCGCCGTCATTTGAAGAACCACCGCATGCAGTTAAATAAAATGAACAACAAAAAACAGTGGCCAAAGTAAAAATACTTTTATTAGTAAAATATTGATTACTCATTTGACTCGCCCTCATATAGGTCTTTTTCGTCATCCATTACGCTTTTTAGCTTTGGTAAACCAGTGCCTAACTCTTGGCCGCGTAAGCGAGCAAAGCTACTACATCCTGCAAACATACCAATCGCGAGAACCAGTTCGATGCTTGCATAGATTATTTGTGTAGGTTCAGCATATATAACCGTAATCGAATGTAAAAAATAAAACAACACAATAAAACTAGCCCAAGCATGGGTGTATGGTGAGCCTTGAATAATTCCCGGCAACGGCAGTAATAAAGGAATAATGTAGATAAGAATTATAAAGCCAACTGAGTAATCAGACGTCGTTGGCAAAAAGAAATACCAGGTAATCATCCACCCAATTAGCCCAACATGAGAGTACAAAGCGAGGTATCTCAGCGTTTTAACAAGATTGCTCATTGGGACGGTTGTTTTAGTTTTGCTCATATTAAATTCCTGAATTCATCTTTAACTTTTTAGCAATAGTGGCAAGGCGCTTGCCCTGGGCAATGGCTATTTCTTGCTCTTCATGACTTAGTTTTGTTTTATTAGGTAAAGCAACTGCAGAAGCGCCATAAGGAGTGCCACCTGAAGTCGTTTTATGCAACTCTCCAACAGAATAGGGAACACCAATATACACCATGCCATGGTGAATTAAAGGCATCATCATACTAATTAGCGTTGTCTCCTGACCACCATGCAAACTTGAGCTAGATGTAAAAGTGCAGGCAGGTTTGTCGATCAAACTTCCTTTTAGCCATAATCCAGAGGTTGTATCCCAAAAGAATTTCATTGCGCCAGACATATTTCCAAAGTGAGTTGGGCTGCCAAGTGCTAATCCATCGCAATTGGCTAGATCGTGTAACGTAACGTAAGGCGCGCCACTTGCTGGAACCGCTGAAACCGTGGTATCAATATTATTACTAACATCGGGTACCGTTCTCAACAAAGCCTCAACACCCTCGGATTCGATACCCTTTACTATCGAATCGGCTAATTTTTTTGTTAATCCGTGTTTGCTGTAATACAACACGAGTACTTGGCATAATGCACTGTTCATTATTTATCTTCTATCCCTTTAGTTGAAGTCCGACTAATTCTTTGATGTTTTCTAGTGGGCGACCAATAGCCGCATGTTTGCCGTTAGTGAGAATAGGGCGCTCTAATAGTTTTGGAAACAACATTATGGCTTCAATAATGTCGCTATTAGATGACGTTAGTGTTAATCCTGATCCTGCAAATTCTGATCCCTTGGTTCTGACCATATCAAGGGCACTGAGGAAACCTAAGGCTTGCAACAGGTTTGAAATTTCATTCGTCTCAAAGGGAACGCTTAGGTACTCTTTGATGTCTATCTGAATATTATTTTCAGTTAAAAAGGCCAAGCCATGTCTGCTTTTGGTACACCTAGGATTATGATAGTAAACGTAATTAGCCATTATTATTGTCTCTATTGATTCTTTATTAACATTTAGTGTATTACTATATACTAAAAATTATCATGAACAGTCTAACTAACCCTGTATTATCTTATCGGGTTCAAATCGAGCAAGGAGTGGCGAGTGAAAAAAATTCTGTTATATCTGGTTGTTGGTATTGGCTCTCTCACGCTAGGTGTTAGCTATCAATTAAGCAACAGATACGATTTCACTACCCTTGACGGTTCAACCTATCGATTCGAAGAATTACAAGGTAAGTGGGTTGTGATTAACTATTTTGCTGAATGGTGCGCGCCTTGTTTGCGTGAAATCCCAGAACTAAACGAGTTCAAAGCGTTAACTGATGGAAAACAAAATGCCGTTCTATTCGGCGTAAGTTACGATGCAATGCAGGATCATGAACTCTCTTTACTGGCAAAAAAATACAACATTGAATTTCCACTGATTAACAATGTTAAAACTGTTTTACCCTTTGAAACACCAAAATACTTACCGGCAACTTACCTTATTCGACCCGACGGCACATTAGCTGGACAGCTTCTAGGTGAGCAAAATAGTAAAAGTCTCAAACAAGCAATTGCAAACGACTAGAGTCTCTCTAGTGTTTCCATTTCATTTCTAAATTGTTCTATTCTTGCTTTTATTCGTTGTTTCTCTAAAAAGTCCATGCCGGTTTCATTATAGGCAAACTGAAGTTCGTCAATGGCCTTAGGATAGGCAAGTAGCAATCCAAATCGTTCTGCGCTCGCTCGGTACATCTGTCTCTTTTGGCCAGTAGCAATGTATGCGTCAATCAATAATGAATAAGACAAGAATTGCTCTGGGTCAACCAACAACAGATCGCGCAATATTTGTATTGCTTGTGGATACTGTTCTGCTTTTATCATTGCGTTGGCTAAATTTAGCGCCAGAACCTGGTTTTGTGGTTTGAAGCGCCACAGTGGGGTTAGCATTTCTACCGCCGCTTCAGGATTCTGTTGAGCTATCAATACGTCCGTCATGGCATCTAGGTAAAATAAATTTTCGGTATCATTACTCAACAATTCAGTCAAAATTTGTGCCGCAGATGCATACTGTTCGCTTTCAAAATAGGACAAGGCTAAGCCATACATTGCTGCCTCACGAAATATATATTTTTTTTCTTGTACCTGATAACCAAAATAGTTGATGTTGCGAAGTGGGTTACCCTCGTATCGGGCAATAATTCTGGATTTAACTAAATGAAAATTCAAGCTTTCTGGTACGTTACGAGTGCCGTAAGTTGCTGCTCTAGCTCGTGTCTCTGAAATTCGATTCTCTGGCACAGGGTGGGTCCGTAAAAACTCTAACTGATTGCTTTGACCACGAGATTGTTGGGCTAATTTTGAAAAAAACGCAGGAGCACCCGCTGGATCAAAACCCGCTCTGGCTAACATCGAAATACCAATATTATCTGCTTCTTGTTCCATACTTCTTGTGTAATTAATTCGACTTTGCGCTGCGCCGGCATTTCCTGCGCTGATCGCGGCTATACCTGCCTCGGGGTTAGCCATTGCCAATAAAATACCACCAATAAGTGATGCGATTTGCAACGGCGCGCCGCGTTTTTGAGCCTGACTAGCACGGGCAAGGTGTCGTTGTGTTACGTGCGCTACCTCGTGTGCGAATACAGAAGCAAGTTCACTTTCTGAGCCAGCTTGAGTGATCAAGCCGGAGTGAATACCGATGTGACCACCGAAAAATGCAAACGCATTAATAGTAGGGTTGTTAAGCATGAAAAAGGAAAAAGGAAATTTCGCATTATCAGCTTCAATAACTAACCTATTTCCTAGATCTTGAATATATTCGTTAATGACGGGATCATGTATAATCGGCGCCTGGCCCCTTAATTGACGCATCATAGCATCGCCAATCAATAATTCCTTATCAATTGTTAGTGTGTCAGACGCTACTACACCAATCTCCGGTAACTGATTTTTGTTGCTATCGATAGATTGTGTATTGCCTATAATAGGGATCAGGAAGCAAGTGAAGGCGATAAATGCTTTCTTTGGAAGATTCATACTCATGTGTCGTTTTAATTGCCCATAACGTAAGTAGTAGTATATACGATCCATAGACCGCGATAGCACAAGATAGTTTCACTTTTTCTGGTTTTAAGTCGAAACTAGGTTTACCATAATTGTAATTAAGCAAAAAATCAAAAAGAAGGATATAGTCACAGTATGTTTGGCGTTTTCGATCGTTGGTATCAACGCAAGTTTTCAGACCCTAACGCAATGATGTTATTGATGTTAATCATCGTTACTGCCGTTATTTTGCTTGTATGGGGTGGGATTTTATTGCCTGTCATTGTGTCTGCCATTATTGCCTATTTATTAGACTGGCCGGTGACGCACTTGCATAAGCGCGGTATAAATAGAACGCTCGCGACTTCTATAACACTGATTATCTTTATTCTTATCAGTATTCTGATGTTAATTGGAATAGTGCCCATTATTAGCAAACAGAGCATCAATCTTGTTCAAGAAATGCCCTTGATATGGGATTCAGCACAAAAATGGCTCGCGAGTTTGCCTCGTAAGTATCCGGATTTAATTGAAGTTGATTACATTAAAAACGCGATGGCTAGCTTAAATCAGCGAATAGTTGGAATAGGTCAGCAGGTAATTAGTATTTCGGTTAGTTCAATTGGTAATTTAGCTGCTTTGTTGATCTACATGATATTGGTACCGCTAATGGTCTTTTTCATGTTGAAGGACAAAGAATTATTTCTTAAGAGTATTTCCAGAGTGCTACCGAACGAGCGTCGCCTAATCAGCCAGGTTGGTGAGGAAATGAACTTGCAGATAGCAAATTACATTCGAGGCAAGGTAATCGAAATTCTCATTGTCGGCGGTTTAACATCCGCAGCTTTTGCGTTTATGGATCTGCGTTATTCCTTGCTGCTCGGAGTGTTGGTTGGATTTTCGGTATTGATACCTTATATAGGCGCTGCGGTAGTGACTATCCCGGTCGCTATTGTGGGTTTATTTCAATTTGGGGTGGGGCCTGAGTTTTGGTATCTAATGCTTGTGTATACCATTATTCAGGCATTAGATGGTAACGTAATCGTACCGGTGCTGTTCTCCGAAGCAGTCAGTCTGCATCCGCTCTACATCATTATTGCTGTGCTGGTGTTTGGCGGGATGTGGGGATTCTGGGGCGTGTTTTTTGCTATTCCTTTAGCCACCCTAGTGAAAGCTGTTATTGCTGCCTGGTCGTCGCCCGTTGAGGCCGACTCAGGCCCTGAGCTAATTGAAACTAAATAGTAGAACAAAAAAAGACGATCATTTCAGATCGTCTTTTTTCTTGACGCCGATGTTAAACTAACAAGTCTAAAACAACTTGATGATGTTCTTTGGTTTTAAACTTATCAAGCACATGATTAATAACACCATTTTCATCTATTAGGAAGCTGAGGCGGTGTATTCCATCATATTCTTTGCCCATGAATTTTTTCAGGCCCCATACACCAAAGGCATCAGCAACAGCATGGTCCTCGTCACTTAGTAGCGTGAAGTTTAATGATTCTTTTTCAATAAACTTAGGCAAACGTTTTACTGCGTCTGGACTAATACCAAGCACAACAACATTTTTATTATCTAAATTGTTTTTTATATCGCGCAAGCCTTGAGCTTGGATCGTACACCCAGGCGTCATCGCTTTTGGATAAAAATAAACTAATATTTTTTTACCCGCAAAATCGGCTAAAGAAACAGCGTCATCAGATTGGTTTTGTAGCGTAAATTGCGGTGCTTTATCACCAGCTTTCAATGTGTTCATTTTCTTCCTTAATTTCATTATGTGTTACTTTGCCAGACAGGCCCAATTTACACATGAGTTGTTTTATTTCTTCATCAAAATTAACTAAATCTAATTCTTTGGTCGCACTGAGTACCATTTTACATTTTACATTTTCGACGTTCGTTGTCTTATCAATAAAGGTTCGTTGTCTAAATGCACTAACAGATACTTGGCGTTCAGCAAGAAAACCAGTGACTCGCGTAATTATTCCTTTGGCATCTTCTCCAGAAAATTCCAAATTAATAAGTTGCTCTAAATTCTGTTTTGCGTGTCCACTCGTGCGTTTTATCATTGAGAGCAGATCATACTTCATGCACAAGCTCGACAGCTGCACTTCCAATTTAGTAATTGCTGATTGGGTACCCTCAACAATCATGGAAAGCGAAAAGTCGGTACCGTAAATAACATGACGACTGTCGAGAATGTTGCAGCATTTATCATGCACACACGCGCTAATCTCACTTAAAATACCTAACTTGTCGGCACCTAAAATATTCACAATAATCTGTTGATTCATACTAATTTTGTACTTGTAGATGGGGAACCGGATATTAGCACAAGTAAAAATTGAGGAACATTGTTAGTCAAAATATGTTGTCACATAAAATATCAGAAAAAAATGTATTGCCAATAGGCTTTATGTGCTTGTGTTTATTGCTTGTGAACACTAACATGGCGGGCAGATTTAAAGGGGGAATAATGTTCAAAGGAAGTTATGTCGCGTTAGTTACACCTATGTTGCCAAATGGCCGCGTAGACGTTACTAGTTTGAAAAGGTTGGTTGAGTTTCATATAGACAATGGTACGCATGGTATTGTTGCGGTAGGGACAACCGGCGAATCAGCAACCTTGCCATTTAAAGAACATATTGACGTGGTTAAATTGATTATTGAGTTTGTCGATAAAAAGATACCTGTGATGGCAGGGAGCGGCGCGAACTCTACGTCAGAAGCTATATTCTTAAGTGAACAAATGTGTGGTTTAGGGGTCGATGGATTTTTAAGCGTCGTTCCTTACTATAACAAACCTCAACAGGCAGGCATGGTTGCGCACTTTAACGCAATTGCGGACGCGACAGATATTCCCTTAATGTTATACAATGTGCCTGGACGAACGGTAGCTGACATGTTGCCAGAAACCGTTGCTGAGTTATCAAAGCACAAGAACATTGTTGGTATTAAAGATGCGACCGGCGATTTATCGAGGTTAGAGCAAACCAAATCGTTAGTCGCTGAAGATTTTTTATTTTTCAGTGGTGATGACGACTCTGGTTGCAACTTTATGTGTCAGGGTGGCGATGGCGTCATATCGGTAACCGCCAATATAGTGCCAAAAGCAATGGCATCCATGTGCGAAGCCGCGCTGCAAGGCGACGTGCAATTATCGCAGCAATTAAATAATCAAATAATCGAGTTACATCGGATTTTGTTTGTTGAACCAAATCCGGTTATGCCAAAGTGGGCATTATATAAAATGGGTCTTATCGATGATGCTTTTTTGCGACTTCCAATGGTTCTGCCTGAACTTAACAGTCAAAAAGCAATCGAAGAGACTCTTAGTGCGTTGAATTTAATTTAGTTAGGTTTTTAATGAAATATAAAGCGGTAGGTTTAAGTCTCGTTGCATTCGCCATAGTTGGCTGTGCGGGCAAGGCAGAGCGTGAATTAGCATCAGGTAGTTATAAATACTTGGAAGCGGCACAACATAAGACAATGGATGTTCCTGAAGATTTAGATTCTCCGAATTATTCTCAACGATACATATTGCCCGAGTTAGGTGAGAACGCGCCAACCGATCTAAAAGGTAAAAAATTAAAGATCATCCCACCGACATTAATATTGCCATTGGTGACCGGAACGCATGTAGAGGAAGGTTCAGGGAGCGCTAAAGTTCTGTTTGACCAAGTTGATGATAGCGAACCTTTACAAAAAACGGTTTGGGACACCGTACTAACTTATTTGGAGAAAAGTAACGTTGGCGTTGAAAAATTCGATAAAGACAACAACATATTAGTTACCAACTGGGTAACCGAAGTGCGCGAAGTCCCTACTAGTTGGTACGACTTTACTGATAATTTTATATCTGTGAATAAAAAATTCAAATTTACTATGGAGTTAGCTCCACACGGGCGCACAGCATCACTCAAAACCGAACTGGTTGATTATGTAGATGAGAATGGTCAATCCGTAATAGAACAGGTTGATTTGATCAGTAAACGTACCGACGAATCAAATTTCCTGAATAGCGTTATTATTGAATATGATTTTGGTATTCGCCTTGCGAACACGCAACGGATAGCAACAATCCGTCAAGGTTTCAATAGTGAAATGGGCTTTAACTCGAATGGCGACCCTGCATTTATGGTTGATGCCGTTTATGAAAACACATGGCCGCGGTTATTACTTGTTTTACGTAAAATGGGCTTTGACGTTAAAGATTTAGACCAATCAACGGGTCTGTTGTTTGTGCAATATAATGGTGTTGAAAGTTCTTGGTGGTCAGGTTTATTGGGCAGTAAAGATGAACTTGATATTGAAAAAGATGAGTACCGCTTGAAGCTAGAAGGGATAGGTGAGAAAACCGCGGTTACCTTCATGGATGATGAGAGTAAGCCCTTTGACGCGAAACAAGCAGTAAAAATATTTGCACCATTTAAAGATTATATGGGCAATGAAGATCTAGATATTTAGGCTTAGGGGCTCTTTCCATGCAAAAACGAGATGAATTGTATCGCGGCAAGGCAAAAACTGTTTTTTTAACTGACGATACTGACAAGTTAGTATTGTATTTTAGAAATGATACGTCGGCTTTCGACGGTGAAAAAATTGAGCAACTTGAGCGTAAAGGCGAAGTAAACAATAAATTCAATCACTTTATCATGCAAAAACTCGAAGCAGCCGGCATAAAAACGCAAGTTGAGTCTTTGCTGTCAGACACTGAATGTGTTGTAAAAAAATTGACTATGATACCGGTCGAATGCGTTGTTAGAAATATTGCAGCAGGTTCAATGGTACGCCGTCTTGGTATAGAAGAAGGGCTTGTTTTAGATCCCCCCACATTTGAGTTTTTCCTGAAAAATGATGCTTTGCACGATCCAATGGTAAATGATTATCATATCACCGCTTTTGGATGGGCAACTCAAGAGCAAATAGATGAAATGAAACGTCTTACCTTTGCTGTCAATGATGTATTGAAACCATTATTTGAAGAAGGTGGTATGTTGCTTGTTGACTATAAACTGGAGTTTGGTTTGAGCAACGGCGAACTTATTTTAGGTGATGAATTTACGCCAGATGGTTGCCGACTTTGGGATAAAGAAACTCGCAAAAAGTTAGACAAAGACAGATTTAGACAAGGTTTAGGTTCAGTCGTTGAGTCATATATTGAAGTGGCGAAAAGGATTGGTCTCGACCTCAACTTTTAGATACTTATTTAATTGAAAATACTATTTTAAGAGAAAAAAAATGATTATAAGAAGTCTTTTAATACTCGTCGCTATGACTAGTTTTGCAAATGTCGCTTATGCGCAACAGAGCGATTTGGAGCAAGTCGAAAATAACTTAAGGAATGCAAATGCGCAATTTGGAAGTGCGAGAATTGTGGTCGTGCGTGAATTAAGCAACGAAAAATTTCCTGGTTTGTATGAAGTGAACGTGGATGGCCAATCACTCGTTGTGTCTAAAGATGGGACCAGAGCTATTGTCGGTGATGTCTTTGATTTAGAGAAGATGATCAACCTAACGCGAATAGAAAAGCAAAAAGGACAAGTGGTTATCGTGGAGCAAGAGATAGCCAAATTGGATAAAAACGATTTTGTTATCTATCCTGCAAAAGGAAAATCGATTGGTCAACTCTACGTATTCTCTGATACCACTTGTGGTTACTGCAAAAAACTTCATTTAGAAGTTCAAGATTATCAAAATGCAGGCATAGATGTTAAGTACATTCCATACCCAAGAAGCGAACTAGTTGACGGCCAACCTGCGTTTGAAAACATGAAACAGGTTATGTGCGCAAAAGATAAAGCGGCGGCAATGACAAAAATTAAAGCCGGTACTGACAACGGTGAATTCGTTCAAGAAAGTTATGCGCAAGAATGTGTAGACAGCGTTATAAAAGGAAAGATGGCTGGCCAAAACGTTAGATTAGAAGGGACTCCGTTTATGTATTTAACCAAAGGTCAGATACAAATTGTTCCGGGCTATCAACCTTCAGAAAATATTATCTCGTTATTTACCAAGTAAATATAAAAGTAACGTAGGGTTAGCAGATATAAACCGTTTGTTGATTTCAAACACTCTATTATTAGGGGACTTGAAACTGATAAGCGGTTTTTTTATTGCGCATGAAAATAGTCCAATAAGGCAATTTTGCTTACCGCATAATAAAGGGGGGTTAGTATAGTTTGATTTGGATATCGGTAGTTGGCTTGCAACAACAAGGTAATATTTCGTCATCATCTATGAAGGCAAGGGGATCGGTGGTGTATTCAACCTCACCAGATATCAGTTTAGTTCGACAAGCGCCACAATAGCCTTCTCTGCAATGAAAATGAACTTCGATATTTTGCTGTTCTAGGTGAGACAATAGTGAATCGTCGTTATTCTTGCAATTAAAAGGGTCCGAGCCTTCGACTCGGACCTCATACATACCTGATTTTTCTGTCACGTTAGAGTTCGAATGCCTCAAAATCCTCAACAGCAACTTCACTGTCAATTTGGCCAACAAGGTAACTACTGATTTCAGTTTCTTGAGGAGCAACTTGAACGTTGTCTGAACTAAGATAGTTGTTCATCCAAGGAAGTGGGTTACTTTTGATATCAAAAGGTTGTCCCATACCAATGGCAGCCATTCTATGGTTAGCAATATATTCGACGTATTGACACAATATTTCTTCATTAAGACCTAACATTGAGCCATTTTTGAAGAGGTAATGAGCCCATTCTTTTTCTTGCTCTACCGCTTTCAAGAAAATAGCTTTTGCTTCTTCATGACATTCTGCCGCAATTTCAGCCATCTCAGGATCATCTTTTCCTTTCGCCCACAAATTAAGTATATGTTGGGTAGAGGTTAAATGAATGTTCTCATCACGAGCAATGAGGCGGATTATTTTAGAATTACCTTCCATCAATTCACGTTCTGCAAATGCGAATGTACATGCAAATGAAACATAAAAACGTATTGCTTCTAGCGCATTGACTGAATTCATACACAAGTACAATAATTTTTTCAATTCTCGCATATTAATGACGTGATTTTTACCGTCAATAATATATTCGCCTTCACCCTGAGTTTGCCACAACTGCGTTGCAAAGATGAGGTCGTCATAATATTTAGATATATCAGTCGCACGTTTCTTAATTTCATCATTCACTACAATGTCTTCAAAAATAGCACTCGGATCAGAAAAAAGATTACGTAAAATATGCGTATATGAACGTGAATGTATGGTTTCAAAAAACGACCATGTTTCTACCCACGTTTCTAATTCTGGAATAGAAATAATCGGCAAAAAAGCAATGTTTGGACTGCGACCTTGAATCGAATCAAGCAAGGTCTGATACTTTAAATTAGACGTGAAAATGTGTTTTTCAGCATCAGACAACTTTTGAAAATCCATTCTATCTTTGCTGACATCAACTTCTTCAGGACGCCAAAAAAACGAAATTTGTTTTTCGATTAACTTTTCGAAAATCGGATGCTTTTGTTGATCGTAGCGAGCTACGTTAACCGGATTACCGAAAAACATAGGCTCAAGCATCGCATTGTTATTTTCTTGATTAAATGTTGTGTATTTCATTGTTTTATATTTTCACTTATTGGTTCAATCAAATGAGGCTAAATTTTACAAGCGCCGCCAGCACAGTCATCATCTTCTTCAATAATCACTTCTTGTGCTGGTTTAGAAGAGGCTTCTTCTACAAAAGCTTTATCAGTATTGTCTGTGGCGCCGTCTCTGGTGTTGTGATAATAAAGCGTCTTAATACCTAATTTGTAGGTTGTCAGTAAGTCTTTTAATAATACCTTCATTGGTACTTTATTACCTTCATACTTACCTGGGTCATAACTGGTGTTTGCCGAAATAGCTTGGTCAATAAATTTCTGCATAATTGCGACTAACTGCAAGTAGCCATCATTCGACTTAAGTTCCCACAAAAGCTCATAGTTATCTTTCAAACGCTGATATTCTGGAACTACTTGTTTCAGAATGCCGTCTTTACTAGCTTTTATACTGATATGTCCGCGTGGTGGTTCAATACCATTAGTTGCATTTGAAATTTGTGATGAAGTTTCCGAGGGCATCAGCGCTGATAATGTGCTATTTCGTAAACCATGCTTGACTATATCGTTGCGCAAGGTGTCCCAATCGTAATGAAGAGGCTCATTACAGATGCCGTCGACGTCTTTTTTGTAGGTATCAATAGGCATTAAGCCCTGTGAATAAGTGGTTTCGTTGAACTTGGGACAAGCGCCTTTTTCTTTGGCCAACTCCATTGATGCTTTCAGTAGATAATACTGCATTGCTTCAAATGTTCTATGAACTAGGCCGTTAGCACTGTGGTCGCTGTATTTAACACCATTTTTAGCAAGGTAATAAGCTAAATTAATAACACCAACACCTAAGGTGCGTCTGCCCACTGTGGCATTGTATGCCGCAGGAACCGGATAGTCTTGATAATCTAGCAAGCTGTCGAGTGCGCGCACTGCTAAGTCTGATAATTCTTCGAACTCGTCTAAGCTCTTTATTTCGCCCAAGTTGAATGCTGACAAGGTACAAAGTGCTATTTCACCCTCTTCGTCATTAATGTGTGACAGTGGTTTAGTGGGCAACGCAATTTCTAAGCATAAGTTACTTTGGCGCACAGGGGCGAATTTTGGGTTGAACGGACTGTGAGTATTGCAATGATCAACATTTTGTAAATAAATTCGGCCCGTACTTGCACGCTCTTGCATAAATAAACTAAATAGTTCGATGGCCTTAATACGCTTTTTACGAATGCTGTCATCAGCTTCATATATTGTATACAGGCGTTCAAATTCATCCTGATCCGCAAAGAAAGCCTCATACAAGCCTGGTGTATCTGATGGGCTAAACAAGGTGATGTAATCGTCTTTGATCATTCGGGTATACATCAATTTGTTAAATTGTACGCCGTAATCTAAATGACGAACTCGGTTCTCTTCAACCCCACGGTTATTTTTCAATACCAGTAATGATTCAACTTCCATATGCCACAACGGATAGAAAAGAGTTGCCGCGCCACCACGAACACCGCCTTGAGAGCAACTTTTTACTGCCGTTTGGAAGTGCTTATAAAAAGGGATACAACCGGTATGAAAAGCTTCGCCGCCTCTAATAGGACTACCCAGTGCTCTAATACGACCGGCGTTAACGCCAATGCCCGCGCGTTGGCTAACGTATTTTACGATCGCTGATGCTGTCGCATTAATTGAATCTAAGCTGTCACCGGCCTCAATCAACACGCACGAACTGAATTGACGAGTCGGGGTTCTCACACCCGCCATTATTGGCGTTGGCAGAGATATTTTGAAAGTGGAAGCAGCGTCATAAAAACGCTTAATATAATCCATGCGAGATTTGACTGGGTATTTTGCGAACAGACATGCAGCAACTAGAATATATAAGAACTGAGCACTTTCATAAATCTCACCGGTGACGCGATTCTGTACTAGGTATTTACCTTCTAACTGCTTAACGGCGGCATAACTGAAGTTCATATCACGCCAATGGTCGATGAAATTATCCATTTCTTCAAATTCAGCTTGCGTATAATCTAGCATTAAATGGTTGTCATACTTTTTAGCTTCGACCATTTTCTTTACATGAGTGTGAAGTGCTGGCGGCTCAAATTGACCGTAAGCTTTTTTACGTAAATGGAAAATAGCTAAACGTGCGGCGAGGTATTGATAATCCGGTGCATCGGTTGAAATAAGATCAGCTGCAGACTTAATTAGAGTTTCGTGAATTTCTGCTGTCTTAATACCGTTGTAAAATTGAATTTGAGCTTTTATTTCGACTTGTGACACTGACACATCGGTCAAGCCGTTGGCTGCCCATTTCACCACTTTGTGTATCTTATCTAATTCAATGGGTTCTTGGCTGCCGTTTCTTTTTGTTACTAGAATAGTACTGTTCATTTTTTATTATCGCTCATTGGTCTGCGCCGAGTTAATTAGCGTGATTTGAAAATCCCTTAAAATCCTGCCAAAAAAACACGGTGTGTAGTGTATGAATTTCCACACTTATTATTTGGTGTTTGTCATTGGATAAACACAAGATAGAGAGGTTTTGGCTTAGATGCAACCCAACATATAGTGTTTTTTACTAATTTTGGCACTAGTTAATAGTTCAGTTAGTAGGGACTTACGATAACGCAACCAAATTGCCAAGGTTATATAGGATGCAACTTAATTTTATTTATTTATTTTTTTGTAAAATAAATTAGTCTAAAAAGTGTTTCTTTATTCTTTTTTGTTTTAACTGAAATCGTTTATCTAGTGTTTAATAGTATAATAACCACTAGATATAGTGGTTATAGAGGTTTTTCGCAATAAAGTATATAATTAACGTCGACATTTTTATCTGACAGATAATAGGTATTGTTAAGGGGGTTTAAATGTAAACCAGTTATGGCTTTTGGGACCAAGCTTGTGATGTCTATCCATCCCGTCATTTCAGCCGGAGTAATAAACTTCTTATGCTCATGGGTCCCTTTGGGAACCAGGTTAAGAACATACTCTGCGCCTAAAATTGCCATTACCCACGATTTTATATTTCTATTGATGGTAGAAAAGAAAATCCGACCTCCGGGCTTAACGATATTTGCACAAGCTCGAATAACAGAAGCAGGGTCGGGCACATGCTCTAGCATTTCTAAACAGGTAACAATGTCCTTACTTTCGGGGAAATCACGCGCATAATCTTCCGCGCTGGTTAATTCATAACTTACATTGACGCCCGATTCCAGTCCGTGTAATTTTGCTACATCTAACGAATCTTTAGCTAAATCAATGCCGGTTACTAAAGCACCAACCTTAGCCATCGATTCAGCAAGGATCCCGCCGCCGCATCCGACATCTAATATCTCTTTTGAAAACAATCCCTGCGACTTTTCCTCTATAAAAGAGAGTCGCACCGGATTTATATCGTGAAGAGGTTTAAACTCGCCATTAAGGTCCCACCATTTGGATGCTAAAGCGGAAAACTTCGCTATTTCATTGTTATCAACATTAACTGTAGCCATGTCCATCCTCAAAGAATTATTGTTTTTTCAGTCTTTAACGCTGTGAAGCGCTTGAACTGACAATTTTTATACGAATTATTATGACATACATCTACATATTCAACAGCCTTAATGATAATATCTATTCGCCAAACCTTGGCTAAAATAACAAGTGAGCGGTTTACGTCAGATCAACGTCTATTTATAGAATAGATAGCATCAGTTTGTAAATGCTCTACAAATAATAAAGGACAGTGCAGTTCATGACTGATAACGCTAAAGAAATCCTGCCGATTAATATCGAAGATGAATTAAAGAATTCTTACCTAGATTATGCGATGAGTGTCATCGTGGGTCGTGCTCTTCCCGACGTAAGAGATGGCTTAAAACCAGTTCACCGCCGAGTTTTATTCGCGATGAATGAGTTGAAAAACGATTTCAACAAGCCTTATAAGAAGTCTGCTCGTGTCGTTGGTGACGTCATTGGTAAATATCACCCTCACGGTGACTCAGCCGTTTATGACACTATTGTTCGCATGGCTCAACACTTTTCACTACGCTACATGCTAGTTGACGGTCAAGGTAACTTTGGTTCGGTTGATGGTGATTCAGCTGCTGCAATGCGTTATACCGAAATTCGTATGTCAAAGATTGCGCATGAATTACTCGCTGATCTTGAAAAAGAAACCGTTAATTTTGTACCAAACTATGATGGTCAAGAACACATTCCGGAGGTTCTACCCACTAGAGTGCCTAATTTATTGATTAATGGTTCATCTGGTATAGCGGTTGGCATGGCGACAAACATTCCGCCACATAATTTAACCGAAGTGGTAAACGGTTGTATTGAACTTATCAATAATCCCGATTTAAGTATCGATGAATTATTAGACATCATTCCAGGCCCAGATTTCCCTACAGCAGCTTTTATTAGTGGTCGAAAAGGTATCGTAGAGGCTTATAAAACAGGTCGCGGTAAAATTTACTTGCGAGCTAGGGCTGAAATTGAACAAGAAGATAATGGTAAAGAAACTATCATTGTTCATGAACTGCCTTATCAGGTTAACAAAGCCCGCCTTATTGAAAAAATTGCCGACTTAGTTAAAGAAAAACGCATTGAAGGTGTTTCTGCATTGCGTGATGAGTCTGATAAAGATGGCATGCGCATCGTCATTGAAGTCAAACGCAATGAGTCAGGCGAAGTGTTATTAAACCACTTATATGCAAACACACAACTGCAAACTGTGTTTGGTATTAATATGGTTGCGTTGGATAACAAACAACCACGCATTTTTAACCTAAAAGAGATATTACAAAAGTTTGTATTACATCGTCGCGAAGTTGTTACTCGAAGAACTGTTTTCGAGTTGAAAAAAGCCCGCGATCGAGCTCATATTCTTGAAGGTCTTGCTATCGCGTTAGTCAACATTGACGCAATCATCGAAATGATCAAAGCGTCACAAAGCCCATCTGATGCGAAGAAATCATTAGTTGCTCGCGGTTGGGATTTAGGTGATGTTGCAGAAATGCTTTCAAGAGCAGGTAACGACGCCGCTCGTCCTGATTGGTTAGCTCCAGATTTTGGTATTCGCGAGGGACAATACTTCTTAACGGAAGAACAAGCTCAAGCAATCCTAGATTTGCGCTTAAACAAATTAACGGGTCTTGAGCACGATAAGATACTTGACGAATATAAAGCCTTACTCGATATTATTGCAGAGCTATTACATATTTTAGCAAACTCAGAACGCTTAATGGAAATCATCCGTGAAGAGTTAGAAGCCATACGCGATGAATTTGGTGACGAACGTCGCACAGAAATCACCGCAGCGACTCATGATATCGATATTGAAGATTTAATTGAACGCGAAGATGTGGTTGTTACTTTATCTCGTGAAGGCTACGTTAAGTATCAGAAATTATCTGACTATGAAGCCCAGAGACGCGGTGGTAAAGGTAAGTCTGCAACGAAGATGAAGGGCGAAGACTTTATTGAGAAGTTGCTAGTTGCTAATACTCATGATCATATACTTTGTTTCTCAACAAGAGGCAGATTATATTGGCTTAAGGTTTATCAATTGCCGCTTGCGAGCCGAAATGCGCGCGGTCGTCCAATTGTTAATATTCTTCCTCTTGAAGAAGGCGAGCGTATTACTGCAATCCTTCCAATTCAAGAATTTGAAGCTGGCAAATATGTATTTATGGCGACCACAAACGGTACGGTCAAGAAAACCGAGCTGACTCAGTATTCACGTCCAAGAGCTAACGGTATTATTGCGGTTAATCTAAATGACGGAAACGAATTAATTGGTGTTGACTTAACCGACGGACAAAGTGAAATAATGTTGTTCTCTGACGCTGGTAAAGTGGTTAGATTTAGTGAAGAGCAAGTTCGTCCAATGGGTAGAACAGCAACCGGTGTTCGCGGTATTCGCTTAATGGAAAATGAGAACGTTGTTTCCCTTATTGTTCCTCAAGGTGAAGGCGATATTCTAACTGCTACTGAGAATGGTTTTGGTAAACGCACACCAATAGAGCAATACCCAGCTAAGAGCAGAGCAACTAAAGGCGTCGTTTCTATAAAAGTATCAGAGCGAAATGGCCTTGTTGTTGGTGCTATTCAAGTAGACGAAAGTAAAGAAATCATGCTTATCAGTGACAAGGGTACGCTGGTTCGCACACGCGCCTCAGAAGTATCAACGGTTGGACGAAATACACAAGGTGTTCGCTTAATTAGAACAGCTGACGACGAACTTGTGGTCGCTCTTCAACGTATTGATGAGGTGGAACAAGAAATACTCGAAGACATGGATAGAGAGTCGGTAGAGGACACTGTGCAAACGGCAGAATCTACTGAAGCAGATCCACCTAGTGAAATCCCTGATGCAGATACGCCATCTGACTCAGAATAAGCATTAATTACGCAAAAAAGTAATTAGTTAAAGTGTATAAATAAGCGGCGTTTGGCCGCTTATTTTGTTTTTGGAAGATGAAAGTTAATGCAAAACATATTTAATTTTAGTGCCGGCCCCGCCATGCTTCCACAAGAAGTTATGCAGCAAGCTCAAGAAGAACTAATCAATTGGCAGGGGCTTGGTACCTCGGTAATGGAGGTGAGCCACCGAGGTAAGCCTTTTATAGAAGTAGCGGAGCAAGCTGAATCTGATCTTCGTGAACTACTTCAGATCCCTTCCAACTATACCGTCTTGTTTATGCATGGTGGTGGCAGAGGACAGTTTTCAGCAGTACCTTTGAATATTTCAACATCATTTGATTTAAGTCAGCATTTAGTATCTGGACAGTGGTCTATTGGCGCGGAACAAGAAGCACAAAAGTTTTGTCGTACCAGTATTGTTGCAACTAGTAAAAAGATTGACGGCAAAATGTATGTACCAACACAAGACGAGTGGTCAATTGCTGAAGAGTCTGGTTATTTTCATTATTGCACTAATGAAACCGTAGACGGTGTTGAGATTAATTGGGTACCAAAATCTGCCAGCGGTAATGTCCCTATTGTGGCTGACATGTCTTCGAATATTCTATCAAAACCCATCAATATAGAAGATTTCGGGATTATTTATGCAGGAGCACAAAAAAATATAGGGCCATCAGGACTGTCAGTCGTGATTGTACGAAATGACCTTATAGGCAAGGCTAGAAAAGACACACCTGCAATTTTTAATTATCAGTTACAGGCAAACAGCGGATCGATGTATAACACGCCACCTACCTTTTCTTGGTACTTAGCTGGTTTGGTTTTTAAATGGCTAAAAGCGCAAGGCGGATTAGAAGCTATGGCGCAGTTAAATCTGCGAAAAAGCCACATTTTATATGAGCAAATTGATGCGACCGGTTTTTATAAAAATAATGTGCACAACGATTATCGTTCAAAAATGAATGTTACCTTCCAGTTGCGTGATGAGTCGCTCAATGATTTATTTTTAGAGCAAGCCGAATCTAACGGTTTAGTTGCATTGAAGGGGCATCGAGCGGTCGGCGGAATGCGGGCAAGTATATACAATGCAATGCCATTAGCAGGGGCTCAAGCATTAGCTGATTTTATGCAAGAATTTGAAAGGAAGAACGGATAGATGGAAAGTTTAACGCTTGAGCCTATTAGCCATGTCGAGGGCGAAATAAACGTTCCTGGTTCAAAAAGTTTATCAAACCGGGCCTTACTGCTAGCCGCTCTAGCAAAAGGCACAACCACACTGACCAACTTATTAGATAGTGATGATATAAAGCATATGTTAAATGCACTAACCCAATTAGGTGTTAGCTACCGTTTAAATGATAATAAAACTGAGTGCGAGGTTATTGGTCTTGGTGGTCAATTTTCGACGCATAAGCCACTCTCATTATTTCTCGGCAATGCAGGAACGGCTATGCGTCCACTTTGTGCAGCGCTAGCGTTTTCAGACGTTGACGTTGAGTTGACTGGCGAGCCACGCATGGAAGAACGACCTATTGGTGATTTAGTCGATGAGTTAATTAATGCGGGCGCGGACATAAGTTATAAAAAAAATAAAGGTTATCCACCGCTGCGCATTAAAGGTAGTAAATTAGAAACTACGTCATTCAACATTGACGGCTCTGTTTCAAGTCAGTTTTTAACGTCGCTATTAATGGCGGCACCTCTGCTTGAGCATGAAGTGAGTATTAATATTGTAGGGGAACTCGTTTCCAAGCCATACATTGATATTACGCTCAAGACGATGGCCACTTTTGGGGTTAGCGTCTTGAACACTAACTACCAGTCTTTTATTATTAAAGCGGGACAACAATATCAGTCACCTGGTACCTTTCTTGTCGAGGGAGACGCATCTTCCGCGTCATATTTCTTAGCAGCGGGTGCAATAAAAGGGGGCACGGTTAAAGTCACCGGCGTGGGTAGAAATTCGATTCAAGGCGATATTGCATTTGCTGATGTACTTGAAAAAATGGGCGCAAAGATAACTTGGGGTGACGACTTCATATCGGTAACGGGTGCTCCGTTAAGTGCTGTCGATATGGATATGAATCATATACCCGATGCTGCAATGACCATAGCAACAACTGCGTTATTTGCTAAAGGGACAACCTGTATTTCAAATGTGTATAATTGGCGTGTAAAGGAAACTGATCGCTTACATGCAATGGCAACTGAATTAAGAAAAGTCGGTGCTATGGTTGAAGAAGGACATGATTATATTAAAATCACGCCACCGGAACAGCTTAAATATGTAGCAATTGATACGTATAATGATCACCGAGTCGCGATGTGCTTTTCATTGTTAGCTTTGGGTAATGTTGGCATCACAATTAATGATCCCGGATGCACAGCTAAAACCTTCCCTCGCTATTTTGACGAATTTCGTAAAATAGCGAGGTAAATAGTGTTCGCATAAATTAGCAAATAGCTAGTTTCAAGGCAGTTGAATGTCCTTAAAGCATTGCACTGTTGGCACATGTGCGTATAATTGTCGCGTTTTTCGGCCAGCAAACGTAATGGAGTAATTATGCAAAAAGTGCCAGTCGTAACTGTTGACGGACCCAGCGGAGCGGGGAAAGGGACCCTAAGCACGCTTTTAGCTGAACATTATCAGTGGCAATTCCTAGACAGCGGTGCAATTTATAGAGTGCTAGCTGTAGCAACAACACATCATGGTATTGAGCCTGATGACGAAGTTGGTATCGTGCCATTAGCTGCTAGTTTGGACGTCACTTTTGACACCCAAAATGGAGTAACCCGGGTTATCTTAGAAGGTGAGGATGTTACTGACGATATTCGAACCGAAGAAGTGGGTTCGGTTGCCTCAAAAGTAGCTGCTTTGCCAACCGTAAGAGAGGCGCTTTTAAGAAGACAAAGGGCGTTTGCCGAAGCGCCAGGACTGGTCGCAGATGGCAGAGATATGGGCACTGTGGTGTTTCCAAATGCGGATGTAAAAATATTTTTGACAGCAAGCGCTGAATCGAGAGCGCAAAGACGATACGATCAGTTGAAACTTAAAGGTTATGATGTTAACCTTTCGCGCCTTTTATCGGATATACAAGCTCGAGATGAGCGTGATTCAAATCGTTCGGTTGCTCCCTTAGTTGCGGCAAACGACGCTTTAGTACTTGATTCTACCTCAATGGGTATAAAGCAAGTTCTTGATAAGGCAAAAGATTTCATTGAAGCCAAGCTGTTTGGTGGAAATGTTTAAAGACTGTTGTTAGGACGACGACGGTATCATTAACAACCCCGTAACCCCACGGATGATATTACGGATTAAAAAAGACTATCAAATAATATGACTGAAAATTTTGCACAACTTTTTGAAGAAAGCTTACAACAGATAGAAACTCGCCCAGGCGCAATCGTTAAAGGTACCGTAGTATCTATCGATAAGGACATTGTTCTTGTTGACGCTGGCTTGAAATCAGAAAGTGCTATTCCGGTAGACCAATTTAAAGCGGCTGACGGTTCATTAGAAATCGCTGTTGGTGATGTTGTTGACGTTGCATTAGATGCAATCGAAGATGGTTTCGGTGAAACTATTCTTTCTCGTGAGAAAGCGAAACGCCACGAAGCGTGGGTTGAGCTTGAAAGAGCTTACGAAGAGAAAGAAACCATTAAAGGTGTTATCAACGGTAAAGTTAAGGGTGGTTTCACAGTTGAAGTTAATACTGTACGCGCATTCTTACCAGGTTCACTTGTTGATGTTCGTCCTGTTCGTGAAACAGTACATCTTGAAGGCAAAGAATTAGAATTTAAAGTTATTAAGCTCGATGCTAAGCGTAATAACGTTGTTGTATCTCGTCGTGCAGTTATCGAAGCAGAGAGCAGCGCAGAACGTGATCAACTTCTTTCTAACTTGGAAGAAGGCGATGAAGTTAAAGGTATCGTTAAGAACCTCACTGACTATGGCGCGTTCGTAGACTTAGGTGGTGTAGATGGTCTTCTACACATCACAGATATGGCTTGGAAGCGCGTTAAGCACCCAAGTGAAATCGTTAATGTTGGTGATGAAATCAACGTTAAAGTACTGAAGTTTGATAAAGAAAAGTCACGCGTTTCATTAGGCATGAAGCAAATGGGCAACGATCCATGGCAAGAAATTGCTAACCGTTACCCTGAAGGCGCTCGTTTAAGTGGTGCAGTCACCAACTTAACTGACTACGGTTGCTTTGTAGAAATTGAAGACGGTGTTGAAGGTCTAGTTCACGTTTCAGAAATGGATTGGACTAACAAAAATATTCACCCATCTAAAGTCGTTAATCTTGGCGATGTTGTTGAAGTTATGGTACTTGAAATTGACGAAGAGCGTCGTCGTATTTCTCTTGGTCTTAAACAGTGCATTGATAATCCTTGGGAAACATTCGCTAAGTCACACGAAAAAGGTGACAAAGTGTCTGGTAAGATCAAGTCAATTACGGACTTCGGTATCTTTATTGGCCTTGACGGCGGTATTGACGGTCTTGTTCACTTATCTGACATTTCATGGCAGAAAACCGGTGAAGACGCCGTTCGTGACTATAAGAAAGGTGACGAAATTTCAGCTGTTGTTCTCCAAGTTGACCCAGAACGTGAGCGTATCTCACTAGGTGTTAAACAAATTGAAGAAGACCCATTCAATAAGTATCTGACAGATAACAAGAAAGGTGCTATTGTTAATGGAACAGTAATTGAGGCCGATGCTAAAGGTGTAACAGTTCAACTTGGTGAAGAAGTTGTTGGTTATATCCGTATTGGTGACCTTACACGCGATAGAGTGGAAGATGCTGGTGAAGTAGTGAAGGTTGGTGATGCAATCGATGCTAAATTCATGGGTGTTGACCGTAAGAACCGCATTGTTAATCTTTCGGTTAAGGCTAAAGATCACGCTGATGAAAAAGAAGCGATTGATAGTGTTAACAACAAGACTGACGAGGCTGGTTTTGCTAGCGCGATGGCAGAAGCATTTAAAGCTGCTAAAGGCGAGTAATGCAATTCGGAGCGACAGTCCCTGTCGCTCCAATTTCTCCCTGGTTGCTGTATATCATTCTTAAATAGGAGATTGGCGTGACCAAATCAGAACTTATAGATCGTTTAGGCGAGAAAGCACAGCACCTGCAGGGTAAAGAGCTTGAACTTGCAATTAAAGAGTTATTAGAACAAATGGCCCAAACTCTTCAACGCGGTGAACGCATTGAAATAAGAGGTTTTGGCAGTTTTTCATTACATTACCGTTCACCTCGCACAGGTCGTAACCCTAAAACAGGAGAGACTGTAGAGTTAACGGGTAAACATGTACCGCATTTTAAAGCAGGCAAGGAACTCAGAGATAGAGTCGACCTGTAAATATTCGCTATTCAGTAATCAAGGCTATTCGATGAAAGGAATAATCGTTGTCGTTGTCATTATCATGTTATTAATGATATCGATTGTTATTGGTTCTCAAAATACCCAGATGATTACCGTCAATTACCTCGTCGCTAAAGCTGAGTTAAGAGTCTCTACGTTTATGGTTGTCACCATAGCATTGGGTTTCTTAATTGGTTTTTTGATGATGCTACTCCGTTTTCTAGGCCTCAAAATGCAAAATACACTTTTGCAACGAAGGCTGAAGAAGCTATCAAAAGATTCCGCATAAATGTTAGAAGCATTATTTTTAGCGTTGCCAGTTGCAGTTGCATACGGTTGGGTAATGGGCCGAAACAGCCTCAGGAAAGCCCAACGTAGACAGTCCTCTATTCTTTCAAAACACTATTACAGGGGCTTAAATTTTTTACTCTCCGATCAACCCGATAAAGCGGTTGATACCCTTATGAAAATGATCAGTGTTAATAATGATACCGTTGAAACTCATATCGCAATGGGCAACTTCTTTAGACACCGAGGTGAATTAGACAGAGCGATCAGAGTCCATCAAAACCTAATCAGTAGAGACGAAATAAGTAATAAGCAAGAGGCTCTCGCCCTCTTGGAGTTGGGAACTGACTACTTACTGGCTGGCTTTTTGGAACGAGCCGAAGGCGTATTTTTACAATTATTAGAACAGACTCAACACTTTGATGTAGCCCAGCAAAAACTGTTTAATATTTATCAAGTGACCAAAGAGTGGAACAAGGCGATTGAGTTAGCAAGTACTAGTATTCAGATAACGCCAAACGACAAACACTTGTACGTTTTGCTCTCTCACTTTTATTGTGAACAAGCCAAAGCATTGCTTGAAGAAAACAAAAAAGATGAAGCCACTTCGCTATTGAAAAAAGCAATTATGATAGATGGTAGTCAAGTGCGAGCATGGCTAGATCTTGGAAAACTGGCACTTGCCTCAGAAAATTATAAAGAAGGTTTTGCGTACTTATCCGAAATACCCAAGCGTGACTTAGATTGGTTAAGTGAAGCGATCCCCTTGTTAGAAGAATGGGCGAGTAAAACAGATGGTTGGGAGCAGTTAGAAAAACTGTTAGAACCTTATTGGCAAAAATGTGCCTCATCTTATATTGCTAAAGTGAATATTATTGCTCGCAACGGCGACAATGAACATGCTATTGATATTCTCGTCTCGCAGTTGCAGAAACACCCGACTATGCGCGGATTCAAAACACTACTAAAGCTCTATGAAGACAACTTCAGTGATGCTAAAAAAGCGCAAGAAAGTTTAAGTCACTTACAATCGCTTCTCGACAAGCAAATAAGTCAACGTCCTAAATATAGATGCAACAGCTGCGGTTTCTCTGGTCGTCAATTGCATTGGCTCTGTCCTGCCTGTAAAACTTGGTCCAGCATTAAACCTATTAAAGGCCTAGACGGAGAATAATATCAGTATGTCTTTAACTTCTTGCGACCCTAAAGTAATTGTTGCTCTTGATTTTGATAATCAAAACGCTGCAAATGAGTTGATCTTAAAGCTCGATCCAAATGCATGTCGTTTGAAAATTGGTAAGGAAATGTTTACTTATTTCGGGCCCGATTGGGTTAAGAAAGTGGTTGCATTAGGCTTTGACGTTTTCCTAGATCTAAAATTTCATGACATACCCAATACAGTAGCTAAAGCGGTTAAAGCAGCCGCTTCATTGGGTGTTTGGATGGTCAACGTGCACGCCAGCGGTGGTCCAGATATGATGAAGGCTGCCATCAAAGCACTCAAAGAGACTGGAACAAATAGACCTTTGTTGACAGCGGTCACGGTTTTAACCAGCATGGACCAAAACCAATTGGATTCAGTGGTGGGTAATATACAAATTAGTGAGCAAGTTAAACGCTTAGCGTTGTTGACCCAAGAGTGCGGTTTAGATGGGGTCGTATGTTCTGCTCAGGAAGCTATTGAGTTAAGAAAGGTACTGAATAATGATTTTTTATTAGTGACGCCTGGTATTAGGCCGATTGGCTCAAAAACAGGGGACCAAGTGAGAATTGCAACACCGTTAAGCGCTCTTCAAAGTGGTGTTAATTATTTAGTTATAGGTCGACCTATAACTCAAGCAACTGATCCTCTTAGTAGTTTGAATGACATTAACGCTTCAATTTGTCACTTCGCTAAATAGTACTCATTTATAAAAAAGGAGCCTAAATCGGCTCCTTTGATACTTATAATGGTAATACTTAACTATTTAGTGCTTCTGCCGCAGGTAAGTAAATTAAGCCTAATTTCTCGCCTAATGCGTCAGCTACCGCTTTGTATGTGACAATACCATTGTGCACATTCAATCCATTTAGCAAGTGTTGGTCATCTAGCATTGCTTGCTTAGGACCTTTGTTTGCTAGTGCTAAACCGAATGACAATGTAGCGTTATTCAGCGCCATTGTCGATGTACGTGCCACACCACCGGGCATGTTTGCTACACAGTAATGCACCACATCATCAATAATATAAACAGGGTCTTGATGTGTTGTTGCTTTTGAAGTTTCAAAACAACCGCCTTGATCAATAGCAACATCAACCACGACCGACCCCGGCTTCATATTTTTAATATGTTCACGATTTAGCAGTTTTGGAGCCGCAGCACCAGGTACTAAAACAGCACCAATGACTAAGTCGGCTCGTGATGAATGATAATCGATTGCTTCAGATGTTGAAAATACAGTCGCTAAGCGGCCTTCAAATATATCATCTAGTTCACGCAAACGATTTAAGGAACGATCAAGGATAGTGACATCAGCGCCCAGCCCCATTGCCATTTTGGCTGCATTTAAACCAACAACACCACCGCCAATAATGAGCACTTTCCCTGGTGCAACACCAGGTACACCGCCTAATAACGTGCCGCTACCACCACTTGCTTTTTCTAGATAATGAGCACCCGCTTGAATTGACATACGACCTGCAACTTCGCTCATTGGCGCTAAAAGTGGAAGCGTTCCGCGATGGTCTGTGACTGTTTCATAAGCAATGCAAGTGGCACCTGATTCAACTAATAATTGTGTTTGCACTGGATCTGGAGCAAGGTGTAAATAGGTGTATAAGGTTTGCCCTTGACGCAGCATTTTGCATTCGTTTGCCTGTGGTTCTTTCACTTTAACTATCATATCTGCTTTAGCAAATATTTCTTCAGGCGTTGCAATAATTATGGCACCTGCATTTGTATAAAGTTCGTCTGTGAAACCTATTGACGCACCTGCATTAGTCTGCACAAGTACCTCATGACCGCATTTAACAAACTCCTGAACTGCAGCCGGAGTAAGTCCGACGCGATATTCATGATTCTTTATTTCCTTTGGTACACCAACAATCATCTTTAGACCTTAAATGTTAATTAATTGCGTGCAGTTTACTGTATTTTTACTAAATAAAAATATCGAAGATTTCACAAATGCAGTATAATCTTCTGATAATTGAACGATTAATGAAATTAAATGCTAGTTAAGACGCCCAAACATATTGACCGAATTGACCGCAAAATACTGACTGCACTGCAATTAGATGGAAGACTTTCCAACGTAGAATTAGCAAAGAATGTAGGTTTAAGTCCTAGTCCATGCTTAGAAAGAGTTAAAAGACTTGAACAGCAGGGTTATATAACTGGCTATACAGCGACAGTTGATCCGGCTAAGCTGGGTGCCGCAATGTTAGTATTTGTCGAAATTACACTTTCAAAAACTTCGGTTGATATATTCGCAGAATTTTCTACGGCAGTGCAAATATTGGACGACATTCAAGAATGTCATTTAGTTTCAGGGAATTTTGATTTTTTATTGAAAGCTCGAGTTGCTGACATGTCTAGTTATCGTAAATTGTTAGGTGATACTTTATTGCGTTTACCTGGCGTAAGTGAATCGCGTACTTATGTTGTGATGGAAGAAGTAAAACACAGCAATAGAATAAAAATTAACGATAAATAACATTCAGCCTGTATGCAGTTGTTTGGATTATGATATTCTTGACAACCAATAAGGATTAGTTGACACAACACTAGTTCAATAAGAATTATAAATAAAAGAATTGTAGGGATATGGCGCGATTATCCGGAACACAGCGATTGATGGAAGTAGGCATGATGTTGTCATGTGCAACTGCTTTTTTCTTGCTGATAGCATTAGCTTCATTTCATCCTAGCGACCCAGGTTGGTCGCAGGCTGGATTACACAACGAAATTCAGAACTTGATGGGCTCTACGGGCGCATGGGCTGCTGATATTCTGTTATTTACTTTTGGTATTACGGCATACGTTCTGCCCTTTGCTTTGGCGTTTTGTGGCTGGTTTATATTTTTGCATTTAAAGAGTGTGTCTAAACTCGACTACCTGACAATTAGCCTTCGTCTGGTTGGGGCATTGTTAGTTGTGTTCGGTTTCACGGGTATCGCTAGTATCAACTTTGATGACTTCTACAGTGTATCTGCTGGCGGCGCTATGGGTGATATTATTAGTACAGCGCTTATTCCTTATTTTAGTTTTGTGGGCACTGTATTACTGCTTATTTGTTTTTTCTGTACTGGTTTTACGCTAGCAACCGGTATTTCTTGGTTGAGTATTATTGACAGCATTGGCTCTTTTACTATTAATAGAGCGAAGGACTTATATACGTTACCGCAAAAAGTGAGTGCGCTCTCGCTACCGACTTTTGCGAATAAGAACGAAAATGCATTGCCTAAACCTATCAATACCGAAAGTTCTGAATTAAATATAACCAGTTTACGTGCTGAGCCAGAGCCTGAAGTAAGTGAAAATATAACAAACAAAACAAACAACTCAGATACAACAAACGCGTCAAACTCATGGACTAAATCAGAACCTAAATTCCATATTCCTGATGCGGTTTTCATGTCAGAAGACGATAGTATTGACGCTATTGAATCTCCTGATAAATATGTCCATAACACTGAGGATGAAGAGGATGAACTGAATTCAACCCCTGCAGTGGAGCGTCAGCGCATCAAAGTTGTTAGGGCTTCAAAAAGTGCAGGGCAGGGCGGATTGCGGGCAGAACAGAGTATAAAGCCTGCAACATCAAGTCAAGATGACGCTTCAATACCGGTCAGGAAAACACTCATGCCGTCATTTGATTTATTAGAGCGCGCTGACAAACATGAAAATCCAATTACTCAAGAAGAGTTAGACCAAGTTTCTAGGCTATTAGAAGCAAAACTAGCTGACTTTAGCATCATCGCAAACGTGGTTGATGTTTTACCTGGTCCTGTTATTACCCGCTTTGAACTGGACTTAGCGCCGGGCGTAAAAGTGAGTAAAATTACTGCCTTAGCAAAAGACTTAGCAAGAGCAATGTCAGCGATTTCGGTGCGTGTTGTCGAGGTTATTCCCGGTAAGTCGGTTATAGGTTTAGAGCTCCCAAACAAACATCGTGAGATGGTTCGCCTAAGCGAAGTGATTGAAACCAAAGCGTTTCAAGCCAGTGAATCGCCATTAACCATCGTGTTAGGAGCCGATATTTCAGGTAAACCGGTTGTGGTTGATTTGGGTAAAATGCCACACTTATTAGTTGCTGGTACAACCGGTTCAGGTAAATCGGTTGGCGTAAACGTCATGATATTAAGTTTACTTTATAAATCGACTCCTGAAGATGTTCGCCTCATCATGATCGATCCAAAAATGCTTGAACTTTCAGTTTACGAGGGCATACCGCATTTGTTAACTGAAGTGGTAACTGACATGAAACAGGCGTCAAACGCATTGCGTTGGTGCGTTGGTGAAATGGAACGACGTTATCGCTTAATGTCTGCGCTGGGTGTTAGAAACCTAAAGGGTTATAACAAGAAAATAAAAGATGCCAAAGACATTGGTGAACCGATACTTGACCCGCTATGGAAGTCTGAGGAGAGCATGGAAGAAAGCGCTCCAGAACTCAATAAACTACCCAGCATCGTTGTCATTGTCGACGAATTTGCTGACATGATGATGATCGTAGGTAAAAAGGTTGAAGAGCTAATCGCAAGGATTGCACAAAAAGCACGTGCGGCTGGTATACACCTTATCTTAGCGACTCAAAGGCCGTCTGTAGACGTTATAACAGGTTTAATTAAAGCCAACATTCCAACTAGAATTGCATTCCAAGTATCTAGTAAAATTGACTCAAGAACGATACTTGACCAACAAGGCGCAGAATCATTGTTAGGGGCTGGAGATATGCTATATAACCCTCCTGGTACCAGTATCACGACTCGTGTGCATGGCGCATTTGTGGATGACCACGAAGTTCATGCTGTCGTTGCAGATTGGAAACAACGAGGTGCACCTCAATACATCGATGAGATCCTAAATGGCGAAGCAACATCAGAAGTATTGTTGCCTGGAGAAAATCCTGATGGAGAAGATCAAGAGTATGACGCATTTTATGACGAAGCGGTCGCTTTCATTACCCAAACACGCCGCGCTTCAGTATCAAGCGTACAACGTAAATTTCGGATTGGTTACAATAGAGCAGCTCGTTTAGTTGAACAAATGGAACAGAGCGGTGTCGTAAGCTCACCCGGCCACAATGGCAATAGAGAGGTGTTAGCACCACCTCCACCAAAGGATTAGATTATGTTGACTCTGGTCAAAAATAAAAATTTTAGCTTACTCAAAAATAGGCTTCGAAGGTTAACTTCATCTGCTGTCATTGTGCTTAGTTTAATGACGGTGAGCAGCACTGCTATCAGTGGTGACGCTGCTGCGCAAGAAACACAAAACATCACGGCAAAGGATGAGTTGAAAATAAAACTCAGCAAGTTAGTTTCATATTCAGCTAACTTCTCACAGAGTATTTCTGATATTAGTGGCAAAGAGTTACAAAAGTCATCGGGTACATTGACCTTAAAAACGCCAAATATGTTGCGTTGGGAGACTCAATTACCGGACGAAACCTTGCTTATTGCCGATGGTACAACTGTGTGGAATGTTGACCCATTTGTAGAACAAGTTACGGTCATGCAACAAACATCGATAACCCAAAATAATCCGTTAATGCTGCTAGTTTCAGATGATGAAAAACAGTGGAATGCGGTAACTGTTGAAAACAAGCAGTCTCGATTTGTCGTGACCTCGAAAAATGAAAATGCCAACATCGTTGCATTGATTATTGAGTTCAACGGCGATGAACTTACTCGCCTGCAATCAACAGATAGACAACAGCAGAAGAGCTTATTGGTGTTTTCAAATATAACTCAAAATGAATCTGTTTCGCAGTCGCTATTTTCGTTTGATATTCCAAAGAATTATATTATTGACGACCAACGCAGTCAATAATAAAGCGAAGCTTCTATCGCCTAAAGTCGTCGTTAACATCGAGTGCTAAATGAAATCCTCTGCATATAAACCCCTAGCTAGTCTATTGAGACCAAATCGTCTCAGTGACTACGTGGGCCAGTCTCATTTAATTGGAGAACAGGGCACTATCTCCAGGATGCTTGCACAAAAGAACTGTTATTCAATGATCTTCTGGGGTCCTCCCGGCACTGGTAAAACAACGCTAGTGCATTTAATCGCAGAACAACTGGATGCCGACGTTATTGAGCTTTCTGCTATTAACTCAGGTGTGAAAGAAATACGAGCCGCCATCGGTGACGTTAGCGGGTCTTTAACCACTGGTAATTCAGATCTATTTGCAAGACAAAAAGTCGTCTTTGTAGACGAAATCCACCGTTTTAATAAAAGCCAACAAGATGCTTTTTTACCCTACGTTGAAAGCGGTCATATTATCCTTATTGGTGCTACAACAGAAAATCCAAGTTTTTCAGTTAATCGCGCTTTGCTCTCTCGTTTACGTGTGTTTATTTTAGAAAAACTATCAACAGACGAATTAATGACGCTATTGAATAGTGCAATTAATTTTTTGCAAGAACGCGAAAATAAATGTATTGAGTTTGAAGAAAATGCCTCAGTAGCGCTAGTCTCTCAGGCTAACGGCGATGCAAGAAGCTTGCTAATGTCGGTCGAAATTTGCAGTGATTTAGCCCGTAACGGTGAAAAAATCAGTCTAGAATTGATTAAAAAAGCGACGGGTGCTAAAACGTTAGCGTTTGATAAGAACGGCGATCATTATTACGACTTATTGTCTGCATTTCATAAATCCGTACGCGGCTCTTCACCCGATGGCGCTTTATATTGGTTTTGTCGCTTGCTGAAAAGTGGTGGCGATCCCTTAGTTATCGCAAGGCGTTTGTTAGCCATTGCATCTGAAGATATCGGAAACGCAGACCCCAGAGCATTGCAAGTTTGCTTAAACAGCTGGGACCTTTATCATCGAGTAGGTCCTGCTGAAGGCGAGCGAGCTCTAGCCCAAGCTGTGATTTATTGCGCCCTTGCGCCAAAAAGCAATGCGGTATACTCCGCCTTCAAAAAAGCACAACAGCTTATTGAAGATACACCAAGTTACGATGTTCCTAAGCACTTGAGAAATGCACCGACTAGTTTGGCCAAACAAATGGGACACGGAGAGGAATATCGCTATGCTCATAACGAACCTAATGCCTATGCTGCAGGTGAGTCATATTTACCTGCCGATATTACGGATCAGGTATTTTATACCGCCACCGATAGAGGTTTGGAAAAGCAATTGAGTGCTAAAATGGTTTTCTTAGCAGAACTTGATGCTCAAGCGCTAAGACAAGGAAATTCAAGAACAGATAAAGTGAGTAAATAAGATGCAGACCTTCCAAATATACTTATTTGTAGCTATTGGGGGCGCAATAGGGGCCTCCATGCGTTACTTTGTTCTGCAACTTGCCACTAATCTATTGGGAAAGAGCTTTCCATTTGGTACTCTTGCAGTAAATGTATTGGGATCGTTTGTTCTGGGCCTAGTGTATGCATTCTTACAACAGGATAATGGCGAAAACACAGGATTAAGGGTATTAGTAGGCTTTGGTCTAATAGGCGCGTTTACTACCTTTTCCACCTTCTCACTCGATACCGTATTACTTATTCAGCAAGGCGAATTAATTAAAGCCGCGCTGAATGTATTTTTCAACGTCACTGTTTGCCTCATTTCAGTGTGGTTGGCGTTCCTAATTTATCAAAGGATAATGTAAAAAATGTTAGATCCTCGATTGCTCAGAAATAACCTCGACGAAGTTGCTGCTAAATTACAAACGCGTGGTTATTCGCTAGATGTTGCTGCAATAACTGAGTTAGAAGAAAAACGTAAAGCGTTAAAAGTCACAACTCAAGATTTACAAAACGAGCGAACGATTCGTTCTAAAGCAATCGGCAAAGCCAAAGCGTCTGGAGAGGATATTAAACCTTTACTTGAGGCTGTGAGTGGCTTAGGAGAAAAGCTTGAAGAGGCCAAATCAAGCCTAGAAAAAGTAATGAACGCACTCAACATCATTTACCAAGAAACGCCAAACTTGCCCGCTGATGGAGTACCTGCAGGCAGAGATGAAAGTGAAAATCAAGAAGTGCTTAAGTGGGGTGAAGTCCCCACTTTCGACTTTGAAGTGAATGATCATGCCGATGTGTCACTGAGATTAAATAACGGACTTGATTTTGAAACAGCGGCTAAATTATCTGGTTCACGATTTGTTGTTATGAATGGAGCTGTAGCGAGAATGCATCGTGCACTTGGTCAGTTCATGCTTGACATGCATACTGAAGAACACGGTTATCAAGAAGTTTATGTTCCTTACCTAGTTAACTCCGAGAGTCTCTACGGAACCGGGCAATTGCCGAAGTTTGGAGAAGATCTATTTCACACTAAACCGGCGACCGAGGAAGGTCAGGGCATGTCACTGATCCCAACTGCTGAAGTACCTTTAACTAATATAGCACGCGACGAAATATTTCCACTAGAAGCACTTCCGATCAAGATGACCGCGCACACGCCTTGTTTTAGAAGTGAAGCAGGCTCATATGGTCGTGATACTAAAGGGCTTATTCGTCAGCATCAATTTGATAAGGTTGAGATGGTTCAATTAGTTCATCCAAGTACCTCAATGGCCGCACTAGAAGAGTTGACAGGCCATGCAGAAGCTATCTTACAAAAGCTAGGATTAGCTTATCGCAAGGTACTGTTGTGCACGGGTGATATGGGCTTCGGTTCAAGCAAAACCTATGATTTAGAGGTTTGGCTTCCTGCTCAGGACACCTATAGAGAAATTTCTTCATGCTCAAATATGGGGGATTTTCAGGCCCGCAGGATGCATGCAAGATATAAGTCTCATGATATGAAGAAGCCTGAATTGCTACACACGTTAAATGGTTCAGGTTTAGCCGTTGGCAGAACGCTAGTCGCTATATTGGAAAACTATCAACAGGCTGATGGTAGCGTTAAAGTACCAGCAGCCTTAGTGCCTTATATGAATGGTGTAGAAGTTATGGCACCTTCTGCATAGAGTGTGACTACAGGCATTTTGCTGGCTTAGGTAGGCCAGCTATTTTAGTTGCTTGTCTCGCCGGGCCTTTTGGAAATAAACGTTGCACGTAACGGCTGTTTCCAATCTGGGGCCCAAATTTATTCGACAAACTTTTAACCAAGACTCGTATTGCAGGACTGGTTTCATATTCTTCGTAAAACGCCCTAACAAAAAGCACAACCTCCCAATGAGCGGGGGTCAAATCAATTCCTTCCAGTTGCGCTATCACAGTGGAGAGCTCTTCGTCCCAGTCTAAATAGTCCAGTAGATAACCGTTTCCATCTATTTCAATTTTTTTGCCGTCGTATTCTAAAAAATGTTGCATACTATTTTGATCTACACTCTTTATGTCAGTTTTCTACCAAGACCCGGCACGACAAACTTTGATGTAAAACGTGGGGAGTTAATCATTGTAGGGTAATACATGGGCTATGTTGAGTGCTCAACCTTACAAATTCTTCAAAGTCGATTATATTAACTCTATCGTGCTCTGCAAAGTTTGCAAGCAGACCCGCTGCCTGTAAGTCACGTTTGAGTGCGTGAATAACAATATCATGACGATCATCTAGTTCTTGTAAAATATTATTCAATTGATATACACCGTGTTGCGCAATAATAACGGCATGAGGCTTATCTATTTCTACCTTGGGTAATATAGATGGGATCGATTGATATTCAGAGCCTAAAAATACAATTAACATGCGTACATAATCCTAAACTAGAAACGTAAAATTGCGTTAGAAACAGCGCATAATTGATTGAACTTGTTGGTATCTATTGATTCTGCAGTTGATGTCAATGCCTGACTTGAAAGTGCAAGGTCAATCATATCTTCTGCAATATAATAAACAGCATCAATATCATACAAGGGTAGAACGTTAATCTGCTTTGCTATCGATTTTCTTTGCACGCAGGTACTGTCTTGACCATCTAATAGCTGGTAAAGACCTTGTTGAGCAAATACAAAGGTGACTTCCACACCAACGTTACTCGCTGCAAGTGCCGCTTCTAACGCATCTTGCGCAGCACTGGTGACATAAGGGGCCTGAGTTGAAATAATGAGTAATTTCGTCATACCAACGCTCTAAAACTGCATACAGATAAGCGCATCAGGGTCACAAGAGGAACTTGTATTCAGTGCAGAAAAGTAGTCAGCCATACCTACTGGGTTGAATGCACAGTGAACATTGCAGTGCAGACGCATAGCCGTTGCGTCTGGCTCTGACAAGACACCACGCTTAATTGATGCGGTAACACAGACGTTTAATGGTGTTTTTGTTTGTTCTGAAAATGCAAGCCATTGCGCAAGTAAATTTTTCTCACCAGTCGCGGGTTGAATGTCAACATTAGCTTGTTGAACCCCTTGTTGATAAAAGAACACTTGCTCTATTTCGTGACCTAACTCAATTGCTGCTTCACAAAAAGACAGGGCCGTTAGTCCATTCAAAGAATCAAATGGCGAACGGGTAACAAATATAAGGAATTTATTCATAACAAACAAAAACACCCCTAAAAGGGGTGTTTTCCATAATTAACGTGATTGATCAATCGTCGCCGCCAAACGCATTTAGCAAGGCAAGCAAGGCAGTGAACAGATTATAGATGTTCAAGTAAAGCGATACAGTTGCCATGACATAATTGGTTTCGCCGCCTTTTATAATTCTGCTAGTGTCGTATAGAATGAAACCAGAAAATATAAAGACGATGACCGCATTAATTGCTAAGTGAACAGCAGGTACCGCAAAGAAAATATTAGCGATACTGGCAATAATCGCAAAAACAAGTCCTACGATTAAAAAACCGCCCAAAAAGCTAAAATCTTTCTTGGTCGTAATTACATAGCCAGAAAGAGCGACAAAAATAATAGCTGTTGTTCCGAAGGCTTCCATAATAAGACCAGGATAACCGACAGCCACGTAATAACTTAGCAATGGGCCGAGGGCAGCACCCATTAAACCAGTAAATAGAAACGTTAGTGGTAAAGCTGCTGCTGAATTGGCATATTTTGAAACAGCGAATAAAGAACCAAACGCTGCCAACATAAGGCCGATTCTCGCAAAGCCACCTAAGTTCATACCCATTGTAATCCAAGCACATACTGCACTGAAGACTAAAGTCATAGACAGTAATAGATAGGTATTTTTCAAAACCTTGTTAATTTCTACTGCCGACCGATTGCCAGAAGCAGAATAGACTGAACGTTGTTCCATTTGTACGTCTCCACGTTAAATATTAATTGAGTAAATCACTTGGTTATTTGTTAGATACTTTGTATGGTGTTTGGTTCCATAATTCAAGTAGTTTTCACTAACTAATCTATATTATTACAGGAATGTGTGAAAAATGTTCAAACGAACGAAAAAAATCACTTTTTTCTGTGTAAAGACTTTACAACAGGCAATTTGGGCCTTAGTATGCGCACCTCAGTACGGAGAGTTGGCAGAGCCCGGTTTAATGCACCTGACTTGAAATCAGACGAAGAGTCAAATCTTCCAGAGGTTCGAATCCTCTACTCTCCGCCACATTCTAGCAAAAGCCCCGATTTCGGGGCTTTTCGCTTTTTGGATATGACTACAAATTAAAGTAGATTTGCGCGTACGTAAAGTCTAAATATCGTATTTAAAGCGCCCAAAAAAAACGCTTAGTTTTGTTCTGTTCAGTATCACTTCCTAGCAAGGCTTAAAATTACTATAGCGGATATAGCTACTATAACTATTATAGCTACTGTAAAGAGTGGCAACAATTAATTCCGTACAATCGAACTTATTCTTTTGATTCAGTTCGATTGATATACAAACCTATTTCAATATGGTGCGTTTTATAAGATAATCCTTGGTTGCAGGACTTTGTATTAATCTAATAATAAGAAATTGAGGTTCCTACGTGATCAAGATTTTATTGGTTGATGACCATGAGCTCGTTAGAACAGGGATCAGTCGGATATTAAATGACGTTAAAGATTTTAACGTCATTGCATCTGTTGGAAGCGGTGAAGAAGCTATTGAACAGTGCAGAAAAAATCCCCCTGATATCATTATGATGGATGTAAGTATGCCGGGTATCGGCGGTCTAGAAGCGACTCGAAAAATTTTACGTTTTTGTGATAGCGCTCGGATTATCTGTTTATCAATGCACAAAGAAAATCCAATACCGACCAAAATCATGCAAGCTGGTGCGCATGGTTTTTTGACCAAGGATGCCGACCCGAGTGAAATGGTAAACGCTATCTATAAGGTATCGTCGGGGCAACGCTATATATCTGCTGACGTGGCTCAGGAACTTGCTATCGGCAGTACCTCGCAGAACCATGACAATCCGTTTGAGAGTTTGTCGGATCGAGAGTTAGAAATTACGATGATGTTAACAAGAGGAACTCGTGTGCCAGAGATTGCGTCAAATCTTAATATTAGCGCTAAAACAGTCAACACATATCGCTATCGTATGTTCGTCAAGCTTAACGTCAGTTCAGATGTAGAGCTCACCCATTTAGCGTTGCGCCATAAGCTGATACAAACCGAATAATAATGAGTGACCAAGCTGTCTTTGATTCAGAATCCTTCCTAAAAAACTTAACTTCAAAACCTGGTGTTTATAGAATGTATAACGTCAGGGAAGAAGTTATTTATGTTGGTAAAGCTAAAAATTTAAAGAAAAGAGTTAGTTCATACTTTCGTAAGACGGTAGATAGTGTAAAAACCCAATCACTGGTAAGTCATATTGCAAAAATGGATGTGACGATAGTGTCGAGTGAAACTGAAGCTTTTATACTCGAAAATAATTTCATTAAAAAATATCGGCCTCGCTATAACGTTGTATTGCGAGATGATAAGTCGTATCCATTTATTTTTCTGTCAGATCACGAGCATCCTCGGCTGAGTTTTCATCGGGGCACGAAAAAGCGCAAAGGTACCTATTTTGGTCCTTATCCAAGTGCTTGGGCGGTAAGAGAAAGCTTGAGATCGATGCAACGCATATTTCCAATTAGACAATGTGAAGATAGTTACTATCGCGCTCGCAGCAGACCCTGTTTGCAATATCAAATGAAACGTTGTTCGGCGCCTTGTGTCGAGGGATATGTCAGTGATGACGAATATAGAGAGCAGGTAAACTTAGCAACGTTATTTCTCCGGGGGAAAAACTCTGAGGTTATTGCTTCACTAGTAGATAAAATGGAACAAGCCAGTGTTGCCTTAAATTTTGAAGGCGCAGCCCGATATCGCGATCAAATAAGTGCACTTCGTCGCATACAAGAACAACAGTTTGTTACCGGTACTCAAGAAGAAATGGACGTATTTGGTTTCGCCTTTAAGAATGGGTATGCCTGCGTACAGGCGTTGTTTGTTCGCGATAGCCAACTACTCGGCAGTAAATCTTTTTTTCCTAAAATCCCTAGAGATATAGACGATGAAACGGTATTCCAGTCTTTTATCTTGCAGTTTTATCTTGCCGGAAATAAGACAATCCCTAAACAGATCGTTGTTCCCATTAAGTTTCCAGACATGGACGAGATTGAAAAAGTATTATCAACCGAAGCAGGCTACAAAATTAAATTCTTTGAGGGGATTCGGGATGAAAAGCGTCAGTATTTACAATTAGCTAATAAGAATGCTGATAATTCGCTTGAAACCCAACAGAATCAACAGAAATCGATGTTTGCACGTTATGTTGATTTAGAAAAAGCGATTGAACGAGATACCCCAATCACTCGAATGGAGTGTTTTGATATTAGTCACACCTCAGGTCAGCAAACGGTTGCTTCTTGTGTAGTTTTTAATCGAGACGGGCCACTAAAAAGTGACTATAGAACCTTTAATATTGAAGGTATTACTCCGGGTGATGACTATGCAGCAATGGCGCAAGCATTAAGACGACGCTATAAATCTCCTAGTGCAGACGCCAAGCTGCCTGATATTTTATTTATAGACGGCGGAAAAGGACAGTTGTCACAAGCAGAGACGCATTTTGAGGACTGGCCATTGGAAAGTAAACCGATGCTTATTGGAGTCGCGAAGGGGAGTAGTCGAAAAGCAGGCTTGGAAACATTAATTAGAGCCGGTTCTTATGAAACAATTCCAATGGAAAGCGATTCCCCTGGTTTGCACTTAATACAACATATAAGAGATGAGTCGCATCGGTTTGCTATATTAGGGCATCGCAACAGACGTCAAAAAGTTAAAACAACCTCAACGTTAGAGGGAATACCAGGTATAGGACCTAAGAAGAGACAAACTTTATTAAAATATTCAGGTGGGCTACAAGGTCTTAAAAAGGCGAGTAAACAAGAAATTAGCAAGGTTCCGGGCATAAGCGAGGATCTTGCCGATATCATATATGATCATTTGCATTCTTAATTGAACCTGTTCTGGTATCATATCCCCAGTTAAGAGAAGTAAACCAAGGTTTTTAGTAAATATGTGGACAATCCCCAACATTATCACCATGTTCAGAGTCTTATTGATCCCTGTATTTGTGTTTGTTTATTTTCTTGATTGGCGCTGGGCCCATCAAGCTGGCGCATTTATATTTTGGCTGGCAGCCATTACGGATTGGATCGATGGTTACTTAGCCAGAAAATTAGAGCAATCCACACCGTTTGGTGCATTCCTTGATCCCGTTGCTGATAAATTAATTGTTGCTGCAGCGCTTCTTATGGTTACCCACACCTATGCTAGTGTATGGATAACAGTTCCAGCAATCGCCTTATTGATGCGTGAAATATATGTTTCCGCGTTGCGTGAGTGGATGGGACAGCAGGGCAGTGCGTCGACGGTCAAAGTCTCGTTTATAGGGAAGTCTAAAACGATGATGCAAATGCTGGCATTAATTGGTTTGTTGTCAGGTTTAGAAGTGTTTATGGGCTTTCCAATTTACTGGGTAACGATAGGTACAATATTATTGTATTTTTCTGCGGTGTTATCGGTGTGGTCTATGGTGGTTTACACTAAAGCCGCTTGGAAGCAACTAAGCAAAGTAAAAAGTTAGCTTTCAGTCGTTTCAGTGCAAAATAGCAACGAACTGTACAAATTTTAATAAAACAGTATATTTCTTTAAGATTTAGTGTTGACAGGTTTTATATAGAGGGTAGAATGCACGCCACATTGCAGAGCGGGAATAGCTCAGCTGGTAGAGCACGACCTTGCCAAGGTCGGGGTCGCGAGTTCGAATCTCGTTTCCCGCTCCAATCTTTTTGATTGACGCAATGTGAAAGCAACAATGTTGTGGCGGAATGGCAGAATGGCTATGCACCGGATTGCAAATCCGTGAATCTCGGTTCGACTCCGGGTTCCGCCTCCATTAATGCTAGCTAGGAACGTCGCAGTATCAGTGCCCGGGTGGTGAAATTGGTAGACACAAGGGATTTAAAATCCCTCGCTCGTAAGAGTGTGCCGGTTCAAGTCCGGCCCCGGGCACCATTTTATAGTTAATGTCTACTAGCTGTAAGATAATATGCACTAGATGTGCAGCAGTTCACATTTAACCATCACCTTTCCTTTCAAATCCTTTGTCAACTACCGAGTTATTATAAGCTACTCCTATAGAAAGGTCATTATGTTCTATCTGACGCTGGCTTCCTTTATATGGGCTTGTTAGCACAACTACAGTGTTTACATCTAATGACCAATGCTAGTGCCACTTATTATTTGCACTTGTGCGATGTCTGCCTCACCGTTAAGCACTTTTATTATTGTATCTTGCGTTAGTGTTCGCATGCCATCTTGCATTGCTTGCTTTTGCATTTCAGGAATAGAAGACCCTTTATAAATTAGTCCACGTAATTCAGGGGTCATTGATAGTAGTTCATGCACGCCTGTGCGGCCTGTGTAACCGGTGTTGTCACAGTCAGTGCAGCCTTTGGGTCCGCACAACTGTGTTTCCGGTGTAAACGCCAATTCATCAACATACTCGTCGCCATATTGACGATGTAAAAATGCGACTTCTATGTCACTCGGTGTATAGCGCTCTTTGCAGCTTGAGCATAAAGTACGGATCAAACGCTGTGCAAGAATACCAATACAGGCGTCTGAAAAGTTAACCGGATCAATACCTAAGTCGAGCAATCGCGTGATAGTTTCTGGTGCTGAGTTGGTATGTAAAGTTGACAATACCAAGTGGCCTGTCAAAGAAGCTTCAATGCCGGCATTAGCGGTTTCTTTGTCACGCATTTCACCAATTAGGATAACATCTGGATCTGCTCTTAAAAACGCGCGTAGGGCCTTAGCAAATGTGAAACCAATTTTGGGATTTACTTGAACCTGCTGCAACCTATATTGCGTAATTTCTACCGGATCCTCTGCTGTCCAGATTTTTTTGTCGGGGGTGTTTAGAAAGCCTAAAATAGCATGTAGCGTTGTGGTTTTTCCCGAACCAGTAGGACCAACAACTAATATGACACCATTAGGAATAAGTACCATTTTTTTGATTTTATCGATATTGTGCTTAGCCAAATTAATTTTCTCAATTGGCATTGCATCATTACCCGCAAGTATTCGCAGAACGATACCCTCACCCGCAACGGTTGGAATAGTTGCCACTCTAACCTCAACGTTTTTTTGTGAGGCAATAAAAGTAAGCTTGCCATCTTGTGGAATACGCTTTTCAGCAATATTGAGGTCCGACATTATTTTAATCCGAGCAACCACTGAATTGTGTTGTGATGCGGGTATTTCTTTAATATCCCTGACCACGCCATCAACTCTCATTCTAACAAGGGTGGGCCGCTCGTGCTCCGGGTCAATATGTATATCTGACGCGTTGAGTCGTTTTGCTTCAATCAGAATATTGGACACCATTTTTACAATATCTGATTCTTTCTCCGGTGCATTATCATTGAAGGTATGTGTGTCTTTTTTAAGTGCTACTTTATTACTTATCTCATTTATTTTGTTTGTTACAGTTTGATTTTCGTTTCCCTCTAAGTACTGGAGTATTTGGTGCGGTAGGCTAAATGCTAATTGATAATTTTGGGTCCCTAAGGCACTTTCAATTTCCATCACTAAATCGGTGTTGTTTGGTTCGTACATAACCACAATGAGTCGGTCTCGAGTATCTTTGAGCAGTACTACATGGTTTCGCTTCAAATAAGATATGCTGAGTTTCGTATTGCTTTGGGTTGATTTGTATTTTCGTGGTAAATAATCAATAAAGGGGACCTGAAAATACACCGACAATGCTTCGTAAATAAGTTTTTCTGAAATTTTATGTTTGTTTTTTAGTTGATGCGTACCTTGACTAATACTCGCGTTGATTGAAAATTCACTCAATGCCTCAGCCGATAAGCTGCCATTATGAGCTAGGTAGTCAAATGCCCTTGCCGTTCCGCCTAGTTGATATCTATAGGCTTTCCCAATAATGTCAGAGACATTTAAAGCGAGAGTAATGTCATCATCGTTTAGCTCTTCAACTTCTTTGTTCTCAATTTCCAATACACCGAGCAACACGCCTTTATACTTGATGGGCACGCTGAGTATATTGTCTGTACGCATATGACGTAAGCGGTCATATTTCTGATCAAACCTCAGTTTATTGTGAATTTTACGTAAGGCGTTTTCATTGTATGGGTTGGTAATTTTGACAGCTTGTTGTGCCATAGCCACGTAGCCAGCTATCGACTGCGTATTGATAGCGACTTTGAGTTCACGAATTTCATTGCTTGTATGGTAGCGCGAAACTAAATCTTTGTGGTGCGAGCGTCGCTGAAAAATACTCATACTCTGAGCACCAAACGCTTCTAATATTAAAGGTTGAAGATGCTCGAACGCAGCGCTAAGCGAAGAATGTTGTTCCACCATTGTTTGTAAGGCTCGGATGAAGTCGGATTGCAGTGAACTATTGGGCATTGAAATTCGCTTTTTTATTGTTTTGTTTGATGTATTGAATACTACTTTACGCTGGGCTTATAAAGCCGAGATGCTTACTAAAACTAATATTGAGAGTTACTAACCATTGAATAATTTGCGAGAGCAGTTACGCTACCTGCGAATTTTGGTTATACCCTGAGGGCGTCATTTCATCATGCTCTTGTACTTGATTGGATTCTGTCTTTTTACTCAGCATATGATCATCAAAAGTAAGCATCTTATTTCCGCCATTTTTTTGAGCCTCGGTAAGGGCCATTATTGCTTGTGAGGTTATTTCTTCAAGGTCAATAATACTGCCTTCAGCAAACTCTGCAATGCCGATGCTAATTGATAATGTTTTTAAGTTTTCAACGTTTGTATATAAGTGCTCAATCTGGGCCTTGTTGATTAAATTCAACAGTTTAGCAGAAAAAGAACTTGCGTCTGATTTGCATGCATTGGGAATAACTAGGGCAAATTTTTGTTTGTCAAAACGGGTCATGAACTCACCGCCTCTGGACGTTGCTTTTGCCAGAATATTTGCGACAGAACGAGTACATTCATCAGCTTCACTTTCAGAATACTGTGCTTTGTATTGCGAAAAGTAATCAACTTCAATCACCACAAGACTTAATGTGCTGTTGATGCGCTTGGCGCGTCTAATTTCTTCATCAATAATTAAATCAAAAAGGCGCCGGTTAAACAGGCCCGTTTCTGGATCATCAAAAGTAGCAGTTTCAACCTTCGTTTTGTAATAGTCACTTTGCTGCGCTGCGTCTTCGTATTTTACTTGCATTATTACACCGTTTATTAGAAAACGATTTACCGAAATACCTAAAAATAAGACTAAACCAGCAAATGTAGTGAGGCTGGCGGCTAAGATAAAAGATAAGGGCTGAGCAATTAATATAAAACCGATAACTAAAGGTGCGAAAGTAGGTAACAACATGGCGAGTATTATTTTTTTCGAATACAAACATGTCATTATTGCACTCCCCATATGCATCGCAGCAATGAGCGCAAGTATTGCCCATAGCTGTGGGTCTACGAGAGTAACAATATAATAATAAGCGGCTGCAAATATCACGCTAACCACCAGTGTAATAAACACAAGCATATCCTCCCACTTTGCAATTTTTTGGGTTTGCTGTACTTTACGGCGATTAAATCTAGTTTGACAAAATAAACCGATGACTAATGCACACCCGAGCACTGACAACCAATAAAAGGCATAATCTGGTATAGTGGTTCCCCATGTCATTGCCATTAGAAAAGCGGCAAACATGATGTGAATAGCGGTATTTGCACTTGAATACTTGAACAGATTTATAATCCACAATTCTTTGCTGCACTGCGTTACGGTAGTCGTCATAGCTTGTTTTTCCATTTATGCTGCTGTACAAGATCGTCATTGCTAGTAAATCGCTAGCCGCTCAAAGATTAATAGCGTAATTTTTGATATGGCTTTTAGTCGGTTAATTTTTTAAACAGCATGCACTCGAAATAGTAGTATGAATTTCACTCTTAAAGTGCTTGAAATTTATACATGATTATTAATAACGATAACAATAACTGGCAATAAGCAGGTACTTAATGGCTGGACGCTAGCGGGGGTAATCAAGTCGTGACCGCAATCAAGTAAAACGGTCAGACTTTTTACAAAAGGATTAATTTAAAAACAGATTAACTTTTTGGTAGTGCCCAGTCAGGTCTTGGAAAATGACAAGTGTAGCCATTTGGGCGGGTTTCTAAATAGTCTTGATGTTCCGGTTCGGCTTCCCAAAAGTCACCTACAGGCTCTACTTCAGTGACTACTTTTCCTGGCCACAACCCAGATGCATCAACATCTTCAATAGTGTTAAATGCTTGGGTTCGTTGCGCCTCAGAAACATAATAAATAGCCGAGCGATAAGACACACCAAGGTCGTTTCCTTGCCTGTTTACCGTACTAGGATCATGGATTTGAAAGAAGAATTCCAAAATTTGTCGGTAGCTAACAAGCTCATTGTCAAATAATATTTCGATACCTTCAGCATGTGTTCCATGATTTTGGTAAGTCGCATTTGGCGTCTCACCGCCGGTATAACCAACACGAGTTGAATTTATGCCAGGGCGTTTGCGAATGAGATCCTGCATACCCCAAAAGCAGCCACCGGCCAATACTGCGCGTTCATTTGCCATTATAAAATTTCCTCAATTTGATCGATATAAGCTTCGTAGCCTTGGCTACTCATATCATTTTTAGCAACAAAACGTAATGACGCTGAATTAATACAATAACGCAAACCACCTTTATCTTTAGGACCGTCTGTAAATACATGGCCTAAGTGACTATCACCATATGCAGAACGCACCTCGGTGCGGCTCATACCGTGCGACGTATCCGTAATTTCATTTACGTTAACCGCCTCAATAGGTTTGGTGAAACTTGGCCAGCCACAGCCTGATTCATATTTTGCAGATGATGCAAACAAAGGCTCACCAGAAACAATATCTACGTATATGCCCAGTGATGTATTATTTAGCCATTCCCCGGTGCCGGGGCGCTCAGTGCCGTTCTCTTGGGTTACTCTAAACTGCTCAGCGCTTAGACCCGAAATGACCTCTGCAGATTTTTGATATTTACTCATTATACTCTCTCTTTATCCTTACTTTACTAATGTTGTTTGTTACGTTCTAGTTCGACTATTAGATTTGTTTACATCGTGCATTACACAAAACTTGCTAATTTATCAACTTACACAGCCAATCACGCAGGATTTCGCTATCAAATTTTGATTTTTTTTCGCATCCAAAACAACAATTTTGAGTGCCACATTGTCATTGAATAACTATTAAAATATAGATGCTCATAAAAGGTAACTTAGCTAGGTTATGTATGTGATTTAATCCTCCATATGCCAACATATTTGATTTTTGGTGTGTAGAGCAGTTTACGGATTAATTTACGTAGACTTTACTATACTCATTTTCAGCAACACATAAAAGCCATCGCATCGCGGGACTCTTGGTTGATGCAGGTGTGAACCTACTGCATAATTATCGCTGCATTTTTTTTGCAAACTTCTATGTATGACAAAATCGTGGTTTAATTATGTAACTTAACATTGCTTAACAGTATTGGTTTGCATTCCTCATGACAACTACAACACTTCTTTGCTGCGAACTTGCTCAAAAAATCGAGCTTGTCGCTAACAATAAATTCAAAATACTATTCACTACAATGCAGAGCGCACCAACCTCTAAGCCAGATTTGGAGCGATCCGGTCTACCTTGTTTTATACCTAATTCTTTGTTCTTCGACTTTGAAAATGAGTTTGTCGATAAAGATGCATCGTTTAGCAATATGATGCCCTGCGTGGATGTGTTTCAAACGGCAGCGCGGCGGCTTGGCTTGAACTTAGAAGATGAAATCGTAGTTTATGATGACTTTGGTAATTTCTGCGCATCAAGGGCTTGGTTTATGCTGCTAGCCATGGGCTTTACTAATGTTAAAATACTGGATGGCGGATTGCCAGAGTGGCTCAATAGTAAACACCCAACCCAAAAAGTACTAGCAAGCCCTATTGCAACATCAAGTGTTGAGCTCAAACCATCGGCTAATTTTGGCTTTGTTGGCGCTGACTACATTAGCAACAAACTATCAATGTTGGTCTCACCCAAAAACACGACTGATTTAATCCAGATTATTGACGCCAGAAGTAACGGTAGATACACAGGAGCCGAACCTGAGCCGAGAACTAACATGAGGTCAGGGCATATACCAATGTCTTCAAATATTCATTATGCCAGCGTGCAAGTTAATGGTACTTTTAAAAGTTATAATGAATTAGTCGCTATATTTGAGAATGAAAAGATTGACCTTAGCAACGAAATTGTTATCAGTTGTGGTAGCGGCATTACCGCCTGTATCATTGCTCAGGCAGTTTTCTCATTAGGGGCTAGTCGAGTAAAAGTATATGATGCAAGTTGGTCAGAGTGGGGGGCTAGTCAAATCCTGCCCATTGAGATTAGTCAATGATTGATACAACTGCTTTTAGTTGGGTTGAGTTCTTCTCAATTGCGGTCATTCATTTCTTCGCAGTTGCTAGTCCAGGTCCAGACTTCGCCGTGGTATTGAAACAATGTATTCAACAGGGGCGGGCAGCAGCTATTTCGACTAGTGTGGGGATTAGCTGTGGCATACTTTTGCATGTTACTTATTCCTTGGTTGGTATCGGCCTGATCATAAAAACGACACCTTGGTTATTAAACATATTGCTTTATTTGGCTGCGGCCTACTTAGCCTGGATTGGCGTTAGTGCTCTTAGAAGTCAAGCGCACGGCCAGACACAAGTTTCAACAACGGCAGGTAAACCTAAAAGCCTGACGAAATCATTCATGCTAGGTTTCATTACTAATGGATTGAATCCGAAGGCCACGCTATTCTTTTTATCTGTTTTCACGGTTGCCATTTCTTCTGACACATTATTGGCGCACCAAATGATTTATGGTTTATACATGGCTATCGCTACAGCAGCATGGTTTGTATTTCTTTCCTTTATTATTTCACATAAAAGGGTACGCGCATTTTATGAACTCAACGGCTATATATTTGACCGCACGATGGGTGTTGTTCTGATCGTAATGGCTATATTTTTAATCCTTAATAGTTAGCGTGAATATTGTATAATTGGGGTTATGGTCACCGATATTGAATGATTCATAGTATTAATAATCGCATAGGCGAACTCCTTGCGCGTATAATTAAGCTATACATTATGAGCAGTTATTTGCACGACCAACAAATAACAGACAAAGAAATTAATATGGAAAATTAGTCTGCAATGAATAAAGCACCATCACAAAATTACAATATAGATATTAAGCGCCTTTTTGAACGAGGGAATACGGCGACAAAGCAAAACTTTTCTGTCATTCTTCGGTGTATTTTTATTTTATTATTCATTGCATTAGCTGCATTTGTTGTATTGTTTAATATGTATAATATTGAGACCGTAGTGCAACTTCAAGAAATGCAAACAGAAACCTATTTTTTTAATATGTTGCTTACTGTGTTTATGTCACCGCTAATGGCTGGGATTAGTATGTTGGCAGTTAAAACCGAACGCAAACAGCCTATTAATGTAATAAGCCTATTTATGTATGTCCCTTTCATACTATGGCTAGCAACGGCGGAATTGATTATTTCATTGTTAACTCAGATTGGTATGACACTATTTATTCTGCCGGCGATATATATTTTTATCTCGACTATTTTTACCAAGTTTCTAATCGCTGATAAGCAACTAAGGCCATTTATGGCGATAAAACTGTCGATTCAAATGTGTAATCGATATCTATTGCAATTGACAATCTTATTCGTTATTTTCTTTGTGCTATTTTTACTTGGTATGATAACGTTTGGGCTCGCATTCATTTGGATAGTGCCCTTGTATTATAACGTTATAGGTATTTTATATAACGACTTATTTGGGGTTCAGGAAGAAACACAACAATCACAACCAGTTGCCAACTCAGGGGAAACTCATTTTGATGCATAAATTAAAAATTATTTCGATAGCCTCTAGTGTTTTGGTTCTAGTGCTGTTTGGTATATATTTATTGCAACCTGAAAAATCGGTTATACAGACAATTCCACAAAGTGAATCTGCAAAGAAACCCATACCTGATTTTAATCAGTACAATGACACAACCGAGAAAAAGAAAGCTTTCTTTAGTTACTTGAGGCCCGCAATTGAAATTCAGAATAAGCATATCTTAATGCAAAGAGAGTTCATTCATGGTTTACGAGCAAAGCATATATCTGGTGAAATGATCACAGAAAAACAAATGCTAGAGCTTGATTGGCTCGCAGATGAATATCGAGTTGAGAAAAATGATGATCTGGGTCCGGTATTTGATAGGTTATTAACAAGAGTTGATATTATTCCTGTAGAGTTAGTGTTGGTCCAAACCGCCAATGAGTCTGCTTGGGGAACGTCAAGATTTGCTCGTAATGGGTATAATTTTTTCGGTCTTTGGTGTTTTAAAAAAGGGTGTGGGTTTGTGCCCAAACGTCGCGATGAAGATGCTGCGCACGAAGTAGCTAAGTTTAATAACTTATCGAGGGCGATGTACACCTATATGCGAAACTTAAATAGACACAGTGCTTATAGCGAGATGCGCGGTATTAGAAAACAACTGCGCAATAAAATGCAGCCTATTTCAGCCCTTGCATTAAGCGAGGGCTTAACTAAATATTCCGAGCGTGGAGATGATTACGTGGTGGAATTAAAACAAATGATTAAATTTAATAGGGAACTTATGTAATGCGCAAGCCGGTCTTATCAATTGTGTTAGCGCTGTTGCTAACACAACCAGCAATTGCTGACGAAGTAGAGGTTAAATATAAGACTTTTTATGGTCATGTTAGCAAGTTAGACAATGAAGATACCCAAGCTCTTCAATTTGCGTTTGGTTTTCAACACGTCGGTTCCGGTGAACTTTGTACTATTAACAAAGCACGCATTAGCACCCAGAAAGTTCAGATCCCATTAACTGTGACGCCAGAAAATCGTTTTACTATTCAATCAGAAAAAGCACTTAGCCTGGCCAATGCATTTGTTGTGATTGATTTTAAAGAACCATCAAATCAATGCGATATATCAGTTCAACTTGAAACAAAGTCTGAGTATTTAAAAACTGAATATACGTTTCAAGAAATGCAATTTATCTACCAACAGTACGAAGCATTTTTTAATGAAATGGGCAGCTTCCTGTCGTTTATGATGCCAACAGTAAATGGATTAATGCTTCAATTTAGCGATAAAAGTCTTCGTGAAACGACTAAAACAGGTGAAATGATCAATCAGGGCACATTGATGTTAAATAATGAATGGTTTGAACGTAACAAAGGGCTTAAGCTGCAAACTATGCCGTTACGCATAACCGCTATTGCAACTAAGTAGCAAGGAATGCTTACGCCTTTTCTACTAAATTTAATTGAAAGGCAATTTGTTTAGCTAAACGCTCAACAGCTTGACGGCCTTTTTCAGCCACCTCACTGGCACGATGAAATTCAAGTAAACCCACATCATGTAATTGCGGTTCAATAAGAATATCAGGTGGTTCGCCAGCAAGTCGGGAGCGGGTTACTCTAGCTTGCAGGATTTCTAGGGAACCACTCATTACACCGACAATTCCTGGTGGTTTTTTCTTATTCGCTTTCACTTCTGGCGAAAGCCACTTTTTAATAAAACTATCGCTCGCTCTCTCTAGCATTTCATCTGTTTTTCTTTGATTTTCTTTATGTTCAAGTTCACATGTTTCAATCAGCCTTGGCCTGAAATCAGCACTTAGATTGACAGCAATAACAAAGTCGGCCCCCATCTGTCTGCATTGATTGACTGGGACAGGGTTAACCACGGCACCGTCAACTAACCATCTGCCGTTATGATCGACAGGACTAAATAGGGCGGGAATAGCACACGAAGCTTGAATAGAGTCGCCAATTTCACCTTTATTGAATACCACTTCTCTGCCAGAATAGAGATCAGTTGCAACACAAGCAAAAGGGATATTCATCGCTTCGAAGGTAGGCGCACAAAAATCGCTTTTTAACTTATCAAATACTTTTTGTCCGCTGGCTATTCCACCACGTCTAAAGCCAACACCGAGGAGTTTAAAAACCTGCCACTCAGTCAATGAATTTGCCCACATTTCTAAGTCGTCTAGTTTGCCACTAGCAAATGCAGCGCCAACATATGCACCAATCGAACAACCAGCGATAAAGTCTATTTCAACGCCAGCCTTTTGCAGTGCCCTAATAATCCCTATATGCGCCCAGCCTCTGGCGGCACCAGCACCAAGTGCGAGTCCAATTTTCATGTCGATCCTTTCGTAAGTTTACGCTGTGTATAATCAATGTTTGTTGATTCTGCCGACTATCTGGTTGTTCTAATCGTGCAGCATTAAACGACTATTTGAATACTAAAGATTTTATTGCAAACAGCATCAGTTGCAAGGAATAGTAGGTTGGTTTTGAATTTCAAAATAGCGTTATTAGATAAAGTCCTATGCCAAGCTAGGTTTTTTGACTGTTATTTTACAATCATAGTGTCACATTCTACAGCGTCAATAATAAGTTCAGCTGTATTGCCAAGCAAGGCCGCTGAGAATCCTGTGCGACCAACCGAACCAATGACTAATAAATCTGCTTTATATTTTTGACATACTTCAGGGATAATATCTTCAGGCAGCCCTTCTAATACATGCACATTGTCGGTAGCTACTTTATAGGTTTCAGCTAGTTCGAGCACTTTTTTTGTATGCCTGTTTTGTACTGATTTATTGTAAACCTCGGGCGTAAAATTAGGTACTTCCACCGCTATGTGCAATGGTGCACCTGCAAATGAATTTGCAAAGTGAAGGGTAGCGTTAAGTAGTTTTGATAAACCATGAGCGGTTTCAGCCACTTTATCACTTAAGCTGTTATGTTCGTCATCTTTAGCTAAAACACCAATAGAACTCACAACAGTGCCTTTCTGGGGCCATTCATGAGACTTAACTAACATAACGTTCACCGAAGAATTGCGCACAATGTGCCAATCACTTGGAGTGAATAAACTAGATGACAACATACCGTGCTTTTTCGTCGCTTTTACAATCAAGTCACACTTATATTCGTGGCACGTATCGATTACCGCCTCATGTAACTTTTTATACCAAGTCACAACAACGTCAACATTAGCGTCGCAATTTAATTCGTTAACTAAAGCCGCTAGTTTTAATTTTTCATGTTCAACCAGAGCTTGTTTCATATTGAAACGCTCGTCACTGGTTAACACGGCGGTCATGTCATAAGACTTATCATAGATGCATGAGAACAGAATAATTTGGGCATTTGTTTTTTCAGCAATGCGCAACGCTCGCAATAACGAGGACTGTTGGTCAAGGGTAGGGTCGGTAACAGCGAGTATTTTTGTACAAGTGAACATCGTTTTCTCCAAAGCTTAACTATCTGCTTTTATTCTGAATTATTTTGAGGCAATGTACTAGTAACCACATTGCCCTAGATCAAACTAAGGTCTAATAAAACAATTCTCCGTCTTAGGGCAGCTCAAATAAAAGATGAGTTTACGGAATTTGAGGGTCTATATTTACTTTATTAAAATTAACAAACGCTAGTAACGTTAATTTCCATATCAGGAAAACGCTTTTTAATACCGCCAAAATCAATAATAGATATTAACTTACCATCTACCTTTATTAACGCTTCTTTCTGAAAACGAGTTAGTAGTCGACTAATGGTTTCAACTGTCAAACCTAAGTAGTTGCCGATTTCATTTCTAGTCATCGACAAGTTAAACTGTTTGGCAGAGAACCCTCTCTCTTCAAATCGCTGAGATAGGTCCATCAAAAAATGCAAAAGACGTTCTTCTGCGCTGCGCTTACTTAATAGCATCATTAAGTCATGATCATGCTTTATTTCAGCACTCATAAACCGCATTATCTGCTGCCTAAGCTTCGGAAATTTAATCGACATTTGATCTAATGTATCGTAGGGCAATTCGCATACCATGGCGGTTTCCAATGCTTGGGTGTAACTACCATGTTTATTGTCTTTTAAAGCATCAAATCCAACTATGTCGCCTGGGAAGTGAAATCCAATTATCTGATCGACACCGTCTTTGTCACTTATGTATGATTTAAATGAACCCGAGCGAACAGCATATAACGAATGAAAATCGTCACCATAACTAACCAACTTATCATTCTTGTGAAGCGGTTTTTTGCGCTCGATGATGTCGTCCAACGACTCGAGTTCGTCTTTATTCAAACTAACAGGTAAACATAAGTGGCTAAAACTGCAGCTTTGACAGTGAATCGACAGTTCAGAATCTTTTGCCATGACCTACTCCTTGTAATTAGTTTAGGATCAAGTATGACTCAAAAATAGATTGTAGGTCAAGATCAAAGAAAAGCCAAAGAGTAGGATTGAAATGATTTTTCGTGTCATTTTGTGCTGAAAAATAGGGACCAAGAAGCTCGCACCTAAGCTTGCAGCTAAAAGAGTAGGAAGGGTTCCCAAACCAAATGAAAACATAACTAATGCGCCTTGCATTGCCGACTCACTGGCTAGAGACCAAGTTAATACTGAATACACTAAGCCACAAGGTAACCAACCCCAGACCATGCCGTAAGCTAGCGTGTAGAATGGATTTTTGAATGGAATAAGTTTTTTTGATAAGGGCGCTACTTTTTTCCAAAGTTTACCACCAAGCTTCTCCAGAAGTGATAAGCCCTTATACCAATCGCCAATATAAAGTGCCAGCAAGACCAAAAATATAATACTAATGATCTGTAAAATAGGTAAGCCGGACTGGATATTGACTGTGGCTATCCCCCCCACAAAACCAGTGATTGCGCCGGCTATTGTGTAGCTAATAATACGACCAAGGTTGTATGCACAAATATAAGGAAGTTGTGGTTGACCTTTAGGAATGGCAAATGAAAAAGCACTTGCTATGCCACCGCACATACCAATGCAATGCACACCGCCAGCAATTCCAATCAAGAAAGCCCCGAGGTAATTAATGTCGAGCATTACTTGCTATCGTCAGTTTTATCAATTTTCTCTTTTTGTTCATTAGTATCAACGTCTTTCTGGTTAATATCGTCGTCAAACAAAATGCTATATCCCTGTCGATCTAAATCATCAAATTGATTTGACCTTACAGCCCAAAAGAATATGATCACCGCAATACCCACAATAATAATGGCTAAAGGGATTAACACATAAATAATACTCATAAGCGCTTACCCATTTTTTTACCTTAATCTTTAAGAAGACGTGTCGAATTATAAACCACGATAATTGAGCTGATAGACATACCTAGTGCTGCCATCCAAGGCGTCAAAAAACCAGCCATCGCTAATGGTAAAACTAACACATTGTACCCAATCGCCCATACCATGTTTTGCTTTATCTTACGGCGTGCTCTTTTTGCCATCGTCAGTACCAGAACCAGCGAGTCTAATTGAGCATTTAGTAATATCACATCGGCTGCATTTTTAGCTAAGTCTGATGCGTTGCCCACCGCCACTGATACATCAGCAGCCGCCAATACAGGAGCATCATTAATGCCGTCACCTAGCATTAATACTTTTTTACCCTGTTGTTGGAGTGTCTTTATAGTATCTAATTTTTGCAGTGGTGTGCGCTGCGCGTATGTTTTACCAATGCCTAATTTAAGCGCAACATCGCGTACATTCTTTTCACTATCGCCACTCAGTATACTGGTCTCATAGCCGCTTAGCGTTTTCAATACGTCAGCGACATCATGTTTAATTTTGTCCGCCAACCAAAATGCGGCAACAACACAATCATCCTTTGCAAGGACGATTGTGGCATCATTCAATTCGTTAATAAACTGATTTTCATTATCTATGCCAATGAAATTAGCGGAGCCCAACTGATAAAGATGACCATTAATATTGCCAGAGATACCATTACCGACACTGACTCTAAAGTTGCTGATGTGTTGATGCTTAATATCAATATCTAACTTTGAAAACGCTTTTGCAATAGGGTGCTCAGACCTTACTTCTAATGCTGTTGCAATAGATAATAGGGCATCCTTTTGCGATCCATCAGCCACCCATACTTTTTGTATGGAAAACTCTCCACAAGTTAGCGTGCCTGTTTTATCAAACACAATGTCAGATATATCGGTAAGTTGCTCAAGTGCATCCGCACGTTTGAGGAGTATTCCGCCCTTATTTAGTTTAGCCATGGCGCAAGTCAAAGCTGACGGCGTTGCCAAACCAAGTGCACAAGGGCAGGTTGCAACAAGCACAGAAATAGCAATCCAAAATGCATGAGGACTGTCTTGCAAGTACCAAAATGCATATGTAAAGGCAGTGAAGGCCAATACGATAATGCTAAAGTGGCGGCTAAGTCTGTCTGCAAGTAGAGCTACTTTTGGTTTATTTGCCATAGCAGTTTCTTGTAGCCGCAGAATTTGATTAACCATCGCATACTTTAGTGTCTTGGTTACTTTAATGGTAATAACACCCAATTGATTAATTGTACCGCCATAAACATACGCGCCTTGTCGTTTGTCGACGGATTCAAATTCACCGGTTAACATTGATTCGTCGATTGTAGCGTGTCCTTCAGTGATTTCTCCATCCACCGGTATAATTTCACCTGCTTTAACTAACACTAGATCGTTAACTTGTAGTTGCTTTGCTAATACCGAGGTTAATTCACCGTTGATCCATTTATAAGCTGTGACTGGAATATGCTTTAACATATTTGAGGAGATTTGATTCGCTTTATGCCTTGTTCGCTGTTCTAGATAACGACTAATAAGAAGAAAGAACACGAACATACAAATTGATTCAAAGTACACTTCTGCATCAACCTGATTGACAGTTATAAAACCAGCGATATAAGTTGATAATATGGCGACGGTAACCGATATATCCATGTTGATTGTTTTTGCCATTGTCGCTTTCAATGCACTAAGATAAAAAACACTACCGGAATACAATACAACAGGTGTTGTTAAAACAAGACTGATCCAATTAAAATAGCGAGTTGATTCTGCGTCAATATCACCAAATAGATCAAAATATTGTGCCATTGCTAACATCATGACCTGCATGGTCATTAAACCCGCTAAGCCCAGTTTCTTTAAGTAACTCTTTTGTTCATTTTGAAACGACGCTTCGTGTTTATCAGCTTGGAAGGGGAGAGATTCATACCCGATGTTCTTCAGTTGTTTAAGTAGACCGGAAAGTTTAATTTCTTTATCGTTCCATGCAATCATTGCTCGGCGAGCACCAACATTAACAGATACTTGTTTAACACCGACAACTTTAGCGAGTTGCTTTTCTATCAGCCATCCGCATGCGGCGCATGTAATGCCTTCTACTGTCAATTGGATTTGTTTGTGTTTTCCATTTTCGAAAACAAATTCTTCTTGTAGCTCAGGTTCGTCATATACGGCCAGCTTGTTCATTGTATTATCCAGCGCAGAGTCACCTTTTGTTGCGGGTTCTGTTCTGAATTGATAGTAGCTTTCTAGTCCATTTTCAACGATCGCTGAGGCCACTGCTTGGCACCCGGGGCAGCACATATTATGCGTTTTGTGGAGAATGGTGACAGGATATTTGTCACCTTCTAAATTAGGCAGGCCGCAATGAAAGCAATCGCCTTTTGAGACATTAATAGCCATTAAGAATGGGCACCGCCATTAAGGGTTGAAGCTGATCGCCATGGATGTTGGCAAAATGAGAGTTTTCTGAACTTTCCAACTTTCATCAAGTGGCGTCAGACGTAAACGCCATTTACCGTTGACAAGTGTATCTGTTTCCGCCCTGTAAATACCATTAGCATCTGCACTTAACAATACTTGAAAGTCTCTTTCCGCAAGCGTTACATGATAAAAGTCTAGCTTAAGTGCTTGTTTAGTTTGGGGGGCGCCGGATAAAAATTCGACAGAGATAAAATCATTATTAATATTTAATTGGGTCGTTATGTTAAGCGTTTGAGCTTCTTCAATCTTACCAAGTCTCTCATTAATCGCCTTACCTTCTTTATAGTAATCGTCCACTACCAACGTGTTTGTTCCGTCCGTTGCGAAACTGACAACAAATCCGCCAACAATAAATGAAGACAACGGGATACAGATTAAAAACCAAGGCCAAAACTGCTTATACCAGGGTTTAATGTCTGATTCTTCCATAATGCGTAAACTCTTCTTTAATATTAAGTGCAATAAAAAAAAAGAAACCCCGTTAACACGAGGCTTCTTTAGTCGTTATTACTTATTTTGGGATAGGCTAAAAACATAAGCTGCGACAACGTGCACCTTATCTTCACCAAGTGTCTCTTTAAACGCGGGCATAACACCATTGCGTCCGTAATAAAGGGTTTGTGTAACCGTCTTCTGGTTTCCGCCGTACAACCAAATATTATCTGTTAGGTTAGGAGCACCAAGCATTTGATTCCCTTTACCGTCTATTCCATGACAGGCAGCACAAACCACAAAGCGTGCTTTGCCCGCGTTTTTCAGGTCTAAATCAACGTCTCGACCGCTCAGGCTTAGGGTATATGCGACAACTTCTGCTACACCGTCTTCACCCATGCTACCTAACCATCCTGGCATAGCGCCACGACGACCCAAGATTAAGGTTTCTTTAATCTTGTCACCGGAACCACCATACAACCAGTCGTTATCAGTTAGATTAGGAAAACCCGATGCTGCGCCCTTAGCATTTGAACCGTGACATTGTGCACAATTTTGCAAGAATAAGCGCTGACCAACTTGCACAGCACCTTCGTTTTGCGCTAGCAGCTCAACGGGTGTTTTTGCGTATTCAGCGAATATAGGGTCAAATTTTTCATTCGCGTACTTGATTTGAAGGGCGTACTCATTCCAGTTACCTTCGTCAATGTCTTTCTGTAACGCCAGCTTTGACTCTTCTAATGAAAGAACACCTTGGTTAGAACTAGTCCAACCTAAAACACCTTTAAAACTGCCTAATCCTGGATACAGGATTAGATACGCAATGGCCCAGATCAAACAAATGTAAAATAATATTGTCCACCAACGGGGTAATTGGTTATTCAGCTCTTCTATGCCGTCAAATACATGTCCCATTGACGCACCTTCTTCAATACCAGTATCGTTTGATAAACACCAACGAAGCAGTAAGAAGCACCCTAGGATCGAGCCTAGAGTTATAACAGATATCCATACTGTCCAAAACATACTCATAAGTTTAAGACTCCTGATCTTCTTTATTTGAAATTTTGTGTTCTTCGTCATCGAAAACTAAATTTGCTGCTTCGTCGAAGTTCTTTTTATTGCGGCTGCTGAATGCCCAATAGCAAACTCCAACGAAAGAGACGAAAACGATGACCGTAAATATGCTGCCTATAGTTCCTTGGTCCATTATTTTAAGTGTGTCCCAAGTTGCTGCAGATATGAGATTAAGGCTTCCATTTCTGTTTTGCCTTTTACTGCAGCTTCAGCACCTGCAATATCTTCATCTGTATACGGCATACCTAACATACGGTTGACTTCCATTTTCTTGACGATATGCTCACCATCAAGTTTATTTTCAGCCAACCAAGGGTAACCAGGCATATTTGATTCAGGAACCACATTTCTCGGATTAATCAAGTGAACGCGATGCCATTCATCACTATAACGTTCACCGACTCGGGCTAAATCCGGACCTGTTCTTTTCGAACCCCATAAAAAAGGGCGCTCCCAAACGGATTCACCGGCGACTGAGTAATGCCCATAACGCTCAGTTTCAGAACGAAACGGGCGTATCATTTGGCTGTGGCAACCAACACAACCTTCACGGATGTATATATCTCGGCCTTCCAACTCTAGCGCCGTATAAGGGCGTAAACCCTTCACCGGCTCCAATGCTTGCTGGTCAAACATTAGAGGCAGTATTTGTGCCATTGCACCGAAACTGATTGCGACTAAAATAAGAACCGTTAGCAAGCCAACGTTTTTTTCTAATAACTCATGTGGATTTTTCATAATAGCTCTCCTTACGCTCCGGCAGTTGCAGGGTTATCTGCAATGCTTTCTTTCGGCGCGCTAATAGTGCGATAGCAATTGTATGCCATAATGAACATACCAGTAACAACGAACAAACCACCAATGAAGCGAACAATATAGAAAGGCTTAGAGGCTTCTAATGACTCTACAAACGAGTAGGTTAACGTACCGTCTGCGTTCACCGCTCTCCACATTAGACCTTGCAATACGCCGGACATCCACATTGCCACGATATACAAAACAACACCGATTGTTGCCAACCAGAAATGAATATTAATTAACTTGGTGCTGTGCATTTTTGGCTGACCAAACAAGATAGGAACTAAGTGATAAATAGAACCAATAGTTACCATCGCTACCCAACCCAGTGCACCGGAATGAACATGTCCAATGGTCCAGTCTGTATAGTGAGACAACGCATTGACTGTTTTAATAGCCATCATTGGACCCTCGAAGGTAGACATACCATAGAATGACAATGAAACAATTAAGAAGCGTAAGATAGGGTCTGTTCTTAGCTTATGCCAAGCACCTGAAAGCGTCATGATGCCGTTGATCATTCCTCCCCAAGACGGTACAAATAATATAATGGACATTGCCATCCCTAACGACTGCGTCCAATCTGGAAGAGCAGTGTAGTGAAGGTGGTGAGGACCAGCCCAAATGTATAATGAAATTAGTGCCCAAAAGTGAACAATTGATAACCGATATGAATACACTGGGCGACCCGCTTGTTTAGGTACGAAGTAATACATCATTCCTAAGAAACCAGCTGTTAGGAAGAAGCCGACGGCATTGTGTCCGTACCACCACTGCATCATTGCATCTACGGCACCCGCATAAATTGAATATGACTTCATGAAAGAAACGGGCACAACCATGCTATTGCCTATATGCAATACTGCAACGGTCAACATAAACGCACCCAAGAACCAATTAGCGACGTAAATGTGAGAGGTTTTTCGTATAACTAAGGTGCCAAAGAAGTTGATACAATAGGCGACCCAAACTAATGTAATTAGGATATCGATCGGCCACTCTAACTCAGCATATTCTTTGCTCGACGTATAACCCATAGGTAGCGTTATAACGGCGGCAACGATAACTGCTTGCCAACCCCAAAAAGTAAAGGCCGCGAGTTTGTCACTGAAAAGTCTTACTTGTGAAGTTCTTTGTACAATATAGTAGGACGTTGCAAACAGCGCGCACCCACCAAATGCAAAAATTACCGAATTAGTGTGCAAGGGTCGCAAGCGAGAGTAGGTTAACCATGGAATATCAAAGTTCAATGCCGGTGCAAATAATTGCGCAGCAATTAAAACCCCTAATGACATTCCAACAATGCCCCAAACGATCGTCATTATTGTGAATTGCCTGACTACTTTATAATTATAGTCATGTTTTGCTTGGCTTGTTTCGCTCATATTAATATGTCTTCCGCGTCGAGAAAAAATAACTACATCTCAGTATCGTTCACCTATGTTGTCTAACCAGTTGAGTAGTTAAAGCAAGTTAAGTAAGCTGTTGAGGTATCACATACGGATAATAATGTTTTTAAGGACAAAAAGATATATTACTTGAGTCTGACTTGATCTTGGTCAATAAAGATGATTCGACGGTTAATGAAATGTAAAAAAATCAGAAGAAAATGTATTCAAAACAGACACTAATACTCTTTATAGCCCTATTAGCAGTAAGCCTTTCAGGTGTTTATTATAAAAATGTTAATAGCCCAGATAATCAATCAGGAAAATGTGACTTAACTGTCGAAAAGTGTACATTTGTATACGGAAACAACAAAATATCGGTAAAATTTTTATCACCTATTGTAACGGAAGAAGAAATTTTACTATCTATTGAGCTCCCGCGAGAACTAAAACTGACAGAAGCTTGGGTTGAAGGAGTTAATATGTTCATGGGCAAAACACCAATTATGAAAACAGATGAGGGTTATGTGACCTTTTTAGGCAGTTGTAGTCTTGCCAGAATGCAATGGCAACTTAACTTAAATGTCGAAAACCAAAACGGCCAAGTAAAGATTTACTCAGCCGCTTTTTATACATCCCCAGAGTAACTTACATTTGTGACTGCAAGTAGTTCGATAATCCTAACATTTCTATGAGACCAAGTTGTTGCTCTAACCAATGCGCATGATCCATTTCTGTGTCGTCTAACAAAATCATTAGCATGTCTCGCGTTACATAGTCTTTTTCAATTTCACACATTGCAATGACTTTTCGTAACTTGTCCGCGACTTCATATTCTACGCGTAAATCGCTTTGCAACATTTCAGCGACGGCTTTACCTGCTTTATAACCAACACGGGTTTGCATATCTGGCTCGCCGCCCAAAAAAAGCATGCGCTCAATGAGTTTAGTCGCATGTCCTTTTTCATCGTCAAATTCATGATTTATGCGTTCATATAATTTGTTCAGTCCCCAGTCTAAATACATTTGAGAATGCACAAAATATTGGTCCATTGCTGCTAATTCATAACCAAGTAGGGTATTTAGCCCATCAATTACATTTTTATTGCCTTGCATATTAATCTTCCTCTATTTGAGACTGTAGGTAGTTTTGGATACCTAACTGTTCAATTTGGTAAGCTTGAGTATCTAACCAATCATAATGTTCCTCTTCATACTCGAGAATACTAGCCAGCAAATCGCGAGATACGAAGTCTAAATGTGTTTCGCACAGTGCTATAGCGTCTTTCATTTGTGGAATTTGCTTGCTTTGAAAGCTGGCATCACACTTAAGCATCTCGGCGGGCTCTTCACCGATATATATTTTGCCGAGCATTTGCAAGTTGGGCAGGCCTTCAAGAAACAAGATGCGAGTGATCACTTCATCCGCCTGTTTCATATCTTTTATAGACTTTTTGTAGCACTTTTGATTGAGTACTTCAAAACCCCAGTTTTTATACATCCGAGCGTGCAAGAAGTATTGATTAATTGAGGTGAGTTCAGTCATAAGTACCTCATTGAGGACTCTAATTACTTCTGGTTTACCTTTCATTTAGCTACCTTTTATCTGAAACAGTATTGAATAGGTTATATTTGATTACTTACTAGTATAGAAGGCTTTTGCCCAATATCAATAATTACAATAAATAAGTCTTATATATCAATACTGTAATAACGATAATGATTTTCATTAAGACCTTTATTATTAGCCATGTTACGTCTTAACTATTGTATGATTTAGCATTTCAAAGCTCTCTTCAGCAAAGCCTAAACCGGCTTCTGTGAAAAAATTAAATACCTTATCTACACCGACGTCCAAAAGAGGCTGAACTTCATCTTCATACCTTGCTATCGCGGCAATTTTGCCTGAATAAGAGGCATTTCTAAGTTGATTAGTAATATTGGATGAATCATCGATGGAGGGCAGAGCTAACAGGATCAGTTCAATTTTGCTGATATCTACATTTTCCCATAAGTCGATGTTTTCACCGTCACCCAAAATCGCTTCGTAGTTTTGTTCTTTTAGTGAATTAACTTTGTCTAAGTCAGCATCCATGCCCGTAACACCTTGTTCCATCAATCTAGCTAACGTTTTAAAGGCACCTCTACCAACTCTTCCCATTCCGATAACAAGTACTTTTGTGTCCCCCATTTTTGGATAAAGGTCTTCCTTCAACGATATAGTTGATTGAAACATTTGGAGGCGTTTTTTATGCGAGTTATATTGATTATGTGAGGTTTTATACAACATGCTCGTAAACACAAACGAGAACGAAACACTTAATGCCATTATAACTAACCACACGCTGTCTAGCAGGCCAACGCTGACGGCAACTGCAGCAATGATGAGTCCAAATTCGCTGTAATTAGACATTACCAAACTAGACAGATACGAGGTTCGTGCTCGCAACCTAAATTTAGTAAGTAGAATGAAAAACAAATAAAATTTAAGCGGTAACAACAGAGTTATCAACAATGCGATACCCGCAATTTCAAACGTAGGAAGTGCGGTTAATCCGATGGTTAAAAAGAAGCCAATTAGGAATAGATCTTTGAAGCTTAGTAACGACTTTGATAACTCGGTTGCTTTTGAGTGTCCAGCAATTAAGACACCAAAAATTAGGGCTCCTAGGTCGCCTTTGATGCCAACAAGTTCGAATAATTGGTATCCTCCCAAGGCCAAAATAAAACCAGTTAGTGGTAGTAATTCTCCATGCCCAGACTGGTTCAATAATCTATGTAATAGAGGTATCATCGGTATAAGTAGGACAAGTAATAGCGCCCACGGCGAGGGAATTTCCCCAGTCGCTACAACCATGAAAAGTACAGCGAAAATATCCTGCATTACCAGAATACCAATAGCTACTTTGCCATGTCGGGTTCTACTCTCGCCGCTTTCTTCTAGTATTTTGACCACACAAACTGTAGAACTAAAACTAAATGAAAATCCAATTAAGGCTGCGGTCATTGGGTCCATAGTGGTGAAGTAGGGTAATCCAATCAAGCTTAGCAATAGAAATAACGCGCTAACAAATGCTATCCAAATAGTAGAGTGTAGAAAACTACTTAGCCATATTTCACGCTTTAATAGGTCTTGCACATTCAATTTTAAGCCGATAGTAAAAAGCATAATGGTGATGCCAAGGTCTGCTATTTCTTTCAAACTACTGTTGCTTTCTATGCCCCATGCATTCAAAGAAAACCCGGCTATGAGATAGCCAATGAGTGGCGGTAAGTTTAATAACCTAAAACCGAAGCCAAAAATAAAAGCAATTAATAAATAGATGTATTCCATCAGTTTCTTATGTTCTCAAATAGTAAAATAACAACACTGTAATAAAATCGACCAAACGTTTAGCTGTTTTATGCTGTTCGGTCTAAAAACGACATAATGTCTCTGGACACCCTAGTGACACTCTCCACCATGGGTATATGACCTAAATCTTCATATATTACAGTCTCCGAATCCAACATCTCTTGCTATACTTTATAATCTGCAACGGGCACTAGTTTATCATTTTTGCCCCAAATCAACATAACGTTAGATGCGTTGATTTTATGCGCTAGGTCAAAGAAGTCGTCAGGATTAAAGAAATCGCGAAACATATGTGCATACTGTTCGCGTTTCCCGATGTATTTATCGGCAGCAGCTTGCAATATAAATTTTGGAGAATAGGGTGGTTTCGCCATGACCAAATCATAAAAGTGAAAAAAATCGGCCTCATTGTAGTGTTCAAACGGGTTTAGGGTACTTTTGGCCATTTGCAACGAGTAATATGAACGAATACCAGCCGGATCTATTAAAACCGATTTGTGAACACGATCCGGGCAACGTTCAACTATTTTGGCCGCCATAAAACCGCCCATACTATTGCCAATGATATGAAATTTTTGAATGTTTAATTTATCTAGCATATCCATCAAAAAGCGGACTTGTTCAGGCACTGAATAGTTGTCAGTTGACCGATACGTAACATCCCCATGCCCCAATAATTCGGGCGTAAACAGCTGATATTCTTTGCTTAATTTTCTAGAAATTCGATTCCAAATATATTTATCAGCACTAAATCCATGCAGCAAAACGATAATTGGTTTGCTACTGTCAAATTCCGCTACATTGCTCAAGTAGTGCATTTGTAGATTAAATTTTTCATTCCAAGTTGAATAGTGTTGTAAGTTTGCCAATCTAGCTTCAAGCTTGTTGATTGTATTATATATACTATTTGCAATAATAAACCTTGAGTCAACTTTGAGGATCAAGAAGCATAAAATAGCGAGCACGATTAGGACGGTAACTATGATGAAGAGCGTCATTGAATGTATGCACCAAAAATTAATTGTTTTACCGAGTATCTAACGATGTGTAAGATTAATCGAGTTGTTGATGAATATTATATCGACAAATTGTTGATTTTATTCACATAATATTAGGCGTATATGGGCTTTTTGCATTTATACCAGAACAATAGTATCTTCTCAACATTAACGAGTAATGTACAGGGAGTGCACGTTTTCTCAGTAATCTTCAACCTCGCGCTAGGTAAACAATGTGACCGACTCCCAAAAGCAAGACAATACGATGCAGCAGCTTATTTTATCAAAACTGGTACTCATAATAATCACAATATGTGCACTTGGACTTCCTTTTACTATCGGTAATTGGCTGCAATCGGGCTTTCACAATATTCACCTTGTCCACATTGTGTTTATGGCGCTGGCAATCGCCGTTTATTTTCGATCCTCAAAACAAAAAATGGTAATAGACACTATTTTAGTTTCTATGTTTTTATTACTGTTAATACTCATTGGCGCCTATGAATATGGCTTATCCAGTGGTTTGGTCGCGTTGTTAGTAGTAACCAGTTCAGTTATTTTGGTTATGCATAACCCTAAAACGGCTGCTATTTACAGTATTGTGACAACGGCAACTGTTGCTGCTGGGATATTATTTCTTGCCAAGGATCCTATTGTTCCCATACTAACCAGTAATGCAACTGCGACTTTTATAAACGCTTCTGTGTACTCTGTTGTCGCTGTATTGGTAAGCTTTACGTTGATTGGTACGTTACTTATCAATCTTCAAAATACATTGAAAAAGTCTCTCCTTGAGTTAGACAAAAAAGCTGAACAGGTCGACTATTTAGCAAATCATGATCATCTAACAGGCCTCAGTTCTTCCAGATTTGCGCAAGAGCAGCTTGAATTAACCTTAAAGATGGCAAAACGTCATAATTTTAAAGCGGCTATTTTATATATAGATATAGACAAATTTAGGCTAATTAATGATGCACTTGGACATGACGCTGGTGACTATGCGTTGAAACAAGTTGCCAAACGAATCAAAGAATTAATTAGAGACACCGATATAGCGTGTCGTCAGGGGGGGGATGAGTTTTTAGTTATTTTGCACTATCCAGTATCTATCGAAGCTTGTGACGTGATATGCCAACGACTGATAGGCGCTTTTGATAAAAGAGTTTCCTATAAAGACCACGAAATAAAAATTAGCCTCAGTATCGGCGTCGCTATTTACCCGGAGCATGGTGATACTCAATTTAAATTGAGAACAAAGGCTAACAAGGCGATGCATATTTCAAAAGATAAGCAAAGCGAAAAGCATCATTTTACACTCGCGGATTGAGGATGATAAAGCAATTAATGTGGCGCTGTGTGGCAAAAACGTTAGAGAGCGCTCTATTAAAAATGCGCTTGCTATTTATTTAAGCTTATTTCACTATCAATTACTAATAGGTATTTCTGTTCAGAATGCCGAAATCGAGATGCCACTACAAAAATAGCAATATAGGTGGGCTAAATCGTTAGAGTTTTTTTATTTTAGGTATAGACACATTGAGAACACAGCTATGAACCGTCGTAAAAAAAGTAATCAGATTTTAAAAGCACGTTCTAAAAAAGCAAACAACAAATTGTCTCCCAAAAGTAAGCCTAAATACATTAGTAAAGCCGAAAGAGAAAAACTAGCGGTAGATTCCCTGCAAAGCCTAAATTCGGTTTGTGAAGAGTCATAAGGTATATTGTTTTAGCTGTGGTCATGGTCTTGGACATTAGCTGTATATGTTTGGACTGAAGAGATAAAATAGGAAACGGTGGCGTTCAGAATTGCGCGGACGTTGGGCAAAACTGCATATTAATAAAATTATCTATGTAGTCGCTATTTTGTTATTTTTTATTGTTGACGTGGACTTATAAGAACCAAACAATGGATTATGGATTATCGGTATTCTTATGTTGCGGCTAACTAACAAAAAATAAAAACGCCGCTAAGTATATACTCAACGGCTTTCTCAAATAGCTTCTAGACAATTACATGATACGAGAAAATATTTTTCGGGCACCCGAAATCGACTTATTCCTGCGCAAGCCTGAGCGCAATTCACTGCGCGTTGATGTCAACCAGCTTTCACGATTCACGTTTGCTTGACTACCCCGTCGGTTTTCTTCGGCACTTCGGAAACTACAAAAAGATTCATAGGCTTGAAGATCTAATGACATGTCTTGAATAACTAATTCGATCATAATAGCGTCATCCAAATAACCTAAGCCAGGAATGTTGTCAGGTATCAAATCTTGTGGTTCACAGAAGTAAGCGATAGAAGTTAATATTTCTTCTTTTTCATCCTCAGGGATTTGCCATTCATCATCATTTAAAGCACTGATCAACATTTTTAGTGAGCTTAATCGTTGACTGACAAAATCGGGGATATTCGCATTTTCCATTTGTTTACATAAATCTTCGGCTTTTTTAATCACCTCTTGTTCAGGTAAATTCTTTATTTTTTCGATAGCTAATCGCATTAGCTCGCGAAAGTGAGATAAATCATTATCGCTTAGTTCTAGGCTTATTTTTATAGACATGAATTGTTCCTTTCCCATCGTTGAGTTGTGCAAATAGTAACCTTAACAAAATAGCTTAGCAAAGAATAGTTGCTACTAGGGAGCGAGGGAAGTTTAATTTATTGGATAATAGGACAGGATAACTTAAATAAATTCACATATTCCTTCGTTCAAGCAAACATATTACTGCTACTAATGTACTAATACGCAGACTAAAAAGGGCAAGGACGATGCACTCAACAGCCCTGAGAATAACAATATTTTGCGTATTATTTTACATGACAGGTGTCTAAAACTAACGATTTAGGGCTAATTTGTGTCGGCTTTCTTTACACTTTCATAAAGCGAAATATGACTTCCCTTATAACTAATTGAATAATATAAAAAATAATGATGAAAAAGCAACTAATCACCGCGGCATTTGGCGTAATCGCGTATTGCGGTCTCACATTATCAGCATATGCTGCTCCCATTGAGGGAAATAGCTCTTGTGTTTTCGAAAATGCTCAAGGAGGCGCTAGTCTGGTCCAATCTGGTGCATCGACCGCCTCATTCAGTTGGGGCAGCGGTGTAAATAGTGCGCCGTCTTCACTATACTGCGCAGGTCAAATCTTTGACACAGACACTGGCGTATTTTTTGATATTGTTGATCTGATGAATGGTGTGCACGGTAATCTATATTCCACAGAGTTGTAACAACAACGACATTATTGATAAATGCCAAAGGAAAATTAACATGAGTGAAGTGGTTAAAGAAGTCATAGCAGCTAACGCTAGTTACGTCGCTGATTTTGGAAATAAATCTGATTTGCCTATGCCCCCGGCAAGGCAGTTTGCGATCCTAACTTGCATGGATGCACGTCTTGATCCAGCTAAATATGCAGGCCTTGCAGAAGGTGATGCGCATGTGATCCGAAATGCAGGGGGCAGGGCAAGCGATGATGCCATTCGTTCATTAGTTATATCTTACAAGTTACTAGGAACAAAGGAATGGTTTGTCATTCATCACACTGACTGTGGAATGGAAACATTCACCACGGAAATAATGGGTGATCTACTATCGAGCAGTTTAAAAACTTCAAGTGTAGACGCTTCTTGCTGGCACGATAGCAACGCTGGTGATGGCACAACTGACGGCAAATATATCAATTGGCTAACCATAACTGATCAAGAAAAGAGTGTGTTAGAAGATGTTCAGCGGATCAGAAATAATTCAATGGTTCCCAGTGAGATCCCAATTTATGGTTATATTTATGACTGCAAAACAGGAAGCCTAAACGAGGTTCTTGCGGCAACAGAAGCAGGAAAAGTGGGCTAATATACAACTTAGCATGCCGTGTGCTGTTTTTGGTGACTTAAGTGGACAAATAACTAAGTAAGCTTGTTGGTTTATTTTAAAGCACGATCTTGCAGCTCATTTCAAAAGCTTTTGCTTTAACAACTGAAGTTCAAGCTTACGATGTTCGTCACTAATAGGGTAACTCATTGGCAACGCCTTCAATGTTTTATGTATGATTTTGGACACAATTAGTCGAGCATTCTTTTTATCGTCGGCTGGCACTGCATACCAAGGATTATTGTTTGTGCTAGTTGCTTGCAAACATGCTTGGTAAGCCTCCTGATATTGTGGCCAAAACTCTCTTTCATTAATATCTGCATCAGTAAACTTCCAATTTTTGTCTGCATCATCAATTCGGTCAATGAAACGGGTACGCTGCTCTTCAGGGGAAAGGTGCAAAAAGATTTTGATAATGCGGGTACCGCCATTGTGCAAGTGTCTCTCTAAATTATTAATAGAACGAAAGCGCTCCTCCCATAATTCGCCTTCACTCAAGTGCTCTTCTGGAATTTTTTGAGCGACTAGTATTTCAGGATGCACTCGGACTATCAGTACTTCTTCATAATAAGAGCGATTGAACACACCAATGCGTCCACGTTCAGGCAATACTTGGTTGCTGCGCCATAAAAAATCATGCTCAAGTTCATTGGCACTAGGGTGTTTGAAACTCGTGACCTGACATCCCTGAGGATTAATTCCAGACATAACGTGGCGAATAACACCGTCTTTGCCAGCCGCGTCCATAGCTTGAAATATTAATAGTAGCGAATACTTGTTAGAGGCATACAATAACTGTTGTTGTTTACTCAGTTTCCTCACCTGCTTTTTAAGCATTTTTTTATACTGTTTCTTTGACTGATACAGCGGGTCGATTCGGGTAGGGCAGTCTCGAAGTATAAATTTATCGCCTGTCGTTACCTTAAAATCATCTATTTTTATACTCATAATGATTGCCATAGGAAAGTATTAACACTACTACGTTATACACCTTCTATTTTAGAATTTAAACTCGAATAGTCAATTTTGGAAGCTAGATAAAGCCGGGGAATATACAAAATTAGTGATGCATTTATCATCTTCAGGCGTGAAAGCGCAGATAACATCGAGTTGTTTGGGTTTACGCATTCGTGTAATACTCTGGGTTGCGGCGTATTAATTAAGTTGGATTTTATGCACATTTTTGAAGAATTGCTTGGATGGTTCTATATACATTGGGTAACCATAACCGTTATTTTGCATATTAGTGTATCTCTACTGACGTCGTTACATGTGCTTCTGTTCAAAGAAAACGAGGGTACTTCTCTCGCTTGGATTGGTCTTGTTATACTCTCGCCCATTGTGGGCAGTTTATTTTATTGGTTATTTGGAATAAATCGTATCAAGCGTTTAGCTAAGAAAAAACATCCCAAAAAAAGTAAACCAGACTTTCGTCATCAAGAAAAACCCATTAACTTTCACCATTTACCCAAACACTGGCATCCATCAATCATCGCAGGACATACAATTCACCCTGTTAATTATCTTGCAAACAATAGCATTGAACTGCTCATTAATGGGGATATAGCCTACCCAGCAATGATCCAATCCATACATAGCGCTAAGCGTTATGTGGTTTTATCAAGTTATATATTTGATTGCGACGCACTGGGAAGCCAATTTATTAACGCTTTAGCTGCAGCAAATAAAAGGGGTGTCGTGGTTAACGTTTTGCTAGACGGCATAGGTATTGGTTATAGCTGGCGTAAATCAGACCAAGCTCTGAACAAACTGGGGGTAAAAACCGCCCGCTTTTTACCCGCTATTTCGCTTACCAGTATTCGCTTTATCAATCTAAGAAACCATCGAAAAATACTCTGTGTGGATGGTGAAGAAGCGTACATAGGTGGAATGAACGTAAGCCAGAGTAATGTAGTTAAATCTGCAGTAAATCCGATTGATGATGTGCAGTTTAAAGTGACCGGCCCAGTGATTGATCAAATTAGTCAGGTGTTTACAGAGGATTGGTTTTTTGCCACCGGTGAGTTAATTCAATTCCCTCTCTATAACCCAAATGATAGGCCAAACACAACGCAGCAAACAAGTGAGCAATCGGTTGTTGCCCGAGTTATTCAAGATGGCCCTGATGAGGACCATAACAAAATACGTTGGACTTTAATTAACGCATTAGTTTGCGCACAAACTAGCGTAAAAATCATTACTCCCTATTTTATTCCAGACAGGACCCTAATGACCTCTTTACATGCCGCAGCACTTCGTGGCGTGTCAATCGAAATTATTGTGCCCCAACACAGTGACATTCCTTTGGTGGACTGGGTGATGCAAGCAAATTTCTTGAGAATAATAGAGCACGGTATACATATCTACAAAAATAAAAGGCCGTTTGACCACAGTAAAATTGTCATTATTGATAACATATGGTCATTTGTAGGCTCTACCAATTGGGATGCTAGAAGTCTGGAATTTAATTTCGAAATCAACCTAGAATGTTTCGACACCGCTCTCAATGCAAAACTAACAGAACTCTTTAACGTAAAGAAACAAAATTCCGTCATCGTTACTGAAGCTGAAATGAATGACTTTTCTACGTTAAAAAAGATCCGCAATAATTTGTTTCGTTTATTCTCGCCCTATTTATAACCCTAGGGCTACATTAATAATTTTTGCTCTCATAAGTTTGATTAAAGGCCAAAATTTTCATGATAAAAAGTCGCTATAGCAAAGTTGAATCGCGAAAAATTATGGGGACCCCATCAAAACAAGTATACATTATTTTTCAGCATCGACGCACAGTGAACCAATTACAAAAACGAAAAAGATGCAGTTAGCAACTGTGTATGCGCTAAACGCTGTTGGGCAGTCATTACTCATTGTCAATTCGCACATTATCAACTTTGTCGCATTCGAAAAATTCAGAACCCACCTAGACCAAGTTTTCCAAAGCATAGAACATCATGAAGGGCCGGTATTATTGGCGGGTGATTTTAATACTTGGAATGAGAAAAGATTGAAATATTTTAATGCATTAGCAACGTCGTTTTCGTTGCAAGAAGTTGAAATGAAGCGGCAGCCAAGACTAAACCATTTGTTGCAGCACCTTGATCATATTTACTATCGCGGGCTGGATGTATTGGAAGCACATGTGCACACCGATATTCGTTCTTCCGATCACTACCCAATCAGTATGTCGTTGCGTACCTTAAATCCAACGACGTACTCGCCGCCCTCAGATAAATAGACGCTACTGAAGTCCGTCTGACTTATTCTACATCCAAGACTATATAAGCTCATATTACGGGTTTACCACATTGGAATAAGAGGAATCTCCAATAACATCGATACAAGCCCAACGGTATCCTGTGTTTCAAATTAAAGGTGTTTTGTGCTTTCATAACATGTCGGTCAAGTCACATCTATATAAGGAAATCAATGATGACAACGCTACCTAGTATAAACGAAAAAATTCAGGCTAAATTCGGGCCCTACACTTTATTCACTGGGATCTTGTTTATTGTGTTGGGAACGGCGGGTATATTCTTGCCGGGTATTATGTCGCTGGGCACCGTGATTTTTTCCGCATGGCTGTTGTTTCTAGGTGGTGTCATGTGGGGTATTCACACCTACCGTTACGATAAAAACAGCATCATGAATTGGATTAAATCAGCTCTACTCATAGGCGTTAGCGGTTTGATGTTAATTGACCCGATGTCGGGTGTAGAAGCAGTGGGTCTGTTGCTAGCCATATACCTTTTGCTAGACGCCTTTGGCAACTTTGCAATGGCCAATTCAATTCATCCGGCAAAAGGCTGGTTTTGGATGACGTTCAACGGTGTTACGTCACTTCTATTGGCCACTCTATTTCTTGTTGGCTGGCCTGCAACTTCCCTGTATTTAGTCGGTTTGTATGTAGGCCTAAGTTTACTATTTGATGGTTGGGCCCTAATGGCCATCGGTTTAACGCTACGAAAAGAGTAAACTTGCTCAGCGTTTATTAAATGAATTTGTTAGGGTAATTTATTCTTAGAGTCTTGAAGTTGGCACCGAAAACACTCTTTTTCTAATCTCGGCGAGCAGAGATTAGTATTAATAATAGTAATGCCTAAACAATATAACGCTCTAAATATGGATTGACTAATACAGTGAACATCACCGATTTGAAACACGAACAGCAACTGATGCCGGTTTTACAACTTGGCTTTAGGCCTTTCTTTTTGATAGGTGCTGCGTTTGCATTTATCGCTATGCTTGTTTGGTTAATGTTTCTTAATGGTGTTTTGTCGGCAACTCCCTTAAATGGTGAGTTATGGTGGCATAGTCATGAAATGTTATTTGGTTTTGTTGCCGCCATTGTTTCAGGATTCTTGCTCACGGCGGTGCAGACATGGACAGGTGTCTCTGGTGTTAAAGGCAAAAAGTTATTATTTTTGTTGTTAATCTGGATCAGCGCTCGTGTACTTATTATAACCAACCCGGGCATACCAATTGAGATCATCATGCTACTGGATTTATCTTTTTTACCTATGACTGGATATTTCTTGGCGCAACCTCTGATTAAAATTAGACAATATAGGAATATGATATTTTTGCCGGTTATAGCGCTCATGACCGTTGCTAATATTTTTACTTATTTACCTCAATTTGGTTTTTCCTCTGAATTTATCAATCAGGGTATGCATTCGATGATCATTCTCACGATATTTTTAATTGCTACTGTGGGTGGCCGAGTCATTCCTATGTTTACTGCAAATGGCACCAAAACCCAAAAAGTATTGCCTATCAAGGGCCTTGAACTGACTTCATTAGGTAGTTTGTTGGCTATTTTCGTATTTATTGGGGCAGGGCTTACAGAACACAATATAGTCTTAGGTGTCTTATGTTTTACAAGCGCGGCGTTGCATTTTTATCGAAGTTTACGTTGGAGACCATGGGTTACGGTAAGGGTTCCATTGGTTTGGCTTTTGCACTTGAGCATGACGTTTTTACCTATCGGTTTGTTACTTTTGGGTTTGCACTTTACTTTTGGTTTGCTGAGCCTTAGCACCGCATTGCATAGCTTAACAGTGGGGGTAATAGGCGGAATGATTTTAGCTATGATCGCTCGAGTTTCCTTAGGACATACAGGAAGAACATTAACTGTTTCACCATTAATGGTGTTGGCTTTCACGGCAATAGTACTCGCAGCCCTTACTAGGAGTATATTGGTAGCAATTTTCCCTCAATTTACAGCGCAATTGTTGCTGCTCTCAGGACTTTTATGGTGCAGTACATTTGCCTGTTTTGTTTGGGTGTATTCTCCGATCCTTTGTAAGGCAAGAACGGACGGTCGACCGGGTTAACGCTGCTTATCCAAGCTGGTGCGTGGTTTTAACGTATATTCAAGCATGTGTACTATATTTAAAAATATGCTACACATGCTTACATTAACTACAGCCTAACAAATCATAATTTTTGGTTGAAAATACCATTATGATACTTTAAGTAATCATCAAATCTATTCTGAAATTTAGGCTTCATTTGATCAATGCACAGCGTCAAACCAGCTTCAACCCCTAGTCCTCGTAATGTATTTTTATCGAGGGTAGGAGATAGCCTGGTAAGATAATTACGGCCTTGTTTTTCAAATGTGAGCATATGGCAGTCAAAGAGTTTGTCAATATGAGCACATAACAAGATGCCATTTGAACCATCTAAACGTTGCTCATTTGTTTCGCAAACCGACCAAGGGACAATATGTGACGCGACTAATATCTCTTTAACGCTGGTTAGTGTAAGCGCGCAGCACTCTCCATTCCCCCAAACATCTATAACATTCTTGCGAAAGCGCCCCTGACCGACGCGCGACATTACGAGGCTTTGACGTCCATTTTTATCAACTTCGGAGTCAAAAATGTCTGCAATATCATCCGCTAATCCGGATAGCGGTTTAGTAGAATACTCAGCTTTATGTTTGCCAACAGCATAGTAATCACCGTTAATAATTTCAAGCTTCATGTCTGAAATTTCTTCAACATAAGTCTTTATTTTTACTCTACCGGTGCCTAGGCCATCATCAGAATCGGTATCTAATATAACCGGGAATGTTTGCAACTGATAGCCATCATTCTCTACTAGTTTTACGTATTCTAAGCTTTCACTAAATGCATTTTGCTTACGACCAAGCTCAATTTTGTCCCCATCCATGGCTAAAATAAGTGAACGGTCCAATTGTGTATTTACGTCCCAGGCGCCAAATATTACCACTTTGTCTTTATGATTAACAAAGCCCCAACCATTCCGGTCATTATTATTTGAGGCTCCGTGAGCTTCCATGAATTTTTTTCTCGACATTTTTATCCTTAAATTTTTAGATGAGTTCGCAATCAAGATTAGCACCTATTTGCGGAAATTCGAACGATTATCAAACTATATGCAAACGTGAGTTAAGTGCTACTAATGGCATCCTAAGTGTGATCTAGTTATATGTATATCCTAGATGCTGAGTTAGTGCAAGTAACAGAAGATGCCTACGAAAAAATTCTCATCTAAATGAAAGCGTTGATAATCAGATAGATGGGTGGACAACGGCAGGGTATGTGGCTTTTCCAAATTTAGGTAGTGTAATTAGCGCCACAATTTCTAAGCCATCGCGAGCAGTATAAGTAATGCTTTGATGCTCAAGTAATGAAACAAAATCGATTGGTCTTTGCTAAAACTACGAATGTAGTTATTGGTGTCGGATAAAACTTTGTCTAACGCATCGTGGAAGCTGTAATCGTCGTCGTTAAAATAGTATCGTCCATATGGCGAATGCTCGTCAAATATACCAATCGCGTCTTTATTCACCGTTGAGTAAATTAAATCACCACTAATATCATAGTCTTCGTGAGCAAATATCAGGCTTGTTTCTTTACTTGTTAAATTCATTTTATACAAGGCACGTTTATCGCCGTTATGTTTCGTTAGATATAGAATGTTCGGGTCAAGACTAAAGCCTTTTACACGGATAGGTTTGTCTTCGAATGTGGTGTAATTTAGCAACTCTTCAAAATCGTCATCTGGAGTAAATCGGCACCAATCTCAGGTGAAAGAGTTGTGTTAGTAAATTCCGGTAATATGCTAAGTGCCGCAGTAGGCGCGGTTTAATTTGGCACGGAGGATGCTTTCTGAGCATAGGCGACAGTAAAAATAAAACTGCTAAATAGTAAACTTGCGATAAAAATCCGTGTAAACTGTCGCATGAAAAATCCCTGTTTAAATGTGTTATCGAGTGGCCATTTTACTTACCAAAAATGTTTTAACTGAAGCCGCCCTTGGCTTTCAATTCCAATAGCCTTCGTGGTTGAAACTGGGGTAGGGAACGTATGGAATTGTCTATTGAAGTCCGAGCTCATTAAAAATACTATTTACGACTCCATATTTTTGAAACCGCGCGATCATTGCCCAATAATCCAACTAATGCGCATATAAATCCAATTAAAAAGAAGACTAAAAACGGTAAAAAACCAGCGAGTTCTGACGCAATAATAGCTACCACAGCGGAGTAACCTGACAAAAAGACAAACAGAAACCCCATAATGTTTAGTACCTTTCTATCTGATTTTTTATAAAGGTATTCGCCCTCGCCAGACTCAAAAACTCGGAGTATTGGGGAAAATATTTTTCTCAATTGCTTCTTCATATATTAGTTCTCATGACATTTATCTTTACAGTGAAACAACCTGGCTAGCGCAGGCAATGAAATTTTTCGTGCACATCAATTTTTAGTTATGGATGCGGCCGTTCCAAACTTACAGTGAAGGTTGAGCCTATATAATTTCGGTGATAACAACAAGACCCTAGTGACTTCTTACTGCTAATAGCCATATCGGTTACAGATACCGAAGACTATCGAAATTATCAAGCAAGTATGACCATTACTAAGTGCGTATTGTGTTTTCCATGCTTTTTAATTGAAATTTGCTCTTAATACGAATACATTCATCATCATCTCTGCGTCACGCTGAGATTGGTGACTCCAGTATCGCACTCTGCGCGTAATCCAATGTTCTCGATCTACGCATCAATAATACCCACTAGTAATATCAAAATAGTTTATCCAGCCAGGTAAATATTCGCTGACCTTAAAGAGTTGATAATGCATAGAAACGCACCAGTTACCGTTCGTTAATCGTCTCCTAATAGCCAGGAATTATTCAATGATAGTGCATCTGTACCTATAAAATTATAATTATCTGTTCCTGTACTCATTTATTTGCTTGCTTTATTCTGACTTCGATTTACAGCTTAATTAAAGTAGGTGGTTAAAGTGGAAAATAGCAAAAAAGGTCCCACATTTTTTCAAATAACGGTCAGTATTATGGCTTCTTTTTTTGGAGTACAAAGTTCAAAAAATCAACAGCGAGATTTTGAGGGAGGTAAACCACTGAATTTTAGTGTCATAGGCATCTTGATGACCTGCTTATGGTACGGCGCCATTTACCGGAATTGAGCGGAAAGCCTCGTCGTTCAGGGCGGGGATGGATAGCTCGGATGGATAGCTCGGATGGCGAAGCCGTCCATTTGTTTTAGTGTGGCGTTTGCTGTTGCTCGATGTACTTGCGGATCACAGCAATTGGCGCACCACC
>NZ_KE386818.1:0-29659 GCF_000428905.1 Brumicola pallidula DSM 14239 = ACAM 615
GGCAGCTGGACTACAAGGTGGCATGGAACGGTGGTATGCTGCTTGCAGTGCCGCCGCACCACACTAGCCAAACATGCCCGTGCTGCGGGCATGTCAGTAAAGACAATCGACTCACGCAAGCACAGTTCCTGTGCGTCGATTGTGGTTATGCAAATAACGCCGATGTGGTCGGCGCGATCAATGTTTTAGAGCGAGGATATCGCTTGTTAGCCTGTGGAGAGTCGGCGCAGTCAGGCCGCTCTGTGAAGCAGGAACCCACCGAAGGTAGGGCGCAGAAGTTGCGTTCACCCGCAGGGATCCCCGCCCTTTAGGGCGGGGAGGATGTCAAACAGTCATCTAATTATAATAAAACGTTAATATAAGTATCACTTTTAGTTTTTATATTGACTGCGTTTAAATGCCCATGGGACCAAAATGAATACAATGAATCGACGCTCTTTTCTAGCTGGTTGTGTTATCGCTTCAGCCACTCTTACTGTGTCTACTGCACTGACTGGTTGCACTGGTAGTCAAAAAAAATCGGCGCTCAGCGATGTCCTCTTTAGTCATGGCGTGGCTAGCGGCGACCCAATAGCAAACGCAGTCATTATATGGACGCGCGCTTTACCCTCAGTCAACGCGATACAAGGAAAAACGTTTGCTACTGTTAACGTTCTTTGGGAAATGGCGACTGATCAAGAATTTGTAGATATTGTTCGGGTTGGTCAAGCGAGCACAAGCGAATTGATTGACTATACGATTAAAGTAGACGTTCAAGACTTACAAGCAGCAACACAATATTATTTTCGGTTTACCGGAGCAGACCAGATAAGTAGAGTCGGGCGCACTAAAACACTACCTATTGGTGACGTTGATTCAATAAAACTAGCTGTGCTTTCATGTTCAAACTTTCCGGCTGGCTATTTTAATGCTTACGCTGAGGCTGCAAAAGATAATCAAATAGATGCTGTTTTACACTTAGGAGACTACATTTATGAGTATGCAATGGGCGGCTATGCAACCCAGAGAGCGGAAGAGATTGGTCGCTCAATTGCGCCGGATAACGACCAAGAGACAATAAGCCTTGTTGATTACCGCAAGCGTTACGCATTATATCGGACTGACAAAGGCTTATTAGATTTGCACGCTAATACGCCGTTTATAGCAGTATGGGATGACCATGAAGTGGCCAATGATACTTATAAAGATGGCGCTCAAAACCATAATGAAGGAGAGGGTGATTTCTTCGAACGGCGTCTCGCCGCTATTAGTGCTTACTATGAATGGTTACCTATACGACCACCCAAAGGCAATCAAAGCCCCGAAATTTACCGCCATTTTGAATTTGGTAATTTGCTGAGCTTGTACATGCTTGATACTCGAATTATAGGTCGAGACAAGCAGTTGGAATATTCAGAATATCGCGACGCTGAAACCAACACCTTTAATAGCAAAGAGTTTATTCATGACATTAACAAACCACAGCGAACATTATTAGGCAAAAAACAATTTGACTGGTTAAGTGCCGCCATTTCTGGGTCTACAGCGAAGTGGCAAGTGCTAGGACAGCAGGTGCTAATGAGTAAAATGATGTTACCTACTGAAGTATTTGGCGGTGACGATCGTAGCCAAATTCCGCGTACTATTGAACAGCTTGTTAATATCCAACAGGCTGTAGCAAACGGTCAAGAAGTTTCTGAGCAAGAGCTAAACAGACTCAACACAAAAATGCCGTATAACCTTGATGCATGGGACGGCTATCCTGCTGAGAGAGAAAAACTTTACGCCACCGCCCAACAAAGCAATAAATCTTTAATTGTGCTTGCCGGTGATACCCACAATGCTTGGCATTCAGTTTTAAGCGCAAAAAATGGCTTACCAGTTGGAGTAGAATTTGCGACGCCTGGCGTTTCATCGCCAGGAATGGAGTATTATTTAAAAACTGAGGATGAAATTTCAAGCAAGTTGGCGCAACAATTACCGTTGTTAATTGATGATCTACAGTATTGCAATTTGCATCAACGCGGATATATGACGGTTACTCTTACCTCTCAAAAAGTGACTGCTGAATGGATCTATATTGATCAAATATTGTCACCAAACTATCAGGTTGCAGCAAGACATAAGGTCGATTACAGCTAGTGATTTATCGCGCACGCTACCCAACGTAGTTATCCAAGAGCAAGCTGGTAAAGTTTCCTTTACAGGTGCAATTTTTACTGACTCATACTGGCAATGCAGTATCGAGTCGTTCTCTAATTTTTTTGTGCTATCGTAAACAATCCTAATATGAACCTTAAAAAAAACGGCGAAATACTACATGCATTCAGTTGTCATCGTTGGAACAGGATTTGGTGCAATTTCAGCGGCAATAGCGCTACTAAAAAGAGATATTAGCGATTTTGTGATGCTTGAACGTCGCAGTTTTGCCGGCGGAACTTGGCTACAAAACAGTTACCCGGGCGCGGCTGTCGATGTGCAATCGCCGTTATACAGTATAGCCGGCGAACCTTATCCTTGGTCGCATCTATTTGCTAAACAAAGTGAGTTAGCAGCTTACACGCAAAACCTTATTGCAAAGTATCTCCTTTGCGAGCACATCAGATTAAATACTGAAGTGGTTGGTGCTATATGGCGTGATAGTTACTGGGAGGTAACGCTCGCAAACGACGAAATCCTAACTTGCAAAGCTATTATTAATGCAACAGGTCCTTTGAGTACCCCTGTCGTGCCGGAACTCAACGGCTTTGATAAATTCAAAGGAAACAGTTTTCATACCAATGATTGGCAGCACAGTATAGATATCACAAATAAAAAGGTTGCCGTCATTGGCAGTGGAGCAAGTGCAGTTCAGGTTATACCGGCGATCGTCGATAAGGTGGAAACACTGCACGTTATACAACGCACCCCGCATTGGGTGATCGCAAGAATGGATTGGGCTTTTCCGCGTTGGCTTAGCAACGTATTAGCGTTTCTACCTTTATATACTGTCATTCGTTGGTTTATTTACTGGACCTTAGAAATGCGTGTTTTAGCGTTTAAATATAGCCGTACTTTGTTAAAGGTTTTGGCTGAATGGCCAGCGCGAAAACATTTAAAAAATCAAGTTGGCGATAAAGCCTTACGGAAAAAGTTAACGCCTGATTTTACCATTGGCTGTAAACGCATTATTCTTTCGAACATGTATTATCCTGCACTACAAAGAGCAAATTGTGAATTGCATGATCAGCATGATACGTTTATCGGGTTTACTGAAAACGGTTTATCTTTTGCTGGTTCTGGTGACGTGGAAGTAGACGTTGTTGTGTTTGCAACTGGCTATAACGCCAGCGATTCTATGGTTTCATACGATGTTACAGGCAGACAAGGAAAACGGCTCAACGAGCATTGGCGGGATTACCCAAGGGCTTATTTAGGTACAACAGTTCCCAATTTCCCTAATTTCTTTGTGATCACGGGCCCAAATACGGGTATTGGTCACACGAGTGCAATTTTTGTTATCGAGTCGCAGATGAAATACGTAATGCGATGCATCGATATTTTGCAGTCGAGTAAAGTAAAAGCCATTGAACCTACCGACATTGCCGAAACCAAATATACCGAAATGGTGCATAGTGAAATGGAAAAAACGGTTTGGAAGACTGGTGGTTGTTCAAGCTGGTATCAAAATAAACAAGGCAAGGTAATCGCCATGTTTCCGGGCTTCAGTTTCACTTTTAGGCGCTTGTGCAAAAGATTCATTTTTGGACACCACCATATTGAATGAGACGTCCATATATGTAGCTAATAACCGGCTACCCGGCGCTTGATGCAACGGTACTAGAGCATGCAAAAAATAAGAAAACGCTCCAACAAATCTGCACTTTTTTATAGTGAAGTAAACGACCTCCAATACAAGTCCCTTTAAGGGCAGAGAAACAATACATTGAACACTCAAGAATTTATTCAAATCCGCCGTTTCATTCTGAAGCTGGGCAAGATGTTGCACAAGTACGGAACGCCAGCATTTCGATTAGAGGCATACTTGCTAGAGGTATCTAGCTATTTAGGTGTCTACGCGTCATTTATTGCAACCCCAACCTCTATTACTTTCGTGATCTGGAGTGATAAACACGAAGACGAATATAATCATGCCGCGCGACTTCAACCAGGCGATTTGGACATGAATGCTCTGTCGCTTACCGATGAGCTGGCAAATGAATTATTGTCCGGGGCAATAACCTTAACGGATGCTGATATCCGTTTGGACGCTATTAATGAAATGCCAAGTCCATACGGTAAGATTATCACTGGTTTTGCATTCGCTTTAGCGACAGGCTCTTTCTCAATGCTAATGGGCGCCAGTTTAGCTGAGATTTTTTGGGCGGCCTTACTCGGTTTTGTTTCTTACTTGTGGATTTTATGGGCACAAAAATCGAAGCGCGTAAATTTAATGCTAGAACCCGTAACTTCATTCGCTGCCGGTATTTTAGCGTGCGCTATAAGTCGCTATTTAGATCCCGGCATTAACATTCCATTGATGGTGCTTTCCGCGGTAATCGTATTAGTACCGGGTTTAGCACTGACCATGGGATTAGCCGAGCTGTCGTCAAGAAATCTGGTGTCGGGGACCGCACGAATAATGGACGCAATTATGCAACTATTTAAGCTCTACTTCGGTGCATTCTTGGGCGTGGGTGTTGGCTTTAGTTTATTCGGGGAAAATCAGTTTGAACCAGCAGCATCCTTGCCATATTGGGCGACTTGGTTGGCTGTTGGCTTGTTGTGTTTTGCCCTAGTACCTATTTTTAGAACACGACTTAAGCACATACATTGGGCATTAATGTCGGCTTTTATAGCTTATGGTGTGACGGTTTACAGTTCTAATTATATAGACCAAACCTTTGGCACATTCTTAGGTGCATTTGCGCTGGGTGTTTTTGCTAATGCCTTTGGAAGAATAGCAAACCAACCCTCAACCATTGTCGCTATGCATGGTTTAATTGTGCTGGTGCCGGGTTCTAAAACCTATATCGGTTTGAATTCGTTTATTTCGGGTCAGGACTTTGTGCAAGCGGCGCATGTTGGACCCGAAGTGTTTCTGATATTTATGTCGTTGGTTGCGGGACTCATATTTGCGAACGTCGTAATGCCAACCAGAAAAGCCCTCTAGTTGGGCCATAAGGCGAAATAAAACACTCTTTTACTGTCTACTATTCACAGAACTAAGGCCATACGATTAGCTAAATAAATTGTGATTAAAACCAACGCCAGCCTATATTGTAGCGTCGAATAATCTATCTTGATTTGTAACTAGCTCGCAAAAAAGGGAAGCATCTTATGCCACAAAATAATGCATTAACGTATTCTGGTAAAACAACACTTATTTCTGGAGCCGCCGGTGGCATAGGGTTTGCTCTCGCTAAAGAGTTTGGTGAGCTGGGAATGAATGTTGTGATTGCAGATATCGACGAGGCTGCATTAGCGAGTGCTAAAATGCAGTTAGAGTCTCTGAATATTAATGTGTTAGCGTGTAAATTAGATGTCACTGATTTTTCGCAGTGGCAAGCCTGTGTTGAGCAAACGATAGCCACTTTTGGCATGCTACATATGCTTGTAAATAATGCCGGTGTTGGCGGTGTTCCGGGTAAAATTGAACAAGCGGATCATGACATATGGCGCTGGGTAATTGATGTCAATTTGATGGGAGTAGTGTACGGAGCGCAAGCAGCAATACCTGAAATAAAACGCCATGGAGAAGGTGGCTGGATTGTAAATGTAGCGTCAATGGCGGGTATGATGGGCGTTCCTTATGCAAGTTCATACTCCGCTACGAAAGCAGCCGTTGTGTCGATGACCGAAAGTTGGGCCGTGGAATTAAAATCACATAATATTCAAGTGTCAGCACTGTGTCCTGCCTTTGTTAAAACTCGCATTCACGAGTCAATGCGTAATAAACAAGATAAATATAAGTCGAGCACAAAATCCAAAGAAATTGCGCCAGCAGATAAAGACCGGTACAAAAAGAATTTTGGTCAAGCAGCCGCGTTGGTTGAGTCTGGTATCGCGCCAGAACTACTTGCAAAACGGGTTGTTGAAGCTCTCAATTCGGGTCAGATGTATATATTTACTCACCCTAATTACAAGGAAGTGGCTGGATATAGAGCAGTAATGATTGATAAGGCTTTTGATGATGCCCAGCAAAGTGAGCTCGTGAAACATCTTATTGATGATGATATCGTTAGTTTGTGAATGCACTTTAATAATAACTAAGATGGTAAATACAGTATATTAATCGACGCTTTGTTTGCGCGTGTATTAAACATCATAATTTTTGCTTAAGGGCTTTATGTCAGAAACAAAATGGGATCCGGTTAAATATAATCAAGTCGCTGATTTTGTTGCTAAGCTTGGTGAGCCTTTACTAAATCTGCTTGCACCAAAATTGTCAGACTCTATTCTAGATGTAGGGTGTGGCGATGGCAGTCTTACCGAAAAAATCAAACCTTTATGCCAACATGTGCTTGGCATAGACGCAAGTGCTGAAATGGTCCTAGCGGCTAAGGCAAAGGGCCTTAATGCATTGGTAAAAGATGCTAATGATTTAGACTTTAATGAGCAATTTGATGGTGTTTTTTCGAATGCAGCCCTGCATTGGATGACAACACCAAAAGCAGTAATAAGTGGTATTTATCGATCATTAAAACCACAAGGCCGTTTTGTAGCAGAGTTTGGTGGCTTCGGTAATGCAGGCAAAATAGTGGATGCGCTGACTACCTGTTTAGAACGTGAAGGTATTTTGTATCAAAATCCATGGTACTTCCCCACGGCTGAGGCCTACTCGGACTTGCTGGTAAAGCAGGGTTTTGAGCTTGAATATATCGATTTATTTGATCGTTTTACACCACTACCAGAGCACTTAAGTGAATGGCTAGAAGCCTTTGGCCAAGCATTTTTTACAAATGTAGATGCTAAACATAAGAAACACATCATTGACGAAATTACTAATCTGCTGAAACCCGATTTATTGGTAAATGGTCAATGGCATGTCGACTACGTTAGGCTACGCGTAAAGGCCTTTAAACCACAGCGCCGCTAAACCATAGTGTTTTTACGCTGGGTGTTAATGTCGTTAGATCACAGTGATTTAAAGTACTCCATAATTTGACTTAAGGGTAAAACCTGAGCGTATTTTGCATGCATATCATGCAGGCTCATTGCATGCGCAGACTGATTTCTATCCCCACAAGCTTCAGTTATGACTGCACATAGGAAGTTGTGTTGCAGACCATCTACGCATGTCGCGCGCACACAACCTGAGGTAGTTAAGCCGGTGATAATAAGTGAGTCTACGTTGAGCGTTGCCAACTTGCTGGCCAAGGTTGTTGCAAAAAAAGCACTTGGATAGTTTTTTTCAATAATGTTGTCGCGGTTGACATAAGGGCTAAACTTATCGTGTATATTGACCCAATGAGACCCTCTCTGCAAAATATTTAATGCAGGCAATCGCTGCCTAAATACACTGGCTTGTTGCTCATTATCGTAAACAACAGTGCTAAAAAAAATAGGGACGTTACTGGCAGTCGCTGCCTCGATCAACTTAAGATTTGCTTCTAGTTGAGGTTCAAAATCTCCTCCCAAAGGGCTTTTCTTATCAGCAAAGCCGTTGCTAAAATCGACAGCAATTACAGCTGGGCTTTTGCCCAACTGTAATTCACCAATAAGCAGATCACTATCGATAAGTGTTACGCTCATTTAGAACTCAGGTGCTTGGGGTGCAGGAAGTTTGGTTTCGGCCATACTGCGGGCTTTGATATCAGCAATATCACCACCAAAATCAAACAATTGAACATCACCACGCTTACTCGCCATTTGTGCTCTTAGTCTGGATGTTGCTGCTTGATCAATAGACATATCGTCGTTGATAACTAGCCCATAGGCTGCGGCGCCTTTAACCGAAACTAATGAACGATTGATGTCATCTAATACCAACTGAGGCTCGCGCTTTAATGGATCTCCCCAACCACCGCCACCCCAAGTATTAAAGTACAAAATATCACCATTTTTAACTTCAATACCTTCACACTTTGCAGGTAATGTTTCCTCACGCCCATCAGCTCGAATTAATATTTTGGTTGAACGCATACCAGGAGCTCCACCGTTAACTCCCCAAGGGTATGTTAACCAGCGGTCATCATGGATAGCTATTTGGCCGTCGTTTAAGAAACGATAGCCGACAGATAGTCCATTGCCACCACGATGCAAGCCTGCGCCGCCTGAGTCTAATATCGCTTCATACGCCTCGACTCTTAGTGGGAAGTAAGCTTCAATGAATTCGTTAGGAACATTAGTAAAACCCGGCCATAGTGAATGGCCATCAGGACCGTCTCCAGCAGGGCGACCCGGAATACCACCAAATCCAATTTGGAAGAGTTGGAACCACTCGCCTTTAGCATCGTAGCCTGAATAAAATAAATGCGGTGAATCTGAAAATCCTGCCGCATTCATCGCTTCAGGTGCGCCTTGTCCGAGCAAACCACCCATGACATCAAATATTCTGCCGAGGGCATGGGTTCTTCCCGAGAGAGCCGCTGGGTAATTTGGTTTCAATAAGCTACCTTGAGGTATGCGCACGTCCACCAAATCATAAAAACCATCATTAAAGAGTATTTGTGGGTCAACTAAGTTAATAGTGAAAGAACCAAAAAACATCTTAAACATTTCTTCATTTAAATAGAAATTAATTGAGCTTTTGGCTTGTGGATCGGTGCCTTCAAAGTCAAATATTGCTTTGGGTCCTTCACGCCACATTTTACAGCGGATTTTGTATGGTCCTTTACCCACGCCATCGTCGCACAAGTAATCTTCAAATACGCGAGGCTCTTCAGGCACTAACATATTGATGATTGCAGACATTGCAGTGTGATTTCGTTCTAACATGACTTCCATTGTTGAGTAGAAAGTGTCATCACCAAATCTATCTGCTATCTCGATAACTCGCTTCGATGCTGTATTGCAGGCAGCGACTAAGGCGTTTAAATCAAACCGATTCCACTGTGGTGTTCTTACGTTGTGTAATATGAGTTCCAGTAGGTCTTTCTGTAATACGCCCTTCTTGTAAAGCTTTGTTGGGGGAATACGAATACCTTCTTGGAAAATCGTTTCAGCTTTAATTGGAATTGAGCCCGGGACCATTCCTCCATTATCTGACATGTGACCAAACATCGCTGACCAAGCGATATGCCTGCCCTCACGGAAAATAGGAACAATAACAATCCAATCCGGTAAATGCGATACAGCACCATTACACATGTACGGGTCATTAGTTAATAACACATCACCTTCTTCCACTTGTCCTGAAAATGCATCCATAAAACCATGGATGAAAGAACCAAATTGTCCTACCACCATTTTGCCATCTTTATTCGCAATCATCGGAAAGCAATCACCTTGCTCACGAATACCTGGACTCATTGCTGTTCTAAATAAGACCGCGTCCATTTCTTCACGCGCATTTTTTAGCGCGTTTTCAATTATATCAACGGTTACTGTGTCCGTATCAACGCGATTAAGAGGAGCTGTGTTTGTTTCAATAATTTTGTTCATTCTGATCTCCTACTATTTATTTTTGTTTGCGTTAACAGGATTAATTAAGAGGTTGCCAACGGTATCTACAGTGGCAACATATCCGGGTAAAATAACCGTTGTAGAATCCATCTCACCTACGATGCAGGGGCCAGGAATAACTAAGCCTACAACCATTTTAGCGCGCTCATAAATGGCAGCTTGATGATACTGTCCTGCATGATAAATTTTGGTGTCGGCAATTTTGCATTCGAGCAATGTAGTATTTCCAGTTATTTGCTTGCTCAAAGGCAGAGCAGTGGAAGCTGCAGATACAATTGCACGAACCATGACAATCTCGTGACCTTCATCGAGGGCAAAGGTAAATAGTTGAGTATGTTGTTCGTCAAAGCGACTAATTAACAAATCAAGACCTTGGGCTTCAAAGTCGGCTTGGGATATTTCAATAGATAGTTGAAATGCTTGGCCGGTATAACGCACATCAGCTTGTAAGGTAACTTCTAACTCATATTCACTGATCCCATCCGCAATAAGAGTTGAGGAGGCTTTCTCTGTTAACTCATGAAATAGCTTTGCTAGTGAGGCTTGATTTGTATTCTTGATTAAGGTGACATAAGTTTTGGATGCTTCATCTTTAACTACAGTGGTCGCATCGCCATAGGCACATAATACGCCGGGTCCTGGCGGTATAATGGTAGGCCACGAACCAGTCAAAATTCCCAATGCATTTGCATGTAAAGGACCTGCTCCACCAAAACCAACGAGGGCAAAATCTCGGGGGTCAAAGCCCTGCTCAACAGACACTAGTCGCAATGCACCAAACATGGCTTCATTAGCAATACGCACGATACCTTCAGCCGCTTCTTCTACAGAAAGGCCCATCGCATCTGCTACTTTTTTGACTGCTGCAACGGCTGCTGCTTTATCAATTGCCATTTTACCACCGAGCTGAACGTCCGAAGGTAAGTAACCTAAAACCACGTTAGCATCGCATACCGTTGGTTCCACACCGCCTTTCATATAGGCCGCGGGTCCTGGCTGAGCACCTGCTGATTCAGGACCTACTCGCAGTGCTTTAGTTAACTCAGGAACGAAGGCCAATGACCCGCCGCCGGCGCCAACGGTTCTAACATCGACCGAAGGTGCTCGCACAGTAACGTCGCCAACCCTGGTTTCCCGTCGGATGCGTGCCTTAGCATTTTGTATCAGGGCAACGTCGGTTGATGTTCCGCCCATATCAAATGTTAGAACATTGTCATATCCTGCCGCAGATGCAAAATGTATCGCTCCTGATACACCGCCGGCAGGTCCGCTCATTAATAAGTTAACCGGATTGTCGGCTGCAGCATTAGCTGAGGCTAAACCGCCGTCTGAACGTAAAATCGATAAGTGCAGATCTTGGCCCATGGTTTTATGCAAAGACGCTTGAAGGTTCTCAACGTAGCGCGCAACTTGTGGACGAACATATGAATTTACAACGGTAGTTTCTGTGCGCTCATACTCTTGCATTTCAGGTACGATGTCACTAGAGATACTAATTGGAATATCGGTAAAGATTTCTGCAGCAACGGCTTTAGCTTGTTTTTCATGTTCGCCGTTAACATAAGCATTGATGAAGCAAATAGTGAGTGCTTCGACTTCACCCTTCGCTTTAAGCTTAATTAAATCATTTCGAAATGCTTGCTCGTCCAAAGTCTTAACTGTCTTTCCGTCGGCCCCCATGCGCTCATTCGCTTCTATGGTCAATTCGAGCGGGGCTAGTAACGGTTTTTTTACATAACTCACCCAGCCGCCCAAGCCTCCAGGGCAAAAAGAGCGTGCGACTTGCAGCACATGCTTGTAGCCTTTTGTGGTCACTAGGCCAACTTTAGCCCCTTTACCCGTAAGTACAGCGTTTGTGGCAACCGTCGTTCCATGCATGACTCGATTGATCTTTTTTGGATCTATGCCGGACTCTTCGCATATTCGCGCAATACCGTTTAATACCCCAATTGACGAATCGTCTGGTGTCGAGGGAACCTTCGCTGTGTGAGTTTCACCGTTGCTTTCGTTGATCAACAAAAGGTCGGTAAAAGTGCCTCCAACATCAACGCCTAATCGATAACTCATAACCTTTTCCTTCTTTTATATATTTGTATTAACTAAAAATAGTCGTGTAAGGTAGTCGCAGTAATTGATTTAATTACTCTTAGGATATTGTTTGCGTAACCATGTTTTGGCGTTCCCCCCACGGGCGGTCTGCGTTAATTCAACAGCCAGGTCTGACGCATCCAATAATGCCAGCATGTCAATGCCCGTTTTGTAGCCCATTTGTTCGCACATCATAACCACATCTTCGGTTGCTACATTACCACTAGCTCCTGGAGCAAACGGACATCCGCCTAGTCCCGCAATAGAGGCGTCAAAACGTCGAATACCCGCTTCCAGAGCGGCGTATAAATTAGCTAAGCCCATTGCTCGAGTATCATGAAAGTGACAGGAAAAAACATCTGAACCGAAGTGTTTTACCAATTGGTTCATAAGCGTATTGACTCGTAATGGGTCTCCTGCGCCAATCGTATCTGCGATAACTAAACGAGACGCGCCTAATTCCAACAAGCTGCCAGCCATATCTATAACTTGCTGTGGCGCAATAACCCCCTCAAATGGACATGCCCAAGCGGTAGCCAAATATACTTGCACTTCAACTTTAGTATTTTTTGAAACGTGTATGACGTCTTTAATCATGTTCAGAGTTTGTGCGTTATCCATACGAATGTTTTTTTCATTCATCGTATTCGATGTCGCAATAACTAATGAAGCTAACTTGAGCTTGTTTTGTTCAGCTAATTCAAATCCCTTCATATTTGGGATTAAGGTTGAGTAATGACACGTCGTAGTGGCAAGCTGTTGACATATATCATCTGTACCAGCCATAGCAGGGACCGCTTTAGGTGATACAAATGCACCTACTTCGATGCCATCTAGCCCGGCATCGGTTAGTAATTCAATTAGTTGCAGTCGTTGTTGCGGCGTTAATATTTTCGCTTGATTCTGTAAACCGTCACGGGGCCCTACATCATTAATGAAAACATCCTTAATCATGGTTACTTCCCCTAACGGCACCTTCAGATACTAGCATGTCGATCCGCTCTTGAGACATTTGCAGTAATTCGGATAATACGGTCTGTGTATCTTGACCTAAAGTAGGTGCTGCTTCAAAAGTCTCCTCATTGGTGCGCGAAAACTTTATGGGGTTACCGGGTCCTTTGGTCGAACTACCGTTGGGATGTTTTAAATCTACAACCATATTCCGATGCAGCACTTGTTCATCATTTAAGGTCTCAGATAAGCTGTTTACGGGAGCACAAGGAATTCGCCTGGCTTCTAATTGCGCGATCCAATAGGCTGTTGTATTTTGACCTAATACGGCATTTAACTGGTCATCAATAAAGTCTTTTGCCGCCCATCTGCCGGGCTGTCCGTCGTATTTGCTGTCGTCAAACTCAGGGCACTTAACTACTTCATTTAAGTTTTTCCAGAAATTATCTGTAATAATCGCAATAACAATAAAGCCGTCTGACGTGGGGTACGTGTTGTACGGAACGTGAACAAAGTGAGAATTACCAATAGGGTAGGGGTCGTCACCAGATAAAAAGTGCATGGTCGCCATGTAATTCAGCATTGAAACTTGGCAATCCAGCATAGAAATATCTACATCTTGCCCTTTGCCACTAGTTGCACGCTCTATTATGGCTGATTGAATGCCCATGACGGCGAACATTCCACCGCCAAGGTCACCAATTGGAATGCCCGCGCGTACAGGATGGTTTTTATCTGTTCCGGTGATTGACATGCCACCACCAGTCGCCTGCGCTACTTGGTCGAAAGCGGGCCTTTTGTATTTTGGACCATTACTGCCAAAGCCAGTGATACTGCAGGTGATAATTTTAGGATTAATCTTACTCAAGGTTTTATAGTCAATACCAAGACGCTCTGGTACACCCGCGCCAAAATTATTAACAACAACATCCGACTCTTTAACTAATTCATAAAAAACTTGTTTGCCTGCCTCGCTTTTTAAATCTATACAGATGCTTTGTTTGTTGCGATTTAGTGTTAGATAATACGCCCCCATGCCGTCGAGAGAATTTTTGGGGTCGGTTGCTAATAATTTACGTGTGCCTTCGCCCTGTAAAGGTTCAACCTTTATTGTTTCTGCACCTAAATCTGCAAGTATCATCGCGCAGTAAGGGCCAGACAACATATGCGTTAAATCAATAACACGTAAACCAGCAAGTGGTTTGTTCATTATTTTCTCCAATTCAAACATTACTTTGGATGCGAGACTTGAGGTGATTAGCCACAGTACAAGCCCGATCCAATTATACCTTAGAAGTTATAAGTAAATTCAACGCCGTATTCTGCACGGGCAGAAGGATGAAGAAAAGAACCACCGAATTCAGGCGCAGGAATGACTTCTTGTAGATATTGCTCATCAGTAATGTTTTTTCCATAAATTGCGAGCGTCCAAGTTTCAGCTTCAAGCGCAATGCGTGCATTTAATGTATAAAATGCATCACGTGCCGCATTATCAAAGTTTTGTGGATGTGGGCCCGGTGGAACGCCTCCGCCAAGTGTTCCAAAAAAGTCCCAAATAGTGGGCGTTTGTTCGCCTTGAAGTGTGTGGAAAAACGTCTCTCCGGTGTATTGATAATCAACTCGTGTAGTTAACCAATAATCTTCACTGACAGGTTGCTCATAACTGAAACCTAAGGTGTAGGTAGTTTCAGGGGATTGTGGCGCTTTGTTACCAACAGACAGAGGACGATTCCGGTTTTCCTTTATCTCTGAATCAAGTAGACCGACACCACCAAATACTTTAAACGTATCTGTAATCTCAGCTGTAAAATCCAGCTCAAAGCCTTGAATTGCGAGTTCGTCGATTGTGGTGACCGCTCTCAATAATCCAAATGGGCCAGCAAAAAATTCAAAGAATTGATTATCTTCAACCGTGGTTTTAAATATAGCACCGTTAAGTCGGACTTTGCCATCCATCAACTTAGACTTCAGCCCGAATTCAATATTGGTAGTTACCTCTTTTGCATAATCATCGGTGACTAACAATTTAGCGTCCACTGCATCGCCGGGTGTGCCGGTACCCGAACTATTAAACCAAAAATCGAGAGTTGCTTGAGTGCCTATAGAGTTAAATCCGCCACTCCTGAAACCAACCCCATAACTCGCGTAAGAATTAACATTGTCTGTTAGTTCGTAGCTCAGAGTTACTTTAGGTTGAAAATGCGAAAACGATCTGCTTCTGTCCGGGATCCCATTTGGATTCGCGTTAAACGCTGGGTTTATTGGTCCTATCGTATTTATGTTAAGTCCTGAAGATGACACGTTTGGAACGTTATTGGATACTGTTCTCTCTTCATTGTCATAACGCAAAGCGACAGCTAATTCCATTTTATCTGAGACGTCATATTCAATTTGACCAAAGGCAGAAATAACCGAGGTATCAAAGGTATCGTCAAACAGCAAATCGGTTGGGTTTGGCCCCGTTGGTGGAACATATGCTTGGCGGAGGAAGCCTTGACCCTGATCTGCACCGTAGGCAACCACAACATCACGTTCAATTTCGGCGAAGTAGACACCCGCTATCCAACGTATATCGGCGTCATCATCATCAGATGTGACTCTCAATTCTCCGCTGAAATCCCTTTGGCTGCGCTCTTGATACTGAAAACCGTCACAAGAAGTTGGCGTATATGGACCGTAAACACCGGTGAATTCTACGCCAGGAGGAAATACGCCAAATGGAGCAAAAAAATCACCGAATAAATCGGACCGGTTCGCACCACCTAAAGCTGCGGGTGTATTGTTCAACGTTGCACGATCAGTTTGGCATTGTGGCGTTAACTCATATCCATAAAAGGACGCACTTGTGCCGTCAGATAATAAGTATTCTTCTAAATCGTTATAAGCGAGCACACCAGTAATATCATAGCCATCTAAATCCCAATCAGCTTTAACCGAAAACTCGGTACTGTCTTGTTTGTTTTCGCCAGGGACGTTAAAAGCAAATATAAAATCGTGATCATTTACATCTGCATTGTAAGCAGGTTGATTAAAAGCATTTACAAAAGAGGGCAATGCGAACACGGCATTAAAGTTGATAGCGCCACCTTCGACTTTGGACATGCCTGCACGAATATCTAAAGTGAGTTGATCTGACACATCCCACATCAATCGACCTTTAATCGTCGTGTCTTCTAAGAAATCGACAACATCATCTTGGCCTGTGAGCACATTCGTGTAATGTCCGTCCATACTGTTGTAGCTTGCGGTCAATCTACCGCGCATACTGTCATTAAGCGCGCCACTCATAATGCCATTAATGCGCTGGATACCGGCATTACCAGTACCCACTTTAACTTTACCTTCAAATTCTTCACTCGGTAGTGTTGTGGTTACCAAAATAGCACCTGCAACAGCGTTGCGCCCATAGAGCGCGCCTTGAGGACCTTTGAGTATTTCAATTTGTGCTATATCGAGGAGCTCTTCATTGAATCCATTTGGATTGGTCATTAAAACGCCATCGACGACGTAAGCAAAGGTAGATTCAGCATCGCGAGTAGAGACAATACCGCGAATATTCACTTGGGTATCTCCCACGTTGGCCGTGTCAACAATATTGACATTCGGCACGAGTGAAATGAAATCACCTGGGCGTTCAATACCGGCAGTTTCAATATCTCTAGCGGACAGAGCACTGACTGCGATCGGAACATCTTGAAGGCTTTCGGGGCGTTTGCGTGAAATACTAATAATCTCTATGCTGTCTTCTCTTTCTGAAGCTTGTGATTCTTGTGCAAGCGCGCTGCTTGCGACCGCACATGAACCAGCTAACATGGATAAAGCTACGGCGCTTCCAATTTTGCTTTGGGTAAATCTACGCATTTTGTTGTCCCCTTTTTTTATTTTCATGAGTGAGTTTTAATCGTCGCCATAAAGTGGTTTGACTTATTCCAAGGAACTGCGCGACGAGTTCTTTGTTCCCGTTAAATTTATCCATTGCCTGTATAACTAATTGATGTTCATTTTTAGCAAGCGCGCCTTTATCCCCAGCCTCTGGGTTAACAAACAATTCAGGCGCTAGTTCGTGCAATAATTGAGTTACTTTTTTACTATCTATTTGTGGATGAACAGAGCAATAAACTAGCAAGCGCTCTACAATATTTTCGAGCTCTCTGACATTACCAGGCCAATTATAGGCTTCAAAAATACCGTTTAAATGGAAGGCAATGCTGTCTAGCGTTTCTATTGTTAGTTCGCCGAAGTTAAGTGCACTTAATTTTGATTTAGTGATGTTTGCAATATCTTCTTTGCGCTCCTTAAGTGAAGGAACGTTAATACTTAATACATTGAGCCGATAATATAAGTCGTCCCTAAATAATCCACTTTTAACTTGTTCCGCAAGTGGTTTATTGGTCGCGGCAATGATTTTTAGATTTACTTTAAATTCCTTATGAGAACCAATTGGACGATACGATTTCTCTTGAATTACACGCAACAATTTGGCCTGTTGAGGAAGGCTTAGTTCGCCTACTTCATCTAAAAATAATACGCCATTTTCGGCCTCATAGAGGAGGCCATGCTTACCACCGCGTTTTGACCCTGTAAATGAACCTTCTACATAACCAAATAGTTCACCTTCGAATAATTCACTAGGCATAGCAGCACAATTAATTGCAACGAATTGACCATCCGAAAATTGACTCTTTTGATGAATGCGCTTTGCAATCATTTCTTTACCAGTGCCTGATTCGCCGATGATCAAAACATGGCTGGGAGAATGAGCATATAAATCGGTTCGCTCGATTAAATCACTCATGATTTTAGATTGGTAAACTAAAGGTTGTGCTGGTTTGAATTGCTTTGGAGTGGAAGGAATATTAGGTGTCTGGGCGTAAAACTGATAGATATCAAACTTGTGATTAGCCATTTCAATAGTGTCTTTATGAAACCACCAATCAGTTTGATTTAATCTACATTTACCATCCGAAATATCGGTGAATTGACTACTTTGAAGTAGATCTAGGATTTGTTGTTTATTGACAGAGTCAATGGTGAATTCATCTTTTGCAGCTGCATTTGAGGTTAGCATGTTGGTGTAGTTGTCTACGACTAATATTGGAGTTTTTGAGTCTTCATTAAGCCAACGATGTATTGCTTTTGAGTGAACTTGTTCTTTTTGCTTACTACCGATCTCAATAGCTTCTTTTAAGATGGCTTTGCATGATTCCTTTGAATATATTAAAAACGATTTTATATTGTTTTGAGAAGCCAATCCACAAACTAAACTAGCACCGACCACGACGTTATTGGAAGATAGTTTTGATAGTTGATAAATTTGCTTAGCTTCTTGCGCTGTTTCATATTTGCTGTGTTTTATATTAATAGAGGTGTTTTGATTAAGTAGCTCAACAAGGCTGCTGTAGTCATCAAAGGTGATAACATGCACGTCCTTGTTAACAGTTGACGCTTTTAAAATTGCACAAATAATGTCAGATTCGGTAACAGGAATCGATAATACGGGAACATTCAGTGCAGTTTTTAAATAAGCCGCATTACTTCCTGCGCTTATAACCACATCAGGACTAAACAAACTTACGTGTTTGTTAGCTTCGTCAATAGTACCCACAATAGCGTCTATTATTCGACATTCAGCATGTTCGTCCATACCAGTCAATACACTACTTAATAGCTGACTAAATTCTTTATGTCCGAATATTAAAATACGTACTTTACTAGTTTGATACATTGCTGGACTAAAACCTTATTAACGTTCCGTTTACAAGTTTTATTAAAGCATGGTTCATGCCAAATAGCTGATAAATATAAAAGTGTTATTAATCAGACAGTTGGTTATTTTTTTGCGCGAATTTCACAGTGAATAAATTCAATTTGAAATATTTAATTTCAAATTGAATTAATTTTAGGTGTTTCTGTTAACTGTAAAACCACGCCAAATTGCTCAAAAGGTGATAGATCGCAAATTGGCCAGCCATCTATGCCTAGTCTTTTTTCGCTGTAAGATAATTCGAGATCTTGAAGTGTTTTATCAATAGAATGAGTGGCAAATGAGATTAAAAAAATACCTTCTCCTTTGTTTGCTAGAATATCAGCAACTACCCCTTCATTAGTGATAGGTTGCACTAATACTAACAAGCTTTGTCCTATCTCAAACCTCGCTGTTTTGACATTCCTTGCTGGCAGTATTTCAACAATTGGTTGCTGTCCTAAAAGTTTTTTAAAATAAAGAATAGACGCGTTTAAATCAGCCACTACAAAATTAATATGATGAATATGAGTTAGCAAAACCAAGCTCCCGTATGTGTCTACGTAATGATAATCGTAATTTACAGCTTACTTTTTTAGCTCGGATGTGACTACTACTGATTTACTGCGCGATTTTGCTGTAACATAATAAATGATTGTTGCAGCGCGTGAAAAATATAAACCCATTAATATAGGTAAACAATAACGCTAGTCCTTGTTTATGAGGATTTGCATCAGTTATAAGGGCACTTTTTAAGCTACTACACCGGCATAATTTTTAGTTTATATAGTTAAATTTGCATATATTTCATATCAATCATTATGGTTGTCTAAAATTACTTGTCTATGCAGTATTGTGTATGTATACTGCGCGCCCTTGAAGTCAATATCTTAGTTCCTTGTCTCCATGTAGACGACTTCACTACGCGAGGCTACAACCGTAAGGAGCAATAATGCGTCATTACGAAATCGTATTCATGGTTCACCCAGATCAGAGTGAACAAGTGCCAGGCATGATTGAAAAATATACTGGTATTCTCGAACAAGACGGCGGGAAAATCCATCGTTTAGAAGACTGGGGTCGTCGTCAATTGGCATACCCAATCGAAAAGCTACACAAAGCCCACTATGTTCTATTGAACGTTGAAGCAACTGTCGAAGCTGTAGATGAACTAGAAGTTGCTTTCCGTTACAACGACATCATTTTGCGTAACCTAGTGATGCGTACGAAAGCCGCGGTGACAGAACAGTCTCCAATGGCTAAAGAAGAACGTCGTGACGATCGCAGACCACCACGTGACGAAAAATCTTACGATGCGCCTGAAGCAAAAGCTGCATCAGAAGCAACAGTTGCACCAGAAGCAGCCGCTGCACCGGAAGAAGCTAAATCAGAAGAAGGAGACGCATAATGGCTCGTTTTTTTAGACGTCGTAAGTTTTGTCGTTTTTCAGCTGAAGGCGCAGAAGTTATCGATTATAAAGATATACCTATGTTGAAAAACTACGTAACTGAAAGTGGTAAAATTGTTCCTAGCCGTATTACTGGTACTAGCGCTAAATATCAGCGCCAGTTAGCAACTGCAATTAAGCGCTCGCGTTTCTTAGCATTGTTACCATATACAGATTCACACAAATAAGATTGGCAAAGAGGTAGCAAGATGGAAATCATACTACTAGACAAAGTCGCCAACTTAGGCGGTCTAGGTGACAAGGTCACAGTAAAATCAGGTTATGCACGAAACTATTTGTTCCCACATCAAAAAGCTGTTCCGGCTACTAAAGCCAACGTTGATAAATTTGAGCAACGTCGCGCCGAGTTGGAAGCTAAGATTGCTGATCAATTAGCCACTGCGCAAGCACGTGCTGACAAACTTAACGCTCTTGAGCCAGTGACTATCGCATCTCCTGCTGGCGATGAAGGTAAGTTGTTTGGTTCTGTTGGTACTCGTGACATCGCTGATGCAGTTACTGCCGCTGGTGTTGAGATTACTAAAGCAGAAGTTAAATTACCTACCGGTACTTTGCGTGAAACAGGCGAATTCGAAATCGATATTCAATTGCACTCAGAAGTAATGGCAATAGTTAAATTGGTAATTATCCAAGAAGCTTAATAGCGTAAACGATATCTAGTTAATAGATATCGCTTAGAAATTGAAAACACCGCACAGCGGTGTTTTTTTTCATCTGCAAACAGGTTTAAAAACATCGCCTGACTCCGTGTAAGGATAACCTGGCATGACTACACAGAGTTTTTTGCCATGCATATCATAGGTTTTACTTTCGCCTTTCCAAAATCTCTCTTTGCGTCGGGTTCCATCTAACTCGAGTGACTTACTTACCGACGGTTTTTAATGCTTTCGAAAATTTAGCACTGAATAGGTCTTCAAGGGTGGCAATACTTGCTTGATGCACGTTCGCAACCAATTGCTTGGGCTACTTTTAGCACGTCATCGCGGTTTTTATTTACTTTAAAGAAAAATGCGACTTTGATATCCGCACTGATGTTTTCCTTACAAATAAGTCTGCCGGTGCCGCTTCTATCAACTTCAATGGTCTTTAGCGATATATCCATGACTTCCAATTTATGGAATAAAGGAAGAACAACGACGCCTGTAAAAGGCACTTTAAGAGCTTATAATTTCATTTATTTTGTTTGCTTGATTATCTCCGTTAATGAAGGGTGCTGAGACTATAAGTGATAGGTATTGTTGCGCATAAAAAAGCAAAATGACTGTTGGCTTGATATCAATCCGCTTTCAACGCACTATCACTGCTTATTTTTGTAACGTACGAATGGTGAGGTTTACTAAACCATTCTCACCAGAATATTGTTATTACCTAACTCAAGGAATATTTCGATGAAAGAAGCCGTAATCGTCTCTACAGCGCGCACGCCAATTGGTCGTGCTTATCGTGGTGCGTTCAATAATATTAAATCACCTACCTTGACAGCCCATGCAATAAAACATGCAGTAGAGCGTTCCGGTGTTGAAGGTGGCGAAATTGATGATGTGATCATTGGTTCGGTTTTGAATGCTGGAAGCGCGGGCTCGAACGTTGCTCGCTTAGCTGCTTTAGCTGCGGGATTGCCTTATTCTGCTTCAGGTCAAACTATTGACCGTCAATGTTCATCGGGCCTAATGGCCATCGCTACAGCCGCTAAACAAGTTATTGTTGACGGTATGGACGTAGTGGTTGCTGGTGGTCAAGAGAATATTTCTGAAATCCAAGCAAAGTATTATGATTGGGTGAGCCAGTGTGTAGACAAAAATGTCACTAACAAAGCGCAACACGCTTATATGCCTATGTTATTTACGGCGGAAAACGTGGCTAAGAAATACAATATTTCACGTGAAGCTCAAGATGAATATGCGTTAATGTCACAACAGCGCACAGCAGCAGCCCAAGTTGCGGGTAAATTTGATGATGAAATAGTACCAATGACCTCAACTATGGGCATTATGGATAAGGAAACAAAAGAAGTTTCGTTTAAAGAAGTGACATTAGAAAAAGATGAAGGTAACCGTCCTTCGACCACATTGGAAAGTCTGCAAAGCCTCAAGTCAGTTATTGATGGTGGTTGTATTACTGCTGGTAATGCAAGTCAATTGTCTGATGGCGCTTCGGCATGTGTGGTCATGGAAGCGAAAATGGCAGAAAAACGTGGGTTGGCTCCACTGGGTATTTATCGCGGTATGATGGTCGCTGGTAATGAGCCAGAAGAAATGGGTATTGGCCCAATTTATGCTATTCCTAAATTGCTTAAAGTGCATGGCTTGAGTATTAACGATATTGGTTTGTGGGAATTGAACGAAGCTTTTGCTTGCCAAGCCTTATATTGCAGAGACAAGCTAGGTATTGACCCCGACATCTATAATGTCAATGGTGGCGCAATTTCAATAGGTCATCCCTATGGAATGACTGGTGCAAGAGCCGTTGGCCATGCTTTGATTGAAGGTAAACGTCGTGGTGTTAAGTATGTTGTAGTCACGATGTGTGTTGGTGGAGGCATGGGCGCCGCTGGTTTATTTGAAATTGCATAATGCTCGTTGATGTAGATATAGATTGATGCACATATAGAGTGCATTTACTCTGTTGTAACCCCTTAAAGTTAATCACTTCTAGGGGTTACTCGAGTGTTATTGAACAGTATCAGTCGGTATTTAGTAAGCGACCTATTTTTTTAGTTTTCTGACCCATTCAGCCGCTAAGCCGCTAATTGCACTAGCGTCTACTTTCTCCGGTATATTTTTATCTTTGCTACGAACCAAGCGCATAATATCGCTTATTGACTTGGTGTTCTGCAATCGATGCTCAAGTGTAATACTATCACCGACCTTCATTCTACCGGTTTCGATAACTCGGTAGTACCATCCCGTTATCCTTTGCTCTGCAATAAACAGATCCATGTTTCTGACGCCATATCGTTGATTTATTTTAACGCAGGGCGCACGGGGCGAGTTGACTTGCAATACAACACTGCCAATACGGTAAATGTCGCCAATAAATACAGTTTCATCACTCATCGTAGGCGCTGATATATTTTCTCCGATGCTGCCAAAAAGAAGATTTTGCGTGATATTCGGAAATTTTTTTCTTAATATTTCATAACTTTCTTGAGAATACTGATGCATTGCCATTTCAGGACCACCATGCAATTTTTTGTTTCCTTGCTCGTCTTCAATTGCGCCATTTAATTCGATATGGAGTTGCTCGAATGGCAACTTAATAATACTACTTGGTGATTGTCTAGGCCCGAAAGCTTGGGGTTTACCTGCAAATAACGCGTCCACTAGCATCAGTGCTTTCCCTTATGTTGTTATGTTGCAAATTGAGGTGAACTAATGGCTTAGGAAAGCCAAAGCCTATCGGTATTCAAGCTAATACAATGCGTATTAAGGTAGCATAAGCTTTGAATAAAATAAAAAGTAGATTAAAAAATATGGTGGATTTGAACTTTTTTGAACTGAAGTGCGACATACTTTTTGAATTGAAGGGTGACATACTTTTTGAATAATATAATTAAATACAGAATAAGAAGTACAGTATAGCTTTATTATAAACCCTATATTAAGCGCGGTCGCCCCTCAGGATTATCAGCACAAAGCGTTAATCGATGCCGCTATACGAGGTGATAGAGCAGGATTTAAATTTTTGTATTAATTGCTTGTTGTTCGTATATACGTTGTGTGCTTTCGCTTATGTGCTAACAAAGTCGTAAAAGGACGTTGCGATAAGGTTTGACATTAAGGCAAAAGCGGCTGGTTTAATTAGAAATAAAATTACTGATAACGAACAAAGCAAAGTTAAATATAGGGCTAGACGTTCGTTAGAATTCAGCACTTCAAACTCCACAAGTACTGTGCAAGTTTCTACTGTGCGTGGTGGTGTAAAAGTCGTAACAAAATAGTCTGCCTATATTTAAAAGAATCTTCATGAAAGTTTCATAAAATAGATATATTATTTCTTACTTTAGGACGAAATTGATAAGTGAGAAATACCATACACGTATCGAATATAATTTATTTTATTGGCGGTGGGGCTGATAAAACACGTGAACGCTTTGGTATCATCAAATGGGGACCCACTAATTTGATGGGACTCGCTAAAGCTGCTTTGGATTTGCAAAAAGGACCCACATGCGAAACCAAGTACTATGGCTACCTAGATAAGAAAAAAATCATCCAAGATATTGTTAAACAAAAGCTAAAAAATGCGAAAATTAGGATTAACTTGGTTGGGCATAGTCGCGGTGGCGCCATTGTAAAAGATATTGCAATGAGAGAGTTACGCAAGCTCAACATCAAGGCCAATATCGTCATTTCACTTGACCCTGTAAAAGCAAAGCGTAGCAACCGATATAGAGTACCGAGTAAAAAGAGTGTTAATAATGTTAAGACCTATATTTGTGTTTATGCAAACCCAATAAAACGTGACCCAACTGACTACATTGCTATGGTTGGTGGACAATACGGTGTCCGCTTAGAGCCACACAGTCACTTTTTTGTAGAAGCAGATATCAATCATGGTCAACCTATGCCGATGCTTAAACTGTCGCTCAATGATAAAGGCCGAACGGCCTGGGAAGTGTTACTGAAGGAGTCAAGAAAAGCGTGAATCATATTCGTTCACCAATACAAGTATTTTTGGTTTTTTTAAAACTGGGGTTTACTGCCTTTGGTGGTCCAGTTGCGCATCTTGCTTTTTTCAGAGAAGAGTTTGTTGTCCGTAAAAAGTGGATAACCGAATCCGACTACTCCGAAATCGTTGCTTTATGTCAGTTTTTGCCCGGGCCCGCAAGTAGTCAAGTTGGGCTTACCATTGGTTTGTCTCGAGCTGGTTACCTTGGCTCATTAGCAGCATGGCTTGGGTTTACTATGCCCTCTGCTATATTATTACTGTTGCTAGCGCTAGGGTATTCAAATTACGGCAATGTCATTCCCATAGGTCTATTGACCGGATTGAAAATTGTTACTGTTGCCGTTGTCGCCCAAGCAGTCTGGGGAATGTGGAAAAGTATTTGTATTGATAACGCGCGTATTACAATTATGTTGCTTTCTGCCATCGGTCTATTAGTCTTTCAATCAGTTTTTGCACCATTGGTTGTCATTGTTGTTGCGGGTGTTATTGGCGTCTGGTTATTCAAACCCTCACTGAATATGACTGAAAGTCAGCTCACTTTGTCCATTTCTCGGTTTAGTGGTGTGTTGTGGTTTTTCGTTTTTCTTGTGTTTTTGTTTGGGCTGCCGGTCATTCAACTATTCGTTGAGCAGCCAATTGTTGACATTGTGAGTGCCTTTTTTCGTTCAGGGAGCTTAGTGTTTGGTGGTGGGCATGTTGTACTTCCCCTCCTTGAAAGTGAAATGGTAAAAACAGGTTGGGTGACAAAAGATGCTTTCTTAGCCGGTTATGGTGCAACACAGGCTGTTCCGGGGCCCTTATTTACCTTCTCGGCTTTTTTGGGCGGTGTACTAAACGGACCTATTAGTGGTGTTCTTGGCGCTTTGCTTGCTTTAATTTCGATCTTCCTACCGTCATTTCTGCTAGTTTATGCGATATTGCCTTTTTGGCAGAGTTTAAGAGTCAAGCCTCGAATTAGGGCGGCCTTGGCTGGTATAAATGCAAGTGTGGTGGGTATTTTATTTGCTGCCTTATATCAACCGGTGTTTGTAGAAGGTGTGTCAGGAACAAACGACTTTATTGGTGTGATAATTGCGTTCGGGGCATTAATGTATTGGAAGCTACCACCTTGGTTGGTCGTAATAGCAGGTGGTGTGATAGGGTCAGTGCTTTTATAATTTGCACTTAATTTATCGTCATTAACCGCAAAGACACTACACAAGGCCACTTCACATGGTTTGCTACACTAGATTAAACGGGCTACATATTTTCCTTATATTTTTAACAGACAAGGCGGCTTTTTTGACGCATAATAATATGCTCAAAATACAACTGTGCGCTGCAATTGAAATTTCAAGATAAACAAAAAAAAGACGACGTCGAACAGCTTAAGATCCCTCCGCATTCTATAGAAGCGGAGCAATCCGTGCTAGGCAGTATGATGATCGCGCCCGATTCATGGGACAAGGTAGCTGAAATTGTAGTCGAGAGTGATTTTTATAACCGCTCACACCGCACCATCTTCGGTGCAATTATAAAACTCCTAAGTAATAATCAGTCCGTCGATACTGTCACCGTGAAAGATACACTTGCCCAAAGCGGTAAACTAGATGAAGCCGGTGGTTTCTCTTATCTTATCGAATTAGCCAAAAACACCCCCAGCGCAGCGAACGTATCGGCTTATGCCAGTGTCATTCGTGAACGTGCTATTGTTAGGGAGCTTATCGGGGTTGCTCACGATATTGCTGATGTTGGCTATAACCCTGAGGGTAGAAATAGTGCTGATATTCTCGATTTTGCTGAATCAAAGGTTTTTGAAATTGCCGAAAAACGGACTGGTGAGAACGAAGGTCCGAAGGACATTACTACGGTTTTAACAAAAACCGTTAACAGACTCGATGAATTGGTTAAGCAAGGCCTAGAAATAACAGGTGTCTCAACCGGGTACACCGACCTTGATAGCAAAACGAGTGGATTACAACGTTCTGATTTGATTATTGTCGCCGCTCGTCCTTCAATGGGTAAAACCACTTTTGCGATGAATTTATGTGAAAACGCTATGATGCTGCAGGACAAGCCCGTATTGGTATTCAGCCTCGAAATGCCGGCTGAGCAAATCATGATGAGAATGCTTGCATCGTTAAGTAGAGTAAACCAAACTCATATTCGAACAGCTCAGCTTGACGATGAAGAGTGGGCTAGAATGTCTGGCACAATCAAAACATTGAAAAAGAAAGATAACCTCTATATAGATGACTCATCAGGCCTTACGCCGATGGAGCTGAGAACACGAGCAAGAAAGATAGCACGAGATAAAGGCGGTCTTTCCTTAATCATGATTGATTACCTTCAGTTGATGCGCGTACCTTCGCTCAGTGAAAATAGAACACTGGAAATTGCAGAGATATCACGTTCCTTGAAAGCGTTGGCAAAAGAACTTGAAGTTCCTGTTGTCGCTTTGTCACAGCTAAACCGCACGCTAGAGCAACGAGCCGATAAACGACCCATCAACTCAGATTTACGTGAGTCAGGTTCAATTGAGCAAGATGCCGATTTGATCATGTTCATCTATCGAGACGAAGTTTATAACGAAGCATCTGAAATGAAAGGCATTGCAGAAATCATTATTGGTAAGCAGCGAAACGGACCAATTGGTACAAGTAGACTGACTTTTCAGGGGCAATTTTCTCGTTTCGATAATTATGCGGGACCTGCTTTTGAAGACGAGTACTAATCGCTTTCTTAGTGACAGTTTTGGATTCTATTTTTGGGCTTATTGCTGTTCAATATTAAGCTAACAATCTAACAACCTCTTAAATCATTCATATACGGTGTAAGCCTAATTTATCCAAGCTATCTCATCACCTATTCTATTGTGGTTTTTGGATTAATTTCTCTAAAACGTCTCATCTGTCCTACATAAACGTGTGTATTTTGCATAAATTGCTGGTTTTATTTGGTATATGTTGTTAAATCGCTTCACTTTTATAAAATTCTTCTGATCAAATTTCTATTTCTTTAATTTGTTACTCATAATCTTCTTCGAGGGTAAGTATCAAATTCTCATCAACTTTACTTATAGTTCTTAATTAATAGTAAGTTATTTTTTATAACACTGTTAATTGTCTATAACTAATTGTTTTTATTTGTTATTTTATTTTTTATAGTCCGATGATGCAAATTAAACGATGGTAGTGTTTTATAGTCTTTTTATTACGATATTCTTTTATTTATCAAGTTATTTTGTTCAATAAAAAACTAGCTTAAGTAGTAATTAAATTTTTAAAATAACAATTAAAGGTTAAATATCAGTCTATTTAAGGTTAAAAAACAACCAATTTAATTGGTTGGTTAAATTAATTGAAATTAATTAAGTATAAAATTCTATCTATAAGTATGTGTATTTGAAAGGGGTACAAGCGATCTGGCAAAACTACGAATAATAAGTTTAGGTTGTAATCTTATTATTATGGTTTACACGCCAAAATTTTGACGCATACTCATATAAGAGTTATTCACTATGCAATTCAATTTTTAGAACTGAAGTTGCAAATGACTTACCCGAATCATTTATTAATGCAAGAAAAATTGGAATTTAGATATGGGCAATCTCGAAAATATAATGAAATCACAAAGAGTTAATAAAATAACCTCTGCAATATTGAGTAGCGCATTGGCTTTCACAGCAGCAGCTTGGGGTATATCAAATTACTCAAGTGGTGAAGAATATATTTTGCAAGGTGCAAGTCGCCCAGCCTTAGTTTCTGCTATTCAAGCAGAAAACGGTGTTATCATTCATGAATTTAAACTTATTCAAGCAGTTTCAGCTAAGTTGACAGATAAACAAGTCCAAGGGATTTCTTCGAGAAATGCGATGATCCGCTTTTTTAACGAAGATAATCAGGTGAGTCTGTCTGCTAACAGCAATCTAGGGGTTATGCAAGACAGTTCACTAGGTCAGAACGCGCCTCGCAACTCACAAATTCCAGCACAAATAGGCGCTAGTGAACTCCATAAAGTAGGTATTACGGGCAAAGGGGTTACTGTTGCTATCATCGATAGTGGTCTCGGTCAATTTTCCGCTTTAAATCAAAATACAACAGGTTTACAAAGAAACATAACCGTCGTTAATTCACTAGGTGAAGACGCATCAGGTTCTCAAGATCTCAATGGTCACGGATCACACATGGCAAGTATTTTAGCCGATAGCACCAGTGTTTTTGACCAGTACGGCTCTCCAACAGGTGCACATAGTGGTGTTGCGCCAGATGTAGATTTGGTAATGATTAAGGCATTCGATGAGAAAGGAGAAGCTTCTTATTCTTCTGTTTTACAAGGCATTGAATACGCTATTGAAAATAGAAATAGGTTAAATATCAGAGTGTTGAATGTTGCCTTCAGTTTTCCAGCAACATCATTCTACTGGGAAGATCCAATTAACCAGGCTTTGATGCGTGCATGGAACAATGGTATTACCGTTATTGCCCCTGCAGGTAACGGCAATAACAAAGATATGAGTGTCGGTGTCCCGGGTAATAACCCATATGTTATTACTGTTGGCGCGATGGATGACAACAGTACTCCGTTTGACACTTCTGATGATATTGTCGCTTCGTTTTCTAGTTTTGGACCGACAGTTGAAGGTTTTATGAAGCCAGAAGTACTTGCGCCAGGAACAAACGTTAAAGGGCTTGTTGCTCAAAGTAGTCATTTAGCCGACAAAAACCGAACTTCGGGTGTCTCTGGTACGTCTCAAGCTACAGCTGTCACAGCAGGCGTGGTTGCTTTGATGATTCAACAAGATCCGAGTTTGACACCCGATGAAATTAAATGTCGTTTAATGTCATCAGCGTCGCAAGCCAAAAAGCAAAATGGTGGATTAGCCTTTAGTGTTTTTGCACAAGGTGCCGGACTTATCAATGCATCGGCCGCAATTAACACAACAGCTGTTGGCTGTGCGAATAGCGGTTTGAATATTGCGAATGATATTAATTTAAGAAGCCATTATTTTGGTCCTGCTAAATTCGATGAACGATCTAGCGAGTTTACGTTGGGGGAAGATAAGCAGGCTAACAGTAAAACAGCGAATGGCGTTATCTGGAATAACGATATTGCGAAGGGAGATGTAAAGTCAGCGAATGGCGTCATCTGGAATAATGATATTGTGAAGTCAG
>NZ_KE386818.1:30949-122230 GCF_000428905.1 Brumicola pallidula DSM 14239 = ACAM 615
GGTAGCCAATGGCGTTATCTGGAACAAAGATATTGTTAAGTCAGATAAGAAGGTAGTCAATGGCGTTATCTGGAACAACGATATTGTTAAGTCAGATAAGAAGTTAGCCAATGGCGTCATCTGGAACAACGATATTTTGGTAAAATCAGGCGCCAAAGATACTCAAGGCGTTATTTGGCATAAAGTAACAGAAGTAACTCATGCGCAGACGGCTGAAGATGAGTCAGGTGTGAGTGATGCGAGTCCACAGGTTAAATTGATTAGAAGCTGGGCCACCGAAACTGCAACCAGTTCGGCTATCGAATCAAATGATGTAATAAAGTTGGATATATTAAGAAAATAAAGTTGGTTAAACGAATCAGTTAAAATTTCAAATAAGGCCTTATTATTAAATTTAGGCCTTTTTTATACCTGCTTATCAAAGTTATTTTGATTTTAAATAGATAAATGTTTTAGACTGCACCAAGGTTTTGATAAATGGACTAGTAGCAAGTATGTTTGCGTTAATAATTAATAAGATACTTAGTCCGAAGTACTTGTTTACATTATCGTTTCTCCTTTTTGGAGTGATGTTGGCGCAAAGTGGTGAAGCTAAGGTGTTCTATGATAAATTAAGCCGCGATGTTTCCTTCTCCCAGTTGAATGAACGCCACGTGCTCTCAGGTCCAGTTGTTAATGACATAGAACAGGATGAACAAGGATTTATTTGGATAGCCACACAAGACGGGCTAAATAGATACGATGGTCAAAAAGTCACTCCTTACTTACATGATCCAGAAAATAAAAATAGCCTGCCTGGTAGCTGGGTTGTCGATATTTTTTCCGACAGCGAAGGACGTTTATGGATGGCCGGTGAGAGTGGGATTAGTCTCTACATTCCTAGAATAGATGGCTTCTATAATTACACAGATCCAGTAAAACATGAGCTTATCCAAGGTCTTAAGTTTACGGTAATATCGCAAGTTGAAGAAAATAAGATTTGGTTTGGTACCAAAGAGGGCGGTATTGCCGTTTTTGACATTACTCTGTCAAAATTTGTTGCTCTAATTAATAAAAACTCTGGATTGCAGTCAAATAAAATCTTAGATATTGCTGTTGATGATGAGCAGAATGTTTTTATAGCAACTGAGGACGCTGGTTTATTGTATAGAGCATCAGGGGAAAATGTTTTTACGGCCTTCAACTCTAAATCTCATATCAAACTACCTACTAATAAAATCCGCTCGATTCTTATCGATAGGCAGAAGCGAATATGGCTTGGTTCAATGAATTCAGGTTTAATATTGTTCGATCTAATTAATGGAGTTCAACGACACTTTAAGTCAAGTAGTGACGATCTATCTAGTATTGGTTCCAACTCAATTACTGATATTTTTCAAGATAGTGATGGTTATATTTATATTGCTACTGAAAGCGGCGGTCTTTGTGAATGGGATGAAAATACAGGATCATTTATTCGATACAACACTGACTCAAATAATCCCAGTTTAGTTGATGATCGAGTTGTCAGTCTATTTCAAGATAAAGGTGGTGTTCTTTGGGTTGGTACCAGTCACGGTATAAGTAAATGGAACCGTTCAGTTAATAAATTTCAGCTTGTAAATAGCAAAACGCCATTAGGAAAAAACTTATCTAGCGATATTATTTCGTCATTTGCTGAGGCCCAAAATGGTGATATGTATGTTGGAACCTGGGGCGGCGGGATTAATGTTATTGACGTTGATAAGTCAACTATCTTACATATAAAAGCTAAACCCGGTGTTGAAGGGGCATTGCAAGATGATCGAATTACGACACTGCTAATCGACTCAAAACAGAATCTATGGGTTGGCACTCAACGCGATGGATTACACTTCAGAAAAAGCGGGAGTGATAAATTTAAGCAGTTCATGCATGATCCTGAAGATGATTCAACGCTAAGTTCTAATAGAATCAGTAAAATAATGGAAATTGGTAACGGAAACCTCGCTATTGGTACTTATGGCGGAGGTATTAATATTCTTACTAGTTCCGGCAGTATACAACGCTTTGAGCATGATGATAATGATAAAAAAAGCCTTTCAAACAATCGAATAACCCATATGGTAGAAGGTGAAAATAATACTATTTGGGTTGCAACACGTGGCGGCGGACTGAACCTGTTTGACCTAGCTACTAAAGAGTTTATGAGCATTCCCTTAAAAACTAATGAAATTTGGAGTATCGTGCTAACAGACGAAGACCTTTGGATTAGTACAACTGATAAAGGAGTTGGCAGAATTTCAAAAACAGATCTGAAAAATCAACAATTCGATTTTGAATACATCGGATTGAAGCAAGGATTAGCGTCAAACTTTGCATATGGATTACTCTCCGACGAGCGTGGTTATATATGGGTTAGCACGTCAAAAGGTATTAGTTTTATATCACCTGAAAATAATAAAGTCAGTAATTTTAACACTACTAATGGTTTACAAAGTAGAGACTTTAACAGTAGTGCATTTTTTAAAGGTCAAGGAGAGCGGATGTTTTTTGGCGGCTCGAATGGCTTCAATACTTTTATTTCGAATAATGTGCCCGTCAATTTGTATAAACCACCAATCGTATTGACAGAATATCGGCGATTAAATGAATCAATTCCTATTCATAGTGCTTTTAACAGTGAGGGTAATATAGAGCTCGATTATGATGAAGCTGACTTTGGCTTTAGCTTTGCGGCGCTCGATTATACCCGTCCTGACTACAACCTGTATCAGTATCGATTAAGTGGTGGTGAAAGTGATTGGATAGATTTGGATAATTCTAATCAGCTAGATTTCCCGAATTTAACAGATGGTTATTATGTTATTCAGGTGAGAGGAAGTAACAACGATGGTATCTGGTCTGAGAAGACTTTAGATATTCCTGTTGTCGTTAACCCGCCAGTGTATCGCTCTGGTTATGCTTATTTAATCTATTTTTGGATTGTTGTGTTCATCGCATATCGTCTATTTACGATGGCACAGCGAAAAAAGTTAAAACAAATTTCATACAGTTTACAACTTGAAAAAGAAGTGAGTTTAAGAACTTCAGAACTTGAACAAGCAAATAATCAACTTGCAGTTGCCGTAGAAGAAACGAGTAAAGCTAAAGATCTTGCAATTAAAGCGGCTCAAGCTAAATCAAATTTCTTGGCGATTGTTAGCCATGAAATTAGAACGCCAATGAATAGCATTATCGGTATGAGTGAATTACTTTTATCATCTCAGCTAAATGAAAATCAAAAGCGTTACGCGAATGCAGTTAGTCGGGCTGGTGAGAGTCTTCTGCAACTCATTAACGATATTCTCGATTTATCCAAAATAGAGGCGGATAAGATTGAACTCGAAAACCATGAGTTCGATTTTCACGCTTTAATAGAAGAATTACTTTTTTTGTTTTCCGTTAGAGCATCAGAGAAGCAATTAGAGCTAGGGTATAGTATCTCCAAAGATTGCCCAAGGTATATTCTGGGTGATGTTCATAGATTACGCCAAGTTGTGTCTAACTTACTGAATAATGCAATTAAGTTTACGTCCAAAGGAAGTATCAATTTAGAAGTTCATTTTGTGAACAAAGAGATTCTAATTTCTGTCACCGATACCGGTATTGGTATAGAAAAAGAGCATTTCGATAAGATTTTTAATGAATTTCAGCAAGCTGATTCAACCACAACCAGAAATTTTGGTGGTACTGGTTTGGGGTTATCAATTACGCGTAAAATAGTTGATCAAATGCTGGCAAAAATTAATGTTGACTCAACTTTGGGCGAGGGGACTACTTTCACTGTCCGTCTTCCAGTAACGTTACCAAAGAAGAACTATGTTGCTGTTTCTAAAGTGGATGATTTAAGTATGCGGCCTATTCTATTAGTTTGTACTAATGATACAGCTGCAAAAATGATGCAAAATACGTTCGAACGCCTACAAGTGGAAGCTTTGCAAACCACAATTGAGGCTTTGCGCCACGATGTTTCTCCAGCAGACAATGCGCTAGTGTTCATCGACCATCCTGATTTTTTGTTAAACCGTGCCTTTATTTCAACAACGCTCGAAAATACAGACTACTGTGTGCTTGTACGGACGACCGAAAAGGCTGGCTCCGTGAATGAATTTGGGTTGCGCCGTATTGAAAAACCAATTCGTTTAGATACTGTGCGTTCTGAAATCCTATATGCAAGTAATCTTGAAAATGACATAACAGAGACATCAGCTGAAGTAAGTCAGTTAACTGAAAATAATTCTCGTTTTAGTGCAAAAATACTCTTAGTGGAAGATGTTGTCGCCAATCAAGACGTTGCTGTCACTATGCTAGAAATGTTCGGTTGTGAAGTTGATATTGCAGGTAATGGTCAAGCTGCAGTCGATTTAAGCCAGAAAAGTCAATATGACCTGATTTTTATGGATTTGCATATGCCGGTAATGGACGGGCTAACTGCAACATGTATTATCCGTGAAAATGAAAAATCTACCGCACGGTCCATACCAACTCCTATTATTGCGTTAACCGCTGGTGTATTCGACGAAGAAAAAGGACTGTGCCTAGAAATAGGTATGAATGACTTTATGTTGAAGCCTTTTACGGCCTCTCAATTATTCAGTATGATTGCTCAACATATTCCAGAAAAACAACTAAAGATTAGTCCGTTAGACATACCATCAAGTTCTGCGCCTAATTTAAGTATAGAAGTTGATCGTTGGATTGATGCTGATGCGGTCGAAAGCATTCGCGAAATTGAAGCTCGAACGGGTAAAAAACTTTATTTACGTGTAGCCGATTCGTTTAACACGGTCATGATTGAACAAATGCCTGCGTTAGTTGAGGCTTGTAAGAGCGGCGATAGAACCTCAGCAATGGAATTAGCCCACGCAATGAAATCACTTTCTGGAAACGTGGGTACCATCGCATTTACTAAGCTATTGTTAGCTATTGAAATGGCCGCTAAAACTAACCAACCGATAGATGACGCCGAAAAGTTAGATGAACTTAAAGATGTTTTCGATAAGTCCCAGAAAAGCTTAAAAATATTAATTGAGAAGATGTATGACTGAACCCTCGCTTAATAGTGGCACGGATGCGACTGTATTGGTTTGTGATGATGATCCAACCTATTTGTTGCTGATGGAAGAAACGTTGAGCAGTGATAATCTCAACGTACTGACCGCTGCTAATGGTCTAGACGCATTGAAACTATATCTAAAGCATGAACCCAGTATTGTATTGCTCGATGTGCATATGCCAATGCTGAGTGGGTTTGAGGTTTGTGCTGAAATCAGAAAACATCCTAAAGGCAAAGATACACCAATCTTAATGGTAACTGGAGCTGACGATATATTGTCTATTGAGAGTGCTTATAAGCATGGTGCTACAGATTTCCTGCCTAAACCAATTAGATGGCCAATGGTTGCGCACCGAGTGCGTTACATGCTTAAAGGTAGCGAAACTTTTAACAGTCTAAAACAAAGCGAAGAAAAGATGCGTCGCCTGGCTTATTTTGATTCGTTAACAGGACTACCAAATAGACAAAGCCTCGATGAAAGCTTGGAAAAGGCAATTCGATGTGCTGTCAAAGAACAACAGAATCTTTGTATTATGTACATAGACTTAGATAACTTTAAGCGCATCAACGACACCTTAGGTCATGAGTTCGGTGATAAGCTGCTGAAGAAAATCAGTGAAAAGATTATTCAGTGTTTAAAAGGTAAGACCTGCATTCCAGAAGCTCTGCAAAGTGTTGCTGAAATTGAGGTATCTCGGTTAGGCGGCGACGAATTTATGATCTTGCTAAACAATACTACAAACGATGGTGACGTGAAGGTAGTTGCTCAATCATTGGTAGATTGTATTTCTGAATTGGTTTCAATTGATGATCACGAAGTCGCACTAACGCCGAGTATTGGTATTGCCATATACCCGCGAGATGGTGCTAATTTGACAGAACTCAAAAAGCACGCCGATGTTGCTATGTACTATGCAAAGACGATGGGCCGAAATGGTTATCGTTTCTACGCTGAATCGTTGAATAAAAACGCGATGAAGTTTTTGCAAATAGAAGGGTGCTTGCGCAATGCCTTAAACAATGATGAATTTTCGCTACATTATCAGCCTCAGGTTTGTCTAAAGAGCCACAAAATTATTAGCGTAGAAGCACTGTTGCGTTGGGAAAGTCCTGAGTTAGGCAATGTAACGCCCAGTGAGTTTATTCCGGTTGCTGAGGATTCTGGCATTATCAATGATTTAGGTGAGTGGGTAATGCGTAAATCCTGCGTTCAAGCTAAAAAATGGATGGACGCGGGTATGCAAAACTTTAGGGTGTCTGTAAATCTCTCTAGTATTCAGTTTAAGCGTGCCTCGTTACTGAATATGATAAAACGAGCGCTTGATGACAGTGGATTGCCTGCGTCATTATTAGAAGTTGAATTAACTGAAAGTGCAATAATGAATGATATCGACCAAAACATCACACGCTTAAATCAGATCCGTGATTTGGGCGTAGCTATAGCCCTTGATGACTTTGGTACAGGCTATTCATCACTCAGTTATCTAAAAAGATTTCCGATCAACACTCTTAAAATTGACCGCTCATTCATCATCACTATTGATACAGACCCGGAAGACGCTGCAATTGTAGAGGCAATTATTACACTAGCAAACACGCTGAAACTGACGGTTATTGCTGAAGGGGTAGAAACACATGGGCAGCTTAAAGCCTTAAATCGTTTTCATTGTGACATTATTCAAGGGTTTTATTTTAGTAAACCTGTGCCCGCTGAACAAATTACGAAGATCGTTCAACAACCGCTAAACAAAGACCTTTTTGCGCAAATATAAGCCCATTAATTCAGGCTGTATGATAGACCTGATTAATGGAGAATCGCCAAAGTGCGCTGCATTTGATTATAGATAATTAAGCTAACTTATCCTGAGTATTGGTTTTAAAGTCGGTTGAATCATGGCGCTCATGCAGTTGACCTGAAGGCTCACCCCAAGTGCGATTAACCATTTTGGCGCGCTTAACTTGCGGACGCGCATCAATAGCCTTGGTCCAGCGTTGCACGTTTTTATACTCTTCGACTTGCAAAAACTCACCCGCGTCATACAACTTACCGAGTGCTAAACCACCATACCAAGGCCAAATTGCCATATCAGCAATAGTGTACTCGCTGCCACTAATAAACTCGTTTTCAGCTAATTGGCGGTCTAACACGTCCATTTGACGCTTTACTTCCATTGCATATCGGTTAATAGGGTACTCATACTTTTCGGGAGCATAGGCGTAGAAGTGACCAAAACCGCCTCCAAGCATCGGTGTGCTGCCCATCTGCCAAAAAAGCCATGACATTGTTTCAGCTCGTTTAACCGGATCTTTTGATAAAAATGCATCGAATTTATCCGCTAAATATAACAGTATTGAGCCTGATTCAAATATGCGAGTGGGCGTTGTTGTGCTGTGATCGACTAGTGCCGGTATTTTAGAGTTTGGGTTAGCGCCGACGAAACCGCTGGTAAATTGATCACCCTCCATAATATTTACTAAATAAGCATCGTACTCTGCTTCTTTAAAACCTTTCACCAATAACTCTTCTAGCATCATGGTCACTTTGACACCATTAGGTGTTGCCAGCGAATACAGCTGCAGCGGATGCTTTCCAACAGGCAAATCTTGGTCTGATGTAGGTCCCGCAATAGGACGATTTATATTGGCAAATCGGCCTCCACTTTCTGAATCCCAAGTCCAAATTTTTGGGGGCGTATAAGTTGGATCTGCCATATTGCTTCCTTATTGTGCTAAAGATGTTTGCGTTTGTATCGACGCCTAGTGGGTACAAGATGTCATGAAATAGCAATAAAATATATGCTTATTAGAATTCAATATCGTCACAAAGATGCGAATAAAATAAAAACCATGGGTTTAATACGCATGGCTTATCGAATAGTCCTTCTCTTTGGTCAGATATAGTGACGCAGGTAGACTAAATCAAGTCACTCTGGGAGCGGGACCCGAACATTTCCTTCCATGAGAACTCTCGCGCTGCGACTCATAATAACGCGATCAACTTCCCATTGGCCTTGTTTATTTTGCGCTTTAGCACCTACTTTTAAAGTACCTGATGGGTGTCCGAATGTAACCGAATCACGCTCACCGCCGCCTGCAGCTAAGTTCACTAATGTACCTGGGATAGCAGCCGCTGTACCAATAGCAACCGCAGCCGTGCCCATCATGGCGTGGTGTAACTTACCCATAGACAACGCGCGAACGTTTAAATCAATGTCGTCGCAAGTGATTTTTTTGCCGCTTGATGAAACATAGTTCTGTGGTGCGGACACAAAAGCAATTTTAGGCGTGTGTTGTCGAGCAATAGCGTCCTCGATGTTAGCTATGAGTCCCATTTTAACCGCACCATAAGCTCGGATAGTTTCAAATTTAGCCAATGCGGCATCATCATTATTAATCGTATCTTGTAATTCAGCGCCGGTATAACCAAGTTCATCTGCATTCAAAAATAAGGTAGGAATACCGGCGTTGATCATAGTGACTTTAAATGAGCCTATGCCTGGCACATCTAATTGATCAACTAAGTTACCGGATGGAAACATATTACCTTCGCCATCAGCAGGATCGACGAACTCTATTTGTACTTCTGCGGCAGGAAAGGTGACCCCATCTAATTCAAAATTACCTGTTTCTTGAACTTCTCCATTCGTTATTGGCACATTTGCAATAATAGTTTTATTGATGTTGGCTTGCCAAATTCTAACCACGGCGATACCGTTCTCGGGAATACGAACTGCGTCTACTAGACCATTGCTAATCGCAAACGAGCCGACGGCAGCAGTCAGGTTCCCGCAATTTCCACTCCAATCGACAAATGGTTTGTCGATTGCGACTTGGCCGAAAAGATAATTAACATCGTGATCGGCTTTATCGCTTTTACTGAGCAATACCGTTTTACTGGTACTTGAAGTCGCCCCGCCCATACCGTCGGTATGTTTTCCGTATGGATCAGGACTGCCTATTACGCGCAAGAATAATTGGTCACGAAATTCACCTGCGACTTGGGCTTTTTCTGGCAAATCATCTATTTTGAAAAATACGCCTTTACTGGTGCCTCCGCGCATATAGGTGGCCGGCACTTTTATCTGTGGTGTAAAGTTCATAGTGCAGCTCCAAATTATACGGTAGCTTCAATAAAGTCTTGAGCAAAGCGCTGCAAAACACCGCCTGCTTCATAAATAGATACTTCTTCGGCAGTATCGAGGCGGCATTTCATAGGTATCTTGATTGATTCACCATTTTTACGGTTTATTACCAGTGTAAGCATAGATCCGGGGGTTGGTTTACCTTCAACGTCAAAGCTTTCAGTGCCATCGATAGACAAGGTTTTGCGTGTTGTACCGACTTCAAATTCAAGCGGTAATACACCCATACCAATCAAATTAGTTCGATGAATGCGCTCAAAACCTTCCGCTGCAATTACTTCAACACCTGCTAAGCGAACACCTTTAGCAGCCCAATCGCGCGAAGAACCTTGACCATAATCAGCACCCGCTACTATGATAAGAGGTTGTTTGCGCTGCATATAAGTTTCAATTGCTTCCCACATTCGAGTAACTGTGCCGTCGGGTTCAATCCTAGCAAATGAACCCTCTTGCATTTTACCGTCAACGATTGCCATTTCATTTTTTAATCTTGGATTGGCAAAAGTGGCACGTTGTGCTGTTAAATGGTCTCCGCGATGAGTTGCGTATGAGTTAAAGTCAACTTCGGGCAGGCCCATTTTATGTAAATATTCGCCCGCAGCACTGTCCATTTGGATCGCGTTGGATGGTGACAAGTGGTCCGTGGTTATATTGTCACCTAGCACCGCCAGTGCACGCATTCCTTGCATGCTTCGTAAACCTGCCAATGCACCTTCCCAATAGGGAGGGCGGCGAATGTAAGTACTTTGCGGACGCCATGCATATAGTGGGTCGTTGTCTTCACCATAATCGACACTTAAGTCGAACATTGGATTATAAACTTTGCGGAATTGCTCCGGTTTAACGCTTGATTTTACTACCGCATCAATCTCTTCGTCTGTTGGCCAAATATCCATCAATCGAATATCATTGCCTTGCGCATCTTTGCCTAACACATCTTTTTCGATGTCAAAGCGAATAGTGCCGGCAATAGCATAAGCAACAACAAGGGGCGGACTGGCTAAAAATGCTTGATCAGCATGTGGGTGAATACGCCCATCAAAATTACGATTGCCGGATAATACAGCGGTAGCATACAAATTACGTTGCTTAATCTCTTCTTCAATTTTAGGATCAAGGGCGCCACTCATGCCATTACATGAGGTACAAGCAAAGCCGACAATACCAAAGCCTAAGTTTTCAAGTTCAGGTAATAGCCCCGCTTCTTCTAAATATAATTGCACTGCTTTTGAGCCAGGGGCTAACGAACTTTTCACCCAGGACTTCCTCAGCAATCCTAACTTATTGGCGTTACGAGCAATTAGACCAGCCGCAATCATATTGCGCGGGTTACTGGTGTTTGTGCAACTGGTAATAGCGGCGATAATCACGGCCCCATCTGGCATTTTACCCTCTTCATTTTCAACCACGCCGCTGATGCCTTTTGCAGCTAGATCAGCAGTAGCTACGCGACTATGTGGGTTTGAAGGGCCTGCAATATTACGACCAACGGATGACAAATCAAAACTCAATACTCGCTCATATTCAGCAGTGACTAAAGCGTCTGCCCACAACCCGGTGTGTTTGGCATAATGTTCAACTAGTTTAACCTGGTCATCTTCACGGCCAGTCAGCGTTAGATAGTCAATAGTCTGTCTATCGATATAGAACATGGCCGCGGTTGCACCGTATTCTGGCGTCATATTTGAAATGGTGGCGCGGTCACCTAACGTAAGGTGTTTGGTGCCTTCACCGTAAAACTCTAAGTAGGAAGAAACCACTTTTTGAGCACGCAAGTATTCAGTTAGCGCCAGAACAATATCGGTTGCCGTTATGCCTGATTGCGGCTTACCGGTTAATTCAACACCGATGATATCGGGCAAACGCATGTATGAAGCCCTGCCCAGCATAACGCTCTCAGCTTCCAAACCACCAACGCCGACCGCTATAACGCCTAGTGCATCGACCATTGGTGTATGGCTGTCAGTTCCAACTAGAGTGTCAGGGAAAGCCACGCCATCTCTTGCTTGAATTACGGGTGACATGCGTTCCAAGTTGATTTGATGCAGAATGCCGTTACCTTGGGGAATAACGTCGACATTTTTAAATGCCGTTTTTGTCCAATTGATAAAATGAAAACGGTCTTCGTTACGACGGTCTTCAATCGCTCTGTTTTTGGCAAATGCGTCCTTGTCGAAGCCACCGTGTTCTACTGCTAAGGAATGGTCAACAACCAATTGAGTGGGTACCACAGGATTAACTTTAGCAGGGTCGCCGCCTTTTGCTGCAATTGCATCTCTTAAACCGGCTAAGTCTACCAGCGCCGTTTGACCAAGAATGTCATGACACACGACTCTTGCAGGAAACCAGGGAAAGTCTAAATCACGTTTACGCTCTATAATTTGCTTGAGGCAGTCAATTAAGATTGCCGGATCGCACTTTCTAACCAGGTTTTCAGCTAATACTCGTGACGTATAAGGCAAGGTTTCATATGCACCTGCTTTAATGTTATTTACGGCTTCTCTGGTATCGAAGTAGTCTAGCTGACTATTTGGTAAGGGCTTTCTGTAATCGTAGTTCATGACAAATCCTATAGTTCTGTAGGTTATCAGTTGTTAATGATGACACTTTGTATGACCGTTTTTACGCCGAAGGGCCAAAATAAAAAGCAACAAAAACAACACAATTCCTAACATAAAGGCGCTATTTGAAGCGCCTTTTGCATTATTAGCAGGTGCAATAAGTAGGTGCGGTGAATAAGTGCAATAACTATCTGTTTTCGATAGCCACAACCGGACGTAATTCTTCACCTGTGTAGTCAGCTGACGGACGAATAATACGGTTATCAGCTCGTTGCTCCATAACGTGGCCAGCCCAGCCTGTTAGCCGAGACATCACAAATATAGGGGTGAATAATTTAGTCGGTATTTTCATGAAGTTGTAAGCTGACGCATGAAAGAAATCAGCATTACAAAACAAGCCTTTCTCACGCTTCATGACTTCTTCACAGCGAACAGATGCTGAATACAAAACAGAATCACCAACATCTGCTGCTAGCTTTTCAGACCAACCTTTAATAATGTCATTACGTGGGTCTGATTCAGAATAAATAGCATGCCCAAAGCCCATTATTTTTTCTTTACGCTCCAGTTTACCCATCATTTCTTTTTCTGCATGATCAGCCGAGGTAAAGCCTTCAATCATTTCCATTGCCGCTTCATTTGCACCACCATGCAATGGTCCCCTAAGGGTACCTATTGCACCTGTTACGCACGAATGCAAATCAGAAAGAGTAGATGCACAGACGCGAGCAGCAAAGGTTGATGCATTAAATTCATGTTCAGCATAAAGAATTAATGATACGTGCATTACTTGTTCATGCAGTTCTTTTGGTTTTTCTCCATGCAACATATGTAAGAAATGTGCACCAATTGAATCGTCATCAGTTTCAACATTAATACGAAGACCGTCATGCGAAAAACGATACCAATAACAAATAATACTTGGGAAGCAGGCTAACATTCGATCTGTAACTTGATCTTGTTGAGAAAAGTCAGCTTCTATTTCGAGGTTACCTAGCATTGAACAGCCCGTTCGCAGCACGTCCATTGGATGTGCATTAGCAGGAATACGCTCCAATACTTCTTTGAGAGCAGATGGCAGTGAACGCAGTCCTTTTAGTTTTGTTTTATAGGCGTTAAGCTCTTTTTGCGTTGGTAAATTACCCTTGAGGATTAGGTAAGCAACTTCCTCAAATTGGCATTTTGCAGCTAGGTCTTTTACATCGTAACCCCGATAAGTCAGGCCAGAGCCTGATTGACCTACTGTTGATAAAGCTGTTTTCCCAGCCACTTGGCCGCGTAATCCAGCGCCACTTAATACTTTTGCCATTGGTCTTCTCCGTAAATTTTGTCGGTCTAAATTATAGGTTCTTATTATCTGCAAACAAAGCGTCTAGCTTTTGTTCGTAATCGTGATAGCCAAGATAATCGTACAAATCCATGCGCGTTTGCATTGAGTCGACGACGGCTTTTTGATCACCGTTCACCAAAATCGACTCATATACCATTTCTGCAGCTTTGTTCATTGCTCTAAAAGCACTGAGAGGGTAGAGCACCATAGCGGCTCCCCATTCTCCAAGTTGTTCTTTGTTCCACAACTCAGTTTGACCAAATTCAGTAATGTTTGCCAAAATAGGTACGTCCAAGGCGTCTGCGAATGCGCGATAATGAGCTTCAGTTTTTACCGCCTCAGCGAAAATACCGTCAGCACCAGCTGCAGCATAAGCTTTTGCTCTTGCAATAGCGGCGTCTACACCCTCTTGGGCAAATGAATCTGTGCGAGCCATAATGAAAAAATCGGGGTCAATTCGAGCATCGACAGCCGCCTTGATTCTGTCGACCATTTCTTCAGTCGTTACGATAGCTTTGTTTGGTCGATGTCCACAACGCTTTTGCGCAACTTGATCTTCCATATGAACTGCTGCAGCACCCGCTTTTTCCATATCACGAACAGTTTTGGCAATATTAAAAGCGCCACCCCAGCCGGTATCAATATCAACTAGTAAAGGTAAATCGCAAGCTGACGTAATGCGGTTAACATCAACTAAAACATCATTGAGAGAGGTCATCCCTAAATCAGGTAATCCATAGGATGCATTAGCTACGCCTCCACCAGAAAGATAAATAGCCTGATGACCAATTTTTTTCGCCATCATTGCTGAATAAGCGTTGATCGTACCAACGATTTGGAGGGGGTTATTGTCAGTTAGTGCCTGACGAAATTTTTTACCTGCGCTCATAATTTACCTCGTTTCTTTTTAGTGGGAGTAAAGTTAAAAAACCACAAATCGGTTTATCGCAACCTAGCCTCAATATTTTGTTTTGAATAGAGAATGTGCCTGCGCATTAGCATTTCAGCGAGTTCTTCATCGCGGTTACTTATGGCTTGTACTATATTCTTATGTTCCTCAAATGCGGTGCTAACGCGCGGGCCAGCCATACCTAATTGCACACGATACATGCGAATTAGATGGTAAAGACCGTTAACTAACATCGAAATAAGATGATCATTTTTACTACCAACAATAATACGATAGTGAAAATCGACATCTCCTGCTTCTTGATAGTATGTTTGGTTGCCTTTCACTTCCTGAAAGTGAGAGTTTAGTAACAACTTCAAGTCTTCAATTTCGGCATCGGTCATATTCTTTGCGGCTAATCTTGCGGCCATGCCCTCGAGTGACTCTCTGACTTGATAAAGTTGAATAAGACCTTCGAGTGTTAATGCTACAACTCGGGCACCTATGTTTGGTTTACGCTCTACCAGGTGGCAATTTTCTAAGCGATTAATGGCTTCACGGACTACTGCGCGACTTACGCCATATTTTGTTGATAATTCCATTTCACTTAGTTTACTACCCGCTTTAACTTCACCCTCGACAATATCACTCCTTAGTTGGAAAAAGGTCTTGTCGGCTCCGGTGATAGCTTGCTCGGTAAATGCGATCATTAAATTTATCTAAGCGAATGGATTGTCGACAATATAGTTATTATTCAGTATAAAGTCAAATTAAAAACCCCATTTTGTCGACAATATGACTAAGGTCTTACTTTTTTAATCATTAAGTACAGGACCGCTAGGGCAAAAAAAGCACCTACTTTTGCAAGGAGGTGCTTTTATTTTCTTAACGTGTACTACATCAAATTAACGAGTCGCTGTAGTCGTTACTTTGGCAGAAACTTTAATTTCAATACGACGGTTCACTTTATGCGCTTGTGCCGTGTTAGCAGTATCTTTTAATTGCGTTTCACCATAACCCATTGCAGTTAAACGAGATGCATCAATACCGTATTTGGCAACAAACATATCTTTAACTGAATCAGCACGTTTTTGTGAAAGGAATTGGTTATATTCAGCAGTGCCGACAGAAGAACTATGACCTTCAACAATAGCCGTTGTGGTGCCATAACGCTTCATGAAATCAACAAATTCAACAATGTTATTAGCGTCAGAGTTTTCGATTTGGCTACTGTTATTAGCGAATAAAACGTCAAGTGCAACAGACACTTCTTTTTCTAATAACACGCTACAACCATCAGCATCTACTTTGTCAGTCATTGGAGTATCAAGGCATTTGTCCTTGCTATCCAATACGCCGTCGCTGTCTTTATCTAAGTCAACCGAACAACCTTTCGCATTAACTTTAGTCCCTGCTGGTGTGTTTGGACACTGGTCAACAGTATTTAACACGCCGTCATTGTCCATATCAACGCTGCAACCTGTTGGATCAACTTGCGTTCCAGCTGGCGAGTTGGGACAACGGTCTACAGCATCATAAACGCCATCGTTATCGGTATCCTTGCGCACGGGAACAGTACTAGTTTGACCGAATATATACGCTAAACCCAATTTTGCGCTGTATTCATTGTAGCCTTGACCTAAATCACGGTATCCCGCAACTTCTGTAATTACGCGTACGCTGTCACTAACTTCCCAATGTTTACCAACACCGTAGCTAATCATGCGATAGCTATCTGCAATAGATTGGTCGCGTAAACCACCAAAAACATAGGCTATGTCGTCACCCAAAAAGTACATTGCATCAGCACCTAACATGACGCCGTCATCACCAAAACCGGGACGGTTAAGACCTTGCATATCTAGGAAAATACGAGAAAGCTCAAAACGGATACCCCATTTAGGATCGAAACGGAAACCTAATTCACCTCCTAATGCTTTACCGTCGTCTAAATAACCCAAAGGCTCAGGTTTATCTGAATCTGGACTGTAATATTGTGCGAAACCGCCGACCCAGCTTTCATAGGGTGGGGCATCTTGGGCAAGTGTGTTGGTAGATATAGTTGCTAGTGCAACTGTTGCGAAAAGCAAAGAGCGTTTCATGACTGAATTCCTTTTATCCAAATTAGTATAGTTAATGTAACCCTAGAATTATCGTCTAGATTAAAAGCAATATCCAACTAAACCTGCATTTTTAATGGGGTTTCAAGCAATATCTATTAGCGAAATCAGATTTTGTAATATAGTGAGTTATATTCAGCGGTAAAAGTGAAGATAATCCTTGTGCAGTTGCGCCTAAACCGGAGCTAACAGGAAATCTATTAGCTCAGCTTTCATCGTTATTGGCATTTTTGGCAAACGCCATGGGCTTCTATAGTTTGGCGGAGGATCACAAACGCATTTTGTTCTGCCTGCGCTTCGAGGGTTTCCTTTACGCCAGCCGACTGAATTTCCTGTACGTCGCCGCAAGTGTCGCAAATCAAAAATTGCACAGGATGGCTGCTATCAAAATGATGACAAGCCATAAACGCATTTGTTGATTCAACTTTATGCACGAGACCTAAATCAAGGAAAAAGTCTAACGCTCTATACACGGTTGGTGGCTTGGCGTTATTTTCGGTTTTACGTAACTCATCTAATAAATCGTAGGCACCTATAGCGCTATGTTGATTTATCAGGATTTCATAAACGCGTTCGCGAAGAGGTGTGAGACGAGCACCTTTGTCTTTGCAGTAGGACTTTGCTTTCACCAAAAGTGATTGGTTTTGTTTGGATAACACCAAAGTAATTTTCCTGTTTACAAACATTTAAATAATGCAGTTTATACGACCAATAGTATAACACCGGAGTTTACTTCGACAACAGTAAAGGCGATACTTTTATACATAATTATAGCAACAATTAATACTATTTCTATCTATCGACATTACTTGCTCAGGATACAGTTACTTTTGCATAAATATCAATATTAATATAGCGTTGGACTCTCAGATACAATCCGCTTTGTGAGAGAACAGGCATTTAATAAGGTTAGTCATGACAGCAACAACGAAAACTAAACGTTATTTTATTTTTTCGAATGACAGATTATTAGTGCCAGCAGAAGCCGATTTGAGGGCGGGGGTTGAATTATTATCTGACCTTGCACAAGAGATTTTTTCTGAATATACGGATCAAACCGTTTATATACATGCAAATGAGCATGTTGAACATCACCTTGTTGATATGCAAAAGGAAAAAGTCGAACACGATTCTGTGCGTTCAATTAGTTTGCGTGAAGTTGTTATGTTGATGCCAAAAGAGGACTTCCAGCACGTTGCTCAAGCTTGGCAATATGCTGTGTTTTTGCGAACGCACCAGTTTTGTGGTCGTTGTGGTTCGCGAATGGATCGCGTGTCTTGGGAGATGGCAATGCATTGTCACTCTTGCCAGCATCGAAGTTATCCGCGCGTTTCTCCGTGTATTATTGTTGCGATACGTCGTGAAAATAAAATTTTACTAGCACAAGGTGAACGCCAAAAAGAATCAGGTTTTTTTTCTATCTTAGCGGGTTTTGTAGAAAGTGGTGAAACACTGGAACAAGCGGTGCATAGGGAAGTATTTGAAGAAGTTGGTATAAAGGTAAAAAAATTAGAGTACTTTAGTAGTCAACCTTGGCCATTCCCGCATTCTCTTATGGTTGGTTATTTAGCTGAATACGACAATGGTGATATTGTTGTTGATGGTAAAGAAATCATACAAGCTGATTGGTTTGATATTGATAATTTACCCGTAGTGCCACCAAAATTTTCCATTGCTGGACGATTAATTGAGGAAACGCAAAAAATAATGGCAAAAAATTCGGTACAATAGGTGTAAAGTCATCTCGAACTAGATAAATTGAGTGAGTCACAGCACAATTAGTGACTTATTAAAAATCATTTGTATATTAACGAGTCAGTTTCAAATTTCACAATGAGTAAAGCATGACCCCATTAAAAAACGATAGATATTTACGTGCTCTTTTAAAACAACCTGTTGATGTAACGCCAGTATGGATGATGCGTCAAGCGGGGCGTTATTTACCAGAATACAAAGCGATACGCGCAGAAGCCGGAAATTTTATGGCGTTGTGTACCAATCCTGAATTAGCCTGTGAAGTGACATTGCAACCCCTTCGTCGCTTTCCTTTGGACGCCGCTATTTTGTTTTCTGACATCCTGACCATTCCGGATGCTATGGGTTTAGGCCTATATTTCGAAGAAGGTGAAGGTCCAAAGTTTAAGTCACCCATCGTCGATAAAGCGGGCGTAGACAAATTACCTATTCCTGACCCTGAACTGGAACTCAAATATGTGATGGATGCAGTGCGTACCATTCGCAAGAATCTGAAAGGCGAAGTGCCTCTTATTGGTTTTTCTGGTAGTCCATGGACATTAGCTACTTATATGGTGGAAGGCGGTTCAAGCAAAGCCTTCACTAAAATTAAAAAGATGGCATTTGCAGAACCGGCCATGCTGCACGCACTATTAGATAAGCTCGCCGACTCAGTGATTTTATATTTGAATGCGCAAATTGCAGCAGGTGTGCAATCGGTTATGATATTTGACACCTGGGGCGGTGTGTTGAGTCCTCGCGACTATAAACTTTTTTCTTTGCAATACATGGAAAAAATTGTTGCTGGATTAACCCGCGAATACGACGGCCAAAAAGTACCGGTTACATTATTTACTAAAAATGGTGGTATGTGGTTAGAGTCGATTGCTGCAACTGGCTGCGATGCCATTGGTCTGGATTGGACTATAGATATTGCGGATGCAAAAGCACGCGTTGGCGATAGAGTGGCACTGCAGGGCAATATGGACCCATCCATTTTATATGCACCACCCGAGCGTATTGAACAAGAAGTCCAAGATATACTTGCCGGTTTTGGGGAAGGTGAAGGTCATGTATTTAACCTAGGTCATGGTATTCACTTAGACGTGCCACCTGAAAATGCAGGTGTGTTTGTTGACGCTGTTCACAAATACAGTGCGCAATATCACAAATAAGTCATTTTTATTATGGCAGCTTCTGTCTATTATTAATGATGCGCAAAAACAACAAAAGCTGACTTGGCAATAACAAGTTGGCTTTTTTATTTGTGCTTAGGCATTCCTTTCTCTACGCTTCTGGCCAAACGTTGAGTTTTACGATTTACGGTGTTCTTACCCAGACTGGTGTCGCTTGCGCTGCCGTCTTCTTCCTTATTTCGGGTAACGTTTGTATCAACTTGTTGGACATCAGATTGCATTACCTCAGCCAATGCCCATTGAATATGCTCTTGCACCATCGCATCGGGGAAATCCAGCGCGTTTTCCAGTGCGCTTTTGATTTCTTCCGTTTCTTGCGGTGTTTTGGCTATTTGGTTGCCTAATCCTACGGCAATATTTCGTTTCCATTTACGATAACCAATGCGTCTAATAGCCGAACCCTCTGTGTTCTTTAAGAATTCGTTTTCTGTCCATTTGAATAAATCAAGCAATGAGCGGTTGTGCATATGTTGCCTTGCAAAGAAGTCTTTCTCTTCGGTTACTTTTGCATATTTATTCCAGGGACAGACAAGCTGACAATCATCACAACCATAAACTCTGTTGCCTATCGCTTTGCGATAAATGATGGGTATTTCGCCATCATTCTCTATGGTCAAATAAGAAATACATTTGCGTGCGTCTACAACATAAGGGGCTACAATTGCTTGCGTCGGACAAATTGAAATACAAGCCGTGCATTTACCACAGTTCTCTTCAACAGGTTGGTCAACAGGCAACGGTAAATTTATGAATAGTTCGCCCAAGAAGAAATACGAACCGGCCTCTTTGTTAATTGTAAGTGAGTGTTTACCTGTCCACCCAAGGCCAGCTTTTTCTGCAATGGCATGCTCAAGCACGGGGGCTGAATCTACAAAAGGACGAAATGAAAAATCTTGGGTATATTCCTGAATTTGTTCAGCCAGCTTTTGCAATTTTTTGCGAATGACTTTGTGATAGTCTCTACCTAAAGCGTAGCGGCTAATATAGGCAGTAGATGACGACTTTAAATTACTCGCGAAGGAGGCGTCTGGAGGTAAATAATCCATACGGACGCTGATAATACGCAAAGTGCCTGGGACTAATTCGTTGGGTGATAACCGTTTTTCTACATTGCGTTCAAGGAAGCTCATGCTGCCTTGATAATCATTCTCAAGCCAGTTTTTTAATGCTTTTTCGTGCTGACTTAGATCAACATCACTGATACCAATTTGCTGAAAACCTAGCGACTTACCCCAAGTCTTGATATTGTCTGTGAGCTGGCTCAAATCTATTGAATTAATAACTGACATTTTCTACGGACACACTCGAATGTTGCATAAAAATACAGCTCCAAGTCTAACACAGAAACTCTATCGTGCTGATCAAGTTAAGCATTTTGAATTAGAAGCAGCCGCTAAATTGGGTGTGTCGAAGTTTGAACTAATGCAGCGGGCGGGGAAGGCCGTATTTGAACTTTGCGTTTCATTAATGCCAAATACACAAACCTATTTAATATTGGTGGGTGTTGGTAATAATGCAGGTGACGGTTATGTCACTGCATTAAATGCAGTCAATGCAGGAAAAACGGTTATTTTATGTGCTGTTGACCCAGAACGAGAAGTCATTGGTGATGTTGCTCGAGCTCAAAAAGCTTGGTTAGATAACGGAGGTAGAATTGAAGCCTTTACCCCTGAATTACTCGTCCGTTGCGACTTAATTGTTGATGCATTATTAGGCATTGGTATTGCTGGTATTATTCGCAATGAGTTTGCTGATGTGATTGACGCGATAAACGACTCAGCAGTGCCTGTTATTAGCGTTGATTTACCCAGCGGTTTGGACGCAGATACCGGCGAATCGCTTGGTCGCTGTATACAAGCGGACATTACTATTACATTTGTCGGTATCAAGCTAGGTTTAACGACTGGGGCAGGCAAGCAATCTTGTGGGCAACTTGTATTTGAAGATCTAGGCATTGGTAAAGCGTTTGCCGAAATAGCACGAAGTGATGCGAGTGCACTCGATATTGCTCATTTTAAAGGACTTGCTCCAAGATCGGTGCACAGCCATAAAGGGTCCTACGGTCGTTTATTATGTGTCGGCGGTAATTCAGGTATGGCTGGGGCGATCAGATTAAGTGCTGAAGCAGCATTGCGCAGCGGCACAGGCTTAGTAAAAGTGTATGCCCATGAAAGCTCTAAAGTACAAATTAGTGCAGGACGGCCGGAAATTATGGTGACCTCTACTAATTTAGAGGATGCATTAGCATGGGCAACTTGTATTGTTATTGGTCCTGGTCTGGGCCAAGATAATTGGAGTCGCGCAACCTACGAGACAGTTTTGCATTATTGTCAAAATAATCCCAAACCCATGGTAATTGATGCCGACGCCCTGAATATTATGGCAAGCACTGCATCATTCGTTAGCATCGACGATTATGTAATGACACCGCACAGCGGCGAAGCTGCTAGGCTGTTGAACGTGACTGTTGAAGAAGTAGAAAATAATCGATTTGTTTTTGCTCGCCAAGTTGCGGAACGATATCATGCAACATGTGTCCTAAAAGGCGCGGGTACCATTATTGATGATGAAAAAAGCGCTTGGGTTTGTAGACACGGTAATCCAGGTATGGCAACGGCGGGTATGGGAGACGTCCTTACTGGTATTATTGGGTCATTGATGGCGCAAGGAGTAAGTACTCCTCTGGCGTGCCAATATGGCGTTTCCCTGCATGCAAAAGCCGGTGATATAGTAGCCAAAAAGCAAGGCCAAAGAGGCATGCTTGCAAGTGATTTATTTGATACAGTGCGCATGTTAATTAACGAGTAATATAGAGTAATAAAGAGTGTACGGGGACCATGGTAAAGAACGAATTTGTAGCTCATTCTGAAGACAATACAAAAAGCATTGCGATACAATTAGCAAATGTACTCATACAACAAGGTCTAGGCGGTTTAACGTTCTATCTCAATGGTGATTTAGGCGCTGGTAAAACAACATTTACACGCCATTTGATACAAGCCTTGGGGCATAATGGAAATGTGAAAAGCCCGACTTATACATTGGTTGAACCATATGAGATAGAGGACATAAAGTTATTTCATTTTGATTTGTACCGCTTAGCTGATGCAGAAGAACTGGAATTTATGGGCATCAGAGACTATTTTAATGACAACAGTATGTGTCTTATTGAATGGGCTGAAAAGGGGTGGGGTTTGCTTGCGAAGTCTGATGTAGAGATTAACATTATGATTGACAACATTCATGATGACAATCGATTGCTTGAGTTTGTAGCAACATCTGATGCCGGTGAACGTTTATTGTCTGCGTTAGAACGATAACTAGTCTGGATAAATAAAATTTGTAGAGTAGTGGACGTTAATATGTCATCCACTAACACACTGAAATAGTGGGTCAGCAGGGTCATTTTGTATCATTTGATACTGTGTTAATCTTAACTCGTGATTGTCGGAAGAATAAAAATAAAAAATACAATGAACAAGAATGTAGTTGCATATAAGGTAGTGAGTTCGATATTAGCGCTTTTCGTTAGTCTGACTGCGTATGCCCAAGCACAATCTAATATTACTGATATTAGGATATCGCCAAGCAATGACAATACCCGCATTGTTGTTGATATATCGCAGCAAACTAGTTTTTCCTATTTTAACCTAAAGTCACCTAGGAGACTGGTGGTTGACCTCAAAGATACTGATCGAAAATTCAATTTCAGCAAAGTAGAGAATAGCAGTGACTTGATCAAAAAAATACGCTATTCAACACCTAAACTAGCCTCTGATATGCGCATGGTTATTGAATTAAACAAAGACATAAACGCACAATTATTTTCGTTAGAACCCAATGCCGATTTTGGCTACCGCATTGTGATTGATTTAAAGGACCCTAATCCGGCACCGGTAGTTACTAGCACTGCTGCACCTAAACGCGACAAAGATATCATTATTGTTATTGACGCGGGGCACGGAGGTGTCGATCCTGGTTCGATTGGTCCTAAAGGAACCTACGAAAAAAACATTACATTAAGTATAAGTAAAATGCTTGAAAAACGTATTAACGAAGAACCTGGTTTACGCGCCGTCATGACGCGCCACGGTGACTATTATATTAGTCCTAACGACCGTCCTGATTTTGCAACCAAAGAAAATGCGGACTTACTGGTCTCGATTCATGCCGATGCGTTTACAACGCCGCAACCAAGAGGAGGTTCTGTTTGGGTGCTGTCTAAAGGTCGAGCGGACAGTGAATTAGGTCGTTTGTTAGAAAGAACAGAAAGAAACTCCGAATTACTAGGTTCAGCGGCTGATGTGATTGGTGATAGGGATACAGAGCGTTATTTTGCAGAAACTATTTTTAATATGTCCATGGATTTGTCGCGGGCGTCAAGCTACGACATTAGCAACAAAGTGATTAAAGAAATGAGGAAAGTGACGAGGATGCACAAAAAGGTGCCTCAAAGCGCCAGTTTAGCGGTATTGACGGCACCAGAAACACCCTCTATTTTAGTTGAGGTTGGATTTATTTCTAACCCTCAAGAAGAAAAAAACTTGAATTGGCGGGCATATCGTCAACAATTAGCTGATTCACTATTTAAATCGATTCAATTATTTTTTAGAAATGCACCGCCCGAAGGCACTTTATGGGCGCAAGAGCGCGACAGTCAGCCAAGAAAGCACAGAGTAAAAAGCGGTGAGTCACTTTCACTCTTGGCGCAACGCTACAATGTCGATTTACACAGCTTGAGAGAAGTAAATAATATAAAAGGTGATTTAGTAAGGATCGGGCAGACACTGACTATTCCTGAAAACTAACTAAACAAAAATAACCGAAAATGATGACCTAAATAAGCGAAGATACTAGCATTGACTATCAAAATACTCCCCGCTCGACTTGCTAACCAAATTGCCGCTGGCGAAGTGGTTGAACGCCCTGCATCAGTGGTTAAAGAACTCGTCGAAAATAGCATCGATGCGGGAGCTACCGATATATTGGTTGAAATTGATAAAGGCGGCCATAAGCGGATGCTGATCCGTGATAATGGTAACGGTATTCCAAAAGATGAGTTGAGCTTAGCATTAAGTCGTCATGCGACGAGTAAAATTCAAGATATTGATGATTTAGAGTCTATTACGAGTTTAGGTTTTCGTGGTGAAGCGTTGGCCAGCATCAGTTCCGTGAGCCGTTTAACGTTAACTTCAAAAACTGATGACCAAGCAGAGGCATGGCAGGCTCATTGTGAAGGTCGAGAAATGGAAATTCAGTTAAACCCGGCCGCGCATCCAAAAGGCGCATCGGTTGAAGTGCTCGATCTTTTCTTTAATACACCAGCTAGGCGAAAATTTTTACGTGCCGAAAAAACAGAATTTCAGCATGTTGAAGAAGTTTTTAAGCGAATGGCACTCAGTCATTTTGAAGTTGGCTTCACTCTCAAGCATAATGGTCGGGTTGTACATCGCTTTCCTGCTGTATTGCCAGAGCTTAAAAATAAAAGAATAGCAGCAGTGTGTGGTCAGGCATTTTTGCAAAGTAGTATTGTTGTGCACGGTGAATATGAAAACGTGTCGGTTATGGGATGGTGTAATGCAGTTGGTCAGGGGCGTGGCACTAACGATTTGCAATATAGTTTTGTGAATGGCCGAATGATGAAGGACCGTGTTATTTCACACGCTATTCGACAAGCATTTGAAGGCATGATTGATTCGCAAACCTATCCTGCATTTGTTTTGTTTATTACCATGCCGCCCGCAGAATTGGATATCAATGTGCATCCAGCTAAGCATGAAGTGCGGTTTCATCAGAGTCGCCAAGTGCACGATCTTATTTATAAAAGCGTTTCAGATGCATTGTTAATGAGTGCTTCTACAGATGCTTTTGAGTTTGATGAAAACGAACAGTCTGACTCCACTAGCACTAATATTACCTCATTATACGAAATACCAAAACACGCGTATCAGCAGCCATCAGGCAATTCTTCTGGCCATAATTCAGGTGAAAACAAGCACGGAACTCAATCAGGCTATACACCACAAGCAAGAGGTTTCGAGAGTCAAGGTAGTAACAGAAAAAGCCATCACGGCGTCGGGGCGGTTAATAAAAGTGCAGCCCATCAATATCAGAACCTAATGAGTCCAAGTACCGAACCTTATCGAAACTCTTTAAATAGTGATAGTCATGATAAATCTGGCTTCTCATTTCTGTTAACTGAATCAAAGCAACTTGTTTTCGTGCACAATGAGAAAGTTTGCTTTTTGCCCGCCTACCAAGTTCCGAGCTATGTCTTATATAAACAAACTCTGGCTTCAGATGTACAACAACCACTATTGATGCCAGTATCCGTGAAACAAAATATAGCTGGATCTCAATTAACGCCAGATAAGCAAGATCAGCAAGATATTTTGCAAAACAGATTGAACATGCTAAAGGAGCTTGGCTTCGACATTCAATTGCATGGCGCTAAGTGGATTTTGAAACAAGTACCAGCTTGCTTACGGCAGCTTCCATGGGTGTCGATTTTACCTAAGCTGCTAGATACAGAACTACCGCTCCTTAATACTAAAACGATGTTGCAATACATTTGTTTTTGTTGGGCTCAATCGTATGAATTTAGTGTTGCTGAATTACACACATGGTTTCATGAAATGTCGCAAACCGAGCAAATCCAGTTGATTGCGACGTCGGCTACGACGGTTGATATACCCATAGTCACTTTTTCAATTGATAAAAATTAAATGAGTGATTCTGCAATGCTACAAAAACCGCACAAACCCCTAATGCCACAAGTCATTACTATTATGGGACCAACTGCGTCGGGTAAAACAGCGTTAGCCATTGAGTTGGCTAAAAGCATAAATGGTGAAGTTGTTAGTGTCGATTCGGCTCTGATTTATCGGGGGTTGGATATTGGTACTGCGAAACCGAAGGCTGAAGAACGAGATGATATTAAACATTGGTTGATTGATATTGTTGACCCTGAAAACGCCTATTCTGTGGCTGAATTTTGTAAAGATACGACAGTTTGTATCGAAGATATACTGCGCAGAAGGAAGACTCCTATTCTTGCCGGTGGCACCATGATGTATTTTAATGGCCTAATAAAAGGGCTATCTAGTTTGCCAAATGCTGATGCAAAAACACGTAGTCAAATACAATTATTTGTTGAGCAACACGGATTGCAAGCTGCGCACCAAAAGTTAAGTGATATTGATCCAGGAAGTGGCGCTCGTATTCATCAGAATGATCCGCAACGTATCATGCGGGCATTAGAAGTGTATGAGTTGACTGGTAAGACTATGACCGATTTACAATGCATTAAACCTGCTGCATTACCGTATGAATTCACTCAGTTTAGTTTGATGCCAAATGACCGTGCGTTGTTGCATGAGCGTATCGCTTTGAGGTTTGACCTAATGCTGCAAAATAACTTTGAACAAGAAGTAAGAAAACTACGTAACAATATACGGTTACATATTAATTTGCCTGCTATTCGCAGTGTGGGTTACCGCCAAATGTGGCAATATTTGGATGGTGAATGCAGCTTTGATGAAATGCGCGAAAAGGGAATTATCGCAACTAGACAATTAGCTAAGCGTCAAATCACTTGGTTAAGAGGCTGGGAAGACGCTATTTCGCTGGAAACAGGCAATACAGAAAACATCAAACTGATTTTGCAACATATTCGATAAAATTCGTTACATATTTTTGCTTGAATAGTATACACTTGAAAAGTAGTGAGAGTATTCCGAAAATAAAAAAACATAATAAAGAGTAAGGATCACAAATGGCTAAAGGTCAATCACTTCAAGACCCCTTCTTAAATGCATTAAGAAAGGAACGTATTCCAGTATCAATATACCTTGTAAATGGCATTAAATTGCAAGGTCAAGTTGAGTCATTCGACCAGTTTGTCATTTTATTGAAAAACACGGTGAGTCAAATGGTATACAAGCATGCAATCTCAACCGTGGTGCCTTCTAGAGCGATTGTAATGCCAACTCAAAGCGACGGCGAAGGCGAATAATGTCGGCGGTTCTGAACAACATTGTCCGCAATCCAGTCGTATCTATGGAAAGCCATGCTTTAATAAAAGGTGTGTATAATTAAAAGTCATAACAACGGGGTTCTATTTGTTTGATCGTTACGAAGCCGGTGAACAGGCTGTCTTAGTTCACGTTGATTTCTCTGATAACAGTAATAAGGAAGACTTAAACGAGTTACAAATGCTGGTAAGCTCAGCAGGTGTAAACACAGCATCTGTGCTCACTACATCTAGGCGCTCTCCTCAAGCCAAGTTTTTCGTTGGTAGCGGCAAAGCACAAGAAATAGCCGATACCGTAAAAGCAATTGGCGCAGACGTTGTCATTTTCAATCACCAACTTTCTCCTTCACAAGAACGTAATCTCGAAGCGCTTATTTGCTGTCGAGTGCTAGACCGTACAAGTCTTATTCTTGATATATTTGCGCAACGAGCGAGAACTCATGAAGGAAAATTGCAAGTTGAACTAGCGCAACTGCGTCATTTATCAACTAGACTTATTCGTGGTTGGACTCACTTAGAGCGCCAAAAAGGTGGCATCGGTTTGCGCGGTCCTGGTGAAACACAACTAGAGACCGATAGACGTTTGCTTAGAGCTCGAGTAAAAGGAATTATTAAACGCCTAGAAAAAGTGAAAAAGCAACGGGAGCAAGGTCGCCGTTCTCGAAAGCGTGCTGAAATTCCAAGCGTATCACTAGTGGGTTACACCAATGCTGGAAAGTCAACATTGTTCAACACCATTACCAATGCAGGAGTCTACGCAGCTGACCAATTGTTTGCTACACTAGATCCAACATTGCGTAAAATTGAGTTAGCAGAAGTTGGTCATGCTATTTTAGCTGATACCGTGGGTTTTATTCGACACTTACCACATGATTTGGTGGCAGCATTTAAAGCCACGCTTCAGGAAACTCAGGAAGCCGATTTGTTATTGCACGTTATTGATTATGCGGACGATCAACATCTTGAATACACTCACCAAGTAAACGAGGTGTTGGATGAAATTGGCGCTGGTGAAGTGCCGCAACTAATCGTTTGTAATAAAATAGACCGGCTAGAGGGCGTTGTACCAAAAATTGATCGTGACGATACGGGTCGTCCCATTCGTGTTTGGATTTCAGCGCAGGCAGACTTGGGTATTGATTTATTAAAAAACGCCCTCACTGAATGTTTACACAAGACGATGGTAGAATATCAATTAAAAGTTCCACCAAATGAAGGCAGTTTGCGTGGAATGCTCTATAATCTTAACTGTATTGCACGACAAAGCTACTCAGAAGACGGATATTGGTTGGTAGATATCAAGATGCTTGAGAGCGATTGGAATAAAATAGATAAACAATTAGATAATCGTCTCAATAATTACATTTTGTGAAGGTTATTTGTAAATTTAAAAATCTAATCGAATCGGCTTTTAGTATAAGTATTAGTAAAACAAAAATGTAAGTATAAATGACTTTAATTACGGAGTGTCTGTATGGCTTGGAATGAGCCGGGTGGTGATAAAAACGACCCTTGGAAAAATCGCGGCGGTAAAGAACAAGGTCCACCAGATCTTGATGAAGTACTGAAAAATTTATTTGGCAAGTTTACTAAGTCAGGCGGCAGTGGCGGGGGTAGCGGTAAAAGCTATACCGGCATGGGGCTGGGCTTACTTGTTGCTATCATTGTTATTATTTGGGGCTTAAGTGGTTTTTATACTATTAAGGAAGCTGAACGTGGGGTGATATTGAGATTCGGTGAGAACACAGGTCAGCTAGCACAGCCTGGTTTAAGCTGGAAAATGACGTTTATTGATGAAATTATTCCTGTAAACGTACAAAATATCAGCTCTCTAGGATCTGCTGGTTCAATGTTAACTGAAGACGAAAACATGGTGCGTGTCGAAATGGAAATGCAATATCGTATTGCTGACCCTTACCTCTGGAGATTCTCGGTTGTTAGCCCGGAAACAAGTCTAAGCCAAGCTTTAGACAGTGCAATTCGTTATGTCGTCGGCCATATGAAAATGGATGACATTCTGACTGATGGTCGCGAGACTGCCAGAGAGCGTGTTCGTATTGAACTGGACAGTATTGTAGGTGCCTACAACATGGGTGTTTCGGTTATCGATATGAACTTTAAGGATGCACGTCCACCGCAAGAAGTAAAAGCGGCGTTTGACGATGCTATTGCAGCACAGGAAGATGAAGTTCGATTTATTCGTGAAGCGGAAGCCTATGCGAGAGAAATTGAGCCTAGAGCCCGTGGACAAGTCAATCGTATGAACGAAGAAGCTCAAGCTTATAAAGAGCGTTCTATATTGGAAGCTCAAGGTGAGGTAGCTCGGTTCGAGGAGTTATTACCACAATACTTGGCTGCACCAACGGTGACTAGACAGCGTATATATCTTGAGACAATGGAACAGGTATTTTCGAGTACCACTAAAATAATTGTTGATACTGAGGGTAGTGGCAACATGTTGTACTTGCCTTTAGACAAGATCATGGATAGTACAAGGTCGCAGACCCAAGCACAGCGGGCTCAGGATAGAAACACACTGGAAGGATTGCGTAACTCACCAGCGGCAGAAGAGTTGCTGAATAGAACGCAAGACAACAATACAGGCAGCAATAATAGACAGGGGAGAAACTAAAGCATGAAGAATTTACTAGCTATAGTAATAATCATCCTGTTAGCCATTGGTTACGGATCTATTTTCGTGGTCAAGGAAGGAACGCGTTCTATCGTTGTTCGTTTCGGTAAAGTAGTTGCAGACGATGAGGGTAACACTCAAGTTTATACCCCCGGTCTGCAATTTAAATTAGCTGTTTTTGATACAGTGAAAGTACTGGATGCTCGTATTCAAACGTTGGATGAGGGACCAGACCGTTTCGTGACCATAGAAAAAGAAGATTTGATTGTCGATTCCTATGTGAAGTGGAAAATCGAAGACTTTGAGCGCTATTACTTGTCAACGGGCGGCGATAGATTTCAAGCAGAGAGTCTGCTGAAGCAGAAAGTAAACAACGGACTTCGTTCTGAATTCGGTTCTCGCACAATCAATCAGATAGTATCTGGTGAGCGTAGTGAATTGATGGATGAAGCAATGAAGCAAGCTTCAGGTACTACTAATGAATTGGGTATTCAGATTGTTGATGTGCGAGTAAAGCAAATCAATTTACCCACTGAAATTAGCGAATCAATATTCAACCGCATGCGTTCAGAACGTGCTGCTGCAGCAAGAGAGTATCGTTCAGAAGGTAAAGAACAAGGTGAGATTATTCGCGCAAATATCGATGCTAAAGTAACCATTATGTTGGCAGACGCGGAACGTAATGCGCGCCAGCTGCGTGGTGAAGGTGCTGCTCAATCAGCTAAAATTTATGCTGAAACATTTTCTAAAGACCCTGAGTTCTACTCATTTTTAAGAAGTATGGATGCGTATAGAAATGCATTTGACAGCAAGCAAGATGTTATTGTTTTAGAGCCGGACAGTGAGTTCTTTAATTATTTGAATTCACAATCGGGCAAAAGGAAGTAACATTCTTTGAGGTCTAGGCAAGGGGTAGTGCGGATAAATTAGCACTGCCCCTTTTTTTGTGCCTAATAATGATTCGGTTCACTTACGTAATGAAATCATTGACTGATACTGGCGCGCTTTTTGGGTTACCCTAAGTTTTAATTAAAATTAACTAAGATTAAATGTAATTCAGATTTTGTTGCTTTATTGAACTGTATTGCAAAACAACAATGGTACATTAAAAATTTTTTATGAAATGCCGCCGTATTTTATGTACTATTTAACGCGCTAATAAAAACAACAAAAGAGAGTGACAGTTGAGTCGTCGTAATTCACCTTCAATCCCACCATCTAAACAACCGCAAGATTTATCTAAATCTGGTTGGTTTTCACGATTTCTTTCAACCGTAGAATGGTTGGGTAATCTCCTTCCTCATCCAATAACACTATTTGCTTTATTGGCAGTGCTTATTGTCTTTTTGAGCGGTGTATTAGGTTACTTTGACGTTAGCGTTGTTGACCCGCGTCCAATCGGCAGTAAAGGTCGAGATGTGGACGGTATGATTGAAGTTATTTCACTTATGGATGGCGATGGCTTACGCAGAATAGTAACTGGTTTAGTAACTAACTTTACAGGCTTCGCGCCGCTGGGCACTGTATTGGTTGCTTTGCTTGGAGTGTCACTTGCTGAACATTCTGGATTACTAAGTACAATAATGCGTTCAATGGTAATGAATGCTTCACCGCGTATGGTAACTGTGGTTGTCGTTTTTGCTGGTGTGGTTTCTAATACTGCTTCAGAATTAGGGTACGTGGTAATGATCCCCCTTGCCGCAATGATTTTTCATTCATTAGGTCGACACCCGCTAGCTGGTTTAGCGGCGGCGTTTGCTGGTGTTTCAGCCGGATACAGTGCAAATATTCTAATTGGAACTGTAGACCCCTTGCTTGCTGGATTTACTCAAAGCTCAGCTCGTATTATTGACCCTGAATACACAGTTAGTGCTGAGGTGAATTGGTACTTCATGATTGTTAGTACCTTTGCTGTTGCAGCGATGGGCGCCTTTGTTACTGAAAAAATAGTAGAACCGAGGCTTGGGAAGTACAACCCCGATGATGCATCAATAGATTTAGGCAAACAGCAACTCGATAGTCCGACCGCAATTGAAATAAAAGGCATGAAATGGGCTGGTTTGAGCTTCCTGATTTTATTAGGAGTTTTAGCGTTAACGGTCGTGCCGGCGGATGGTATTTTGCGAAACCAAGAAACAGGGCTAGTCAAAGGCTCACCATTCTTGCAAGGTATTGTTGTTTATATCTTCGTCACTTTTGCAATCCCAGGGTTTGTGTATGGAAAAATTGTTGGTACGATGAAAAACGATCGTGATGTCATTGATGCAATGTCAAAAAGTATGAGTTCCATGGGCTTGTATATCGTGCTTGTTTTTTTCGCAGCTCAATTTGTTGCGTTCTTTAAATGGACGAACTTGGGAACTGTGCTCGCAGTAAAAGGGGCTGCAATGCTTCAAGCCACCGGTTTAGATGGACCTGAAGTGTTTGTTTTATTCATTCTCATGTGTGGATTAGTTAATTTGTCACTTGGCAGTGCGTCAGCTCAGTGGGCGATTACGGCACCCATATTTGTACCTATGTTGATGTTGATTGGGTATTCTCCGGAAGTGATTCAAGCAGCTTACCGAATTGGCGACTCAGTAACGAACGTTATTACACCCATGATGAGTTATTTTGGCCTCATCTTAGCAATCGGTGTTCGTTATAAGAAAGACCTTGGAATAGGAACTCTGATAGCAACAATGTTGCCATACACGCTAGTATTCATGGTAGGTTGGACCTTGTTATTCTATTTGTGGGTTTTTGCCTTTGGTTTGCCAGTAGGGCCCGGCGCTCCAACCTACTACACGCCGTAGATTAAACAATGACAATGCAGGTGATCTCGGGCCTGCATTAGGTCCAAAAGGGACTTAGCACCGTACAGACAGTACGGCAAATTAGAACCAGCAACTAAATACTAAAGAAGCTATGAAATATAAATCACAATCATCCTTTACGCATGACCAAGCAGATAAAGTTGGCGTATTAATTTCTAATCTCGGTACACCTAGAGCGCCTACTAAACAAGCGCTTAAGCCCTATTTAAAACAATTCTTATCTGATCCTAGGGTCGTTGAAGTGCCAAAAATTATTTGGTGGTGTGTACTTAACCTTATTATTTTAAATATTCGTCCAAAACGGTCTGCTGAAGCTTATAAAACAGTGTGGACGGATGAAGGTTCGCCATTGCTCGTACATACAAAAAATCAAGCTTCAGGACTCGCGCAAAAGCTCAAAGCAGAATACGGCGATAATGTAGTGATTGGTTATGCGATGCGGTATGGACAGCCGTCGGTGAGTCGCGCGATTGATGAACTGCTTGATCAAGGTGCTAGGAAAATTGTAGTACTTCCCCTGTATCCTCAGTACTGCGCGTCTACCTCAGGTTCAACGTTTGATGCTGTGGCAGAAGATTTTGTTAAAAGACGCTGGTTGCCAGATTTTCGTTTTGTAAGTCACTATCATGATAATCCTGAATACATAAAATGTGTTGCTGATAAAATTAAAATGCATTGGAAAACGCATCCGAAAGCGGACAAGTTACTCTTTTCTTTTCATGGTATTCCCAAACGCTACTTGCTAAATGGCGACCCATATCACTGCGAATGCCACAAAACTTCTCGTCTTATTGCTCAAGAGCTTGGTCTTCAAGAATCTGAATATATGACGACGTTCCAATCCCGATTTGGACGTGAAGAATGGCTACAACCTTATACTGACCAAACTTTAAAATCATTTCCTGAAAAAGGTGTAAAGTCGGTTCAAGTCGTGTGCCCCGGTTTTTCATCAGATTGCTTGGAAACAATTGAAGAAATTGGTGTGGAAAACCGAGAATACTTCGAAGAGTCCGGTGGTGAGCGTTACGAATACATCGAGGCATTGAACAGTGACGATGCGCATTTAACGATGTTGTTCAATGTGATAAAAGATAATTTGAAAGGTTGGGATCTCGACTCCAGTAAAACCAACAATTATGAGCAACGAAACACACTTGCCAAAAACCTAGGTTCCGATACGTAATGTTGCGAGAAGATGTTAAAAAGCAAACCAGACGGGCAATACTGTGAAAGATGGCGTTATGAAAGAGCATTCCCCTCAAACACTCGCCAATAGTCTTGAAGACAATCATTTTCGCGCGCCAGATGCGCTATTAAAGGCGCAGCAATTGGCTAACCTGTTAGATACAGCGGTAAAAGTTCCATTTATCGGCATCTCTGTTGGTTTGGATTTTTTAGTTGGTCTAATCCCAGTTATAGGCGACACAACAATGCTTATAGCGTCCTTAAGAATTGTTCAATTAGGTCGCAGCTTAGGTTTGCCAGCACCGCTGCAAAAGACCATGTTACGTAACACTATTATCGATTTTGGCTTGGGTTTTGTGCCGCTCGTTGGTGATTTAGTTGATTTGTTCTACAAAGCCAATCTGAAAAACGTGCGCATAATGGAGCGATGGTGGATAGAGCAAAATAAGCAACAACTTGACGCCCGAGCTCAACAAAAATTACTTGAGTGGGAACAACAACAAGATTCGGTTAAATGAACTACATAAATATGGCGCTGGAATTTAGCCGCGCCATTATTTAGTGTTTATTAATAAACTAAAATTGATATTTCAACTTCAGGCCAAAATTACGGCCTTGTAATTGTGCTGCATCTTCATCAGCAGATGCCCTTGTGTCCTGGTTTAATAAATTTTTACCATATATACTTAGGTTTACGTTATCTGTAATTTGCATGGCAATGGTCAATGACCATTTTGTATAGCTTTCGAGTTCGCCTTCACCATCCCCCACTTCATCTTGGGTTAAGCCATGTTGAATAAGATTATAGATTGTCCAACTCCCTTGCTGCCACCGCGTTTTGATATCGATACGTGAGCCTAGAATATCTAATAAAATGTGAGCCTGATCATCCTTTCCACTTTGCTGTTGATACGCAACTTCTTGCGTAAGGTGAGCATTTACTTGCCATTTGATAGCGGCTTCAAAACCCTTGATGGTGGCTTTGTCAATGTTTCTAAATGTTCGATCGCGGTTAGCTAATCGAAAGCGTTCAATATAGTCATCAAGAGCGTAGTAATAGGTTTGTAAGTTAAACTGCAGATTGTCAGTAAAAGCATAATCAAGCGTAAATTGTCCGCCTTGGCTTCTTTCTGATTTTAAATCAGGGTTTCCAACGGTGTTACCGCGGGGTGTTAGGCCATTAAAATATAGTTCAGATAGGGTCGGGAAACGAAAGCCTGTACCAAATTCAGCATGCAATACGAGGTTGTCAGTAAGTAACCATTCAGAATTAAAGCTGTAGTTGACGCGTTTTGCAGTATGTGAGGTATTAGTAGTATCTTCCTTTTGTTTTATCTGATCAAAGCGTATTCCGCCAGATAAACTATAATCAGCAAACTGCCAATGCTGATCAACAAAAAATCCAATGTTATTTTGTTGGCCTTCTAAAATTTTCACATCGGCTAGGATATTACCAGCTAAGTCATATTCCTTGTCATTGATATCAACGCCACGTCGACTGACCGCATCAAACCCCGCGCGACCAGTTCCTCGCATAACGGAAAATGATAATAGGCCCGTTGCGCCGATAGTATTGGATTGATACTCGGTAAAGTTTTCTCTGGAATTAACTCGCAGCGAATCTGTATCCCAGTTTTGATTATGATGATAAACACTCAAAAGCCATTCATTTCGTCGACTAATTTGGACTTTTGCTAAATTGTGAAACTCGTCTGGATAGGAAGTCACTTGCTGATTTGGAAACAGCCTTGAACTTTTACCAATATCTGTTCCTTGGCTGGTCAGTAACATAGACTCTATATCAATATTATTAATACTGGTTTTGTATTTCAATAAACCGGTTGTTTGAGTAAATCCATCGTCTAATTTGTTGCCATTGGCGTCTTCACGTTGGCTGGATGCGCGATGTACCATTCCACCTTGGAATTGATGTTCGTTAGTATCGATACCATAAGTTGCCGATATTTCTGAGTTGCCGCCATCGCTCTCTGTAACCAGCCCAAGCGAATTAGAACCAAATTCGCTAGTAAACAAACTCACTACTCCACCCAGTGCATCCGAGCCATATAAAGTGGAACTAGGACCTTTTGTGACGCTTAAGCCTGACATTAGCGCTTGTGGCACAAATGATACTGAGTTCCCTGCACGGCGGTCGGTAAAAATTGGAATGCCATCTACTTCAGTGCGCAATCGCCATCGACTAAAGCCACGTACGCTATAACTTTGGAATAACCCGCCCTGACCTGAAGTATCAATTCCCGGTAAGGTTGCTAACCAATCGGCGAGTCTCACTTCGGTATCGTTTTGTTGGGCAAAGCTTATACCGACGACACTTTGGTTGACCAAGCCTTCATTACCCAGCAGGTTACGTTGGCTCATGATGGAGATGGTTTCGATTTTAGAAGGGTTACCAGAGGCTTCTGCTGCAACTGCATCGCTTGCGACAAAAGGAAGGTTAGCGATTGCATATAAACTTAAATAGAAATTGATTTTATTGACGCGAAAAAACCTATTCGGCTGCATAGGGCAAATACTCTTATTACTTATAAAAAGGAGAAAGTGTTAAATTGAATATTATTCTTATTATTTATTTAACTATTAAGTTGTTTATTCGCTTTACTATTTAGCTTGTTGACCTGTTTTATCGAGTAAAGTGAATTCATAAACCATACTAGATCAGTAGCTATTTTGTTTTTTTACTTAAATATCGATAGGATATAAACGTAATCTGAACATTCATTTAACTATAGCATAAGGGAATTTTGGCATGAAGCGTTTGCGTTTAACTTTTACTTTAATAATCGCCTCATTTATTTTATTTGCATGCAAGGATAAACCGATGAGTGAAGAGAATAAACAACCAGAACTCGCCGCATCTGCAATGGACTGTGCAACTACAGAAGATAAAATCAAATGCGAACAATTAAATCGCAGCTCTAAAAGCTTAACAGAATTAAGCGGCTCTAATGTCAACAAACTAACAGTCACCTGCGATGATAAATTCCGTAACGAGTTTGGTGAATGTGAAATTCCGAATCATCCTCACCCTGAAGAACTGATTAAAAAACCCATCGAAAAACCGATTAAAAAATAATAGCAGTCAACCGGATCTGGAATGCCTTGATGATCGCTGTCTGCGTGCAAAAAATTAATTAATTCACAATTCATTTACTTTTTTGGGTTTACTTATCTTTTCAACTTGGCATACTTAATCTTACGTGGTTCATTTTGAATCCATCAGGGAAAAGCATGGACGGTGTATCTCTGTCCATACAACTTCTTCAACTATAGTGACAAGCGAATAAAATACTTACCTATTAAGTAAGAGCGCACATAATGTCACATGCAAAAATAAAAGGCAGGGAACGTGTCTACATATATAAAAAAAATAACCACTTATTGTGGGTTGGGTGTTTTTGCTCTAGCTGGTATTGCAGGTGTTGCACAAGCTAATGACAAAAACTCAAATATACATACCATTCTTTCAAAACCTAAATTAAGTAAACCGCTGCGTGATCTTGCTCAACCTTTACCTAGATTGACTTCTGCACGTTTAGATAAAATGCGCGCTGCCGGTGATAAAGTCCCTGGAGAAGACGCAGGTTACGTTGTTCCTAACTTCAACTATCCGCTAGTGTCTTCTTATTTAGAAAAAGCAGCAGATGTGCCCGCAGACACAGTTATTCAATATGAAGTAACAAGTGGAGGTAAATTTCAGCGTAATTTAGCTGCAAACGTAACACTTGGTGCTGGTTTTGATGGCATGGGTAACGTTTCTGGCGTTGCTCCACCTGATACCAATGCTGATGTTGGTCCTAATCATATTGTGCAAATGGTCAATGTGGCGCTTAGTATATGGGATAAAGAAGGAAACGAACTTCTTGCGCCAACTGCAATCAATGTGTTGTGGGATGATTTTGGTGGTCTTTGCGAATCGAATAATAACGGTGACCCTATCGTTCTTTATGATTCACAGGCCGATCGTTGGATGATTACTCAATTTGCTTTCCCGAGTGGCTTTGACAATAACCGTGCTTGCATTGCGATTTCTCAAACAGGAGATCCAACAGGCTCGTATTACCGATATGACTTTCTTTACAGTAATGTCAAATTTAACGATTATCCGCATTACGGTGTATGGACTGACGCATATTATGCTGGTGTGAACCAGTTTACAGGTAATAGCTTTACGGGTTCGGGTGTTGTTGCCTATGAACGTGATGCAATGCTAGCGGGTCAACCTGCTAGACAAGTCATCTTCGATCTAGAAACATCTAACCCGAATGTATTCACTCCAATGCCAGCTGACATTGACGGTATTTTCTTACCGCCAACAGGTATGCCTGGTCTTTTTGTTACTGCGGATAATCCGGGTGAATTAAACCTATGGCATTTCGATGTCGATTGGGACAACACAGACAATAGCTCGTTCACACTAGCAAACACACTTTCTGTTAGCGCTTATAGTGGTGCAGTTTGTGGTTTTGATCGTGACTGTATCGAGCAACCAAACGAGCAAAACTTAGATGCGATTGGTGGCCGAATGATGTTCCGTCTTGCCTATCGCAATTTGGGTGGCACCGAGAATAAACTCGTGGCGAGCCATACTGTTATTGGTTCAATAACGGATAACGATATTGCTGGCGTTCGTTGGTACGAAATTGATATCGATGATGACGGTTTTCAAAAGACGGATACTAATGGCGTTCTTGTTCCAGTGAATAACGGTACATTTAACTTAGACGACGGTAATTCACGTTGGATGGGCAGTGCTGCTATGGATGCTGTTGGTAACATCGGTGTTGGTTATAGCGTATCTGGCAATGATTTATTTCCGTCAATTCGCTTTAGTGGTCGTTCACAATCTGACGCAGCAAATATATTAACAGTGCCAGAAATAGAGATTAAAGCAGGTGAAGCATCTCAAGGCGGCATAAACCGCTGGGGCGATTACTCAAGCTTAAGCATAGATCCAACTGACGATTGCACCATGTGGTACACCACTCAATACTACAAGGCTGAAAATGCAGAAACTCGTGGTTGGAGTACCTACATCGGCAGCGTGAAATTTGATGATTGTGTTGCAGGCCCTTCAGGCAAGATTACGGGTATTATTAGCGATTCAGCGGGTAACCCAATTGCGGGGGCTCAAGTCACTATTGGTGCATTAACTTCAAGAGCAAATAGTGAAGGTGTTTATACTTCAACCTTACCTGTCGGAGAAGACTTTACTGTTTCAGCATTTAAATATGGTTGGGATGTTGCAGAGACAACGGGTGTAGATGTAATTGAAGATGAAGAAACAACTGTTGACTTCAGTTTAGCTGCGGCAACGCCGGTGACTGTTTCTGGTGTCGTTGCTGATGGTTCAGGCCTCAACTCACCATTGTTTGCAGAAATTGTTGTTGATGCTCCTGGTACTCGTTTAACTGCATTTACAAACCCTGTTACTGGCGCATTCAGTATTGATTTGTTCGAAGGAACATTAATCAAAATGACAGCAATGTCTGTTGATGCCGGTTACATCGCTCAAAGCGTTGACTTTACGCCGACTGCTGGTACGCCACAAAACTTCGATTTGGTTGTTTTGGCAAGCTGTATTGCAAAAGGCTATGGTTTCTCTGAGCCTTCATTCGTTGAAGACTTTACTGGTGGCGTTCCTCCTACTAATTGGACCGTAGCTGATACTGGTGACACAGGCACCGTATGGGGTCCTGGTTCTGCTAGTACCCGCGGTATTCTATTGGGTTCTGGTGAAGCAGCATTTATTGACAGCGATGATGCTGGCAATGGCGATACCGCGAGCACCTTAACTAGCCCCGTAATTCAAGTTGCTGATGTTTCATCTACTATGCTTGCATTTGATAGCTGGTTTAGAACTTTCGCTGGCTCTGACGTATACAACCTAGAACTTAGTGTCGATGGTGGTGCTTGGGTATCAATCCTTAATATGAGCGCGACCAACGCGGCTGAAACTTTATCCGTTGACTTAGCGGCTCAAATCACAGGCGCCACTAGTTTTCAAGTTCGTTGGAACTATTCTGCAAATTTCGAATATTATGCAATTGTTGATAATGTTCAAATTGGTGGTAACACTTGTGAAGCACTAAATGGTTCTATTATTAAAGGTGTCGTTTCTGATGCAAACACCGGTAGCCTATTAAATGGTGCCACTATATCGACTGGTGATGATTCAGTTTCAACAATAGCGACAGATAGTCCTGAGTTCCCGGGTGGATACTTCTCGATATTTGTTCCTGCTGACGAAACCACAATCGTTGTATCATTCGCCAACTATGAAACTGCGCAAATCACGGCTGTCGATGTTGTTCCTACAACACCAATTGCATTGAACGCACCACAGTTTGACATTGCTGATTCTTTAGCAACCATAAGCGTTACTCAAGGTCGTGTTGGTACGTCGTCAATTACATTGGAGAATACGGGGACAGCTGAAGGTGACTATATAGTCCTCTTTACGCAAGCTCCTGATGCTAATTCTACGGCGCAAGTTACCGGTCCTTTCCATTCATCTTCACGTCACTTTGGTCCTAAGAACCTAACTGACTTAGATGCAAAAAAGGCGCGCTTTATTGTTGAACAAAAGTCACTCAAGCTACCTCAAGCAGCATCTGACGTACTGGGTGGTTTTGGTGTGTCAGAACAAATGGCGTTCCCTTGGGGAGTAGGCATTAATAAAGACACGGGTAACTTTTACGTAGGTGACCTTCTGGCTGGTGGTGCTGCTGTTGATGCAATTTATGAATATGCTCCAAACGGCGCTTATACAGGAAATAGTATTGATAATACTGCGATTTCTGGTATTTTTGCTGCTGATATGGCCTACAACGGTCGCACTGGCATGTTGTGGCAAGTCGAAGTAGGCAACAACGATTGTATTCATGAAATTGATCCTGTTGCGCTAGAATTAACCGGTAAGCAAATTTGCCCTGCATTTGGTACAAATCAGCGCGGTCTAGCTTACGATCCGATCACCAATACGTTCTACGCAGGTTCTTGGAATGACAGTATCATTCACCAGTTTACGGTTGATGGTACGATATTGCGTTCTGTGAATGTTGGTCTTGCTGTATCTGGTTTAGCGCTTAATCCAGTTTCTGGTAAATTGTATGTAATACAAAATACATCGACTGCATTTGATGTGACTATCTTAGATGCTAACTCTTCCGAGTTTGATGCACTAACGGGCTTTAATTTGTTAGCTAGTGATGCACTACCTGTTGATCCTTTAGAGGGTGGTGAGCAATCAGGTTTAGCAGCGCAATGTGACGGTACCCTTTGGACGCCTTCACGTTCACTAGCTGGTTTAATCGCTTTTGAAAGCGGCGAGACTAACTTCTGTGAATGGAAGAACCTTCCTTGGGTTACTCAAACATCTATGGCTGCTGGGACATTAGCGGCAGGTGCTTCCACTGACATTGAGTTAGAGTTTGATACTATTAATGTTGATACAGGTAGCTACTCTGCTCAAATGGTCACGTCTGGTAACACACCTTACGCCGATTCAAGTACTGCAGTCGCATTGAGTGTTACAGCACCAGTTTCTGGTGACGTATCATTAGCATCAGTCGAAACCAAAGCGATCAATGGTCAGCCTGCACTAGTGTCGGTTAACCGAGTTGATGGTTCAGACTTCGCAATAAGCGTAGATTATGAACTAGGTAACGGAACAGCGAGGCAAGGTGAGCACTTTATTGCGCTTGAAGGTACATTGACTTGGGAAGATGGTGATACATCTGCTAAAACAATTACAATCAACACAGTGAATACTGATATAAATGAAGACCTAGGTTTCTCCGTAGTGTTAACGCAAACTACTGGCGGCGCTGAAATTATTCGCGCAAGCACCGCGGTTATCATTTTAGGTGATAAGAAATCTGATGGTGGTAGCTTAGGCTTCCTATTAGTGGCCCTGCTTACCCTCGGTGGATTAGCAAGAAGACGCTATAAGTTCTAACGCAAACTAAAGCAATAAAAAACCCGCAATGAAAATTGCGGGTTTTTTTCTTTATATTTAAAAAACGAAGCCTGTTAGTTTTTATGGCTATATTCTGTTAACGTTTCTAGCCCAATGATGCTCAGCGCAGCTTCATTTGTTGCTTCAAGGTCAATCTTAGGTGCAACTTCCATATATAAGGCTTCGCGCCATCTTATTGCACACAGACACCATTTATCCCCTGGTTTGAGTCCTTCAAATTGATACATTGGATTTGGCGTGATCAGGTCATTGCCACGAGTTAATGAGTAATTCAGAAAAGCTTCAGTGACTATTGCACAAACACTGTGATTACCGGCATCACCCTCAGGCACGTAGCAAAAACCTTCTCGAGTATATCCCGAGTTTCCACAACATAATTTTAATGTTGTCCCCAGTACGTTTTTTTGATTCGCCATTTATAATCCTTAAACTTTATATTGCGTATTAAGATGTAATACTCACTTATTTCGAGATAAGGTTAGTTATTACGATGTTAGACAAGAGTAAACTCAGTCATATTTCAAAAACCAATGAAAATTCTAGCAATGTTTCTGCAGCAGAGATACAGCGATTTGATAATCTTGCTGAATCTTGGTGGGATCCAAATGGAAAATATAAGACGGCATTGATTTTTAATCAGGCTCGTCTTAGCTATTTCATTCCACAAATTTGCCAACGTTTCGGTAAAGATCCTAGTCAATGTGACTGCTTAAAAGGGCTTACTATCCTCGATGTTGGCAGTGGCGGTGGACTGGTTTGCGAGCCCCTAGCAGCCAGAGGAGCAACGGTTGTCGGTATTGATGCAAGCGCCATGAGTATTGCGGTTGCCAAGCGACATGCGCTTAAATCAGGCTTAACTATCGACTATCGACACATGTTGTCATCAGACCTTAGCAAACAAGATGAGAAATTTGATGTTGTGATTAACGCTGAAGTTGTTGAACACGTGCCAGATCAATCCGCGTTAATTAAACAGTGTGGTGATTTAACTAAGGATGCCGGATTTGTTATTCTTGCAACGCTCAATAGAACCCTCAAATCATATGTTATCGCGATCCTAGGGGCTGAATATGTCATGCGATATTTACCTGTAGGTACTCATAGTTGGACCAAGTTTGTTAAACCACGCGAACTGAATCATATGGCTAGTTCGGCAGGGCTAACTCAAATATCCGAATCGGGCATGGCTTACAATCCGATAAGTCGACGTTGGCGATTGACTAAAAGTTTGTCGGTTAACTATATTCAATGTTATAAAAAATAAAAATAGCTGATGCGGTCGGTTGCCCTATATCGTCATGGTCTAATACAGTATAGTCAGATGTAATAAATGCGTTACATTGGACCTGAACCCGAAAGGAATATTGATTGATGAAAATTTACGACACTAAAACGGCACCCACTCCAAGAAGAGTTAGGATTTTTTTAGCAGAAAAGAATATTCCTATGGAGTATGTTCAAGTTGACCTACAAAAAGGTGAGAACCTGTCTATAGAAATGCGCGCTAAAAACCCGATAGGTAAAATCCCTATATTGGAGCTGGATGATGGGACTTGTATCAGTGAAAGTGACGCCATTTGCCAATATTTTGAAGCACTCCAACCCGAGCCCTACTTGTTTGGTGAAACGCCTCTGCAGAAAGCACAGATAGCAATGTGGTCGAGACAAGTGGAGTTCTATTTATTTATGCAAATTGGTATGTGCTTTCAACATACAACCGGTTACTTTAAAGACCGAATGAATCCAATTAAAGAGTATGGTATTGAAGCTGGTATTAATGCGTCAAAGTTTTTAAACGTGTTAAATCGACAGCTTGAAAAAAGCCAATTTGTTGCTGGCGATACATTTTCGATAGCTGATATCACGACAATGTGTTCAATTGATTTTGGTCGTGTGGTAGATGTTCGCATGAAAGACGAACATAGTGCACTGCAAGAATGGTACAAACGTGTTTCTGCAAGGCCCAGTGCCAAAGCATAGTTTGTTGTTGCAAGGTTCACATGATTTCATTATAACCCTTCGCTAGTGCCTCGCAACGACCTACTTTCCAACCACGTCACCATCATTAATCATGTGAAATATCACATAGGTTTGGGTTAAATCATTAGGTGCTTATCATGTGATTAATTATCATCACGATATTGAATAGCAGCTTTTAGAAGCAGGGCAAGCACAAGGGAAGATTGTACTTGCCGGGTTCTAACAATACCTTAAACCGGCTGTGATGAGATGAAGTATGCTCGAGCAATTAGGCGTTGGTTGCTCAAATTATTTTTCGTCAACTAACGCTTGATAGGTTAAATTTCGCAAGTCGTCGGCATAACGATGTGTGCCGTTTGGAATAAACTGCGCCATACCTATAATGATGATGTTCTCAACTGGGTCAATTCTAAAGTAGGTTGATGCTGCACCTGACCAACCAAAGTTACCTTCAGAACCCATAAATTTCAGAGCGCCGGTATCCACGGTAACTGACATTGCTAGTCCATAACCTTCTCCGTTAGCCCAAGCGCTGTAGGGCAATAAATTAGCAGGAAGATGATTTGAACGCATATATTCAACTGTTTTACGCCCTAAAATTCGTACACCATTGACTTCACCATTATTTAATAACATGCGAGCAAATGTCAGGTAATCGTCGATTGTTGAGACCATTCCACCACCGCCATTGTGGATCGCTGGATCACTAAGATAGTCACCTAAGGGTTCGTTTTCCATTACCACAGTTTCGCCTTGTTTATTATTGTTGTATATCTGGGATAAACGATGCACTTTCTCAGCAGGCACATAAAAATCAGTGTCTTGCATATTTAAAGGAGTGAGGATTTCTTGCTTTACATATTCACCCAGCTTCATGCCACTGAGTTTTTCAACTAAAAAGCCAATCACATCAGTATTTACGCCATAATTCCACTGTGTACCAGGTTGATGATTAAGCGGCAGTCTAGCTAGCTCCGTTAACACATTTTCGGGTGTTGCCTTGCCTTGTATCATTGGTGAAGCGCGGTAGAGTTTATCAACTTCACTTCCGGTAAAGCCGTAGCTAAAACCCGCAGTATGAGTAAATAAGTCAATAATTCGAATTGGTGATTTGGCGTCTTCTAACACCATGCTTTCGCCACTACCACTAACATACACTTTTAAATTAGCAAGCTCAGGCAAGTACATCGCAATAGGGTCATTCATATGAAACTTCCCTTGCTCCCAGAGGGTCAATGCGGCAACAGCCGTAATCGGTTTGCTCATGGAGTAGATCCGGAAAATGGTATCACGTTGCATGGCTTCGCCGGCCGCTCTGTCCTGCATGCCCTGCGCAGCGAAGTGAACGATTTGATCATTGCGTGACACTAAGGTTGTGATACCTGCAAGTTTGCCTGTATCGATATACTCTTGCATCTTGTCATTGATGCGCAGTAAACGTTGCTCAGAAAAGCCTTGTTGAGTGTTAAAAGATTGCGTTTTACTTTGTGGTTGCGGCACATAACTGCCGTTTTCACTGACAGATACGACACAGGCGGAAAGTGACAAACTCAGGAGAACTACTAAGATTTTTTTCATAATTATTTTTATTATTTTGAACGTCACTTAGTGTAACCGTTGTAACTTTGCTTGCAAGAGAGAATTTGTTTACGGGCTACTGCTTACTCAATCTTCTGTTAATGCGGAGTTTTCAATTCCTGTAAATTCCTTACGGGTCTTTTTAGGTAGCTCTTCAAATAACGCTTGCTAACAGTAATATTACCTATTAATATATGTACCACTTGTTGTGTGGGTACATGTAATTAATAGCTCTGAATATGATTATAAAAACTCAACGCGATAAACGTTTTTTAAAATAGAAATAAAAATAAAAATAGAAACAAGCAATATTAACGGAGTCGATACGACATGCTCCATCAACATAAATATCGATTTCTAAGGCTAGTTAATTGAGTAGTCACTCCCAAATAGGCGCATTTTATGATTACGATTGAGCTGGACTCGCCAGAACCATTGTTTAATCAATTGATTATTCAAATCAAAAAAGCGATAGAAACAAAGCAGCTTTATGCAGGTGATGCTTTACCTTCTATCAGACAACTTGCAAACGACCTAGACATAAATTCAAAAACGGTGGCCAAAGCTTATAGACTTCTCGAGCGTGACAAAGTAATAGAAACCAAAGGCTACAGGGGAACTTATGTACACCCTAATGCATTGGATAATGTGCAATTTAATCTAAATGGATGGCTAGATTCACAAGTTTGCCTGGCGGTGAATCGTTACCGTGAAGCCGGAGCAACAGATTCTGAAATACGCATTGCATTTACGCAAGCAATGACAAATACCAAAAAGTGAGGGCGAATTATGTTCGACTGGATAAGTAACACAACCTACTGGCTTTTTTTTAGCCAAGCCATTATCACTTTAGTTGTTGTACCAATGATCATTCGTAATAACTTTATCGATTTTGCTAGAAGATATGGTATGACTCAGTACCCGAATGCAAAAAATGCAATTGAGGATTACTTATTGTCCAACATAAGAATTTTTAAAATTGTAGCTGCAGGCTTATTCTTATTGTCATTTGCGATAGTATCTCATGCTGCTGTTAATCAAGCTGAATTGTTTAGTTGGGATAACCAGGCTGGTTTAAGCTGCTTATTCTTCATTGCTATTATTCCGGTGTTGGTAATGGCGGCAATCCAAAAACGTTTTTTTTCGTTATTGGCCGACTATAGTGACGGTAAACGGGTTGCGACTCTGAAGGTTAGGGGGGTGCGTGATTTTATTTCAAAGCCAATGATTTTATTCATATTCAGCGGACAGTTTTTATTTATTGGTAGCGTTTTCTATTTTGTAAATCATCCATTTGATGGCTTTGGAGGATATTTAAATTTATTGGGCTTAGCTTTTTTAGATAGCATATTCATTATCACGATTTATTTCACTATGAATAATAAAAGGCTGGCGATGATTAAGGACCCTAATCAACGATTTGTTGGCCAACAAAATGCAATTTCAGTGAATGTTACCATTTGGATTGTCGCGTTGTATTATCTTTGTTTAACGCTTTGGATATCAGGACTAGATTTACTCTCGTACAGGATATTTATGCAATCTTTATATATTCATCTCATGTTTCTGATGGTCGCGTTTGCATCCAAATTACCAGCGTCTTTTTATCAGGGGCTTGAAGAAAAGCGATAAATTGCTAACTAGTTGCCGCAATAAATAGAAAATGCTGCAATCATGGTAAAAGTACAGACTTTAAATGTTGAAAACGGCGCTAAATAAAAGTGATTGATTTAATCCGAAAAGTTATGCGCGCATATTTTGCGCGCGAGTTGTTTTATCCGCTCGTGCCGTTGTATTTTGCAGCACTAATGATTGACCAGATGTGTGCAATTGCGCCGATAGGCCACATAAATATCAGAATAACGGTGACAGATAAAGCGTAACTGACCGTGGCGACGATAAAGAAAGCCAGTGCCACCATTATTCTACCTTGTACTAATTGTCCTAAACCGGGAATAAAAAATGAGCAAATTGCAGCAATTACATTACCGCCTGATCCTTGTCCTGACATAAGTCCTCACTGATTAGCTCCAATACTGGAGCGTAAAATAGTTAACGTTGTATTAAAGTTATTAGAAATCGCTCAACTGTACAAGTATGTAATTTGATTAGATTGTTAGAAGTTGTAACATAAGGCCCATAGGAAAGTCGTCATTAGTAAAGATATGTCGAGTTCTTGGTGACGATTTTGGCTTATTCTTCGACCATCAATATCAACGTTGTCAGCAGGTCTGCTTCACTTGCCGGCTTGTCCCAGCGTATTCTATGAATTCTCGGGAAGCGTAATGCAACTCCCGATTTATGCCTTTTCGAATGGTGAACCGAGTCAAAGGCAACTTCAAAAACTAACTCTTTTTTCACTTCTTTGACCGGACCAAAGCGCCCGATGGTATTATTTCGTACCCACTTATCTATTTGTTTTAACTCGTCATCGGTAAAACCACTGTATGCTTTGCCGATAGGTAGTAACTTATCATCTTGCCAACATCCAAAGGTGTAGTCCGAATAAAAGGATGAACGTTTGCCATGGCCGCGTTGTGCGTACATGATAACGGCATCGACTAGCTTTGCATCGCGCTTCCATTTGTACCATTGTCCCTTGGGCCTGCCGGCCACATAAAGACTATTGCTATTTTTGAGCATAAGTCCTTCAATAAAGCCGTTGTTAGAGGTGTTTGCTTGATCTCGCAGCGCATGAAGTTCTCGAAGATTGTTAAACCGCAAAGGCTCAGAAAGCCTTAGCAGCTTTATTAACGGTGGTTGAATTGATTGCTTTTTAAACCAATCTGTCAGTGTAAGGACACGCTGGCGTAATACTTGCCCTCTTAGGTCAATACCGTCGATAAATAAAGCGTCATAGAGCATCATTCCAACTGGGATCTCCTGCATAAGTTTTTTACTGGGCTTGTTTTTATTTAGGCGCTGTTGCAACTGATTAAAGCTATTTATTTGTTTTTCTTTCATCGCAAGTAGCTCGCCATCAAATACACCTGATATGTTGTTTTCATCAATATTTTCAAGCAGATCAGGAAAGCTACCGCTAATGTCATCGCCTGTGCGGCTAAAGAGCGCTTTACCATTTTCGTTGCAGACCAGCTGTACTCTTATGCCGTCATATTTCCACTCGGCTTGCCAGCACTGTGAGTTAATTTGAGTCAGCTCATGGGGACCAATAGGGTGCGCAAGCATGACCGGTTGAAACGTGATTTTTTTTGATACATCGGGTTTATCTGCTTTGCCTTCCAACCAATCAAAGAGGTCAAGATAAGGCGGTTCTACACCGTGCCATACACGCTCAATATCTTCAGTGGTAACGCTATTTTGTGATAGTTCGTTGGCGTATTCGGCTAAGACCTTCTTTAATAATCGAGCAGATAAACCTATACGTAAGCCTCTGGTGCCTAATTTAATTAATGCCCAACGTTGGTCCGCAGTCATGCGATCTAATAATTCAACTAGAATCTCCTCAACCTGTTGTTTGTTACTGTGTTTGAACGAGTTCACAAGCTCGTCTAAACTAGGTAATTGCTTGCTGGTTTTCTTGTCTTCTTTACTGCTTGGAGTGGGCCATAAATGTGCGACGGTTTCACTCATTTCACCCACATAATCATAAGACAAATCAAACAATACCGGGTCAACTCGCGCGCTTACTAAATCTTTTATTAGTTTTCGCTTGAATAAATCAAAATTTAAAGTACCTGCAATTGCGGCGATCGCCCAGCCTTTATCCGGGGTCGGCGTTGTACGCAAATAATCGCGTAAAATAGCCGACTTTGCCAAGTTACTGGAGGTGAAGTAGAGTTTATCAACCAGCTTCGCAAACGCTTCCATTAGCCCCGGTCTACTTTGTTATATTGACCTGCATATTTATTCATCATCATCGCCATCTGAACGGCCGATTAAGGATAAGGCTTTTGCTTGATACCCCATCAATTGTGCTTGATGCACTAACGCAGCTTCACGCCCATGAGTCACCCATACTTCCTGCGGGTTAACTTGTTTGAGTGTTTGCAGTAACTCGGGCCAATCACAGTGATCAGAGATGATAAGTGGTAACTCGGCTTTACGCTGCTTTGACCGAGCGCGTATTTGCATCCACCCAGATGCCATTGCTGTCATAACACTGGGTAATTTACGTGACCATCTGTCATTTAGAGCGGAGGGTGGTGCTAATACTATTTCACCTGCTAATGACTTGAGGTTCTCAACTTCTGTAACAGGAATAATATCGCCCAGCGTAATACCATAGCTGCTATATAATTCGCACAGCTTCAACAGAGCACCATGCATATAGATAGGTTTGTGATAACCCAGTTCTCGCAATGCCAAAATGACCCTTTGGCATTTGCCAAGTGCATACACCCCGACCAAATGGCAACGCTCTGGGAACAGAGCGAGTGATGCTAGCAACTTATTCACTTCTTGGTTAATAGGAGGGTGTTTGAATACAGGCAAGCCAAACGTTGCTTCGCTAACAAACACATCACACTGAGTTACTTCAAATGCTGCGCAGCTTGGGTCATGGCTACGTTTGTAGTCGCCGGATAATATCAGGCGGTGATCGCTATGATCGATGACCGCCTGTGCTGAGCCAAGAATATGACCCGCAGGTTTAAACATTAAGCTGCCATTGCGCAGCGAAATGTTGTCACTATAATTTAACTCTATTTGTTTTTCAGCATGGTTATCGCCGTATCGAATACGCATTATGGCCATGGTTTCAGGAGTGGCGTACACTTCACCGTGGCCAGGTCTTGCGTGATCAGCATGCCCGTGTGTAATGATGGCCCGATGCACTGGATTTATAGGGTCTATATAGGCGTCGAGTGCCTCGCAGTACAATCCATTTTCGTTGCTGTTAATCCAATATCGAGGATGCTGCATATAACTCATTATGAAACGTTAAATGACCTTAAATTTGATACGAATAAAATCACTCTTTAGTGCGTTTATTTTCAACTTTTGCTCAAAGTAGTGGCAAATTTGTCTGCAGCTTGAGTTAATAATTACTAAGCCTTTTGCATCAATAAGAGTTGACATTTATTTAATGAAATCTATTCCTGATAAATTTGTGCTCTGGTTTGCAGAGCGTGGCTGGACATTGCGGCCATATCAAAAAAAGATGATTGCTGCTTTTCGCAACAATAGATCAACCTTACTTATTGCGCCAACCGGCGCAGGGAAAACACTGTCGGGCTTTTTACCCTCACTAATCGACCTTTCACAGCAAAAGCAAACAGGCCTTCACACACTTTACATTTCGCCATTGAAGGCCCTGACGCATGATATCCATCGAAATTTGCAACAGCCTATTGATGAAATGGGTATTGGCATTAGTTTGGGGGCTCGAACGGGTGACACTACCTCTTATCAGCGGCTACAACAGCGTAAAAAGCCACCGAATATTTTATTGATAACGCCCGAATCACTTATGCTGATGTTGTCGTATGCTGATGCAGCCCAGATATTTGGGAATGTCAAAAATGTTATTATAGATGAGGCACATAGTTTCGCCTTCACCAAACGCGGCGATTTTACTGCTTTGGCGTTGGCCCGTCTGCAATATTTAAGCCCAAAAATGATACGTTTTGGCTTATCGGCAACTGTGGCAGAACCAGCGTCATTGGCAGCTTGGTTGGGCGTTAATGGTGAACCTACCGATATTTTACAGCTAAACAGTCCGGTTAAACCAAAGATTAAAATTTTAACATCAAAAGAGCGTATGCCTTTTGCTGGCAATATGGGTACATATGCAGTCAAAGAAATCTATTTACAAATTGCTCAAGCGCAAACTACCTTAGTTTTTGTAAATACGAGAGCTCAAGCAGAATTAATTTTTCAACATCTGTGGAATGAAAACAGTCAGTTGTTGCCCATAGCGATTTATCACGGATCGTTAAGTAAAGAGCAACGAATAAAAACAGCAGCGATGATGGCATCAGGAAAGCTAAGAGCAATTGTTGCAACCTCTGCGTTGGAGTTAGGTATTGATTGGGGTAATGTCGATTTAGTAATACAGGTGGGCGCACCTAAAGGGGTCAGTCGGTTGCTACAACGCATTGGGCGTTCAAATCATACGATGGATGAGCCTTCTCAAGCACTATTAGTGCCTGCAAATCGATTTGAAACCTTGGAATGCCAGTCCGCTATAAATGCGATTAAACGCAATGAATTGGACGGCGATGCGCCATTGTCCGGCGCACTTGATGTGTTACCACAATTCATTCTAAACTGTTTGTGCAGTGAGACTGCAGATGAAGAGACGATTTACCAACAGGTCGTCAATGCGAGTCCGTATGGTGGTCTTGATAGGCTCACTTTTAGCCAACTCTGGCAATTTACTGAAAACGGTGGTTATGCACTGCAGGCTTATGAGCGCTATAACCGACTAAAACAATGTGAAGATGGTTTGTTTGAACCCGCTTCAAAACGCGTAATTATGCGCCATCGTCAAAACATAGGGACAATTGTTGAAGCGGGTAGGTTAAAAGTGAAGCGTTTACGGCGCTCTCATCAAGGTAAAATTATCGGCGAAGTAGAGGAGTATTTTGCACAAACGCTAGTACCCGGAGATACTTTTTACTTCGCCGGCGAAGTACTGCGTTTTGAAGGTATTCGAGACATGGTCGTTGAGGCTAAGCCTGGAAAGGCTAAAGAGCCGAAAATTCCTAGCTATTCAGGTGGGCAAATGCCATTGAGTACCTTTCTAGCTGATGGCGTTCGTAACTTACTGAATCGTCCCGAAGAGTGGCATAAAATGCCTAAGCAAGTTGTCGATTGGCTTGAGTTACAAAGTGCTTTTTCGATGATCCCGCAAGCTAATAAAGTACTCATTGAGCAATTTCCTTACCGCCAGACACAGTGCACATTGTTTTATACATTTGAAGGGCGTAAAGCAAATCAAACCTTAGGTATGTTAATAACAAGGCGTATGGAAAAAATGGGGCTCAAACCACTTAGTTTTAGTATTACCGACTATGGGCTTTCAATTTCTTCTATAGAGGCCGTCATTAGAGAACATCTGACAAGCTTATTTAATCCTGATATTTTAGGCGCTGAATTGGAAGATTGGATGCTGGCAGCACCAATGCTCAAGCGTTCGTTTCGCAGAGTTGCTATTGTCAGTGGGCTAATAGAACAACAATATCACAGCACCAAGAAAACCATGAAGCAAGTCACATTTTCAACAGATTTGATATATGACACATTGCGTGAACATGATCCTAACCACATACTATTGCGGGTTACCAGAGAAGACGCGGAACGTGAATTACTCGACTTACCGCGTTTAGCAGATATGTTAGTACGATTCGACCAGCAGTTTGATTTCAACGTATTACCCAAAGCCTCACCGATGGCTATTCCTATTGTCCTCAATGGTAAGTCCGAGCAAATAAAAGGGCAAGGTGCTGAATCTTTGCTAGAACAAGCAAGTTTATATCAAGAGGCTGAAAATATGCTGCAAGAAGTAAAAGATCTGCTTAGTCTTAGCAATGTAGGAAAAGTAGTTTGATACTAGAAAATGGGTTAATTTCAAGATTAACAAGCCAGCAAGCTTATATCATTAATTTTGCGCGTAATCGAATTATCTTAGATGCGTCGGGCACCTTGTTCTGGCCTACCTATGACTTGTTGGTTTTTTCTGATCTGCATTTTGAAAAAGGCAGCTTTTTGTCACAATTTGCAAACCCCATACCAAGGCTTGACACTCAAAAAACGCTTAACAACATGCAAAACATATTGGCCCTTTACCAACCCTCATGCGTCATCTGTTTAGGCGATAGCTTTCATGATGGCAATGCAATTAGTCGAATGGATTTACGCAATATTGAGGTGCTTAACAGCATGGTCAACTCGGTACTAAATTGGCAATGGGTACTAGGTAATCATGACCCTGAAATACCGAAAGAAATAGCCGGTCTATCAAGCGTAAACCTGACAGTAAATAACCTTTTGTTAGTGCATGAGCCTGAAGAAAAAATTAAAAAAGCTCAAGATTACGAGTCAATTGAAGCTCAAATCGTAGGACATTTCCATCCAAAAATGCGCACCAAAAAAGTCGGACACATGATGTCGGGTAAATGCTTTGTTGTTGGCAATGAAGTATTACTTATGCCCGCTTTTGGGCAGTATACTGGAGGGCTTTCTATTGACCATGAAGTCATTAAAAATACGGTAGGTAAAACATCATTAAAATACTTTCTATATGGGCAAAAAATATTTAACATCGAGTAGCACCGCACAGAAGCCTAATTATTTTCAGTCACGCCAGCGTTTCGTTAAATCCGCATATGCATCTATTCTTCTGTCTCTGAAATATGGCCAAATCCGTTTCACGTGTTCGGTGCGCTGCAGGTCGAGTTCAACTGCCAGCACTTGCTCATCAGCGTTGCTTGCTTGAGCTAATATTTCACCCTGTGGACCGGCAATAAAACTGTGTCCCCAAAATTGAATACCCGGATCGCCAGCAACGGGTGAAGGTTCAAAACCAACACGGTTAGCAACAACAACCGGCACCGAATTTGCTATGGCATGGGCTCGTTGAATGGTCTGCCATGCATCTTGTTGGCGGAGTTGTTCGTCAAGCGTATCGGTTTTATCCCAGCCAATTGCTGTTGGATAAAATAAAATATCTGCGCCAGCCATCGCCATTAATCTAGCTGCCTCTGGATACCACTGATCCCAACAAACCAAAACCCCGAGTTTTCCGACACTGGTTTGGATCGGTTCGAAACCCATATCACCTGGTGTGAAATAAAATTTCTCGTAAAATCCAGGATCGTCTGGAATATGCATTTTACGATATTTGCCAGCTATTGCTGCACTGCGATCAAAAACAACGGCAGTATTGTGATACAAACCGGATCCGCGTTTTTCGAATAGTGAAGTGATTAAAACGATGTTTAATGCGGCTGCTAGTTGACCAAAATACGCCGTTGCGTCGCCTGGTATTGGCTCCGCTAAATCAAAAGCGTCCACGTCTTCTTGTTGGCAAAAGTACAGAGTACTGTGTAACTCCTGCAATAAAATACATTCGCAACCATCAGCAGCTAACTGCTTGACTCTTTGTGCACTCTTAGTCCAGTTTTCAAGCTTGTTGTTAGATCCAACAGACTGCTGAACTATACCTATTTTTAAGCTTAATTTCATTGCTTTTGAATCCAATTTTTAGTCAGATTATCTGACGACTGAATACTCATAGTTCGCACACTCCACGTTGTCCTTTTGCAATGATCTCTGGTCTTATTGTACCGCAAGGTACCTGCATTGTAATGCAATGTAAACTGCCAAATTGCTGAACAAGTGGTGTGCAATTAAGGGCTATAATTTTGTGATTTGGAAATGCATTTTGAATGATTCTTAACGCCTCTGCATCCTCTTCTTGTTTATAAATGGGAAACAATACCGATTTATTACAAATCAGAAAATTCGCATAAGATGCGGGTAATCGCTCACCACCCTGGTTATGCATTTCAGGCAAAGGAAGTTCGTAAATGGCATGTGTTGGAAATGCTCTCTGGCATTCCATTCGAAGCTTAAATAGCCCTTCAAAATGACTATCATTTGGTCGATTGTAAGCGCCTTGAATAACTAAACCGTGCAACGGAGTGAAGCGCACCAGCGTATCAATATGTCCGTCGGTATCATCGCCCTCTAAATGACCATGCTCTAGTATGCTGATGTTAGACGCCCCCAGTTTATCAGTAAATACATCAATATATTCTTTTTCAGTTAGAGCGCCGTTTCGCAACTCGTTAAATAAGCATGAACGGGTTGATATGAGATGTTGGTTTTGGTCAATTTCAAGCGCACCTCCTTCCAACACAATATCGCAGTATTGCATAGGTTGCTGACAAAGCTGAGCTAAAACGAGTCGATTTATTGAGTCGTCTTCAGTGGCATCAAATTTCTGACCCCAGCCATTAAACCGAAAACTGAGCGGTACATTACCATTAGTTGACTCGCAAGTTAAAAATGCGTAATCACGAGCCCATGTGTCATTGTAATCACAGGTTACACAGAGCACTTTTGCCCTGTACGGGATAAGGCTTTTGATTAAACCTAACTCTTGTTCACGACAAAGCAGAATAACAATCGCATTAGCATTATTAATAGCATTAATTAAATCAAGGTAAGTATCTTGAACATCGTCAAGCCACGGCTGCCAATCGGTATCTGTGTTGGGCCATGCAAGAATAACTGCTTCTTGCTCAGCCCACTCAGGGAGAAGAGTCAAATCTGGCATTGAATTTGTAAAAGACATATTTGGCTTAGTTCCTAACCAAAACGAGCACGTAAAATGAATGTTCTGAGTATAGCGATTATTGTGCCCATTGCTATGTTGCTATTAAGAAAGTTCGACGTGGCTGTCCAACAAAATATAGATCATTACCAAAGATGATTGAATAATTCGCTTATTTTAAATGTCGACCACCATCTAAATGCAATGTCTGACCGGTTGTATAATCGCTGCTAAGCAAATAATTAACAGCCTTTACTGCTTCTTGCGCGCCTGGGCAAATTTCAAGTAAGGATTTTTTAAGTGCTTTTTCACGATAAGCGGCTGAGTCATCGTCATTAAACATGAGCAACGCAGGCGCGATGCTGTTTACTTTTACCTTTGGCGCTAGCAGTGCACTAAAAGACAACGTAAGATTATGCAGAGCGGCTTTGCTGGCCGCATATGCAATATGTTTTTTACTGCCCTTGACTTGCACATAGTCGGTCATGTGAATAATATCGCTCACAATATCATTCGCTGACAGCATATCTTGAAATGCTAAATTTAATTGATAAGGCGCATTTGCGTGCACTTGCATCATTTTTTGAAATAGTGTGTTGTAATCTTCAGTGTCGGCTTCTTGATCCCAATCTGATGCGTTGTGGATAAGCGCACGTAATGACTTGGTGTGACTTTTTATATCTGAGATAAGCTTTGATAAACCATCTTGAGTTGAAAAGTCAGCTTGTATTAATATTGCACCTAATGCTGTTAATTCATCTACTGAGGGCTTTTTTGTTCTATATGTTACAATCACTTTATAGTGCTGAGCTAATAAATCTTTTGCTATTGCCAAGCCTAGGCGTTGGGTGCCACCTGTAATGAGTATGGGTGAAGTCATGAAAAAACCGAGTCCTTTTGGTATGCGTTATTGATAGGTCAGTGAATCGAAGCTTAGAGGATATACGTTGCTTTTCTTAAATTCGAACAAAATTAACTTTTTTTGAAAAATTTAAGGAACAAAGGTGAAAAAGTAAACCTTTCTGACAATGTGTTACGTACTACTTTATACATAATTAAACGGAAGACCAAATGTTAGCAAATGAAGCTATAAAAATTCGCGGAGCGGCTGTACCTTCAATTTCAGCTGAAGCGACTATTGTCCGACGAGCATTGGAAGCCAAGGGTCTTGAAACGCCGATGGCCGAAAACGGGTTAAGTAACGAAGAGAAAAGAATAAGAATTCAAGGAGCAATGCGAGTTGTAATGGAAACTCTTGGGCTAGATCTAAATGATGATAGCTTGCAAGACACGCCAAATCGCATCGCCAAAATGTACGTGAACGAAATCTTTTCTGGCCTGGATTACCATGCATTTCCGAAAATAACTCAAATTGAAAACAAAATGAGCATTGACCAACCTGTGCAGGTGACCGACATCAGTCTGACCAGCACTTGCGAACATCATTTTGTTACAATTGATGGTACCGCTACAGTGTCTTATATACCGAAGGACACAGTACTCGGGTTGTCGAAGATAAATCGTTTAGTCGGTTTTTTTGCGCAACGCCCGCAGGTGCAAGAAAGACTTACCCAGCAAGTAATGGTGGCCATCCAAGCTTTGACCGGAACAGATGATGTTGCGGTTAGTATTAATGCAACGCATTACTGTGTTAAAGCTAGAGGTATTAGAGATAGCCAGTCTTATACCAAAACGAGTTCGTTAGGAGGGGCATTTAGCAGCAACCCAGACTTGCGTCGAGAGTTCTATAATAGTACTCAGAGCAAGGGTTGAGTAAGTCTTAATGTAGAATGTATTTGGATAAAAACCCAAAGTAGTTGCTTTGGGTTTTTTTTTGAATGAAGAATATGCACAAATTACTATGTTATTAAATGAAACCGAGTTTGCCTGTCACCTGTTTAGACGAGTTTTTGAACATCAAAAAAGGCATTCTCTCCCAGCATGTTCTTAATGTCCTTACCTCACTGCACAATGACCGTTAGCAATTATAACGCTCCGGCACCATTCGGTACGTTTAGTGTGTATATTCATATCATTTTTAAACTCGCATTGTTTACAAACATTCCTCTATTCGCAGATTTAATTAATGTGTATCCAGCTTTGCAATATATAAATTCATATCGTCACAATCGCGTTTTGAATCTGACGTGTTAACAGAATTAGAATGCGAAGCGTTTGCTCATTTCATTGCCAACCCCATCACGCACAACCACTTTGAGTTCTTTCATGGATTGTGTGGCTTCAGGCATTACAACCGCTCTATATGGCTGCGTATTATCCGTTGCAATAAATGTCTCACGGTCTTCCTTATCGATTAAGTAAAAATCAACTTCGGAGAATGGCAGTGCTTTTTGTTCGCCAAATATTAAATTTACAGGAACGAATAAACGATCGTTGTCTATATATGTACGAGGCATAACAATATCAAAAATTTCACTACCTTTATGTATTTGCTCAGCTTTTAGTAATACAAAACTCAGGGGCTCTAAGGTAGTCGTTAATTGGCCCTGTTGTACTTTTGCATTGTTACCAAAAACGCTAGAGTAACTTAGTGAATCTACTTTTATTGATACCTTTCGTGTTTGCATGCCTATGTTAAAAATAGCCAAATATTCAATTTTTTCATTAGTGTCGATACGTGAAAATGCAATAATTCTATTAACGTTATCAATTAGTCTGTTCTGGTGAACGCCGGTTCGTAATGCTTGGTGGTCTGCTCGTAATTTCGCAAATTTTTGCAGTGACTGGTAAATGGGGTGCTTTTGATTAAAGTTATCGTCCGCTGTAGTTTGGCGTGTACCAATAAGTGCGTTGTCATTATAAACATCTACTAATGAAGGGTCCATGTCTTCGCGCGCATCTACATCACCGCCATCGCCAGTAAAACCTTGCTCGTCACCGTAATAGACTACAGGAATACCGCGCGACATATACATAAATGCATGACCGAGCACACTTCGCTGTAGTTTTTCAGCTTCTGAAATATTTTTAAAACCTTGGTTTATAAACCAACCCACACGGCCAGCATCGTGGTTGCTTAAAAAATTCATGAGTAAATCGGGTGCTGAATCGGCATCTCGGTAGTAGTCATCGTTGTCGAATAACTGACCTAATCGGTTTACGTCTTTATTCTCAAACAGGCTGTCTTTCACATTAAAGTGAAAGCCAAAATCAAGGACTGAAGGCAGTTTACCTGCGGTCGTGAATTTGCTGAGTACCGCTGGATTGCCATCATAAACTTCTCCGAATATGTGAAAGTTAGGGATACCCACCGTTTTAGCGTGAGCAATAATTGCAGGCCCAAAGCTCTGCCAAAAGCCTAAATCAACATGTTTTACAGTGTCAATTCTGAATCCGTCTGGTTTAAATTCATCAATAATATTTTTGAAGATTTGAGTCATACCAGCAACAACTTTAGGGTCAGAGGTTTTTAAGTCATCAAGTCCAGCAAAGTCACCATTAATGGCACTTTCTCCTTGCCAAAAACTGTCTCCTTGATTGTTGTAATAACTTGGATCGTTTAGCCACGCTGGAAATTTAACCGCTTTTTGTGAATCAAGCAGAAAAGGTGTATAGGTATCGCCATTTGCGACTTGTTCAGTGCTTTTATATTCACAGCCAGGCTGAGTTTTAATAAAAGTACCATCTGGATTGTGGCATTCTTTATATCTGATAACATCGGCTGTATGGTTAGTGATAATGTCAAAAAATACTTTAATACCACGTGCATGAGCGGCATCAATTAAACTACGTAAATCTTCATTTGTACCAAAATGAGGATCAATTTCTGTAAAGTCGATAACCCAGTATCCATGGTGTCCGAAGCCGTCGCTTTGAATTGCACGGTTGCGTAATAGAGGCGTCATCCAAATAGCGGTTACACCCATGTTTTGGATATAGTCCAATTTAGTTTCAACACCTAGAATATCGCCGCCGTGAAATGCCCATTTGGAGGTTTTATCTAGTCCACCAAAAGAAATAGGACGGTTAGGGTCGCCATTATCATTATTCGGATTTGCATTATGAAAACGGTCGGGCATTAAAAAGTAAAAGATATCGTCTTTTACATCTCTAGTTAAGTAGTCAGCATTCTCATTAATAACGATAGGATCAACGCTTTTTGCAGACGTCGACGCTTGCTGCGAGCAAGCACCTAACGAAAGGAGTAATGAACTCAACATCAGTATTCTTACTATTTGATGACTAGCCGAACTGCGTATTCCCATATCAATGTTTCTTCCGTATCGTTATTTCCAATTATATAAAGTGTGACTGATTTACTTTTTCTGTAAACCCACTGCGTGTTTAAGGAACTTCTTGCCCGCGTGCAGTTTCGAGTAACAAATACCAATCTTCTCTGGATAAATTCACTTTGCTCGCTTGCTCGCACTCCACAATTCTCTTTACATTAGTGGTACCAATCACGGGTTGAATATTGACCGGATGTTTCAATAACCAAGCCAGTAATATTGCGTTTGGATTACTTGAATAACGATTGCCAAGCTGAGCCAATAATTTTGTTGTTGCCAGTTCAGTTAGTGTTGGCTTGTCACTCGGATTTCCTGTGAAAATACCTTTTGCAAGTGGCGACCATGCTTGCAACTGTATATTTTGTTGCTCACAAAATTCCATTGTTCCGCGCGGAAATCCGCTGTTGCAACCTTCTTTCATGTTGGTCGTTATACTTTCTTCAACAAAGTCGGCGTGCTGCAAGCTCATTTGTAATTGATTCGCAATAATAGGAAACGAGATTGCTGACTGCAGCCAGGCGATTTGACCTGCGTGCATATTCGAAACCGCCAAGTGGGAAAACTTACCCTGTTTGTGCAGTTTTTCCAACGCGACCGCTGAATCGTCAAGATCCATCAAGGGATCGGGACGGTGCAGAAATAAAATATCGACATTTTCGGAGTTCAAGCGCTGCAAACTACTATTTAGTGCTGAGGTTATCCATTCGGGCGACAAATCATATTGTTTTACTTCATGTGTTGGGGATAGCTTAATGCCAACTTTGGTTTGAAGCACCATATTTTTACGTAAAGAAGGTGTTGATTTTAGTACTTTACCAAACACTTCTTCAGCTTTGCCGAAGGTGTAAATATCGGCTAAATCAAATGTATTTATTTTATTTTCAAGGCACGTTTCAATAATTTTCTGTGCTTGTTTTACGTCTTTTTCTTGTGCGGGAGTATCATTCCAACCGCCACCTAATCCCATGCAACCATAAACTAATTGGCTAGCGTGAGGGTAATAGTCGTGAATAGGGATCTCAGTCATTTTGTAAATCTCTGCAAGTCGTTAAATAAATGTAACAGCAATCCGCTAATGCTTACAAATGAATACGTATGGTTAAGCATGTTTTCATCATTTGGCGGTTATCGCTATAAAATAGTTGTAGTTTAGAGATTCGGGATAAATTAGCAAAGATTAAGTGCTGAAAAAGCAAAGAAGTGATTTTTTTGGTGGCTATGGCATGAATCTATAACGAAATGCTTGTTTAGTATTAAATCGATAGAAAAAATTGATTTTGAACACTTAAAACGTAATTTTTTAGTCAATATTCTGATAAATATAATAAAAATGAAATAATTTATAGTAGTCTAGGGTCTGTAGTAGGAAGGTCAAAAAAATGAATAAATCAAAAAGTGGTAGCAAGCAATGTTAAGAACTAAAAAGTGAAAGGGACAACATGTCAAATAGTTATGTAGATGTAATAGAGCAAGCAATTAGTGTGCTTGATGACATCAGTCTAGCCGATTACCAAGAAGTATTGGCTCCTCATTTTTCAAGCAGCATTGGGGCTCATATACGCCATATTGTGGATCATTTTCTTGCGTTAAAACAGGCAAGCACGAGCGGCGAAATTAACTATAATAAGCGAAACCGACATGGAGATGTTGAACAATTTCCGCATTCAGCTATTGCAACATGTGAAAGCATAACGGTATGGTTAAACGAGACTTGTAGTACTCAGTTATTGAATAAACGCGTTTTAGTCACCACGGACATAGATATGAGTCACACCAAAGCCGCAACGTGTGAGTCAACACTAGAGCGGGAACTTGTATTTGTAGCGAGCCATGCGATCCACCATTATGCACTTATTCGCATTATTCGAAATATGCAAGGCAAAGCCTTACCTGAATTTTTTGGTTACGCGCCTTCCACTATCTCGTACATAACCCGTTCAGCATAAATTGTTTTAAATCCACATTATTTTTGTGTGTTTGCGTGTTATTATGCGCTCAAGCGCACTCAATTCAGTTTTAATATATGTCTATAGAAACCACCTTATACAGTCGTAGTAATAACAAATGCGAGCTTTGTACCAGCACCGAAAATTTATCTGTTTATTCACTACCGCATTCACCCAATGAAACCCCTAATTGCGCTGTTTTAGTCTGCGCTACGTGTTCTGATCAATTACAAGATAATACTGAATTAGATGTTAGCCATTGGCGTTGCCTAAATGATTCGATGTGGTCGTTGGTTCCCGCGGTGCAAGTATTGGCCTATCGTTTACTACATAGATGCAGCACTGAATCTTGGGCGCAAGATGCACTAGATATGCTATATATGGATGAAGAAACTAAAGCATGGGGCGATGCGGGCGTAGCGGAAGACCATGAGCCAACACTTGACGTCAATGGAGTGGCCCTAGTTGCGGGTGATGCCGTTACTATTATCAAAGACTTAGATGTAAAAGGAGCTAATTTTACCGCTAAACGAGGCACTCCTGTGCGAAACATTGGCTTGAGCGACAATCCTTTGCATATTGAAGGTAAAGTAAATGGCCAGAGAATTGTCATTATCTCGGCTTACACTAAAAAGAACTAATGTTGTTCTTTGCATCATTTGATAAATATACACCAAGAGTAAGGTTCTTAATACGTTGACAAGAATCTAGTATAATATTCAGCATGATGAATTGGCGTCCCAATCACGATAAGCCTTATAGTCTTGGCCAACGTACAGTTTTAATAACTTCTCTGGCGCACTGGGGAAATGTACACTCAGCAGCAACCCGGGGGTGTGATTGAAACTCTTATCTATGCCCAATGCATGAAATCTAGCGCCCATTTTAAGATATTGACGCGCCAAAACAGGAATGTCTTTGCCATCCTCTTCAATACTTGTTAAAAATGCAGTGAAATGGTCTCGTAAATTGATTTTTTGAGCTAACTCGTCTATTTCTGCATGTGTATCAAATTCAAATGAATTGACCGGTTCAACCTGTGAGGCACTTTGTGCATCTATTAAGCCTTGTGCAATTAGCTTCACGCTGCGTGGGTCGAATAACTTGCTAATTGATACCGTTCCATAAAGGGTTCGGTATTGTGGAAACTTAGCTGCAAGTCTCCCTATACCTTTCCAAAGTAACAACAGACCTTGATATGAGCCTTGCATTTCAGGGATTAAAAATGACCGGCCCATTTCCATGCAAGGACCTTGTTGGTTTGCAAAGTTGGATTTAAAATTAAACATTTTTTGCAAATATAAACCTTCTGGGCCCTGTTTTTGCGTCAATGTGTCAGTAAATCCTATTCGATAAGCCCCTATTATTTTTTTACTCACATTTCTCACGATAAAAAGGTGGGTGTAGGTTGCGTCAAATTTATCTGTATCTAAGGACTGACCGCTACCTTCGTTGTGCATTCGAAAAACAATTTCACGCAATCGAGCAATCTCCCGAACAACCAAGGGAAGCTGTGACTGGTAGCCGAAGTAGACCGAATAATCTTTATTTTTAAGTAATAATTGATCGCTAGGCAGAGCTTCAATTTCAACGACTAATTGCGCCGATTCAATTTCTTTAATAATAGGTAATTGTTCGGTTACGTTGTCCCTAGGCCATTGATATCGCCAGCGTTGCTCTTGAGCGTAACTTAATGCTCTGCATAACATCGCTTTTTCGCTATGACTAAGTTGTTTGTCAAAGTGCTTGTGCTGAATAGGATTGCCAGTATTGATGACAATTTTAGCACCGGTTTTATTTAGTAATTGGTGTCCTAACAAAAGCATTCTTAATTTAAAATACACTTTTTCAATGCGATAGAAACTAGCACTATTTTTACCATTGACAAAAATCGGGACGTATTGACACTTATCGATGCTTACCAAGCGACCAACCAGTTTATTCCAAATGTGCTCGCTTATACCTGACTTGGCCTTTTGATAATAAGAAACTTTACCTGCAGGGAAAATGAGTAGGGCGCCCTGAGATTCAACGTGTTTGACGCATTGACGTAATGAAGGTCCGTTTTTTGGATCGTTGGGTGACAGGGGATTGGTAAAAATAAAGTACTCAGAAATTTCCTTAAAAATCCCCAGACCTCTGTTAGCTAACACCTTTAAGTCAGGTCGGACTTGGCCAATTTTGCGCGCTAATATAACACCTTCTATGCCACCAAAAGGATGATTACTGGCAATCACTACGGGGCCACTTCTGGGAATTTTACCCTGTAATTCGGCGATACCATGAATATCTAATGCAAGTATTTGAATGAGTTTGTCGGAAAAATCTTCTTTGCTTAAGCCTTGCATTTCATGCTGGCGATAGAGTAGGTCCATTTTTTTGATGCCAAGCAGGCGATCAAGAAACCAAATAAGGACCTTATTACCAAAGTTGGGTTGTGGAGATATATTGCGAATACTAATGGCGCGCGGCATGAATTCCAATGTCTTTGAAGTTGAACTATCTTGTCGATAATAGTGGTTCTTTATATTACCAAGATTATCCTTTTTTCTTTCATTTTGTTAGTGCTTCTTTCAGGTTTATTTAATATTCGCATTATGTCTATTCTGACCTAAACTTTTATCACAAGTTATAAATAGTTTGTTAACAAGATAATAAATATGAGAGAAACCGATGCTACTAATGTCTCAATTACATATTGATATTGCCAGAAACTCTACGGATGATTTCAACTTGTTTCACGACAAGAGTCGTTGGCATTGGTTACGAGGAAATCTATTTGAGGGCCCTATAGCACTTGGCTTTCAGTTGGGAGGTTTTGTTGAGTATCAGTGCAAGTTACTGGCAATGAATAGTGCTAATGATTTGTATGTTGAGCAATTTAGGTTCAGTGGATATGAGTTTAATTTTGTACACTGCGTAGTGCCTGATGATGAGGTGAGTGTAAACCTTAAACAAGGCAAATGGTCCAGTGGCGATGGTTCTAGTGTTTACAGTCGACGTTTTATTTTAAAGGCGAATAAAAAGCCTGCGATTGTAGGATTCAAGCGCGACGCTAATCAGATGACGTTGTCACTACCGACTAAATTACCACCGATGCACATGTTAAATTCGCTGCCTGATAGAGAGCTTGCGCCGGGTACTAATTATTTCTTAAAACGTAAATATATGATCGTTGGTAACGCCAAAAACTTTCTGGCCAGTGCTGGCGCAGAACAAAGTTTATTTATTGACGAGTTTACAGACAAAGTCGATTTTCCTGAAATGTATCCACTGGGGCTGATTTCCTCGGCATTACTGGAAAGAGCAGTGTTTGAGGATATTGATTTAATTTCCCATCCTATGATTTATAAAACTCAGAAACTTTGTATCGACAAACAGCAGTTAGAAGATTTGCGTAGTAACGATCCCATTAATATTCTTGTGGGCCCAGATATTTCCGAGGATGCCAATGAGTTTGGTCCTGAATCAAGCAGTAAAACGCGGGTGATCCAAGAATGTGTTGCTTATGGGAAGGAGGAAAAACCATTGTTTATTGCAAAAATCACATTAACTCCTTTAAATAGCCTAGTAAACAAAAGTTATGATTAATTAACGTCGTTTTTTTGCCCGCTTGGGTCCTAAATAAGGCATACTACCGGGCATAATTTTTGACCTCTATTTTAGACTCATATGCAGGATGGACTTGGCATGAAGACAACGCTTACTATTCAAACTCCAGACGATTGGCATTTGCATTTTCGTGATGGTGAAATGCTCAAAGAAACAGTACCAGCAACCGCTCGTTGTTTTAAGCGAGCTATTGCTATGCCTAACTTGATGCCACCGGTTACGACGACTCAAATGGCCTTAGATTATAAACAACGTATTTTAGATGCTGTGCCTGCAGGCATTGAATTTGAGCCATTGGTGACATTGTTCCTAACTAATCAAACTTCTGCACAAGAAATCAAAAATGCCAAGTCCGCGGGTATTGTTGCATCAAAACTGTATCCTGCGGGGGCGACAACCAATTCCGCCGCGGCAGTTAAAGGTATAAAGACGCTCTACCCTGTTTTTGCAGCGATGCAAGAAGTGGGTATGTTGCTACTTATTCACGGTGAAGTAACTGAAGCGCATATTGACATATTTGACCGTGAAAAAGCGTTTATAGAGACTTATTTGCGTGACATCGTGAATGACTTCCCTAACTTAAAGGTGGTGTTTGAGCATATCACAACCAAAGAAGCGGTCGATTTTGTGCTTGAATCTTCAGACAACGTGGCAGCGACCATTACGCCTCAGCATCTACTACTAAATCGCAACGATTTATTGGTTGGTGGTTTGCGTCCTCACAACTACTGCTTGCCCGTGTTAAAACGTAATACTCATCAACAAGCATTGAGAGAAGTGGTTGCATCGGGCTCTAATAAGTTCTTCCTAGGTACCGATTCAGCACCACATGAAAAAAATAAAAAAGAAAATGCCTGCGGTTGCGCTGGTTGTTACAGTGCATGGAGTGCGATTGAATTGTATGCGCAGGTATTTGAAGATTTAGGTGTTATTGAAAAACTAGAAGGTTTTGCTAGTCACTTTGGTCCTGATTTTTATGGATTGCCGCGCAATGAAGGCACCATCACACTCAACAAACAAAGCTGGGAAGTTCCTAGCAGTATTAAATTACCCACAAACGGTGTCACCGATGATGAAATAGTGCCATTTTTTGCAGGTGAAACCCTACAATGGAAATTAGCATGACATCAACTGCGACAGATAGCGCGACTTCATTTTCTAGTTTAGGTTTATCAGAACCTTTGATGGAAGCCTTAGATGCCTTAGAGTTTACGCAAATGACGCAAACTCAACAAGCGTGCTTACCTGATGTATTAGCAGGTGCTGATGTTGCTGTACAAGCAAAAACAGGCAGTGGTAAAACACTCGCGTTTGGATTAGCGCTGCTAAGTAAAATTGATGTTGAAGCTAAAAATCCACAATCCCTTATTATGTGTCCAACCCGCGAATTAGCCGAGCAGGTCGCTGAACAAATTCGCTTGTTGGCTAAACGCATGTCTAACTTAAAGGTGGTGTCTTTAGTTGGCGGCATGCCAATGGGTCCGCAAATAATATCATTGCGTTACGGTGCGAATGTTGTTGTTGGCACTCCAGGGCGTATTATGGATCATATTGGTAAGCGCACATTGAGCTTAAAAAAAGTGAATTGTTTTGTTCTAGATGAAGCTGATCGCATGCTTGATATGGGTTTTGAAGATGAGATGCGGGTGGTCATGCATCATCTTTCACGAACATCCTCAGCAGCAACACGACAAACCTTGTTATTTTCGGCTACTTTCCCCGATCAGATAAAAAGCATTACGGATCAATATCAACGCGATGCAAAGATCATAAAGGTTGACGATGGTCAATCAGCGCCGAACATAGAACAGCAAGCTTATCGGATTAGTAACGAACATCGCACTCAGGCAGTAGCAGCTTTACTAACTCATCATCAAATTGAATCGACTATCGTATTTTGCCGTACGAGACGTGAAACCAGAGAACTCAGTGATGAGTTATACCAAATGGGTTTCACTGCGGTCGGTTTACACGGTGACTTAGAACAATCCGAGCGTAGTCAAGTATTAGCCAGATTTGCGAATAAAACCGTGAGCGTTTTAGTAGCCACTGATGTTGCTGCGCGCGGACTCGACATTGAACGCGTTGATTTAGTGATTAACCATAGAGTAAGTGAAGATATAGATACTCATACGCATCGAATAGGGCGTACCGGTAGAGCCGACGAAAAAGGCTTAGCGATCACTTTAATTGATGATACCGAAGAAGGTAAGTTGGATGAAATAGCAGCGAAAACAGATGCTAAAATCAGTAAGCTACATATACAAGGTGTGCGCTTTCATGCAAACCGAATAAGAGAGCCTGAATTTGTTTGTATCGCAGTTGATGGTGGTAAACGCGACAAGTTACGTCCGGGTGATATTTTAGGCGCGTTGACCAAAGAGGCTGAAGTGCCTGGCGAAGATATTGGTAAAATTTCGATTTCTGCTCGCAATACCTACATTGCTATAAAAGCGAGAAGCGTCAAACGTGTTTTAAGTCAGTTTCGTGAACGCCGTATCAAAGGGAAACGCTTTAAGGCTAGAAAACTATAAGTTAGAGCAAGCAAACCTTGTTTGAGGGATATGACGTTTACGAATAGATCGCAGCTCCAGTTTGAAGGTATTAACACCAGTAAAATTATATATAAAGTACATAAAAAAGGGATCTAATCGATCCCTTTTTTTATTCTTTTAAAAGCTGTTTTAAAAGCTGTTTTAAAAGCTGTTTTAAAAGCTGTTTTAAAAGCTGTTTTAAAAGCGTTATAGGCAAATTTAAATTCGCCTATAACTAAGCGATCACCAAATCTTCACACGCTCTTCCTCTGGAAGATAAAGTGCATCAGTTGGTTTCACGTCAAACGCTTTGTAGAACTCAGGAACGTTACGAACCGCTCCATTTGCACGGAATTGAGCAGGCGAGTGCGGGTCAGTATTAATTTGGCTTTTTAAGGCCTCATCACGGTACTTACCAGCCCAGACTTGAGCAAAACCGAGGAAAACACGCTGTTCACCTGTAAACCCATCTAAAATAGGTGACGCTTGACCATCCAATGACATTTGATATGCTCTAAGCGCAATGCTTATGCCACCAAGGTCACCAATGTTTTCGCCTAATGTAAATTCACCATTGACGAAGATACCTTCTAACGGTTCAAATTCGTTGTATTGCTCCACCAGTTTAGCGGTTCTTGTTTTAAATTCTTCACGGTCAGTATCAGTCCACCAATTGCGTAATACGCCGTCACCGTCAAACGTGCTGCCGGCATCATCAAAGCCATGACCGATTTCGTGACCAATAACTGCGCCAATACCACCATAGTTAACTGCATCTTCCGCTTCTAAGTCAAAGAACGGAGGTTGTAATATTGCAGCAGGAAACACAATTTCATTTGCTGTTGGATTGTAATAAGCATTTACTGTTTGTGGAGTCATACCCCATTCCGTTTTATCTACAGGCTTGCCTTGTTTTGCTAATTCTTCAGCATACGTCACATTTGCGGCATTGCGTAAATTACCAAATAAGTCGTTATCAGATACCTCTAATGCGGAATAGTCTTTCCACTTATCAGGGTAGCCAATTTTCACCGTAAACTTAGATAATTTTTCAAGCGCTTGAATACGCGTTTCATCAGTCATCCAATCCAGATCTTTAATGCTAACTTGATAAGCTGAAATAAGGTTATCAACCATGACTTGCATGCGCTGTTTGGCTTCTGGTGGGAAGTGTTGTTTTACGTAAACTTTACCAATTACTTCACCTAATGTGCTGTTCAGTAAACCGGTCGCACGACGCCACATTGGACGCTGTTCTTCTACGCCATATAATACGGTGCTGTAGAAGTCAAAATTTGCTTTATCCATTGCCATGTTTAATGAACCAGCTGAGGAATTAATTACGCCCCATTGTAAAAATGACTTCCAATCATCAAGTGAAGTTTCAGCAATCACCTTATCGATACCGGCTAAGAAGTCATTTTGCATGATTATCATAGTTTCTGGCATCTCAAAACCTGACGCTTTTATAAAAACATTCCAGTTGAAATTAGGCATTAGGGCTCTCAATTCGTCCATGCTCAGTTTGTCATAGTTTTCAGCCCAGTTTCTCGCTTGTTCTTTTTTCATGTGTTGTTGGGCAATTCTAGTTTCAAGTGCTAACAACATTTCAGCATTTTTTGCGCCATCTTCTAAGCCAGCTAAAGTAAACATTTTTTCAATATGCGCTTGGTAGGCAGCAAGAATTTTTTTACCGTCTTCATCTTCTTTAAAATAGTACTCACGGTCAGGCAAACCAATACCGGCTTGCCATGCATAGAGTGCGTAATCATTGGGTGACTTAAAATCAGCGTATTGGAAAAAACTGACTGGGGTGGCGTAACCATATTTAACTGAATATGCGAAGTATTCAACGAGTTGGTCGTAGTTAGTAATTTCAGCAATTTTATCAAACTCTGATTTTAACGGTTTGACGCCTACTTTATTGCGGTTGTCGATGTTCATATATGAGCTGTACATGTCGCCAACCTTCTGCTCATCAGAGCCGGCCGCGTAGTCGCCCTGTGAGGCTGTATCAATAATCGCTTTGACGTGTTCTTGCGCTTCGTCAGCCAAAATTGCAAAATTTCCGTAAGATGCCTTATCTGCCGGGATTTCTGTCGTTTTCAACCATGTGCCATTCACATAATTAAAAAAGTTATCACCAGGTCGAACACTTAAGTCCATGTTCTGTGTAAGAATACCTGATTTCATTGCGACTTTTTGTTCAGCCGCTATTGGCATTGTTTCTGTTGATTGTTGCGCGGGGGTGCAGGCGCCAACTGCAATAGCGACGCTAAGGGCTAACAGTGCCTTTTTGAGGTGCCTCATTTTCATGTCCTATGGTTCTGTTCGTTAGTGACTCATTACCTTATAGCCAAAGTAGAAAGAATCAACTACAAACACGAAATTGAAATAACTTGTAACATTAAAGCGTCTATTAGATGGCTGAAGTGAGCGACATGTATTCTTGCTCTGTTACGTTTGCGGTGGCTATTTACAGGTATTCACATAAGATACGGTTATGATATTGGCTTATTAAATTGTTAAATTAACTAAAAAGGAAGAAATATGAATGCATCAATTATTGTGTTGCTGGGTTATATAAGTTGGACACTAGTATTGCTATTAGCATTGGCTGTATACCGCACTTATTTAACACAGAGTGGCAAATTTAAAGGGCTTAAATTTCAGGCCGATGGTTCGGACGTGCCCGAATTTGGTAACAGATTGACCCGTGCTCAGGCAAATTGTGTTGAATGTTTTAGCTTTATTGGCGGCGTCCTCCTTTTAGCTATTGCAACCGATTCGACAGCCATTACCAATGGACTCGCTTATATATTATTAGCGGCAAGATTGGGCCAATCAATCGTGCATCTAGTATCAACCACTAATATGGCGATTCAAGCTCGATTTGTGTTCTTTTTAATTCAATTTGGTATAGTTATTTACTGGATTTTGACGCTTTTTGCAACGTTCCTTTAGTCATTCCAATAAAGAAAACAGTTGCTTACTGTTGAGTTGCGTTTTTTATTTGTAGCGCTTGACAAGAGGTGTAAAACACGGAAAAGATTGCTGGGCTGTTTCAGCAATCTTTTTTGTGTTTGATGTAATAATAGCGAGGAATTGGTATAATGCATGCGCGCAATTATACAATACCTAAACAGCTATCAGTATCTAAGTCAAAATTAAGTATCAATAGCTTGAGCACTGAATAAATTAAACCAAAAAATTATAGTTTGTCGCTAACCTACTGCCTATTTTACATCCACTTAAATAAAGAGAGAGCATGTTTTCATTTTTTGAAAATCTAACCAAAGCGTTCCCAGAAGATGCCCCCGCACAACCACCTAAAGACTTCGTTGCATTCTGCCGTTATTATTCCTCGGGTATGTGGAAAGTACTTATTACGGTATCAATAATTAGCGCCGTGGTTGCCATTTTAGAAGTGTCGTTATTTGGCTATATGGGGCAACTTGTTGATTGGTTTGCAACTCGTGACAAAGCCACGTTTATTGCACAAGAAATGAATAGCTTAATCTGGATGGGATTGGTCGTGATGGTTTTTTTACCGGTGCTGGTAATTCTCCAATCGGCGCTAACGCATCAATCTTTATTAGGTAATTTTCCGATGCGTATCCGTTGGCAAGCGCATAGGTATCTTTTAGGGCAAAGTTTATCATTTTATCAAGACGAGTTTGCAGGGCGCGTCGCGACAAAAGTGATGCAAACTGCGTTGTCTGTGCGCGAGACAGTGATGAAAATCATGAACCTTGCGGTTTACATTTGCGTTTACTTTATCAGTATTATTGTACTGGTTTTTTCTACCGACTGGCGTTTGAGTGTGCCATTAATAATCTGGCTAGTGGTGTATGTGGTTATCCTTCGAGCGCTCCTCCCTAGACTAAAAGCAATTTCCCAGAAACAAGCAGACGCTCGGTCTATTATGACTGGCAGAATAATTGACAGTTACACTAATATCATGACCGTTAAACTGTTTTCTCACAACAAGCGTGAAGAAGACTATGCGCGTGAAGGAATGGATGGATTTCTGCAGACCGTCTATCCGCAAATGCGCTTGGTTACTGTATTACAGGCTTGCGTTTGGGCGAGTAACTCGTTGTTGGTTTTTTCAATATCGGCGCTCGCAATATACTTATGGGTAAATGGAGTTGTATCGCCGGGTGATATTGCCATAGCGGTGAGCTTAAGCTTACGTTTAAATGGAATGTCGCAGTGGATAATGTGGGAGGTTTCGGCATTATTTGAAAATATTGGTACCGTTCAAGATGGGATCAATACGCTGGCAATGCCCGCAACTATTGAAGACAAAATTAAGGCGTCTGTGCTAAAAGTGAAGGGTGGCGGGATTGAATTCAAAGACGTTAATTTTGCATACGTAGCCAAGAATAATACTGAAATAAAAGTATTAGAAAACTTAAATATTAGTATTCGAGAGGGTGAAAAAGTTGGGCTGGTAGGGCGCTCGGGTGCGGGTAAGTCAACCTTAGTAAACTTGCTCTTGCGTTTTTACGATATTCAATCGGGAAAAATTGTTATCGACGGGCAAGACATCACCGACGTTAAGCAAGAGAGTTTGCGTAGGCATATTAGCATGGTGACGCAAGACACCTCATTGATGCACCGCAGCGTGCGCGACAATATTATTTATGGCCGCACGGACGCCACTGATGAGGATATGATAAAAGCAGCTAAACAGGCAGAGGCGCATGAGTTTATTTTGTTACTGAGCGATGCAAAAGGCCGCACAGGTTATGATGCTCATGTCGGAGAGCGCGGAGTTAAGTTATCTGGTGGTCAAAGGCAACGTATTGCGATTGCCAGAGTTATGCTGAAAGATGCGCCTATTCTGATTTTAGATGAAGCAACGTCGGCGTTAGATTCAGAGGTTGAAGCGGCTATTCAGCAATGCTTGGACCAAGTTATGCAACAGAAGACAGTATTAGCTATTGCTCACCGACTATCCACTATTGCGCAAATGGACCGTTTGTTAGTGCTGGACAAAGGCAAGGTTGTAGAGTCAGGCAACCATCAAGAATTACTTGAAAAAAATGGAATTTATGCCAAGTTATGGGCACATCAAACAGGTGGGTTTATAGGTATTAATTAGAGGTGGCGGTAAAACATCCTTAAAATAAAAGCGTACACATTCTTTATTCGTATTGTACTGGGGTGCTTAACCTTGGTTCGTAATACCAAGTCACGAAGACCTTGGGGAAGGTGGATTTGTTGTCGATGAATCGGTGATATTTTGAGCCTCACCACATATTAAAAATAGAGTGTTAGCATTATAGAGCATTAATTTGCTAGAATAGTGCAACTAAGCGGTGCAAGGTACTTGTATAACTTGTTTGCATGAGTATAATACTGCTCCCTCCCTTATGACGCTGATGACTTCCTTTCAAGAACACAACATCACAAGGGAATTGTAGCTGAAAAATGTATCGCACGGATTTAGGGGTGTAGTTCCAATTGGTAGAACAGCGGTCTCCAAAACCGATGGCTGGGGGTTCGAGTCCCTCCACCCCTGCCACTTTTTATAGTGGCGTAGGTCCGACGTAACAATTTAATTAATAGCTCGCTAATTTTAGGCGTAGCTAGTTTAGGGTAACCACTGATGAGTGATAAGGCAGAAAACGCGTCTAATCCGTTAGACCTCGCAAAATGGATTATAGTGATCGCCCTTTTAGGTGGTTTGGTTTACGCATATAGTGCATATGAAGAAATATCGGTGTTATACAGGGCACTTGCTGCTGTTAGTATCGTGGTCATTTCTTTAGGCATTGCGGCAACAACGCAAAAAGGTAGTAATTTCCTAGTATTTGCAAAAGATGCGCGTACTGAAGTTCGCAAAGTTATTTGGCCTAGCCGCAGTGAAGCAAATCGAATGACACTTATCATTCTCTTGGCCACTGCAGTAGTTGGTTTGATGCTATATCTGATTGACATGGTTTTAGTTTATGTCATTGGCTTAATTACCAACATCGGAGTGTAAGCATGTCTGACAAGAAATGGTATGTAGTGCAAGCATTCTCACAATATGAAGGGCGTGTTCAAAAGACACTGCTTGAATATATCAAAATGCACGGTATGGAAGATTACTTCGGTGAAATTTTAGTACCTACCGAAGAAGTAGTAGAAATGCGAGCCGGTCAAAAGCGCAAATCTGAGCGCAAGTTTTTTCCGGGCTATGTATTAGTTGAAATGGAAATGAACGAAGATTCTTGGCATTTAGTGAAAAGTATTCCACGTGTTCTTGGTTTTATTGGTGGTACATCCGACCGTCCAATGCCAATCACGCAGAAAGAGGCTGATGCTATATTAAATCGCCTACAAGAAGGCGTTGATAAGCCAAGACCAAAAACATTGTTCGAGCCGGGCGAAGTTGTTCGTGTTACTGAAGGTCCATTTGCGGACTTCAATGGCACAGTAGAGGAAGTAGACTACGAGAAAAGCCGCTTGAAAGTGTCTGTATTGATATTTGGCCGTTCAACACCGGTGGAATTAGAATTTGGACAAGTAGAAAAAGGTTAACTTCTTTTCTGAAATTCAATTTTGAAAAATCCAGCTCAAGCGCTGGATTTTTTTGATGATAATTAATCAAGCAAGCATTCCAAATACCACCTAACAATTTTCGCTTTATTAAATAATTGTAATAAAGCAACTAATTACGACTTTCCTTTGTATCTATGTGCAGAAGTACGAATCGTCGTGCTCAGCACAACTACAACGTTCCATTAAGGATGAATTATGAAAAGCGTAATTAATAATACAATAAAATTGGTTTCAGCAGCGCTACTAGCTGCGGTTTTCTCAGCAAACGTGATGGCTGGAAACTATGGAAGTAAGATGGATATTGTAGAGACAGCGGCTAGTAACAGCGATTTCTCTACATTGGTTGCTGCTGTTAAAGCGGCCGGTTTAGTTGATGCATTGAAAGCTGATGGTCCATTGACTGTGTTTGCTCCAACTAACGAAGCATTTGCAAAATTGCCTGCAGGAACGGTTGAGTCGTTATTGTTACCAGAAAATAAAGACAAACTAGTACAAATTCTAACGTACCATGTGGTAGCTGGCGAAGTAATGGCAGCCGACGTAGTAAAGTTGACTTCTGCTACGACTTTAGAAGGTTCAGATATTACTGTAGCGGTGAGCGACGGTGGTGTTAAAGTTGACAACGCTAACGTAGTAACGACAGATATTAAGACATCTAACGGTGTTATTCACGTGATTGATACTGTAATTATGCCTAAAGGCTAATTACTGTTTTAAAAGAATACTTGAGAGGTCACCTTTTCGGTGGCCTTTTTTGGTCTTATTGAACTGAACTTGTGTAAATATTATTATCGCAACAACGTGGATTAGATTATTCAAGGTATTTACAATATACTTGAATTAAGGCTTGTATTTAAATCATCAAAAGCCTATACTTTGCGCCCTTTTTTATGCATCGGGAAGCCATTTGAGAAGATATTCTCTGTATCTTCAAGGCGTTATACCCACTAATAGAGAGTAAATATAATGGCGAAGAAAGTCACTGGCTTAATTAAGCTACAGGTTGCGGCAGGCGCTGCTAACCCGAGTCCACCAGTTGGTCCTGCACTAGGTCAACATGGTGTGAACATCATGGAATTCTGTAAAGCATTTAATGCGAAAACACAGGAACTTGAAAAAGGCGCTCCAGTACCGGTAGAAATTACTGTGTACGAAGATCGTTCTTTCACATTCGTAACAAAAACTCCTCCAGCATCTTTCTTACTGAAGAAAGCAGCGGGCATCAAGAGTGGTTCTGGTCGTCCTAATACCGAGAAGGTGGGTAAAGTTACTCGCGCTCAGCTTGAAGAGATCGCAAAAACAAAAGAACCTGATTTGACAGCATCTAGTTTAGAAGCTGCCGTAAACACCATCGCGGGTTCTGCTCGTAGCATGGGCTTGGTAGTAGAGGGTTAATAGAATGGCAAAATTATCTAAAAGAATGCGCAACATTTCTGAGAAAGTTGACGCAAGTAAAGAATACGAAATTAATGAAGCGGTAGCTCTACTCAAAGAACTTGCAACGGTTAAGTTTTCAGAAAGCGTTGACGTTGCGATTAACTTGGGTATCGATGCACGTAAATCTGACCAAAACGTTCGGGGTGCAACTGTACTGCCAAACGGCACTGGCAAAGATGTTCGTGTTGCTGTCTTTACTCAAGGTGCAAATGTTGAAGCTGCCAAGGCGGCTGGTGCCGACATCGTTGGCATGGAAGACCTTGCTGAGTTAGTAAAAAAAGGCGAAATGAATTTCGACGTAGTTGTTGCTAGCCCGGATGCAATGCGCGTGGTTGGTACTCTAGGTCAAATTCTTGGTCCACGCGGTCTTATGCCTAACCCTAAAACGGGTACGGTTACTCCAGACGTCGCTACTGCAGTCAAAAACGCAAAAGCGGGTCAGGTCAGATATCGTAATGACAAAAATGGTATTATTCATGCTAGCATTGGTAAAATCGCCTTTGAAGCAAACCATATTCAAGAAAACCTTGAGTCATTGCTAGAAGCATTGAAGAAAGCAAAGCCTTCTTCTGCTAAAGGAACATATATACAAAAAGTTAGTTTGAGCACAACAATGGGTGCTGGTGTGGTTGTAAACCAGAGTTCACTGGTCCAAAAAGTTTAACTAGCTTTTCTCTTTAAGGTTGTGGGTTGGAGTTGTTTACGCCAAAAGCGTAAGTCAACTCCCGTCCAAGACCGCAGGCGCTGGGCAGTGAAAGAGGTAAGAGAACTTTCACACACTTCGAAAGAAGCGAATGCCATAGCTTAATACTACCTGCGCAGACGGTGGTTTCAACTCAGACTCTCTGGGAATGAACACCGTAGAGCGGTACACGATATGTTTCAGATGTTTTCATCCAGCATATCGAGTATCAATCTGTAAACACTGATGAAGGTAAGGTCGAAAGATTCAAACTTAATTCAGATTTTAAGAAGGTGAACTCAGTGGCATTAGGCTTAGCAGCAAAAAAAGAGATCGTAGCTGAAATAAATGAAGTTGCTTCTCGCGCTCTATCCGTTGCCGTCGCTGAATACCGTGGGATGGAAGTTCGTGAACTGACGACACTCCGCAATATGGCTCGTGAGCAGGGCGTATACCTCAAGGTAATACGTAATACTCTAGCCAAACGTGGATTGGCAGACAGTAAATTCGCAGACATCGACAGTGCCTTAACCGGTCCTTTAATTTATGGTTTCTCTATTGATGCTCCGGGCGGCGCAGCGCGCTTGTTCAAGGACTTCTCTAAAACTAACCCTAAGTTACAGGTCACAGCATTGTCAATTGGTAGCGGTCTATTAGGTCCAGAAAAATTGGACGCAGTAGCTTCACTACCAACCCGCGACGAAGCACTTGCAAGATTACTTGCAACCTTCAAAGCGCCTGTTGAGAAATTCGTACGTACGATTAACGAAGTTCCTAGCAAGTTTGTGCGTGTATTAGCGGCGATCAAAGAAGAAAAATAATTTTCTCTTTTGGCATTATAATTTTTAACATTCAAAAACCCAGGAGTTTAGAGAAATGGCTCTATCCAAAGATGATATATTAAACGCAATCGCAGAAATGCCAGTAATGGAATTGGTAGAACTGATCGAAGCAGCAGAAGAAAAATTCAATGTATCTGCAGCAGCAGCAGTAGCAGTAGCTGGTCCAGCTGCAGCAGCTGAAGTTGTTGAAGAGCAAACTGAGTTTGACGTAATTCTTACTTCATTCGGTCCTAACAAAGTTTCTGTTATCAAAGCAGTGCGCAGCGCAACTGGTCTTGGCTTGAAGGAAGCTAAAGATGTAGTTGAATCTGCACCAAAAGCAATTAAAGAAGGCGTTTCTAAAAGCGACGCAGAAGAATTGCAAAAAGCACTAACAGATGCTGGTGCTGAAGTAGAAATAAAGTAATTAGCATTTTTAATTACTGGCCTTAATAGGCTCAGGCAGGTGATTTTTAATCACCTGCCTTTTTGCGCTATATGATATGCAATATTTCACCCTTTGTTTGCTATCTAAAAATGCGTTGGCAATTAGCTGTAAGTAGTTGGTTTCATTGACATTAAAATTTAATTGATGATATGTGCTGAGGTTAATGCCCTATTAAAAGGGTACTGGAAGTTTGTTACACATGAAGATAGTACGTGTAGCAGGTTGGGTCTAAAATCAGTCGGCTGAGGAACCCATGGTTTACTCTAATAGTGAAAAGAAACGTATCCGTAAGGATTTTGGCAAGCGCCCGCAGGTATTGGAAATTCCATACCTCCTTTCAATCCAACTGGACTCATTCAAAAAGTTCATTGATCAGGATCCTGATGGTCAATACGGCTTAGAAGCGGCATTCCGCTCTGTGTTTCCAATTAAAAGTTACAGCGGTAACAGCGAGTTACAGTATGTAGCATATCGCCTAGGCGAGCCTGTTTTTGACGTAAAAGAATGTCAAATCCGTGGTGTAACGTATTCAGCTCCTTTAAGAGTCAAGCTGCGTCTTGTTTTGTTTGATAAAGAAGCCGCTCCAGGTACTGTTAAAGACATCAAAGAACAAGAAGTCTACATGGGTGAAATCCCACTAATGACTCAAAACGGTACGTTTGTGATCAATGGTACTGAGCGCGTAATCGTATATCAGCTGCATCGTTCACCGGGCGTATTCTTTGATCATGACAAGGGCAAAACCCACTCGTCTGGTAAAGTACTTTATAATGCGCGCGTTATTCCATACCGTGGTTCATGGTTGGATTTCGAGTTCGATCCGAAAGATAATTTATTCGTTCGTATTGACCGTCGCAGAAAATTACCAGCGACAATAATCCTTCGTGCCTTAGAAATGAGCACAGAAGAAATCCTTGATTTATTCTTCGATAAAACCAATGTTCGCATAACCGGCGATAAACTGTTGATGGACGTTGTTCCTGACCGTTTACGTGGAGAAACTGCACAATTTGACATCATGGATGGCAAAGGTGAAGTAATTGTAGAAGCTGGCCGAAGAGTATCTGCTCGTCATACTCGTGCGTTAGAGAAAGCAAAAGTTACTGAGTTGGAAGTTCCAGCTGAGTACTTACTTGGTAAAATTTATGCTAAGACTTTCGTTAACGAAGAAACTGGCGAAGTGGTAGTTAACGCAAACGATGAAGTAACCTTAGAAAACTTACTCGAATTGCGTGAGCTAGGTGTCACTGAATTTGAAACCTTGTATATCAACGAGCTTGATCATGGTTCATATATTTCAGACACTATTAAGATCGATTCAAGCACGAATAAGTTAGAAGCGCTTGTTGAAATCTACCGCATGATGCGTCCCGGTGAACCACCAACTAAAGACGCCGCAGAAACGTTATTTGATAACTTGTTCTTCTCTGAAGATAGATATGATTTGTCTGCTGTAGGTAGAATGAAGTTCAACCGTCGTTTAGGTCGTGAAGAACTCACTGGTTCAGGCACGCTAGCGAAAGACGATATTGTTTCAGTAATGAAGCAACTTATCACTATTCGTGACGGTAAAGATGAAGTTGATGATATCGATCACTTAGGCAACCGTCGTATCCGGTCTGTTGGTGAAATGGCTGAAAACCAATTCCGTGTTGGTTTGGTACGTGTTGAACGCGCTGTTAAAGAGCGTTTGAGCCTTGGCGACCTTGATGCCATCATGCCGCAAGATTTAATTAATGCTAAGCCCATTTCTGCAGCTGTAAAAGAGTTCTTTGGTTCAAGCCAATTATCTCAGTTTATGGATCAGAACAACCCGCTATCAGAAGTGACGCATAAACGCCGTATTTCTGCTTTAGGTCCGGGTGGTCTTACGCGTGAAAGAGCAGGCTTTGAAGTACGAGACGTGCATCCGACTCACTATGGTCGTGTATGCCCAATCGAAACGCCAGAGGGTCCAAACATTGGTTTGATCAACTCCCTTGCGAGCTTTGCTAGAACGAATGACTTTGGTTTCTTAGAAACCCCATATCGCCGTATTGTAGATGGTATCGTTACTGACGATATTGACTATTTGTCAGCCATTGAAGAAGGTCAATTCGCGATTGCACAAGCAAACGTGTTACTCGACGATAAAAATGCATTAGTTGAAGACTTGATACCTTGTCGCCACCGTGGTGAAACCACATTAATGCAAAAAGATGACATTACCTACATGGATGTGTCACCACAACAAATCGTATCAGTCGCAGCAAGCATCATTCCGTTCCTAGAACATGATGATGCTAACCGTGCATTGATGGGTTCGAACATGCAACGTCAAGCAGTACCAACGCTAAGGGCCGATAAGCCATTGGTCGGGACAGGTATGGAGAAGACGGTAGCGGTAGATTCGGGTGTAACTGTTGTGGCAAAGCGTGGTGGAACAGTCGACTATGTTGACGCAAGCCGTATCGTAGTTAAAGTAAATGAAGAAGAAATGACAGCCGGTGAAGCTGGTATCGACATCTACAACTTAACTAAGTACACACGTTCTAATCAAAATACATGTATTAACCAAAGACCAACATGCAATGTGGGCGACCCCATTGTAACTGGTGACGTTCTGGCCGACGGTCCGTCAACTGACTTAGGTGAGTTAGCGCTTGGTCAAAATATGCGCATCGCATTTATGCCTTGGAATGGGTATAACTTTGAGGATTCAATCCTTATTTCTGAGCGTGTAGCTGAAGAAGATCGTTTTACAACTATTCACATTCAAGAACTTAGCTGTATCGCTCGCGATACCAAGTTAGGTCCAGAAGAAATTAGTTCTGATATTCCAAACGTAGGCGAATCTGCGTTAGGCAAGCTTGATGAATCAGGCGTTGTTTATATTGGTGCTGAGGTGAAGGGTGGCGATATTTTAGTAGGTAAAGTAACACCTAAAGGTGAAACTCAACTTACGCCAGAAGAGAAACTATTACGAGCAATCTTTGGTGAAAAAGCGTCTGACGTTAAAGATACTTCACTTCGTGTGCCTAACAGCGTTCGTGGTACAGTTATTGACGTTCAGGTGTTTACACGCGACGGTGTTGAGAAAGACAAGCGCGCGTTAGAAATTGAAGATATGCAGCTGCGTCAAGTGAAGAAAGACTTAGGTGATGAATTTGGTATTCTAGCTGACGGTATCTTTGCCAGGACACAGAACTTATTACTTAAGTTCGGTATTGATCAAGCTAAATTAGATAGCCTGCCACGTGAAAAATGGTTCGATATCACGTTGAAAGACGAAGATGCGCAATCTGAGCTTGATCAAAGTGCACAGCAACATGAAGAAGTTAAAAACGACTTCGATAAGAAGTTCGAAAACAAACGCCGTAAGATTACTCAAGGCGATGACTTAGCACCAGGCGTGTTAAAAATCGTTAAGGTTTATCTTGCTGTTAAACGTCACATTCAGCCCGGTGATAAAATGGCTGGTCGTCACGGTAACAAGGGTGTTATTTCAGCAATTCAACCTGTTGAAGATATGCCATACGATGCAAACGGCACGCCGATAGACATCGTATTAAACCCATTAGGTGTTCCGTCGCGTATGAACATTGGTCAAATTCTTGAAACTCACTTAGGTATGGCTGCCCATGGCTTAGGTGTAAAGATTGATCGCATGATTAAAGAGCAAGAAGAAATTACTAAACTGCGTAGTTTCTTAAAAGAGATATACAACCTTGGTGAATGTCATCAGGTAGTCGATCTTGATACTTTCTCTGACCATGAAATTAAGCGTTTAGCTGAAAATCTGCGTAAAGGTGTTCCTGTTGCTACTCCGGTATTCGACGGCGCACGTGAGTCAGAAATCAAAGAAATGTTGAAATTAGCAGACATTCCTGAAAGTGGTCAAATTACGTTGTTTGATGGCCGCACAGGTAGAGCTTTTGAGCGTCCTGTTACTGTAGGTTATATGTACATGTTAAAACTTAACCATTTGGTTGATGATAAAATGCATGCACGTTCTACTGGTTCTTACAGTTTGGTTACGCAACAGCCCCTTGGTGGTAAAGCACAATTTGGTGGTCAACGCTTCGGTGAGATGGAAGTGTGGGCACTAGAAGCTTATGGTGCTGCGTATACCCTACAAGAGATGCTAACTGTTAAGTCTGATGATGTTAATGGCCGTACTAAGATGTATAAAAACATCGTAGACGGTGACCATAGAATGGAGCCTGGCATGCCAGAATCGTTCAACGTATTGTTGAAAGAAATCCGTTCGCTGGGTATTAATATTGAGCTTGAAGAACAAAAACGGTAAGCGCATCGATTGAGCTTAAACAGGTTGGCCCTGTCTTCATTTAGGTGAATTCAGGGTCGTGACAATGACTCCGTTGGGAGAGATATGTGAAAGACTTACTAAAGTTTATTAAGCAACAAAATAAGACCGAAGAATTTGATAATATCAAAATTGGTCTTGCTTCGCCGGACATGATTAGATCATGGTCTTTTGGTGAAGTTAAAAAGCCTGAAACGATAAACTATCGTACGTTCAAGCCAGAGCGTGATGGTCTTTTTTGTGCCCGTATATTTGGTCCAGTAAAAGACTATGAATGCTTGTGCGGTAAATACAAGCGTCTAAAGCACCGTGGTGTTATCTGTGAAAAATGTGGCGTTGAAGTTACCCTGACTAAAGTACGTCGTGAGCGTATGGGTCACATTGAACTGGCAAGTCCAGTTGCACACATTTGGTTCCTTAAATCATTACCGTCAAGAATCGGTCTAATGTTGGACATGACATTACGTGATATCGAGCGTGTACTTTACTTCGAATCATATGTTGTAACCGAAGCTGGTTACACAGAGCTTGAAGCAAGACAACTATTAACTGAAGAAGAATATTTAGATTCTTTAGAAGAGCATGGCGATGAATTTGAAGCGAAAATGGGTGCAGAAGCAGTATTTGAATTGCTCAAGCAACTTGACGTAGCAGCGGATGTTGCCGGTATGCGTGAAGAATTACCTTCAATTAATTCTGAAACCAAACGTAAGAAAATTACGAAGCGTTTGAAGTTGCTAGAATCATTCCAACAGTCTGGTAATAAGCCAGAGTGGATGATCCTGACAGTACTACCGGTATTACCACCTGAATTGCGCCCACTGGTGCCACTAGATGGTGGCCGTTTCGCGACTTCAGATCTGAACGATTTATATCGTCGTGTGATTAACCGTAACAACCGTTTAAAGCGTCTATTAGACTTGGCTGCACCTGACATCATTGTACGTAACGAAAAACGTATGCTGCAAGAAGCGGTTGATGCGCTTCTTGATAATGGCCGTCGTGGTCGTGCAATCACGGGTTCTAACAAGCGACCGTTGAAATCACTTGCTGACATGATTAAAGGTAAGCAAGGTCGTTTCCGTCAAAACCTGCTTGGCAAACGTGTCGACTATTCTGGTCGTTCTGTAATTACCGTTGGTCCCACATTGCGCTTACACCAATGTGGTCTTCCTAAGAAAATGGCACTTGAATTATTCAAGCCGTTTATTTATGGCAAGTTAGAAGCCCGCGGTTTAGCGACAACTATCAAAGCAGCTAAGAAATTAGTTGAACGTGAAGCGCCAGAAGTATGGGACGTTCTCGACGAAGTAATTCGCGAACACCCAGTGTTACTTAACCGTGCACCAACGCTTCACAGACTAGGTATCCAAGCGTTTGAACCTATATTGATTGAAGGTAAAGCAATCCAATTACACCCATTAGTATGTGCTGCGTACAACGCTGACTTCGATGGTGACCAAATGGCGGTTCACGTACCATTGACGATCGAAGCTCAGTTAGAGTCTCGGGCATTAATGATGTCGACTAACAACATTCTTTCACCGGCAAACGGTGAGCCAATTATTGTTCCTTCTCAGGACGTTGTATTGGGCCTTTACTATTTAACACGTGACCGCGTTAATGGTTTGGGTGAAGGCATGGTATTTACCAGTCCGTTCGAAGCTGAAAAAGCGTATCGCACAGACTGCGCCGAGCTTCACGCTCGCGTTAAAGTACGTATTACGGAAATTGTTGTCGCAGAAGACGGCACTAAATCTGAAAAAATAACACTAACCGACACAACGGTTGGTCGTGCTATTTTCTCCTTGACGTTGCCAGTAGGATTACCTTTTGAAATCATCAACCAAGCGATGGGTAAAAAGCAAATCTCACAATTGTTGAACACTTGCTACCGTACCTTAGGTTTGAAGGACACTGTAATTGCAGCTGACCAAATCATGTATACCGGTTTCCATTACGCGATGATCGCGGGTGCATCAGTTGGTATTGATGACATGGTAATTCCAGATGCGAAAAAAGAAATCATCGACGCCGCGGAAGCGGAAGTTGTTGAAATCCAAGAGCAGTTCCAATCAGGTCTTGTGACCGCCGGTGAGCGTTACAATAAGGTTATCGATATTTGGTCAACTGCCAATGAAAACGTAGCGAAAGCTATGATGGATAACTTAAAAACTGAAACTGTTAAAAACAAAAATGGCGAAGACGAAGAGCAAACATCATTTAACTCTGTTTATATGATGGCTGACTCAGGTGCTCGTGGTAGCGCTGCACAGATTCGTCAGTTGGCGGGTATGCGTGGATTGATGGCTAAGCCAGATGGTTCAATCATCGAAACACCAATTACAGCTAACTTCCGTGAAGGTCTTAACGTACTTCAGTACTTTATTTCTACTCACGGTGCGCGTAAAGGTTTGGCCGATACCGCATTGAAAACAGCTAACTCAGGTTACTTAACTCGTCGTCTGGTAGACGTTGCACAAGATTTGGTTATTAATAACGATGATTGTGGCACATTCGAAGGTGTTAAAATGACACCATTAATCGAAGGTGGTGATGTTGTTGAAGCACTACGCGAACGTGTTCTAGGTCGTGTTGTTGCTGAAGATGTGGTTAAACCTGGTACTGATGAAGTGCTCGTTGAACGTAATGTGTTACTCGACAAAGCGCTTGTTGATTTGCTAGAAATTAACTCAGTTGACCAAATTATGGTTCGCTCAGTTATCACTTGTGACAATGACTTTGGTGTTTGTGCCAATTGCTACGGTCGTGACCTAGCGCGTGGCCACATGGTTGGTTCTGGTGAATCTGTCGGTGTTATTGCTGCACAGTCTATCGGTGAACCTGGTACACAGTTAACAATGCGTACATTCCACATCGGTGGCGCGGCATCTCGTGCTACAGCAGAAAACAATGTACAAGTTAAAACAACGGGTACATTGAAGTTCTCTAACGCGAAATTCGTACGTAACTCTGATAAGAAAGTGGTTATCATTTCACGTTCAACTGAATTAACGGTTATCGACGACCAAGGTCGTGAGAAAGAACGTTACAGAGTGCCATATGGTGCGGTATTGAATGTCGATGATAATGCATCCGTCAGTTCTGGCGACATCGTTGCTAACTGGGACCCGCATAGTCACCCAATTGTGACTGAGCGTGACTCGAAGATCAGCTTTGCTGATATCGACGATTCAAATACAGAAATGCAACAAGACGAATTGACCGGTTTGACTCGTATCGTTGTTAAAGATCTTTCTAAAGCAAACGCTAAAGAGCCTAAGCTTATTCTTGATAACGTAGAGTTCGGTCTGCAAGAAATTCGCTTACCAAGCTTTACTACCATTGAAACTACTGATGGTAAGTTAGCAAAAGAAGGTGACGTGTTAGCACGTATACCGCAAGAGAGTTCGAAGACACGAGATATTACGGGTGGTCTTCCACGTGTTGCCGATTTGTTTGAAGCACGTAAGCCTAAAGAACCTGCAATTCTTGCTGAAGTTTCTGGTGTTATCGGATACGGTAAAGAAACCAAAGGTAAGAAACGTTTAACGATTACTCGAAAAGATGCGGATCATTACGAAGAGATGATCCCTAAATGGCGCAACCTGAATGTTTATGAAGGTGAGTCTGTAGAGAAAGGTGAAGTCATTGCTGATGGACCTGAATCTCCACATGATATTTTGCGTTTGAGAGGCATCAGTGCTGTTTCTAATTACATCGTAAATGAAGTACAAGAAGTATATCGTTTGCAAGGTGTAAAAATTAACGATAAGCACATTGAAGTTGTTATTCGCCAAATGTTACGTAAGTGCATGATTACGACTCCTGGCGATACACGTTTCTTAGAAGGCGAACAAGTTGAGGTTTCTCAAGTTAAGATCGCTAACCGTGAAATGGAAAAGCAAGGTAAGATCCCAGCAGGCTATGAAACTCAGCTGTTAGGTATCACTAAAGCGTCGCTTTCTACTGAGTCATTTATCTCAGCTGCTTCATTCCAAGAAACAACTCGAGTGTTAACGGAAGCTGCAGTGCAAGGTAAAGAAGATGATTTACGTGGCTTGAAAGAGAACGTTATTGTTGGTCGCTTGATCCCAGCTGGTACTGGTTTCTCGTATCATCAAAAACGTGCTGCTAGAAAAGCGGCTCAGTTCGCACCAGTTGAGCCTTCAATGGCAGCTGATGAAGCTGAAAAAGCAATGTCTGAACTGCTAAATGCAGGCGATGATAACGCTTAGTAAATAGAGCATAGTAAAATGTCTATAAATTGAAGCGGGGAGTATGTGAAAACATGCTCCCCGCTTGACATTACAGCCTTTGATCTATAACATTCCGCGACCCAATTTTGCCAATCACATGTTTTGGTAAAATAAAGTCGCGGTTTTTTGTTTTTAAAATACAGCATTAATCGTTGATTTCACTGGGCTAACGAGCAGTAGGCCGTATGTAGCTTAGCGATTATTCGTTTAGCAGATACGTCTGCAATAGAACTCAATTAATATTCGCTTGAGCGATATAATGATTTGAGAATTTAATTTTAACCAGGAGCTAGTTAATGGCAACAGTTAACCAGTTAGTGCGTAAGCCACGTAAGAAGCCCGTCGAGAAATCGAACGTAGCTGCTTTACAAGCATGCCCACAACGTCGTGGTGTGTGTACTCGCGTATATACAACTACGCCAAAGAAGCCGAATTCTGCATTACGTAAAGTATGTCGTGTTCGCTTAACAAACGGTTTTGAAGTTTCTTCATACATCGGTGGTGAAGGCCACAACCTACAAGAGCACAGCGTGGTACTTATCCGCGGTGGTCGTGTAAAAGATTTACCAGGTGTTCGTTACCATACAGTCCGCGGAACATTGGATTGCTCTGGTGTAAACGATCGTAGACAAGCCCGTTCTAAGTACGGCGCGAAAAGGCCTAAGTCTTAACGGTTCTCCGTTAGTAAGGCCAAACTATTAAATTAGAGTTTTGGGTTATACCTGAATTCCACGGAGAATTAAGATGCCAAGAAGAAGAGTCGTAGGTCAACGTAAAATCCTACCAGATCCTAAGTTCGGATCGCAGTTGCTTGCTAAGTTCATGAATGTCGTAATGCTCGACGGCAAGAAGTCCACCGCTGAAAAAATTGTTTACGGTGCCCTTGAAATTGTTGCTCAAAAAACGTCTAAACCACACCTAGAAGTGTTTGAAGATGCACTAGAGAACATCCGCCCTACAGTTGAGGTTAAATCTCGCCGTGTTGGTGGTTCTACGTACCAGGTACCAGTAGAAGTTCGTCCAGTTCGTCGTAACGCTCTTGGTATGCGTTGGATGGTTGATGCGGCACGTAAGCGTGGTGAGAAATCCATGGCACAACGTTTAGCAGCTGAGTTGCTTGATGCACAAGACAACAAAGGTAGTGCGGTTAAGAAACGTGAAGACGTGCACCGCATGGCAGAAGCAAACAAAGCGTTTGCTCACTACCGTTGGTAGTCTTGAGTTAATAACTCGAACTTTACGGAAAAAGAGAGAAGTATGCCACGTAGTACACCTATCGAACGCTATCGCAACATTGGTATTGTTGCGCATGTTGATGCGGGTAAAACCACAACAACTGAGCGTATTTTATTCTATACCGGTATTTCACATAAAATCGGTGAAGTTCATGATGGCGCTGCCACTATGGATTGGATGGAACAAGAACAGGAACGTGGTATTACAATAACTTCTGCTGCAACAACTTGCTTTTGGGCAGGCATGCAGCAGCAGTTCGATCAACACCGCATCAATATTATAGATACACCGGGGCACGTCGATTTTACAATTGAAGTTGAACGTTCACTGCGTGTACTAGATGGTGCGGTTGTTGTTTTTTGTGGTTCGTCAGGCGTTGAGCCGCAATCAGAAACAGTCTGGCGTCAAGCCGACAAATACAATGTACCGCGTTTGGTTTTTATTAATAAGATGGACCGAACGGGCGCAGATTTTGAACGTGTTGTGGATCAAATTCGCAAACGTTTAGGCGCAAACTGTGTACCAATTCAGTTAAACATTGGCACAGAAGAAGAATTTAGAGGCGTAATTGACCTTATTAAAATGAAGTCGATTAATTGGAACGAAGCCGACAAAGGCGCAACCTTCTCTTATGAAGAAATTCCAGCCGAATATCTGGCTAAAGCTGAAAAGTATAGAACCGAAATGGTTGAAGCGGCGGCAGAAGCAAACGACGAATTAATGGACAAGTATATAAATGGCGAAGAGTTGTCCGAAGCTGAAATTAAAGAGGGTTTGCGCATTCGAACTCTCAGCAATGATATTGTTTTAGCCTGCTGCGGCTCGGCATTCAAAAACAAGGGTGTACAAGCTGTACTTGACGCCGTTGTTGAATATTTACCAGCACCGACAGAAGTACCCGCAATCAAAGGGGTACTTGATGACAAGGACGAAACTGAATCGTCAAGAGAAGCAAGCGACAGTGCTCCATTTTCGGCCTTAGCATTTAAAATAGCAACCGACCCATTTGTGGGAACGTTAACTTTCTTCCGTTGCTATTCTGGAGTTATTAAAACAGGAGATTCTGTTTATAATCCGATTAAGGGTAAAAAAGAGCGTATTGGTCGCATAGTGCAAATGCACGCGAACGATAGAGCAGAATTAAAAGAAGTTCGGGCTGGCGATATTGCGGCCGCGATCGGATTGAAGGATGTCACAACAGGTGAAACGTTGTGTGATCCAAACAATATTATTACACTGGAAAAAATGGATTTTCCGGAACCGGTTATTTCTATCGCCGTAGAGCCAAAATCTACAGGTGATCAAGAGAGAATGGCGATAGCGTTAAGCAAATTAACTGCTGAGGATCCGTCATTTAAAGTGAAGACCGACGAAGAGTCAGGCCAAACTATAATATCTGGCATGGGTGAATTGCACCTCGATATTATCGTTGACCGTATGAAGCGTGAGTTTAATGTCGAATGCAACGTGGGTAATCCACAAGTTGCTTATCGTGAAACTATTCGCAAGGCTGTTGAAGTCGAAGGCAAATTTATTCGTCAATCCGGCGGTAAAGGGCAATATGGTCACGTTTGGTTAAAAGTAGAACCAAATGAAGAAGGCGCTGGATACGAATTTGTAAATGGGATCGTTGGTGGCACTGTGCCAAAAGAGTTTATACCAGCGGTTGATAAAGGCATCGAGGAACAGATGCAAAATGGTGTGCTAGCGGGTTATCCTGTGCTAGACATCAAAGTAACCTTATTCGATGGTTCTTACCACGATGTTGACTCTTCTGAAATGGCGTTTAAAATCGCTGCTTCGATGGGTTTCAAGAATGGGATGGCTAGTGCCAACCCAGTGTTACTTGAACCGACTATGCAGGTTGAAGTAACCACTCCCGAGGATTGGATGGGTGATGTGGTCGGAGACCTAAACCGCCGTCGTGGGATAATTGAAGGTATGGAAGACGGTGTAGCTGGCATTAAGATTGTGCGCGCTAAAGTACCACTTTCAGAAATGTTCGGATATGCCACCGCTGTGCGCTCAGCAACGCAGGGTAGGGCGTCATACTCAATGGAATTTTATAAGTATGCGGAAGCACCGAATAATGTCGCTAAGGCAATAATCGATTCCCGTACGTAAACAATTTTAATTTTAACTATAGAAGTTCGTTCGTTGCAATATTGTAATGAATACCAAACTTAGGAAATAAAGAAAATGGCAAAGCAGAAGTTTGAACGTAATAAACCACACGTAAACGTTGGTACTATCGGCCACGTTGACCACGGTAAAACAACTCTTACAGCGGCAATCACGTCGGTATTAGCAAAGACTTACGGCGGTAGCGCTCAAGCATTTGACCAAATCGATAATGCACCAGAAGAGCGTGAACGCGGTATCACAATTTCTACATCACACGTAGAATATGATACACCTGCACGTCACTATGCACACGTAGATTGCCCTGGTCACGCCGATTATATTAAAAACATGATCACCGGTGCTGCGCAAATGGATGGCGGTATATTAGTTGTTGCGGCAACGGACGGCCCTATGCCACAAACCCGTGAGCACATCTTGTTAGGTCGCCAAGTGGGTATTCCTTACATGATCGTTTTCATGAATAAATGTGACATGGTTGATGACGAAGAATTACTAGAACTAGTAGAAATGGAAGTTCGTGAGTTGTTAACAGAATACGAATTCCCAGGTGATGATTTACCGGTAATTCAAGGTTCAGCACTTAAAGCACTTGAAGGCGACCCAGTATGGGAAGCGAAAATTCTTGAGCTAGCTGAAGCACTGGATAGCTATATTCCAGAGCCAAAGCGCGATGTTGATAAGCCGTTCATTCTTCCAATCGAAGATGTATTCTCAATATCAGGCCGTGGTACAGTTGTTACTGGTCGTGTTGAGCAAGGTATTGTTAAAGTCGGCGAAGAAGTAGAAATCGTTGGTATTAAAGACACCGTTAAAACAACGTGTACGGGCGTCGAAATGTTCCGTAAGCTGTTAGACGAAGGTCGTGCTGGCGAGAACGTCGGTGTTCTATTACGTGGTACTAAGCGTGAAGACGTAGAACGTGGTCAAGTATTAGCGAAGCCTGGTTCAATCAATCCACATACTAAGTTCGAAGCTGAAGTATATATCCTAAGCAAAGATGAAGGCGGCCGTCATACTCCATTTTTCAAAGGCTATCGTCCACAGTTTTACTTCCGTACAACTGACGTCACAGGTGCTGTAGAGCTTCCTGAAGGCGTAGAGATGGTTATGCCAGGTGACAACTTGAAGTTTGAAGTTGAACTCATTGCTCCTATCGCGATGGACGAAGGTTTACGCTTCGCAATCCGTGAAGGTGGCCGCACAGTAGGTGCTGGTGTTGTATCAAAGATTGTTGCGTAATACCGCATTAAATCCTAAAAAAGGCGCTCATTGAGCGCCTTTTTTTTACTTAAGGAAAAGCAGTAAAAGGAGGGGAGGGAGCGTCTTCACCCACACAAACGCGCTGTTCGCCTTCCTTGGCCGCTCGCTAATGGCATCCCTGCCATTAGAAGGTTTGTGTAGGTTAAGACGCTCCTTCCCCTCCTTTTACTGCTTACCACGCACGTGTGGCGTGTGGGCCGAGGTTAAGCACGGCGATTTAGCATTCACGAACAATCAACAATCAACAATCAACCATCAATCTAACACCAAATATCGATGCAGCAACGAGCATAATCA
>NZ_KE386819.1:0-29124 GCF_000428905.1 Brumicola pallidula DSM 14239 = ACAM 615
CAACGCGCTAATAATAAAGCGCGTGTAAAAGCTATTCACGCAAAGATTAAAAATCGCAGAAAAGACACTCTGCATAAATACAGCCGCAATTTAGTGAATGAAAATGCGGCAATATTCGTTGGTAACGTCAGTAGCAAAAAGCTTGTAAAAACGAAGATGGCAAAATCCGTTTTAGACGCAAGTTGGTCGGCACTTAAGGTAATGTTGGAATATAAATGCGCTCACGCAAACATTATTTTCGAAGAAGTTAACGAATCGTACACCACCCAAACATGCTCGTGTTGCGGCTCACGCCTCAACAGCCCAAAGGGTAGAGCCGGTCTTGGAATAAGAGAATGGACATGTGAGTGCGGTGTCACTCATGATCGCGATATCAACGCGGCACGGAACATTCTTGCGGTCGGACTAGATCGTCTTGCAGAAGAAAAGGTCGCAGCATAGCGCTGCCCTAGTCTTTGAGCTGTAATAGCTCTTAGAATCCCCTTGCTTTAGCTGGGGGAGAAGTCAAGCCTTCTGGTTTACGTTAAAACCCTCGTTGATGTCTAATTAAAACTAGTCACCAAACACCGACCATCCAGTTTTAGACGCAAATAACTCAAGTGCTTCAGTGCCAAGTTTACTATTTCCTATAACATCTAAGCCGGGTGACCAAACCGCAATTGATGCTTTGCCTGGCGCAATGGCTAATATACCGCCGCCAACGCCACTTTTGCCCGGCAGTCCGACTCTAAAAGCGAACTCTCCTGAACCATCGTAGTGCCCACACATTAACATTAATGCATTGATACGCTTTGCGCGTTGCGGTGACACGACAGCATAACCGGTAGTTGGATTGATGCCATTATGGGCCAAAAATAGTCCTGCTGTAGCAAGTTGATGCGTATTCATGGCAATTGAGCAATGATGAAAATAAGTACCTAATACTGCTTGTACGTCGTTTTCAAAATGACCAAACGAGGCCATAAAATAAGCCAATGAAGCATTGCGGGTTCCTGTTTCAACCTCAGAGCGCGCTACTTTTTCGTCAATAACAATACTCTCATCATTGGCTAAAAAACGAATAAATTGGACTATTTCAGCTAAGCTTTCTTTGGGTTTATGGCCTTGCATAATGATGTCTGCAATAGCGATCGCTCCAGCATTAATAAATGGGTTACGTGGCTTGCCATGTTCGTGCTCAAGCTGAACGATAGAGTTAAATGGGTCGCCGGATGGCTCGCGGCCAACACGTGACCAAATTGCTTCTCCTAACTTCCCCAATGCCAAAGTAAGCGTAAATACTTTTGAGACACTTTGAATGGAAAAAGTCGTTTGCGCACACCCAGCACTATAGGTTTCTCCGTTTGGCAGTGCAACGCTAATGGCAAACTGGTTTGGATCGATTTTTGCGAGTTGAGGAATATAAGATGCTACCTTGCCTTTCTCCGCAGATTGCGCCATTTGCTGTGCTATTTCATCAAGAATTGATTGCAAGGCCTCTCCAAGTGTAGATTGTTCAAGTAAATTTTAGGTCTTCGCAAATGCTTTTGCTAAATAGGCCTTGAAGTCGGGTTGAGCTGCGGCTTGATCTTTCGCTATCGCCCTCGCTTCTGGCATAGCGTTTAACTTTGCAAATAACTCTTTTGCACCAGGCGCTTCGGCAAACAAGTCGATTTCAAATAATTTTTTAGCTACAGCTGATGCTAAACTCATTGAATATAAAAAGAATATATCAGCGGCGGTCATTTTATCACCTGCAAGGTAGGGGGAAAATGAGGCTGCACGGGACAGCGCTTGTATACCATTAAGCAGTGCACGTTTTACTTCGCTCTTAGTTTGTTCATGCACGGGCACACCAAAAAAAGCTTCAGAATGGCAGCGTCGAGCAGGCAATTCTATATACAGTTCTACTATTTTCATTAACTCTCTAATTCTGGCTCGTTCGTAAGCTGAGCCAAAAATTAGTGGATTCGCAGGGGATAATTCATCTAAGTATTCAAAAATAACATTGGTTTCGATTAACACGCCATCTGCCGTCTGTAGTGCGGGTACTTTTCCGGTTGGGCAGATTGCGAGGTACTCAGGTGTTTGATTCGGATAGGTAATAACCGCTTCATATTCAATGCCTTTTATGGCCATCGCTAGTTTAATCATGTTGTAATAGTTACTGACGTCAAATCCGTATAATTTAAGCATTGTGTTGTCTCAATCAATATTTTTAGTAGTATCGTACTGTTGCGTTTTATTGCTAAATTTGCAACATTCAAATTCTTATAGTGAAGTATCATTTTTTTAAACCTAAGGAAAATCCATGAATATTGTTTGTGCACATTGTTCGTCAACTAATCGCATTCCAGACGATAAAACTCACGAAGGTGCTAAATGCGGCAAATGCGGTGAAGCGATTTATAGCTCCAAGCCAGTTGACCTAGATGACAGTAGTTTTTATCCCTATGTTGAAAAAAACCACATGCCCGTCGTCGTCGATTTTTGGGCAAGCTGGTGTGGGCCATGCAAAGCAATGGGACCCGCATTTGAAAGTGTAGCAAAAGAATCTGATGGTATTTTGTTTGCAAAAGTAAACACTGAAGATGCAAATGCAGTATCAGCTGATGCTGCTATTCGCTCTATTCCAACGCTAATCTTTTTCCATAAAGGCAAAGAAATTAACCGAATTTCGGGTGGAATGGGGGAAACACAATTAAAACAATGGATAATGCAAAGCCTACAAAAGATTTAAAAACCAAGACTAAGCAAAGCCTAGGCGCTTTTAACTCGTTTTATTTGATTTTCAATATCCGGCAAACTACCTGTTTTAATCCACATCGTTGCGCCTTCACTTGATGCTTGAAGGTGTAATTTTTGTCCCACAGGGACGCGCAACCAGTCATGCTTACTTAGCTGAACTTGATTATGTATAACGCTGCCATTAAGGACTAATACCTCATTACCATCCGTTGCGTCGCTTTGCCATACTTTATTACCAGACAATTTGATGTGCATTACTTGTTCATAATCATCACTAAACAACAACCGTTCGACTATATTGTTTCCATTGTCTGCAAAGGTGATATCCGCCTGATCCATCTGGATATTGACATGCAGGCGATCCTCGGGCTGAAATTGCCACAGCTTTACGAAAATAACACAGCCTGTTTTCGAACCAGGTTTATGCCTTGACTGGGGTGGGTTACGCACGTAGGAGCCCATTGGATAGTCACCATCCTCATCTTGAAATACGCCATCAAGGACAATGAATTCCTCACCACCGCTATGAATATGAGGTGAAAAATGACTGTGCGGTGCATACCGAACAATGCTCGTCGCCCGAGCAATCTCAATACCCACTCGGTCAAGTGGTTTTCTATCAACACCTGGCATGGGCGATGCGAGCCACACTTGGTCTATTGTATGCACGCTGGCAAATTTTGAAAAGTCTGCGTTTATTTTCATATGGTCCTCGTTACTCAATTAAACCGTTAGCCTTGGCTTGTGACTACTAGGCAATTAGTAACTCTCGCTATGTTACTAATTGCTATGTTACTAATTGCTATATTACTAATGCCGCCTAGTGTATCACTCGTTTAATTTGCCTATCTATAAGTAGGTAAATTAAACGAAAGTTACGGTACTGTCAAAAGTATTTCCTCTACGGCGTTTGTTGCTGCTAAAATTGCTCCTTCCATATAGCCGGCTTCGCGTTCAGAAAACTCACTGGTCGCCAGGTGAAGTTTGATCTGTTGGAGGTGAGGTTGTTCAGATGCAAGATCAATATGCGGGTGCATAGGCGCTTGTGTTTGATCAACAGAGTTTGCTGTAAAAATATCGCTTGCCCAGTCTTTATAATAGGTTTGTTGGTACTCATTTGCTTTTAGTCCGAAGATGCTAGCCAGTTGTGATAAACAAGCGTTTTTCATTTGCTCAATAGAAACTTGTTGGCGATGCGCAAAGGGAATACCGATGAAGCCAAATAAGGCAAAAACTGAGTTACCACTATCATCTTCAAAAGACGCATCATGTATTTCACCCATAGGTCCAACATGACTGAAAGCTTGTCCAGATAACCCACTTTTACGCCAAAAGGGTCTGCTATAAGTGACAGCAAATTTTGCTTGGGCTGCCATCCATGTCGGTACTTGCTCAAATTTATTGTTCAATACCTGCAGGAACGCTTGCTGGATAACTGCCTTCTCATGAAATATATCAGGCACTTGTGTACTAGAGCCTGTGGTCGATTCGTGGTGTTCAAACGACAGTTTATGGGCGATCACTCTTGGCGGTACGGCAATAACTAGGTGCTCAAAGAAGGCTGAGGAAATAGTAAGTTCTTCCGGTGTCGCTGTTGACTTGTCCTTTTCTAGCAAGCCACATTGTGACTTACTGGTTTGCATTTTGATGTGCCAATATTGGCCATCATATTGTAATGAATTAGCGGTGGTTGATAACCTGATATTTTGCTCATCAATATTCTCGCTCAACAAATCTATTAATCTGCTTGTGCCCCCAAATATACGATACATCACGGGCGGTGCAACTCCGCTGAAAGGCTCAGGTTGCTGGTTCGCGCTGCGCTGAAACAAAGCGTCACCTGAGTTATATTGTTCAACCAATTGTAAACCAAGACGAGTAACCAGTTTCTGTATTTCTTGCTGATGAGGGAATATCCACGAAGGACCAAGGTCAATTTTGTAGTCATCAGATTGGGTGTTTTCGCCGTATATCCGGCCTCCGAAAATAGCTTTTGCTTCAATTATGTCATACGTAATATTGTGCTGCGTGAGCAAATAGGCCGTATAGATGCCGGCGAGTCCGCCACCGACGATACCAACCTTGGGATGATTCTTTTTCATGTTTTATCTACTTACCCACTATCAAGTTTTTAATAATGACAAGATTAATACCTATTGATAGGTAAGTATAGTATTGTGTTTATATAGTGAGTCGCCAAAAAAGGTGTCGTCTCAGTTTCACGACTCAGTTTCATGACTCAGTTTCATGATCATAAACAAGTGTGGAGAATGCAGATGAGTAAAAAAGAAGCCATACTAAATGCAGCAGAAAATAAAGCACGATCAGGTGGCTATAATAATTTCAGTTTTCGTGAGTTGGCGAATGAGGTTGGTATCAAAAGTGCGAGTGTACATTATCACTTCCCTACGAAAGCGGATTTAGGGGCTGAACTTGCAAAACGATATACTGAGAATTTTCTTCAAGCGCTTGGCGAGCCTGCGCTATTAATTGCGCAAGGAAAAGATCCTGTAGAGCGTTATATAGAGTTATTTCGACATGCGCTTATTGCGGATAAAAAAATGTGTTTGTGCGGATTGTTCGGCGCTGAATCAGATGCACTACCTCAAAAGGTTAAACGGTACACCACACTTTTTTTTGAAAAGAATATTGATTGGTTGCAATGCGCTTTTGAAAAATTAGAGGGCAGCACCACGGTTAAAGCTCGAAATAAAGCCATCTTTGTATTGTCTTTACTGGAAGGCTCAATGATGATGAGTAAAGTGTTAAACACCAATGAAATATTCAGTATTGCCACTAAATTTATTGAACCCAGCAAGCACTAATTGTTTATATTCTTTTTTTCTTTACATCTGTTTGCGCTATATCAAGTTCCTTGCTGGATATTCGCTTTTTTTGGGAAGTATACTTGATATTAACCTGAATAAGAATTATTCTTGTTTGCCTAATTATCTATTCATTGAATAAGCTTCCTTAGTGAGTGTGCTTTTCGCGCCATCCTTCTGTTAACTATTATTCAATGCTTTAAAAGAGAGCAGTATGACGGTCTGGGATATACCTTCAAAACAATCAGCTTCTATTAAAAGCCTTTGCACTGCTATGCATGCAGATGTGGCTATCAGACTGCAGGAAATGGGTTTTGAAGAAGGACAGTTAATTACTTGTATAAAGCGCACTGCTTTTAATGGCCCAACGGTTATTCAATTGGGTGATTGTATCTATTCATTGGAACAAAGTGTTGCTAACCATGTAAACGTTAGCGCGCTCTAAAATGCAAAAAATTCTTCTTGTTGGTAAGCCTAATTCGGGCAAAAGTCTGCTGTTCAATCAATTAACCGGACTAAGGCAAAAAGTCGCTAATTTTCCGGGTGTTACGGTTGAGCTAAAAAGCGGTGTTTTTAAAGCCTATCGGCATACTGCCAATCCCCAAAGCGGCCAAGTCCTGGATGCTAAACAACAATTTGAACTCATCGATTATCCCGGTACGTATTCCTTAAAGTCATGGTCAAAAGACGAAGCAATTGCTATTGAGCAATTACTCGCTGCAATGTCAGATGAAAAGACCAGTGTGATTTTATGCAACCTCGATGCTACTCGCATGGAGCGTTCACTAGTGTTCGCCTTACAAGTTCAGCAAATTTCGAAGCAGCATAATAAAACGGTGGTATTTACATTAAACATGGTTGATGAGCTTTTACGCTTCAATCATAACCTTGACACTATTAAGCTAAGCGAAAAGTTGGGAAGTCCTGTTTATGCTGTGTCTGCCAAAACCCTAATTGGGATTAGTGACTTGCAAAAAGGACTGAGTAAAATCGCTATTTCGCCTCAGGAGTATCGGGTAAAGCCAACTGATATTAATCAGCAGTCTTTTGCCACTGCCGCTAAAATTCTCGCCAAGGAATTTGCAATTCCAGCGGATGTCGTGCTTAAAAGGCAAAATACAATAGATCGCTTTTTGCTCAATTCGGTGTTTGGTGGTATTGCCTTTTTACTCATTATGTTCTTTTTGTTTCAAAGTATTTTTACGTGGGCAGCGCCGCTAATGGATGCAACAGAGGACGCCATTGGTTTCCTTGCGGGAGTTGTTTCCGGGCTTTTAGGCGAGGGCTTAGTAAACGACTTTATGACTGACGCGGTATTTGGAGGCTTAGGCTCATTTCTTGTTTTTGTGCCACAAATAATGATACTAACACTCATTATTGGCTTGTTAGAGGACAGTGGCTATTTGGCACGAGCGGCACTTATTTGTCATAAGCCGTTGAGCTTTTTTGGTTTGTCAGGTCGCAGCTTTATTCCTTATTTATCAGGTCATGCCTGCGCAATACCAGCAATATTAGCCGCAAGGACGATTGAGTCTCCACGTAAACGCTTTGTGACTATGCTTACCGTTCCTCTTATGTCTTGTTCTGCTAGGTTGCCTGTTTATGCACTCTTAATTGCTGTCCTTGTGCCTGATGTTAGTTATTTAGGGGGCTGGGTCAACCTGCAAGGCGCTATGTTTTTTGTGTTGTATTTATCCGGCATTTTAACCGCACTTATTGTCAGTAGTGTGCTTAATAAAATGACCGAAGGGTCCGAAGAGCTTCAAGATATGCCCTTTATACTAGAACTACCTTCGTATCGATTACCCCATTGGCAGCCTCTGTTCTATCGAGTTGTTAACAGTGGTATTCAATTTGTTAAGCGGGCTGGTCCTATCATTTTTGTGGTGTCCTTGATTATTTGGACTTTAGGATATTTTCCAAATAATGGTGATTTGCAAAACTCTTACTTGTCGGCAATTGGGCAATGGATTGAGCCTGTTTTCACGCCTCTGGGTTTAGATTGGCGTTATGGTGTTGCGATTTTAGTTTCATTTTTGGCGCGTGAATTATTAGTTGGTGTGTTGGGTACGATGTTTAGTATGCAAAACGCCGATGATAATATTGCAGGCTTGGCTGCAAACCTCGAGGCTGATGGTCTTTCTCTAGCATCCGGTGTGGCCTTGCTCGGGTTTTATGTTATTGCATTGCAATGCGTAGCTACCGTTGCAACGCTTAAGTCTGAACTGGGTAAAAGTCGCTACGCATGGGGCGCTTTTCTTGCCTATGGAGTGCTTGCTTATCTTGTTTCTATGTTGTTATACATGGTTTTATCCTAACGCCTATTGTTTCTCGCTCTTATAGTAGTTAAAAGCTGTTTTGTCGGCGTATTTAGTCACTTAGCTCCAATGATGAATGCGCCCTGATAACGCAAAATTGTGCAATTTTGGTGCGTGCAATACGCTTGCGATTGTTTTTATATCTCTAACTGCATGAAAATACGATAAAAAATATATTGGCATATTTAGTGAACAGTAATATGAGATGCGACGACTTTTGCAAGAACAGCGCAAAACATCATCGTTCACCGTTTTAGCGGGATTTTATGTTTTTAGGCGATCCATACAGCAGCCTAACGTTGAATTTTAAAGTAAGTCATTGCAAACGCAAAACCAACATATTTTATAGTCAATCGATGACGGTTGATTTATAACGGCAACGAAGCCCGCAGCAGATCATTGATCGGCTGTGGGTTTTTTTATGCCCGAAAAAGGAAAGAAAGATGGTGAAGTCAATTATTAGTAACGTTCCTAAGGACAATATCGTCGTTATTGGCAACGGCATGGTAGGGCATCATTTTGTACAGCAATTGCGAGCAAAAAGTCCAGATACCTCGATTCGAGTGTTGTCGGGCGAGCCACGTTTAGCCTATGACCGAGTTCATTTATCTGAATTTTTTAGTGGTAAAACAGCTGATGACTTAGCAATGACCACACCCGCAGAATATGCGTCACTGAACGTGAGTTTTCATACCGAGGCTTGGGTAACCACGATTGATAAAGTAAGCAAAATAGTCACTATCAAAACAGGTCAACAGTTTTGCTACGACAAACTTGTTTTAGCAACGGGTTCATACCCTTTTGTTCCTCCTATTCCTGGTAATCAGCAACAGCATTGTTTGGTGTACCGCACAATTGAGGACCTTTATGATATTCAAGCCTCCGCACAGGTCAGTAAAATAGGTGTTGTTGTTGGCGGCGGTCTATTAGGTTTGGAAGCAGCGAATGCGCTCAAGGAAGCCGGTCTTGAAACACATGTTGTCGAATTTGCACCGCAGCTAATGGCGGTGCAACTAGATACCTCGGGTGGCCGATTGCTACGAGACAAAATTAGTGCACTTGGCGTTGAAGTGCACACTCAAAAAGCGACCCAAGAAATTGTTGCCGGTAACAGCTGCAGATATCGCATGAATTTTGCTGATGGTACCTTCCTTGAAACTGACATGATCTTATTTTCTGCAGGCATTCGTCCCAGTGATTCCCTCGCTAAAGCACACGACTTAGCCATGGGCGAACGCGGAGGCATTGTAATTGATGATTATTGTTTAACCTCAGATAAAAATATTTATGCAGTGGGTGAATGTGCGCTTTGGCAACAACGAATATTTGGCTTAGTTGCACCAGGTTATACGATGGCCAGAGCAGCTGTCTCGCATATTCTGAATGGAGAATCAGATAAAACACTCAAGTTCCAAGGTGCTGACATGAGCACCAAACTTAAGCTGATGGGTGTTGAAGTTGGTTCCATTGGTGATGCTCATGCGAAAACCCTGAACGCACTGTCTTATACTTATGAGAACCAGCCTCTGGGCCTATACAAGAAAATAGTGGTTGATGCCACACAAACTAAACTGCTTGGCGCTGTGTTAGTCGGTGATACAAGTGACTACGATACGTTACTTCAATATGCACTTAATGCGATTGATTTACCTGAATTTCCAGAATCATTAATCCTGCCTTCTACCGGTGATGCAGACCCTGCAATAGGCGCTGACGCTTTGCCCATGACCGCAACAATATGTTCTTGTCACAATGTCTCCAAGGGCGACATTGTAACTGCAATAGACCAAGGTAGTTATACGCTCAGTAGCGTTAAGTCTTGTACCAAAGCCAGTTCTGGCTGCGGCGGTTGCGCTGCATTGTTAAAGAAAGTTGTTGATACTGAGTTAGCTAAGCGCGGTGTGGAAGTGAAAAAAGATGTCTGCGAACATTTTGCCCACTCACGTCAGGAATTATTTCATATCGTGAAAGTTGAAGGCATTACGTCCTTTGATGTATTAATCGAGCAACATGGCAAGGGTCTAGGTTGCGAGATATGTAAACCCCTGTCGGCGTCTATTTTTGCGTCGGTTTATAATGACTTTATTTTACAAAAAGAACACCTAGGTCTGCAAGATACCAATGATATTTTCCTTGGCAATATGCAAAAGGACGGCACTTATTCAGTCGTGCCTCGCGTTCCTGGTGGCGAAATAACACCTGAAAAGCTGATCCTACTGGGTGAAGTTGCGCGCGACTATCATCTTTACACAAAAATTACGGGAGGCCAACGGGTGGATTTATTTGGGGCTCGGGTTGAAGACTTGCCGGATATTTGGGAACGCCTTGTAGTGGGTGGCTTTGAAACCGGACATGCCTATGCGAAATCGCTGCGCACCGTAAAGTCTTGTGTTGGCAGCACGTGGTGTCGCTTTGGAGTGCAAGATTCAGTTGCACAGGCCATCGACTTAGAAAACCGTTACAAAGGCTTGCGTGCACCACACAAGATTAAATTTGGCGTATCCGGTTGCACTAGGGAATGTGCTGAAGCACAAAGCAAAGATATAGGTATTATTGCCACAGAAAACGGATGGAACTTATACGTTTGCGGTAACGGCGGCATGAAGCCAAGACACGGCGATTTATTCGCAATCGATCTAGACACTAAAACCCTGGTCAAATATATCGATAGAATACTGTCTTTTTACATCAAAACAGCAGATCGTTTGCAACGCACTTCGGTTTGGATGGACAACATGGAAGGTGGGTTAGGCTACCTTCAAGACGTTGTTATTAATGATGTCTTGGGCATTGCAAGTGAGCTCGAGGCACAAATGCAAAATATTGTAGATACGTACCAATGTGAGTGGAAAACCACCATTGAAAATCCGCAGTTGCGTAAACGCTTTCGCCAGTTTGTTAACAGCAATCAAAAAGACAACAACATCACGTTTGTGCAAGAACGCGGTCAAATCAGACCCGCGACTGAAGAGGAAAAAAATACCATTAATATTGTAGAACGGGTGTAAGAAAAAGCGCATACGCACAGCAATAACTAACCAAGCGAGAACCGTAATGACAAACGCACTTACTAAGCATCAACACAACGATAGCAGTACAATCCACCCAGATAGCACAACTAGCATAGCAAAGACGCAGTTATGCATTTCTCAGATAAGCACTAATGAGATGGACGGCGAACAGTCTATGCAAAGAGTATGTGAATTATCCGACCTTGCACCCAACTCAGGTGTGTGTGCTTTGATTAATAATGTTCAAGTAGCCATCTTTCAATTAGTCGATAGTAAAAGCCAGACAAGTGTTTATGCATTAAGCAATTGGGACCCAATAGGTAAAGCAAATGTTATGTATAGAGGGCTCATAGGTTCTATTTCAGATGAGCCTGTGATTTGCTCTCCTTTATATAAACAACATTATTCATTAGTGACAGGGCGCTGTTTTGAAAGTGAAGAGATGCATTTGTCGGTATATAGGTGTGTTGTTGAAAATCAGCATGTTTTTGTTGGTCTCGCTGATGCCGCGACATTTGCAGCATAGCTCTGGCAGATACAAAGATGTCGATTCAAAACAATTCTTCGGTAAAGGTAATCCAAACAACCTGTCCATATTGTGGTGTGGGTTGCGGTATTGACGTTGAGGTTAAGGCTTTAAGTCTAGTTGGCTCGGCTGCTCATCCTGCTAATTTTGGTCGATTGTGTGTTAAAGGCGCCCATCTTCTAGAGACAATCTCACCTGAAGGGCGTTTGTTGCAACCTGCTATTAATGGCCAAACTGCGTCTTGGGATGAAGCGACCACGCTGGTTGCATTAAAACTCCAACAAACCATTGCTGAATATGGTCCAGACTCCGTCGCATTCTATGTCTCCGGCCAGCTTCTCACTGAAGATTACTATGTAGCAAATAAACTAATGAAGGGCTTCGTAGGCAGTGCCAATATAGACACTAATTCTCGCCTTTGTATGTCCTCAGCGGTTGCTGGCTATAAGCGCGCTTTTGGCGCAGATGTCGTTCCATGCAGCTATGAAGATATAGATCAAACAGAACTACTCGTGCTCATTGGGTCTAATGCTGCGTGGACACATCCAGTGCTTTTCCAGCGCATGGAGCAAGCAAAAAAATCTAATCCGGCGATGAAAATAGTGGTTGTTGACCCAAGAACGACGGCGTCCACCGCGCAATCTGACTTGGACCTACATATAAAGTCCGGTACTGACACCATACTATTTAACGGGCTACTGAATTACTTAAAACAAAAAGAGGCCATTGATCGTTGTTTTGTTTTGGAAAATACCGACTTTGCAGACGCGGCATTTGATGCGGCAGAACCATATTCACCTGAAAAAGTAAGTGAGTTGTGCGATGTTGAGTATGCCAAAGTCCTTTGTTTTTTCGAATGGTTTGCAGCGTCGACCTCCGCCATTTCATTTTATTCGATGGGTATTAACCAATCCGTTTCAGGTGTTGATAATGCCAACGCCATTATCAATTGCCACCTTGCGACAGGTAAAATTGGTAAGCCAGGAAGTGGTCCTTTCTCAATAACGGGTCAACCGAATGCCATGGGTGGTAGGGAAGTTGGCGGTCTAGCAAACATGCTAGCTGCGCATATGGAGATTGAAAACAAACAGCACAATGCACTCGTAGAACGCTTTTGGTCAGCTGAGAATATGGTTAAAACCAATGGACTAAAAGCAGTAGATATGTTTGAAAAATTGCATAAAGGTGACATTAAATTTATCTGGATAATGGCCACAAACCCAGTGGTGAGTATGCCTAATAGGCAAAAAATTGAAGAAGCACTGCTCGGATGCGATACCGTTGTAGTGTCCGACACGGTGAGTAAAAACGACACACTTAAGTTTGCAAATATTGTGTTACCAGCCACAGGCTGGTCTGAAAAGGACGGTACTGTTACCAATTCTGAACGCAGAATATCAAGACAACGAGCGATATTTTCGCCCACCGGGCAAGCTCGACATGATTGGCAAATTATTTGCGATGTTGCTGCTAAAATGGGGTATCAAAAAGCATTTGCATTCACTCATGTTAGCCAGATCTTTGCTGAGCATGCGCAGCTTACCGCCTTTGAGAATAATGGTGAACGTGCTCTTGATCTGTCTGCACTTGCGGATCTGACGAAACAGCAGTACGACGTATTACAGCCCATTCAATGGCCAGTAAACAAAGCGAACCCGAAGGGCTCATCGAGAATGTTTATGGATAATAAATTCTTTACCGATAACCGTAAGGCTAAATTCGTCGCGATCTTACCAAAACCTCCAGAGCAAGTGACTTGCAAAGCGTTTCCGCTGGTATTAAATACCGGACGCGTTCGTGACCAATGGCACACAATGACAAGAACCGGTAACGCGGCTCGTCTACATCAACATACTGCGCAAGCACAACTCAGTATTCATCCAACTGATGCTGCAATTCTATGTTTGCATGAGGGCGATTTAGTGTCACTTCGGGCGCAACATAGTCCACTGCCGGTTATTCTGCCTACCCTCATATCAAAAAACCAAAGGGAAGGAGAGCTGTTCGCTCCAATCCATTGGTCTAAGACCTGGTCATCCCATGTCAATATAACGAGTTTATTTACCGATGCTAATGATAAAATTTCAGGACAACCTGAGCTCAAACATGCGGCAGTCAGCTTAAAGAAAACCGCGGTAAAAGCGCAAGGTTCCTTATTTGTTAGCCACGAATGGCCTGAATTATTACTCAATAAAATTTGTGATTACTGGGTCAAGATTAAATTGGAAAATGGCTATCATTATCATATTGCTTTGTTGGGTGCATTTGAAAGGCAGAGTGTTGCTGAGGCTAAAAATACGCCTGACACCTCAGAACCAATTAGTTTGAGCAATTGGTACGCTCAAATAAGCGCTCATATTATACAAGATTCTGAAATCCAAACACTGACGTCAGCTTCCCAGCTTATCGCTGTTAACATTGATCAAGAAGCGCTCTCTATGCTGGTTGTTTTGCATATGCATGGCAAAAACGCGGTTAATGATGTTCTTGAATATCAAATAGACGCCAACTGGTTAAGCACGTTGCTAGGCAAGGATGTAGTTTTTGCGAGCGATATTCGCGACTTATTAAGAAATTGTCCAGCTGAAGAATTCACCCAGGGTAGATTAATCTGCAGCTGCTTCAGTGTGCGCGAGAAAACAATTAGTGATGCGATTTCTCGGGGTTGCAACACGGTTGATAATCTGGGTAAACAACTGAAGTGTGGTACCAATTGTGGTTCATGTAAGTCTGAATTATCAAGCTTGATTAAAGTGACACAAATGGAGGAGCCAAAATGACCACATCAATGAATAATATAGTAAATGCAGGCATGGACTTCTTCAAAGTAGGTTGGCAGCAATTTTGGATACCTTCCCAAAAATCTAGGGTGGTGGTGCACAGAGCTAAGACGCAAGCAAAAATAGGCTCTGTCGCTATTGTAGGTGCGGGCCCAGGCGATGCAGAACTATTGACAATTAAGGCTTACAAAGCGCTGCAAAATGCAGATGTTGTGCTGTTTGATTGGCTAGTAGATGAGTCAGTGTTAAGAATTATCCCAGCGCATATTGAAAAAGAGTTTGTTGGTAAACGAGCGGGTAAACATAGCATGCAGCAGACAGATATTTGTCAGCGTATTTTACTGCATGCAATGGCGGGTAAAAGGGTGGTTCGCCTGAAAGGAGGCGATCCTGCAATATTTGCGCGCACCGTTGAAGAAACTCAGATGTTAAACCAATATAACGTGCCTTTTTGTATTATACCGGGTATTACTTCGGCGTCTGGCGCATCAGCTTACACCGGTATTCCACTTACTCACAGAGAGTGCGCATCGTCGGTTAGATTCATTACGGCAAGTCTTAAAATCCCATCTTCAGAACCGAATTGGAAAGAGTTGGTGAGTAGCAGTGAAAATCAAACAATGGTTTTCTATATGGGTTTAAAGAAACTTGATCTGATCTGCTGCCGACTAATTAATAATGGCCTTGCAACATCGTTTCCTATTGCTGTCGTCGATAATGCATGTACGCCAATACAACGTACTGAAATTGGCACCATATCAACAATTACTCGACAAGTAGAAGAGGCTAAATTCACTGGCCCCGCGATGATTGTGGTAGGTAAAGTTGTAGATTACAAGCAGGCCGTCACCTTGGCATTAATGTATACTGTTTCAGTCAACCCATATTAAGGAGCTTAACCGAACCTTGAATATTAATCCTCCTCAACATTTAGCAGCTAGCGCTTTCGTTCCTTATTTACAAGCAGTGGGTCGTGGGCAGAGAAGTGGACGCAGTCTAAGCCAAACTGAAGCGTGTGATGCGATGACGATGTTGCTTGAAAATCGAATTACACCTGAGCAGCGCGGTGCGTTTTTAATGCTTTTGCGCGTTCGCGAGGAAACTGCCGAAGAAATTGCGGGTTTTACTCAGGCCTGCAGGGCAACGTTACCTTATGCACTCACCAAAAATGTGGGCCAGAAAAATAGCGAAACCATTATCGATTTGGATATAGGTGCTTATGCGGGCAAGCGTCGACAGCTTCCGTGGTTTCTTCTAGCGATAGCCTGCTTGGTTCAGGAAGGAGTGAAAGTGGGCATGCATGGCACCCAAGAGCCAGAGTCGCAAAGATTATATATTCAATCTGTTTTGTCACAATTAAGTGCCAGCACACAAGTACACAATGAGCATTTAAAATCCCAAAAAAATCAATGGCAAGCTGCGTCTATAGGAAGCATTAAAAGCAAAATTAAACATCAAGGTTTTGTCTATGCCGACCTGTCACTTCTGCATCCGCAATTGGATGAACTTATTCAACTTCGTAAATTTTTTGGTTTGCGCTCATGTGCTAATACGTTGGCGCGTTTACTTAATCCATTCAACGCAAGCTATTCATTACAAGGTGTACATCACAAACATGTGGATGATAAACACGTGGAGGTTGCCAGGCTGTTGAATGAAAGACACATCGTTTGCTTTCGAGGAGAAGGAGGAGAACCTGAGGTTGATCCATCAAAAGAAACCATCTTAAAAATCTGTCGTCAGGGCAATGTCGAGCATATTAGTTTAATACCAGAGCAACGCTGGGAATTAAAACCGAAGGCGTTGGATGTGAAAACCTTATCGTCGGTGTGGCAAGGTGCGAGCATGCACAGTTATGGTGAAAACACGGTTATTTCAACACTTGCAGCACTGTTAATTTTACTTGAAAATAAAAATCAAGAACAAGCATTCTCAGAGGCGAATAAGCTTTGGAAAGCAAGGAATAGCAGTCGTTTCCTTGGTGTTAATACGCAATCACCAAGCCGTTTATGATGCTATATAATCAAACTTTAGGTACTTTTAATAGCAGTTGGCTGGTTCTTTGCACACCAATTAACTCAATTTGATATCTTTCCTCTTTGCGGTCAATGAATAAAAACGACTCACATCACGAAAACACAACTGATAAGCGTGACAAGCTGAGTATTCTGCTCATCGACGACGACCAAACTCGTGCTTCTGAGTTGATCGCCGCATTGGAAAACTCACGTTATCAGGTAAATCATTTAGTGAGTTCAGGCGCATCCTTATTAAAACAGGTAGATGACTTAAAGCCTGATATGGTGGTTATTGACATCGAGTCCCCAGACAGAGATATTCTCGACAGCCTGCACACCCTTTCTAACTTCAATCCTAAACCTATTGTTATGTTCTCTGAACAAGAGGATGCCGACATTATTACACGTTCAGTGAAATCTGGAGTCAGTGCCTATGTTTGTGGCAATGCTGACCCAAAAAGAGTTCGCGCTATTTTGGACGCTGCATTGGCCCGTTTTGAAGACTATCAAAGTGTTAAGCAAGAGTTGGTGAATACAAAACAAGAATTAGAAGCGACAAAGATCATTGATACAGCAAAGCGTTTATTAATGAAATCAAGGAATATGTCTGAAAATGAGGCGTTTCATGCACTACGTAAGATGGCTATGGACACCGGACAAAAAATTGAACAGGTTGCGAAAACGTTGATATCTGTTCTTAATACAATTAAGTAGAACGGCACTTGGCAGAGTGCATAACCGTAACGTAGAAGTAAATTTAATGATGAAAAAAAACAAAATGGGGTTGTTTTATGACGCAATAATCCTCTCTAGGCTTTTGCAAAAAGCGTCAATCAGAACACGTTTCGGAATGGAGAAATACCATGTCAGTTGAAGTTAAGCTTGGTTTTGTTCCTTTGACCGACAGTGCGCCCTTAATTGTTGCGCAGGAATTAGGGTATTTTCGGCAGTTTGAATTAGATGTTAAATTATGTCCACAAAACTCATGGTCGACGCTGCGAGATAAATTGCAAACGGGTTTGCTTGATGCAGCCCAACTATTAGCTCCTATACCTCTTGCTAGTTCACTTGGACTTGGTGGTATGCAAGTACAAATGACAGTACCCATGGTACTGAGCCAAAATGGCAACGCCATTTCACTCTCTCGTGCTTTGTGTGACGAAATATTATTGGATAACAAACTATCTGAATTACCTTTTCCAATGCCATCAAACTTACTAACTAAGATTGTGCAAAGACGGGCTAAGAAGGGCGAAAAAAAGCTTCGCTTTGCGACTGTGTTTCCTTACAGCTGCCACCAATATCAGTTGTTGGATTGGTTGAAGGTGGAAAATATGCATAACGTCATTGATGTGATCACTATTCCACCTAGTGAAATGTCAGGCTCGCTGGAGTCAGGTTTAATTGATGGATTCTGCGTTGGTGGGCCTTGGAGTGCAAAATCGGTGCGCGAAGGAACAGGCGTGACGGTGTTAACTTCTTATCATATTTGGCAAGATAAAGCGGAAAAAGTCCTTGGAACAACTGACGCTTTTTACCAAAAAGAGCCAGAATTGATGGCCAAGCTATGTGCTGCTCTGCTCTTAGCTTGTGAATGGTTACAATATTTACCGAATAGATTCGAAGCTGCTAAGTTGATGTCGCAAAGCGGATACTTAAATGAGCCTATCGAGGTTATTGCACCGTCACTATTGGGCAGTTGCTTAATCCAACAAAATCAATCACCTCAACATGTTCCTCATTATAACCGCTTTTATGAGTCGAATTTCATTGTGGTTAATTCACCCACATTAGAATTGCAACAGTGGCTGTTACAAAAGATGCTCGACAGCCATCAGATATCATCAAAAGATGCTCAGCAGGTTGTGGTAACGCAGATTATGCAAAAAATTGTGAATACGGCATGCTTTGATGAAGCAGTTGCATTACTCGCAAAACAGAGACATAAGTACTGATTGTTAGCTGCCTGATTTGGCAAAAAACAAAATAACGAAGCACAGCAATAGTGCAATTTGCACAAAGTTGATTCATTTGACTGGGCCACAACTTCGTTGTTAAATTGTTAAGATATTGATTATAAACAATTAAAAAGTTGGCATTAATGATGCAGAGTGGTAGTGAAAGTTAGAAAGCAGATAGCGAACAAAATGCGTGTTTGTCGGGACATTCATTTTGTGGTTAGCAGCTTCGATGAGAAATGTACTCCTGTGATCAGTATTACATTTACCCATTTATAATAATAAGAACCTAACGACAAAGAATAACTAACACCAAAGATGGTGTCAGTTATTCAGGCAAAGTAGCCCACGATGAAAAGATAGCAATGTCTTTTCAACGTGGGTTTTTTTTTGGAATTTTATTGGCTTTATCAATATCAAAAGAGAAAGGATCATCCTATGGTTATTCAAAAAATGAAGACATTTACCACCTCAATGAGGCCGGTCTTAGTTGCACTTACCGCTGTTACGTTTTTCTCTTTATGTGTAAATATGCAGTTGGCTCAAGCACAAACCAAAGTAGGTTACGCTGAAAAAGAAGAGCTTAAAATTGGTTTTATTAAACTAACTGATATGGCGCCATTAGCGGTGGCGTATGAAAAGGGCTATTTTGAAGACGAAGGTTTGTATGTCACGTTAGAAGCTCAAGCTAATTGGAAAGTACTTTTGGATCGGGTTATTGATGGCGAGCTTGATGGTGCTCATATGTTAGCGGGTCAACCCCTAGGTGCAACGATTGGATTTGGCACTCAGGCTCACATCATTACTGCTTTCAGTATGGATCTGAATGGAAACGCGATTACCGTATCAAATGATGTTTGGGCTCAGATGAAGCCAAATATTAAACATGAAAATGGCAGACCAGTGCATCCAATTACAGCTGATGCATTAAAGCCTGTTGTTGATAAATACGCTGCACAAGGTAAACCTTTTAAGATGGGTATGGTATTTCCAGTATCTACGCATAACTACGAACTACGTTATTGGTTAGCCGCAGGAGGTATTCACCCGGGCTACTATGCGCCCCATAAAGGCGACACAAGCGGGCAAATTGATGCACAAGCGTTGTTGTCTGTAACACCGCCACCACAAATGCCAGCGACCATGGAAGCAGGCACTATTGATGGCTATTGTGTGGGTGAGCCTTGGAATCAGCAAGCGGTCATCAAAGGTATTGGTGTTCCCGTTATTACCGACTATGAGATTTGGAAAAACAATCCTGAAAAAGTATTTGGCGTCAGCGCCAAGTGGGCAGAAGAGAATCCAAATACCCACGTTCGTGTTGTAAAAGCGATGATTAGAGCAGCAATGTGGTTGGATGAAAATGATAATGCAAACCGAGTAGAAGCGGTCAAGATACTTGCAAGAAGCACCTATGTAGGTGCCGACGAAGAGGTCATCGCAAACAGTATGACCGGGACCTTTGAGTACGAAAAAGGGGATAAACGTGAGATCCCCGACTTCAACGTGTTTTTTCGCTACAACGCAACCTATCCATTCTTTAGTGATGCGATCTGGTATCTGACTCAAATGCGTCGCTGGGGACAAATTGAAGAACCTAAGTCTGACGACTGGTTTACGGCTACTGCAAAGAAAGTATACAAGCCTAAAATCTATGCTGTTGCTGCTAAAGAACTGATTAGCGAGGGTAAAGCGAAAGCATCCGACTTCCCCGACTTTGCAACCGAAACAGGCTTTAAGCTTCCTCAAAGCGAATTTATCGACAATGTGACTTATGACGCTAAAAAACCTAATGCTTATCTGAACTCATTTGCTATTGGCTTAAAAGCAGATAGCAAAATCTAATTCGCATTAGATAAAGTCGACTTAGGAGTGACTCTTATGATGAAAACTAATATAGCCCCTGTGATATTTCGAAAAATACAGCAAAACGTTATTCGAGAACGCTTTTTCGCGGGCCTTAACGCCATGCTATTACCTATCATAGGTATACTCATTTTTATCGCTTTGTGGGCCGCGGTAGCTAAAAATATTGATACGTCATTGGGCGAATTTCCCGGGCCAACGCAAGTATGGGAGCAGTCTTTCATATTGGTCAATGAGCATAAAGCGCAACAAGAAAAAGCCGAAGCATTTTATCAAAGACAGGAAAAACGTAATGCCAAGCGTGTTGCCGAGGACCCTGACTATGTTCCTACCCTTAAAATATTTACAGGAGCTCCCACCTTCTTTGACCAAATTTGGACTAGCTTATATACCGTTGCAGTGGGTTTTTTTGTGGCTTCTATCATTGCGGTTCCGCTAGGTATTTTATGTGGATTGAGTAAAGGAACTTATGCTGCGATTAATCCGCTTATTCAACTATTCAAGCCTGTGTCGCCATTAGCTTGGTTGCCTTTGGTAACGATGGTGGTCAGTGCGGTTTACGTAAGTGATGATCCGATGTTTTCGAAATCATTTATTACCTCTGCAGTTACGGTAAGTCTATGTTGTTTATGGCCAACATTAATTAACACGGCCGTGGGTGTGTCAAGCATCGACAAGGACCTCATTAATGTCAGTAAAGTATTACGTTTAAATGCATTTAAGCATGTATTGAAGATTGTATTACCGTCTTCTATTCCTGCTATTTTTACTGGTTTAAGACTCAGTTTGGGCATCGGTTGGATGGTACTTATCGCTGCTGAAATGTTGGCGCAAAACCCTGGGCTAGGCAAGTTTGTGTGGGATGAGTTTCAAAACGGAAGTTCAGAATCACTTGCCCGAATTATGGTCGCGGTGCTGACAATTGGGGTTATTGGTTTCATTTTAGATAGGCTTATGTTGTCGATTCAACGTCGTGTGAGCTGGGACAAGAGTGTCTCGTTAAGATAAACGAGGCAACAAACTTCATTGCTAGGAGTCATTATGACCAAACCAATACAAAACAAGACAAGTGGACTGCAACGGCATTTAGAGTTATCCGATATAGGCATCGACTTCCCGACAGCTAAAGGACCATTTTGTGCCTTGAAAAACCTAAATTTAAAGATTTCAAAAGGCGAATTTATTAGCTTAATTGGTCACTCTGGATGCGGAAAGTCGACCGTGTTGAATATTGTTGCTGGACTTTATCAAGCCACAACAGGTGGTGTGATATTAGACAGCGCTGAAGTAAACGAGCCGGGTCCCGAGCGTGCTGTAGTATTTCAAAATCACTCATTGTTACCTTGGCTTTCGGTTTATAAAAATGTTGAGCTTGCAGTAAAGCAAACTCGAAATGGGCGCTCTAGGGCTGAAATGAAGGCGTGGGTTGAACATAACTTGGACCTTGTGCACATGACGCATGCTGCCGACAAACTTCCCTCTGAACTTTCAGGTGGAATGAAGCAGCGTGTAGGTATCGCGCGAGCTCTATCAATGCAGCCAAAAGTGTTGCTTATGGATGAGCCTTTTGGTGCGCTAGATGCATTAACTCGTGCTCATTTGCAGGATTCCGTGATAGAAATACATGCCTCACTAGGCAACACCGTCATTATGATCACTCATGATGTAGATGAAGCGGTATTACTATCAGATAGGATTGTGATGATGACCAACGGACCTGCGGCGACAATAGGCGAAATACTAGACGTTGACTTAGAAAGACCTCGCGATCGTCTTGAAATGACGGATAACATAAAATATAACCAGTATCGACATGCGGTGCTGACCTTTCTATATGAAAAACAAAATAAAATTCAAACGGTGAGCAGGGTAAAAGCTGATATTGCGCGAAGCAAGAAAAAATCCAGCAGTGCGGCTTAATAATTAATTGGCATTAATTTGCAGTTTAGAACCTAGCTTAACCGTCATTAATAATTACATATGCAAACGCATTGCAACGCTCGCGACAAGGAGCGGTTAGGCACAAGCATCCATTTGTTAAAATATAGAGAACACTCATGATCGGAAAATTCAATTTACTAACAGTTATTACTTCTGCGCTAATTTGGGCTGGTGCAGCGTCATCTGCTTTTGCCGCTGATCCAGTTTACGAAGCACTGAGTTCAGGAAAAGCCACAGGTAACTTCAACCTGAGATATGAGGATGTATCTCAAGACAATACAGTAAAAGATGCAAGTGCATTTACTTTGCGCACACGACTCGGCTATACAACCGCTGAATTAGAGGGCTGGTCAGTCTCATTTGAACTAGAAGATAACCGCATTGTGCTTGGCCAAGGCGACTATACTGTTGGCCCCACGGGCTACAATTTGGGAGAATATTCAGTGATTGCTGACCCCGAATTTACCGAGCTAGACCAAGCTTTCGTGCAGTATAAAAAAGATAAAGTAACCGTAAAGTTAGGTCGTCAAGTTATTGCTTTAGATGGACAGCGTTTTGTTGGCCATGTTGGCTGGCGTCAAGACCGTCAAACCTTCGATGCGGCGACCGTTATTTACGCTGTTAATGAAAAACTCAAAGTACAATATAGCTACCTTAACCAGCGTAATCGTATTTTCGGTGAGGCCGCGGACTTAGATTCAAAGGATCATTTGCTCAACCTTAATTACAAAACTCACTTCGGTGTTGTCACTGCTTATAGTTATCTGCTAGAAGTAGATAATGCGACGAATAATGCGCTGGACACCTATGGGATGAGTTTTAAAGGTAAAACCACGGCGGCGGATACAGATGATAGTACCTTTGTATATGCTGTCGAATATGCAAGGCAGAGCAATGCAAGCAGCAATGCGGATTTTGATGCTGATTATTTATTTGCCGAAATTGGTGTGAACCTCTCTAGCTTAACAGCAAAAATAGCTTATGAAGTGTTAGGGTCTGATGACGGTAAGTATGCTTTTGCAACGCCTTTAGCAACGCTACATAAATTTAATGGTTGGTCAGATCAATTCTTAGGCACTCCATCACAAGGCTTAGTCGATTTGATATTTACCCTCTCGGGGAAAGTCGGTGGTGGCAATTGGATAGCTGCTTATCACGATTTCTCTGCCGATAAGCCGACACAAAACGTTGATGACTTAGGCTCAGAAATTAACTTGCAGTATGTAAGGCCATTTGCTGAGCATTATACCGCGGCAATAAAATACGCAAGCTATTCTGGGGAAAGTGGCAGAGTAGATGCAGACAAAATATGGCTATGGGTAGGTACCAAGTTTTAATTTAATATAAAGTACGAAGGGCTCTTATGAGCCTTTTTTTTGCCTTCTTAAACATGCCTTCTTTTGCTTCTTCTCGTAATTTTGCTTCGCTAATGTTAAGTGATTCATCCTTTGACAAAAACTAGCCTTCAAGGTATACCTATACCCTCTACCGATTATATTGTTGACTTAACGTCTGCTGGCGATCTGTTTAACGACGTTAATTTATACGCGAGGTCATCCAATTTTGATATTCAAACATCAGTATTGGCGACCAGTGCAGCAAAAAAAATAATAATAATAATATCTAAAAGATAACCAAAAAACGACAGAGAAACTTGTAAATAATGCAGGTGGTCTTTTGTGCCTGAAAAAAAGTACTTATATAATCTGAGCCAGCCAAAAAAGGAGGCTAAATGAGCATAATAGGGTTTGTCACAGAGCACGCAGAGAATGAACGTCGGTGCAGCGTACTACCAATAAATATCGAAGCTTACATAAAGCTTGGGGCGACCATTTTAGTCGAATCTGGTATTGGAAAAAGTATTAATATTCATGACTCAGAGTACACAGACGCAGGCGCAACAATTGAAACTGATAGGGCTTCTTTGTTGGCAAAAGCTGATTTTGTGATGTCAATTCATGCTTTGGAAAAGGTTGATTTGGAACAGACCAAAACGACGGTTTGTTGTATCAGCTTTTTGGACCCCTTCAATGCACTTGAACATATAAAATGGTTGCAACAGTCGGGTCGTTCAGCTTTAAGTGTTGAAATGATCCCGCGCAGCAGTCGTTGCCAAAAAATGGACGCATTAAGCTCGCAAGCGAGTTTGGCAGGTTATGTCATGGTGGCGAAGGCGATGTCAATTTTACCTCGGATTTTCCCAATGATGATGACACCAGCGGGTACATTAAAACCTTCCAAAGTGTTCGTCATTGGCGCTGGTGTGGCGGGTCTACAAGCTATCGCTACTGCCAGACGTCTGGGTGCTGCGGTAATTGCATATGACACACGTGAAGTTGTTGCTGAACAAGTACGATCCCTAGGAGCTAAATTTTTAGCCATTGATATAGGTGAAACAGGACAAACAGACCAAGGTTATGCGAAAGCACTCACCCCAGAGCAAATTGAAATTCAGCAACAAGCACAAGCCGATTGTATTGCCAGCTCCGACGTGGTGATAACCACTGCGCAATTATTTGGCAGGAAGCCACCGCTACTGATCAAAAAAGACGTTATTGCCAAAATGAAGCCAGGCAGCGTGATTGTTGATATGGCGGCCGAAAATGGCGGTAATGTTGAGGGTAGTGTTGCGGGGTCTATTGTTACGGTTGAAGGGGTCACGGTCATTGGTACTGGAAATTGGGCGAGCGAAGTTGCCTTGGATGCGAGTCAAATGTACGCGAATAATTTGCAAGCGCTATTGCTGGAATTTTGGGACGCTGAAACCAAAAAAATGGTCCTTAATTTAGAAGACGATATTCTGAAAACTGCACTAATCACTCACAACGGTGAGCTAATTAACCCAACTATTAAAGCCTTGTTAACACAGGAGAGCGTGTAATGTCATTTATCTATCTTTTAATGATTCTAATGTTAGCGATATTTTTAGGTTTCGAACTTATTCGCAAAGTGCCAGCCACCTTGCATACGCCTCTTATGAGCGGTGCAAACGCGGTATCAGGCATCACCCTAATTGGCGCTATTGCTTATTCAGGAAATGAAAATTTGTTACTTGCGCAAATTCTGGGCAGTGTTTCGGTATTCCTTGCAACGATTAATGTTGTGGGTGGTTACATGGTCACAGATCGCATGCTTGCCATGTTTAAAAGTAAGTAAGGAAGCAAAATGTTGAATACAGAATTAATTATCAATGCAGTGTATGTATTGAGCGCAGCGTTATTCATATTGGGTCTTAAATTACTCAGCCATCCTTCTACCGCTCGTCGCGGCAATAAGCTCTCTGCGATCGGTATGCTAGTGGCTATTTGCGTTACCTTAACCGACCAGAACATTTTAGCCTATGAATGGATTATTGTGGCGATCATCGCAGGTAGTGCAGTAGGCGCTTTTATTGCCAAAAAAGTTCAGCTAACAGAAATGCCTGAAATGGTATCACTGCTTAATGGTGTTGGTGGTTTAGCGAGTTTATTAGTAGCGCTAGCCATGCTTGAAACTGACACCGCAATAGACAGCTACTTAGCTATTATTGTTTTGCTAGCCATTGCCATCGGCGGTATTACTTTTTCCGGCAGTGTAGTTGCATGGGCAAAACTCAGTGGCAAAGTAGCTAAGTTGATCAGTAGTGGCTCAACCGTATTTAGCGGTCAGGCTTTCGTTAATGCATTTATCGTCATTGCTATTTTTGTGCTTGGTGCTCTCGTTGTTATTTATCCACAAACTGCGAACAGTACCGTTTACGTTTACTCCTTCGTTGCGCTTTGTATTGTATTGGGCGTGATGTTGGTTATTCCGATCGGTGGCGCAGATATGCCGGTGGTTATATCACTACTCAATAGCTATTCTGGACTTGCAGCTTGTGCTGCGGGTATGGCGTTAAACAACAATCTATTGATTGTTGCTGGCGCGCTGGTAGGCGCAAGCGGTATCATCCTGACCAGCGTTATGTGCAAGGCAATGAATCGCTCTTTAATTAACGTGTTATTTTCTGGATTTCAAGCCGTCAAAGCGACTGAAATTAAGATTGAAGGTGAAGTTAAACCCTTGGCCGCCGACGATGCTTACTACGTATTGGAAGCAGCACAATCGGTCGTCGTTATTCCTGGTTATGGTATGGCCGTCGCACAAGCGCAACATGCGATGAAGGAACTGCAAGTGTTATTGGAAGAAAATGGTGCGGAGGTTGTGTATGGTATTCATCCGGTTGCTGGGCGTATGCCTGGCCATATGAACGTACTTTTAGCGGAAGCTGACGTGCCTTACGAGTTGTTGCTTGAAATGGACGAAGTAAATGCGCGTATGGCAAACTTTGATGTGGCTATTGTGATTGGGGCTAATGACGTAGTTAATCCTGCGGCAAGAGAGATTGAAGGTAGTCCGATTTATGGTATGCCGATTATCAACGCTGACCTAGCAAAAAATGTCTTTATTCTAAAACGAGGCATGGCTTCTGGTTTCGCTGGTATCGAAAACCCGCTGTTCTTTAAAGACAATGCACGCATGATATTTGGTGATGCTAAAGACACGATCAACACCATCATTCGCCAATTCTCAGATTAGTAGAATTAAGCGCTATGCTAATTTTATCAACCAACAATACAGCATAGTAAGTTGACATTAAAAATACAAATATTCCTTACTTTGTAGCAACTAATCTATCTGATTAGTTGCTACCTTTCTGTTGTCTACGCGCGTTTTTGTTTTATTTCCTATAATTTGTGGCATTAACGGCTTATTGTTTGGTATTATTCTAAGCTTAGCAGGTTCGCTAAGGTCGGCACTGCTGGTTGAGTGCCCCAGACATCCATGGAATATTGTCTGTTATCAGAGAGGGAATTTTATGCATTTTAAGCGTGATTTATCGTTAAGCATGATGGGTGCTACCATTATCATCATCGCGGTTCTATTCGGCTCACCGCAGAGTGAAGCAAATTCTGGGACCCAACATAACCTACCACAAATAAATAAAGTCGAAACACCGCAAGAGTCCATGCAGAGTAAGGAATTAAATGCACAAAGTAGCTATTTTAACGACGGACAATTTAGAAGCGTTTTTCGTTTATGATCGTTTACTTACGGCACCATTAAAAAGCCTTGGATGGGAGTCAACTGAGGTTTCTTGGCGTGTAAAAAATCATAATTGGGATCAATACGATGTCGTTGTGGTTCGCAGTACTTGGGACTATCAAGCACACTACCAAGAGTTCCTAGCGTGTTTGCAGGTTATCGATAATTCATCTGCGGTGCTGTGTAATTCGATGTCGTTAATTGAATGGAATATTTCAAAGCGATATTTGAAAGAACTAGAAGATAAAGGCATTCCAATTATACCGACGCTTTGGGCTGATGAACTACACGAACAGGATTTTGCTGCCGCATTTGCTAAATTTGATTGTGATGAAATCGTGATCAAGCCTTATGTAAGTGCCAACGCTGATGGTACTTACCGCCTCACGCGAGCGGCAGTTAGCAAGCAATTACCCATGATAATGCAAGAATATAAACAGCGTTCAGCAATGATCCAACCGTTTTTAACAAGTATTATTGAACAAGGTGAATATTCGCTCTTTTACTTTAATTCACAATACAGCCATGCCATCTGTAAGCAACCCGCCAAAGGCGACTTTAGGGTGCAAGAAGAGCATGGTGGCCAACTCACTAGCATGCAACCATCTAACGCCATGTTTGCTCTTGCTGAGCAAACGATTGAAGCCTTACCTGAAGACGCACTGTATGCTAGAGTTGATATCGTGTCGTTAAACGCTGAGTTAATGATTATCGAAGTAGAACTGATTGAGCCAAGTTTATATTTCAATATGGACGAATCATCTGCTGCGTTTTTTGCGAAAGTGTTTGCTAATAAATTTGCATAACTAAACTACAATGGGCTAAACAATACAAATGTTAAATGCGAGTGTCAGTTTTGTTTGGTAAGGTTTTGGCGACACATACAATACGCTCGCTTAAATTTAAGCCCCACTGATGATATATGAGTGGTCCTGGGTGAAAACCATCAATAGCCATGGCACTTTTGTTCATATCAAAGGCCAAGGGCTCATAAGTCTTATTTGCACATTTACCAATATTTATTGCCTGTAGACAGTCAAATTCTTTGGCTCTATTGCCCATGATCCATCTTAACGGTTGTGGTAATAATGGAAATCTATGCATTGGTGGCATTCCACTGACAATAACATGCTTAGCGCCTAGCGTTTGAAAGCAATATTGATGCAGTTTATTTTGTTCATTCAACCAGTGCTTGGCACCTTGTAGTGAGGTAACATCATTCACTCCTAAACTGGTTACCACAATATCAACCGTATTGCCGAATTCAGCGCTGTCGAGCATCTTAGAAAGGTCTTGAGTTTGCGCGCCGGTTCTTGCTATAAGTGTCCATGACAAATGAAAGTGCTTTTTTAGATTATTAACTAATTGACCAAGCAGCGCAGTATCTTGATGAGACGCGCCAACGCCAGCTGCAGATGAATCACCGATAATCAGTATACCAAGTGGTGGTTTTGTCGAATCGTTAGTTGAACCTTGGCGTTCGCCAATTGCTTCAGGAAGTTTATGTGCTCGCTTTCTAACTTGTCTTCCTTGCATAAGCAAAACTGGAAGGATGAGAAGAGCAACTAGCTTATAGAACATGTGGCTCTCTATTATTTGTTGTCTAAGCGTCAAATATACTTGGTTTTAAATAAATGTGAATCATTAACCGGTTTTATCCAAAAGCGCCGGCAACAGCGCGCTGATATTATCCGTCAAAATGGTTTTTAACGGCGACTTTATTGCCGTCATATAATCCTAATCTCACTGTTTAGGTTGCAATTTAAAGCGATAAGCTTTATTTATTTAGTCTTATTGCTTTAGTCTTTTAGTTTACCGGAATTGAGCGGAAAGCCTCGTCGTTCAGCGCGGGGATGGATAGCTCGGGTGGCGAAGCCGTCCATTTGTTTTAGTGTGGCGTTTGCTGTTGCTCGATGTACTTGCGGATCACGGCAATTGGCGCACCACCACAACTCCCCGCAAAGTAGCTAGGCGACCACAATGCGCCGCGTCGGTATTTCGTCACAAAGACCAGATGCACATGCATCATAAAAACGACGTGTCTTCCAGTCCTAATATCATTGTCTTTGTCCATAGGCCAGAGTATAGTC
>NZ_KE386819.1:30229-115750 GCF_000428905.1 Brumicola pallidula DSM 14239 = ACAM 615
GCCGATGTGGTCGGCGCGATCAATGTTTTAGAGCGAGGATATCGCTTGTTAGCCTGTGGAGAGTCGGCGCAGTCAGGCCGCTCTGTGAAGCAGGAACCCACCGAAGGTAGGGCGCAGAAGTTGCGTTCACCCGTAGGAATCCCCGCCCTTTAGGGCGGGGAGGATGTCAATACTGCAAATAAGCTGAGTATCGAGTTTATCTAAAGTCCAGCGTAAAAATAAAGGACCACATAAAGTATGCAGCGAAAAATCGCGATAGTTGGAGCGGGTAGCGTGGGTTGTTATCTTGGAGGCTGCCTAACAGCGACTGGTGTTGCTGTTATTTTGGTCGGCAGAGAGCGAATTCAAAAACAACTGACTAGTTATGGTTTACACGTTACTGATTGGAAGGGGCGAGACCAAACGATGCAAATTGATCAGCTACAGTTTTCCCTTTCAATGGACAGTATAGCTGACGCAGATTATATTTTGCTGACTGTAAAAAGCGGTGATACAGAGTCTACCTCTGAGTCGATTCTGCACTATGCCAAAGCCTCAGCTGTGATTGTTAGCTTTCAAAACGGAACTCAAAATGTAGCTACTTTAAAAGCTAAACTGCCGAATCATAAGATACTCAAAGCCATGGTGCCTTTTAACGTTTTAAATAATGGGGAAGGCCAATTTCATTGCGGTACAGAGGGTAATTTAGCTATTGAGGCAAAAGCGGGTGAGTATGCAAGCCTTGTTAATGCACTAGAGCAAGCCCATTTGCCGGTGACATTACATGAAGATATTGAGGGAGTGCAATGGGGCAAACTGATTATAAATTTAAATAACTCAGTCAATGCGCTGTCAGGAATTCCATTGTTAGAGCAAATGAATAATCGTGAATATCGCTTGGTGATGACAAAAGTGATTGCAGAAGCGTTAGCAGTCATGAAAGTCGCCGGTATCAAGCCTGCGAGGACAGGAAAAGTGATTCCAAGTTGGATGCCACACATCTTGGCGCTGCCTAATTGCTTGTTTAAACGAGTGGCTAGCGCAACGCTCAAAATCGACCCTAAAGCCCGTTCGTCAATGTATGAGGATTTTGAACTAAAACGTAAAACCGAAATTGATTTTCTGAATGGCGAAATCGTTAATCTCGCTAAAAAGCACGGTATCCCAGCGCCAGTCAACCAACGTATCGTCAATTTAGTTAAAGATGCAGAGCAAAAACAAAGTGGTTCTCCTATGCACAGTCCTGAGTTTTTGCAAATCGCCATCAAAAATAAGTAAGCTAAAGCGTGTTTCATTTGCTTATTGTGTATGTATTGGTAGCATTGAATTTCGCGTTGTTAGTTGAGGCATAATTTAGGTATAAACTAAGATGCGAGCTGTAAGGTTAACGCTAACTGTAACGCTAATTGTAACGTTAATAGAGGCTGTATGGATAATAAATTGAATACGCAAAGTAAACTTACGCATGTTGACCAAACGGGTCAAGCCAGTATGGTGGACGTGAGCGCAAAAACGCAAACCACAAGAAGAGCGGTAGCGACAGGGTTTGTATCAATGACACTTTCGACACTAGCACTTATTAAAGACAATAACGTTGCCAAGGGCGATGTGCTTGCGACTGCTAGAATTGCCGGGATCCAAGGTGCCAAACAATGTCCATCGCTAATTCCTTTGTGTCACCCGTTAATGCTGTCAAAAGTGGGCGTTGATTTTACTATTGACGATGCTAACTCTCGAATAAATATTCGCTGTGAATGCAAGTTAATTGGTAATACTGGTGTTGAAATGGAAGCGTTGACCGGCGTTTCTGTTGCCGCGCTTACGATTTTTGATATGTGTAAGGCAGCCGATCCAAACATGGTCATTGGTGACATTAAGGTGCTAATAAAAGAAGGCGGTAAAACCGGCGACTGGAAGAGGTCTGAAACATGATAAATATCCGATTTTTTGCCATACTGCGCGAGCGTCTTGGTGTTGATTCGCTTGCTTACGAATACAGCGATGAGAAAACAGTAAATGATATTAAACAAAACATCATTGCCCGTGGCGAACCATGGACATTACTCGCAGAACAAGACGTATTGATTGCACTGAATCAGACATTAACCAGCGCATCAGCGCGGGTAAATGATGGTGATGAAATTGCGTTTTTCCCTCCCGTTACTGGAGGCTAGCGACAGCGTTTATTTACTTTGCAGTGCAACAGATTATTGGCGATCTGAGTTTGCTACTTGGTTTGCGAAGTAGGATATTTAGCGATAAGTGCGTCAATATGTATCGAGATGCCTTCAACTGCCATTTCCTGCCAATGTTGGTCTGAAATCATTGCGCTTGTAGCGTGGTGCTTTAAGCTGACATAGCCATGCACAAATGCCCACAATTCTAGGGCTATTTTTTGCTTTAGAGGCCAAGCTGAGTTGGGTGGCAATATAATACATGAATGACTAACCAAACGCTTAAATGCTTTAGACGACATCTCGCGTGCTTCATCGGAGGGTTCATATTGATTACCGTTTTCACCAAAGATAAGTCTGTAGTGACCCTCATATTCATTCGCTAAGGTAAGATAACCATGAACACCCTTCAGCAGAATTTGTTTAGCCGACAAGCCAACCGTTGAAAAGGCCATAGAATCATACACCATCTGATAACCTTCCATAAACAAGGCATCTAAGATCCCCTGCTTGCCATTAAAATGGCTGTAAATACCAATCGTTGAAACGCCGGCTGCGTCTGCAATTGAGCGTACGCTTAGTGCTGAAATGCCGCCAGCAGCAAACAATTCAGAAGCGGCGAGTAATATCCGTTTTTTTGCATGTAAGCTGTTGGCTTTTCCAACTTTACTAGGCTGTTTGGATGCTTTTTCACTAATCTTTTCGGGACTTTCTATTTTGGTTTGTCTCAACCTGACTCCCTCCTTTTTATCAACCAATAGTCATTACTTTCTTTGCGTTACTTACAAAATACTTACAAATTATTTACTTAATATACATTTTATTGACAGGTATAACAACGTTATGCTTAACTAACGAGCAATAAATCAGGTGCTTTTTAGGCCTGAGAATAATGCTTTTTACCTTCTAAATTTATTAGTGAGAGATACAATGACGATTAAAACGCACATAACAGATTATCTTATTGTCGGCAGTGGTGCTGTAGGAATGGCTTTTGCTGATACGATATTGACCGAGACCGCTGCAAATATCGTCATTGTTGACAGGCATCACAAGCCAGGTGGTCATTGGAACGCCGCTTACCCGTTTGTAACTTTACACCAACCTTCCGCATTTTATGGTGTCAGTTCAAGAGAGCTAAGCACAGGTTGTAAAGATGAGGTAGGTCTCAATAAAGGCTTAAATGAACTAGCCACAGGTGCTGAGGTTAGTGCCTATTTTGATAATATTATGCGCGAGCAATTCCTGCCAACCGGACGGGTCAAGTATTTTCCAATGTGCGATTACAAAGGAGATAGCAACTTTGAATCAATATTAACGGGTCAGAAACATCACGTTGACGTTAATGATAAAACCGTTGATTGCACCTATTTAAAAACGACGGTGCCATCGACCCATACGCCCAATTTTGATGTCGCAGCGGGTGTTAATTTTATGCCCTTGAATGACCTGCCAAACATTCAGACTCCTCCTGCTGGTTATGTCATTGTCGGCGGCGGTAAAACTGGTATCGACGCGGTATTGTTCTTACTTCAAAACGGCGTAAATCCAGATCATATTAGCTGGATTATGCCTCGCGATGCATGGTTGTTAGACCGCCAAAACACACAACCAACAGAAGAGTTTTTCACCAGTTCTATTGGTGCACAAGCGAACCAAATGGAAGCCATTGTCAATTCAACCTCGATAAACGATATGTTTTCGCGCCTAGAAGCGTCGGGGGTATTCTTAAGAATTGATGAGAACGTATGGCCAAAAATGTTTCACGGTGCAACGGTTAGTAAAATGGAACTTACTGAATTACAGCGCGTAAAGAATGTTGTGCGAATGGGCCGAGTTGTCTCAATTTCAGCCGATAAAATCAAACTTCAAAAAGGTGAGATTAGCACTACGCTAAATCATATTCATGTTGATTGTTCTGCAAGCGCGATTTCAAACTTAGCCATGAAACCTATTTTCGCCGAGGGTCTTATAACTCCCCAAACGGTGCGTTCGTATCAGCCTGTATTCAGCGCTGCTTTTATTGCGCACGTAGAAGCCGCCTATCCAGACGATGCGGTGAAAAATAAGATCTGTAATGTTGTACCGCTCCCCAATACCGACTTAGATTGGCTGCGACTCACGGCTGCTTTCTTAATGAATCAGCATATTTGGTCCAAAGATGACGGACTCAGAAAATGGTTGCTGAACAATCGACTAGATGGCTTTAGCAAACTCGTTCGTTCAGTAAAACCAGATGACATGGAGAAACTGATGATACTCAAACGCATGCGCGATAATGGGCAACCTGCGATGGTCAAACTGCAGGGGTATTTAGCTGCAATTCAACAAGGACAAACAGCATGAGCGAATTTCAAGTAAGTAAAAGTAATTATGTAGAATCCAGAATTGTAGACAATGAACTTTCCAATCAAATGTTAGCTGAAGGTGAGGTCTTGGTGAAAGTGGATAAATTTGCGCTTACCGCTAACAATATAACCTATGCTGTTGTTGCTGATAAAATAGGCTATTGGCAGTTTTTTCCTGCGCATACTGCAAGTTCGAATAACAGTGATGATGTGTCAGCTTGGGGGGTATTGCCCGTATGGGGTTTTGCTGATGTCGTCAAATCAACTAACCCTGAAGTGCCGGTGGGAGAGCGCTTATTTGGTTATTTCCCGCCTGCCACTCACTTAATAATGCATCCGACGAAGGTCAGCCCGACGACCTGGATTGACGGATCTGCGCATCGCGCAGCATTGCCAGTGGGGTATAATATTTATCGCAAAGTAGAGTCTGAGCGAGGCTACAATAAAGCCTTTGAGGATGATCGCATGTTGCTATACCCACTGCATATAACTTCATTTGCCTTATATGATTATTTTAAGAGTAATGATTGGTTCGGTGCAACTCAATTAGTCATGATAAGCGCGTCGAGTAAAACCAGCACAGGTTTGGCTTATGGTGTTAAAGATGACGCAAATGCACCGTCGCAAGTTGCGTTAACCTCAACACGCAATCTGCAGATGGTTGCAAGCTTAGGTGTTTATGACAAAACGCTATCGTATGACCAAATACAACAGATAGACGCTACTAAACCGACGTTGATTGTAGATATGTCGGGAAATGGTCAGGTTCTAAACGACTTACATAAACATTTGGGCGATAACATGAAATTCTGCTCAAATGTTGGTGTAACACATTGGAAAGAAATGAAAACAGGACCGGATTTTATCAAGCAACGTAGTGAGTTTTTCTTTGCCCCCTCGCAGCTTCAAAAGCGCATTAAAGAGTGGGGAATGGAGGGTTTTGAAGAGCAAAGTGGTAAATATCTAAAACACTCTTTTACGAAAAGTCGTGAATGGCTAAAAATCACCGATATCAATGGTCTAGACGGTATGTCAAATATTTATGCAGATGTTTGTGACGGGAAAATTGCGCCTGAAGTGGGTCTTACCATTCGGATGCCTTAACCTCTATCAAGAAAAAACGCCTATGCAAAATCTGAACAGATTAGTACCCGTAATCTGGCTATTGCATAGGCGCCTGCGACAATCTTCTGCCATTGCTTTGTCAGCGATCCCTTAAGTTGTCACAAAACTGCTAAGGCGTTGCTATTAACACTTATTATTTAGACCGCTGTACTGTTTTGTTTTTTTGTACACTTTGTCGCTGTGGTCTCGATACTTGCCGCTGCGGCTTAGATACCTGACGCTGCGGTTGCGATACCTGACGCTGCGGTTGTGATACCTGACGCTGCGGCTTAGATACCTGACGCTGCGGCTTAGATACTTGACGCTGCTGTGAGAACGCCCCCCGGTTTGGTTGCGAAACCTGACGCTGTTGCTGCGACACCATATTTCTCTCAGACTGGCGCGAATTAACCGAGTTAAAGCCGCTATCTTTGCGCTGAATTTCTCTATTTTGCACCGGCTTTGGTTGACGCGCTTCGGCTATATCTGTCTTTCTGTATTGCTTTTGCTTGCTATTAATGGTCGCTTTGGAAAATTCACGCTGGGTCTGTTCTACCTTACTGCGCGTAATTTTTCTATCCGAGTTTCTATCCGGGCTACGTACTTTTTGAAACTCACTGTGTTTATTAGTGACCCATGCGTTGCGCTTATAAGCACTGTGTGTTGCTTTGTTGCCTGCATATTTTTGACGTTCAACATGGCGTGTATGGCGTTTTACAGGAGTCCAACGCTGGTATTCTTTATGATGGACACGTTTATACTGCGTATTTTTGTAGTGGTAGGAATTTGCTTTGCGATAAGACCAGTCACGATTAATCGAAATGTAATGGTTACCCCAATTAATTCCACCGAATAGTAACCGGCTACCAATATAGGCCGCTGGAGTAAAAGAAATATAGTTGTGGCGATAATGACGCGCATAATACGGTCTTGACCAACGATATGGCGAACCCAAATGCCAACTTGGTCCATAAATGACAGCGCTATCATAATATGGTACATAGACGAATTCATGGCGTCGCGGCTGAATAATAATGACACGCGTATTTTGTTCGCGCTCAACGACTACCTCTACTTGGTCATCGTTTTGCAAGTTACCTTGCTCATATGCTAATTCACGTAGTTTTTGCACGCGACTTAATACCAGTTCCTGATCATTTTTAAACGCATCGCCTAAGTCACTTAACCAACCTAAGTCGTCGCTCATATTGTTCAAAATGTCTGGGAACGCGGTTAGTGCGATAACTGAAGCATCCCAGCCGTATTTCAGCGCGTCTTCTTGAATTGCTTCAATGGTATTTTGATCTAATCCATTCTTTTCATAATCGTTCAAATCAAATTTCGGGTGCTGTTGAATAAAGCGTGCAGCTTCAATCACTTCAAGTGGATACGTAGATGCAATCAAAATATGGGTCAACAAAGAATCGGGATAAAGTGCAATAGGTGCCAACGCGGAATCAATTTGATCATATTCGCTTTGAGATTGGCTCTCTTGAAATCCATACACTTTATTTGATTGCAACGAGGTCGCTTGGGCATAGTGCATGCCTAAGGTTAACGAGACAGTCAATAAAGCCGTATAGCCAAGTGTTTTTATAACACTTGTAGATACTCTTGGTTTGTTAGTTGTTACTTTTTGATTCGTGTTCATGCCGATATCCTCCTACTTGGATACCTACAGTTATACGCTAAGTAAACTTAACCGAAACTGAATACAAATTGGACTAGTAGTAAAATGGCTTATTTTAGGTGGTCTGCATTAAAGGTATGGCCTAACTTTTCAGTTTTTGTTTTAAGATAACCTTTATTTGCGTCAGTAATACCGTGGTCAATTGGCAGGCGCCTTACAACCTCAATGCCCATGTCGGTCAATGCATCAACCTTTTTAGGGTTATTTGTCATGAGTTCTACGCGTTTCACTTTCAGTGTATCAAGCATGGTTTTGCAGATACTATAATCGCGTAAGTCCGCATCGAAACCCAAATGTTCATTAGCTTCCACGGTGTCATAGCCTTCATCTTGTAGACGATACGCTTTTATTTTATTTAGCAAGCCGATACCACGACCCTCTTGGCGCAAGTATAGTAAAACACCACATCCATTGGCCACGATATTTTGTAGGGCTCTTTCTAACTGAAAACCACAATCACACTTGGTACTGAACAGCGCGTCACCGGTTAAACATTCAGAATGGATGCGAATGGGAACCACATCATTTTCAGCCCATTCACCGTGTGACAATGCAATATGTTCTTGATCGTTAGATGTATCTACGAAGCCATGAATGACAAAATCGCCAAAGTGAGTGGGTAGTTTTGCACTACTCACAAATTCAAATGAAGTGTATGGATTACTCATATTTATAGCTATTTGCCCTTGAAGTAAGCGATATTTGGGGATGAAATTCAATTTTCCAAGCGTTATTGCTATAACGCCCTGCCATTGTACGACACAAAGTCGATTAAAGGTGCAGGTTCTGCAATACAATACCCTTGTGCAAAGTCCAATCCCATTTTCCCAAGCTGCACCATAATCTCATCAGATTCAACAAACTCAGCGACAGTTTGAATAGACATAGCGCCTGCAACATCACGAATGGAGGTTACCATTGCAAGATCAATTGGGTCGGTCAATATATTGCGAATAAAATTTCCATCAATTTTGACATAGTCTACAGGTAAGTTTTTTAAATAGGCATAACTAGAAAAGCCACTGCCAAAGTCATCGATCGCGAAGGTGCAGCCTAAGCGTTTAAATTGCTTGATGAAAGCGATAACGTCGTTCATTTTGATGATAGCCAGTGTTTCCCTAATTTCAAAACATATTTTTTCGGGCGGAATATGATACTTTTCAAATGCGTTAAGCAAGAAAAACTGGAAGTCGTCATCAGACAATGAGTGGCCGGTAATATTAATATTACATTTGGCAAGTTTGTGCATATATTCGGAGTTTGTGTTTAACCAAATAAAATAGTTCTCAATGACCCACTTATCTACTTTATTACTTAAGTTACAACGCTCTGCCGCAGGCATAAAAAATTCTGGGAGCGTCAAGTCACCGGTTTCGGTTCTTAAGCGAATAAGGATCTCATAGTAATCATTGTCATCTGCTTTGTTGAGCGGACGGTAATGTTGAAAATACAGTTCAAATGAATCTTCTTTTAACGCTCGAGTGACTTCGTTAACCCAGTAAAGTTCTCTCTCGTAACTATTTTTTGTGTCCATATCTTTTGAAAACACATGCACTTTATCGCGACCACTTTCTTTGGCAACAATACAGGCTGTGTCTGCAAAACTGAGTAACTCTTCGGCGTCAGTCGCATTGAGTTCATGTCTTGCAATACCGATGCTCACACTTTGACTAAAGCGATGGCGATCCCACTTAAATTCAAAGTTACGTACCTGAGAAAGAATTTTCTCAGTTGTTGCATTAATTCTACTTTCATCACTAAATTCAACAATAAGACCAAATTCATCTGCACTTAAGCGAGCGAAAATCCATTTGGGATCAAACACTTCATATAGTTCATGTGCAAGTTCCTTTATAAATACATCCCCGGCAGCGTGACCACAGGTATCATTAATAATTTTAAACTGATCGACATCAATATAAAACACGGCGAATTTTTGATCGCTAACGTTGCTTTGTGTGATTTTATCATTCAATAATTGCAAGAAGTGACGACGATTATGCAAGCCTGTTAATTGATCGTGCGTATTCAAATACTGCAGATTAATTTGATTTACTCTGCGTTCGGTAATATCGAATAGGCTACCAAAATGCTCTGCATCACCATTGGCTTTTACTATTTGGCTTGAAATTGAAAACCAAAATTCTCTGCCATCAACTCGCTTCCCTCTAAATTCTTTACCTAGGACTGTTCGTTGCGAGGACAACTCTCCTAGTAATAAGTCAGCCTCAACAGGATCCGAAAACAAATCATGTATTTTATGCAAAGTGGCCAGCAGTTGTCGTTCCGACTCAAAACCAAAAAGTGATGTAAAGGCGGTATTTGCGCGCAGCAACGTTCCGTCAGATTTGGCTGCGTATAAACCCTCTGCGGTATTATCAAAAACATCTGCAAAGTGTTGCAGATTGCTAATAATCGTCGCTTGCTCGTGTTCTTGTCGATACACCAACGAATGCTCTCGACTAATAATCGCGACACCAATTAGCATGATCCCAAAGCAAGTAAAGGCAAATGGCAGTGCTGCTGAATAGCTTAGATGACTCGCACCTTGTGCAAATGAGAGCACTTCCAATACAGCAACTAAGCCTATTGCAAGCCAACCACAGAAGTAAATAATAGTGCTGCGCATATCAATCTTAGATCGATACATAAGTGTGGCGAAGAGTTTGCTGACTAAAAACGCAATGATGATGCCTAAAATAGAGATTAATTGCCAAAAGTCGTTGTACAGAAATAACGTAACGATAGGGACTACTAGCAAAATGTAGTGGGCCCGCAACCAAACGCGAGATACCGGTACAAATATATCGCGACCAATCTTAATCGCGGCAAATAAACTAATCGTTAAACTAAAGGCAGTTATTTCAGCAGCAAAGGCGGGTAGGTTAAATAAACTGGGTAGAATACCTTCGGCGCTAAGTAATGTGGTCATCGAGGCAACTGAAAATATCGCAAACCAAAAGCGAGCGGGCGCATTCTTGAGCATATATGTGATTAAGAAGTAGGTTGCTAATAGCGATAAACCACCGCTAAGAGCACCGAGCAAAATGAGTCGAATGCTGCTTTGTTGCTCAAAGCTTTCTTCATCCCATAATTCGACAGGCAAGATTGCAGGACCATCATCATTTATTCGCAAGTACACACTAAGTAGTTGATCGGGACGAGAAGTGAGGGCCATCCTAAAACCATGTAGACCACTGGCCGCGGAATTTGGGTTGGCATTATTGCGCTGAATAGACTGTATAATACGACCTTGTTCATCGACTAAAAAACCATCTATGCGGTCAATAAAGGTATTTCCGGCAATGAGCATGAGCGGAATATTAATATTACCGCTATTTTGAATTTGGAAACGGACCCACAGAACTTTGTTTTCAGGGATGGGGGTGAGCGAAAATGTCCGTTGCCACTGCGTCAGTTGGACCACATCGGACAGCAATAAACCTTCACTGGTGTAGTGCAATACGGCTATGTTTTGCAAATTAATCGACGTAGTTATCTCTTGTGCTTCGACGATATTAATCATATCAGCGGGTGACTGTTCTTGGCAGAAGGCCTTTAGTGGCAGCGCACTCACAGCTATTAACAGTCCAATAATTAAATACTGAGCAAATATTGCTTTCAATTTCATTATGTCCTTTTGCAACTCAAGCCCTATTTTAGTCTTAAAACCGGGCTTGTGTGAAGGAAAAATATATCTGGTTTAACCAATCAAATAACTGATATTATTAATGAAAACGCTTTTCTACATAAGCCCTTACGTTACAGATAATAACTCAAGCTTGCGCTAGTGGATACAAAACAACGACCGGCTTTATGACTTAACTGCTGCATGACAATGAAATACCTTTTTGCGGATTGGCTGGAGGCTCAGAAAAATGCGCAAATTCAGGATGGTCTTCAAATGGCGATGTCAGCACTTTTACGAGTACCTCAAAAATTGAAAAATCATCGTCTTCAGCGGCTTCAATTGCTTCTTGCACTAAGTGGTTTCGTAATACAAATTTAGGATTAACCGCCAGCATTTTTTGTTGGATTTGTGCCCAACTACTGTCTGACAATGAGATCAGGTTTTGTTGTATTTCATGGTAATTAACACACCATTGGCGAACTCGATCTGCTTGCACAAAGTTATCGGATATACTAGATAAATCGAGACTTTCAAGTGATAGTAATTGTTCACTCACTAGTCGAAATGATTGATGGAAATCTGCCTTCTCATCCTCTAAAATAGTCATCCATTCGGCTATCAATACATCAATTTCAGAGACCAGTTGGGCATCATTGATGGTATGTTCATAAAGGCCCAAACGGCGCTTCATTAATATTTGATATTCGTTTACTAGGGTAGTTTCATAGGTCGTTAATACGGCCTTTATTTCGTCAATTTCTAAAAATGGGGTAAACGCATGTGCCAGGGCATTCAAATTCCACAGTCCGATACTGGGTTGCTGATCAAAAGCATATCTTCCTGTATGATCTGAACTGTTACACACATACTCCGGAATAAAATCATCTAGGAAAGCATACGGGCCGTAATCAAACGTAATGCCATGAATAGACATATTATCGGTATTCATTACACCATGGTTAAATCCATAGGCTTGCCACTTTGCAATCATCAAAGCGGTCTTTGTAACAATACTTTGGAACATGTCTCGGTGTGGTGTTGGTGAATTTAAACAACTTGGGAAGTGGTGTTTAAATGAATAATTAAACAAGGCTTCTAGTTGCTGCGGTTGGTTGCTGTGATGAAAATACTCAAAGTGCCCAAATCGTATGTGACTTTGGCACGTTCTGATCATCATTGCACCGCGCTCTCGCTGTTCGCGATGCACCGGTTCGTGACTGGTCAACAAGCATAGAGAGCGACTACTTGGAATGCCTAGAACATGCAAGGCCTCGCCCGCAAGGTATTCTCGAATGGTTGAGCGCAAAACCGCTCTGCCGTCGGCATGACGACTATAGGGTGTTTGACCGGCCCCTTTTAAATGCAAATCCCAAAAAGCACCATTTGGCGCCTTAATTTCGCCTAACAGTAATCCACGACCATCACCGAGGTTTGGATTCCATTGGCCAAATTGATGTCCACCGTACTTTTGGGCAACACTATTTGCTTGTAATTCTCCATTTTCACTAAATAATGCTGATAACAACGCGTCGGTTTCAAGTTCCTTGAGGTCGATACCTAATTCAGCTGCGAGTGATTCATTGCGCACAGCAACTCTGGCGCGGGTAACGGGGAATGGTTTTACGTGGCTGCTAATGGCGCTGAGCTCTGTGGCATAATGATGAAAAAGTTGCATGCTATCTCGTTTGAATTAGTATGCAGTGACTATACGTTAGTTTTGTGCAAAGGAATCAATAATGAGAAAAATAATTAAAAGAAATAAGACAAGAATGTCCTTAAATAAAAAACTTCTTGCACTAATCGTGTTTTCTGTTGCGAGCCTTTCAGCGTGCGCAGATACAATATTACAAGGTGATGTTAAACGAGGCTCAGAAATCTCCGTGGTTTGCGGCATGTGTCATGGCGTAAATGGCATCTCAAACATACCTATCTACCCAAATTTAGCAGGTCAAAAAGAACAATATTTAGTCCTCCAATTAAAAGCATTCCGAAGTGGCGAACGGGTAAATATAGCGATGACCTCGCATGCACAAAAACTAACAGACCAAGATATTGCGGATCTATCAGCTTACTATGCGCAACTCGATCCAAAGCCTCAATAAAACTTTTTAAATCTAAATGACTTGTCAATAAGTATAAATAATCTACTATACAAAAAAATTCAGATGAGCAATGTATTTCCTATCAGTCCCTAAGAACAGTCTCTGCAAAAGATTGTAGTCAGGGGTTTTTGCAGAAGATTTTGTATAAAGCTTTTGTATAAAGCGTTTGTATAAAGCGTTTGTATAAATTTTTTATAGTATTTTTATATAAAGTTTGTTGTAGAAGGCTTTTACATGAGGTCTATGTGAAAGGTTTTGCGGTTGCATAAAGAATCGCAATTAATGGAATAGCGAATTAACACTGAAGGAGAAAATATGTTTCAGTTACACCATTTGAATAACTCACGCTCTCAACGCATCGTTTGGATGTTGGAAGCCGTCGGCGCAGATTATGAGATTAAGGTCTACAGGCGCGATGCTAAAACCAATTTAGCCCCACCTGAGTTGAAAAAAATTCATCCATTGGGCAGAGCGCCTGTGTTGATCCACAACGGTAAGGTGATTGCTGAATCAGGTGCTATTTGTGATTACATCGCGAGGCAATTTCCTGATTCTGGAATGTTACCGGAGTCAAACGCGGATAGCTTCAACGATGTGCAATTTTGGTCGCACTACGCGGAAGGTAGTTTCATGCCTTCGTTGGTAACCAGTATGGTGCTTGAAAAAGCGAGGGAAAAAGTCAGTCCATTTTTTATTCGTTATGTTGCAGACAAAATAATTGATGGTGTAATGGATGCTTACTTTGGTAAAAACATTGAAGCAAATTTAGTCTTCGTTGAAGGCCATTTGGCAGACAACAAATGGTTTGTCGGCGACATACCCACACTGGCTGATGTACAGATGAGTTTTGGCCTTGAAGGTTTATTTGATAGTGGCAAACTTAAGCCTTTTAAGCATATGACGACTTACGTTCAGCAACTTAGAAACTTGCAAAGTCACAGAACCGCAATGGCTAAGATGAAAGAGGCTGAAGCGTCTTTTTAATTAACTGGCACGGTCAGTTAGCAGGGTAATTATATAAGGCCTTAACGACTTCCTAAATAGTCTTCAATAAGCGTAATAAAAGCCTCTCCATATCGCTCTAGCTTAGTTTGACCGACACCGGTGACCCCAATAAATTGGTTCTTGTCTGTGGGCATTTTGTCTGTCATATCTGCAAGCGTAGCATCACTAAAAATGACAAAAGCGGGTACATTTTCTTCTTCAGCAACTTGTTTTCTCAGGTGTTTCAACTTAGCAAATAGCTGGCGGTCAATATTCACCGGCTCTGCTTTGTTTCGTTTGCTCGTATCGACACTTAATTTAGGTACAGCAAGATGCACAATGCGTTCTGCTTTCAAAACAGCGCGAGCCGATTCATTAATACGTAAAATACCAGACAGAGTCATATCAATGCGCAAAAGTCCTTGGTGGATCAATTGCTGAATAATATTATGCCAGTAGTTATCAGATTGGTCTTTGCCGATACCGTAGGTGCTCAATTCATTGTGTTTATTGTCCAGTATCCTTCTTATGCTTTTGCCGCGTAGAACATCAATTACGTATTGTACGGAGGTGTCTTGTTTCAGGCGGTAAACGCATGATAATGCTTGCTGTGCCTGCGTCGTACCTTCAAATAATTTGGGTGGGTCGAGACAAATGTCGCAGTTACCACATTGCTCTTCGCGATAATCTGAAAAGTAGTTTAATAACACTTGTCGCCTGCAAGTTTGCGCTTCAGCAAACGCTTCCATAGCTTCAAATTTATGCATCTCAATATCATATCGATCGGGTGCTGTGCCGGTTGAAATCCACTGTTTAATTCTAGCAGCATCACGTTCGTCAAATAACAATAGTGCCTCTGCAGGCATACCATCTCGACCTGCTCGTCCCGTTTCTTGATAGTAAGATTCAACACTTCGAGGCACATCATGATGCACTACAAAGCGAACATTCGATTTATTAATACCCATGCCAAAGGCAACGGTTGCGATTACAACCTGCAAATCGTCTTTTAGAAATTGAGTCTGTACAAATTCGCGCGTAGCGGTATCTCGACCGGCATGATAAGCATCACACTTAATACCCGCGCTTTGTAAGCGCTGAGTTAGGTCGTCCACTTTCGCTCGGCTATTACAGTATACAATACCGGCAGCACCATCTTGTTGCTTAACAAAGGCAACGACTTGGTCAAACCCTTTATATTTGGCGAGTAGGTTGTATCGAATATTTGGGCGATCGAAGCCTCCCTTAAAAACGAAGGGATTTTCTAGCTGCAATTGATGTTGAATGTCGACTTGCGTGGCATGGTCGGCGGTAGCCGTTAACGCGATAAAGGGAACATTCTGGAACTGCGACTTTAAACGCCCAAGTTGACGATAATCTTGTCTAAAATCATGCCCCCAATGCGAAACGCAATGTGCTTCATCCACTGCAATTAAGCTCACTTTGACCCGTTGCAATGAATTCAGAAAATACGATTTTAATAACCTTTCGGGTGCTACGTAAAGCAGGTCAAGTTCGCCACGGAATAATTGCTCAGTTATTTGTTGAGACTCTTCAGCGTCTTGTGATGAGTTTAAGTAGGCTGCTTTTACGCCTTGGGCTGTCAACTGTTGTACTTGATCTTGCATTAAAGAAATAAGCGGTGAAACAACAATAGTGATGCCTTCGAGAGCCAATGCCGGAACCTGATAACACAGCGATTTGCCGCCGCCGGTAGGCAATAGAATAAGCGCATCTTGGCCATTTAAGATTTTATCAATGACCTCCATTTGGCCTGCACGAAACTCAGCATAGCCAAAGGTATCTTTTAATATTTTTGCACACTTTTGGTAGTGTTGAGTATCGACATTTTCAGACGCTATTACGCCACTTACCTTGTTGATATTCTCGGCAATAGCATTAGATTGTTGTGCAATAAGGCTCAATTTTTATCTCATTCAAATTTGATGTCGGCATTTTACGCGTTTTTGCGCTTGAATTCATGCTGTACTAGCAGACTATTTTATTATTGCTGGGTATTTGCACATTTTAAAAACTGTAGTAATGTAGTTACCTGTATATAAAGTGAGCGATAAACATGAGTGTAGATACATTTACAAGCCGTCAATTTAACCAAGACCCAAGTTCAGTAAAGCGTGCCGCTAAAAACGGACCAGTAAAAATTACTGAACGAGGTGTTGTTGCTTACATGATGATGAGCATTGAGGAATATTTGGAAATAACCGGTAAAACTAGCACTATTTGCGATTTATTAGGTGCGCCAAATACAGCTGATATCGAATTATCGGTGCCTAAGTTCAAAACTACCAGTCAGTCAGCATAAGGGACTACTATGTATTTACTCGATACTAGCGTTTTGTCGGTATTAAGAAGCCCAGGCGCGCAGGATGCAAAACTTGTTGCATGGGCCAGTCAGCAACAGACTTTTAATTTGTATGTTTCATCAATAAGCATACTGGAATTGAAGTTGGCCATCTTACAAAAAAGAAAAACCAGTCCTGGGGAATGCGACGTTTTAAATACTTGGCTACAAAAGCAAGTATTACAAGGTTTTAAAGGTCGGATTGTTGCATTTGATGGCGAAATGGCAGAGTATTGCGCCGCATTGCACGTGCCTAATCCTAAATCGGAAAGAGACGCTATGATTGCAGCTACTTGCTTGGTGAAAAATTTTAGTTTAGTTACTCGCCATCCGTTAGATTACAAGCATATTAAGATACAAACGATTAACCCTTGGGAAGCATAGAGTCGATTATCCTGAAAGGTTGGTAATGCTACGTTTTTCTTGTCCGTATATAGTAAAGAGTGAACTAAAACTCACTCGTATTAACCGTTAAAGAGAGTCAATTGAGCCAACAAAGTTCAGTCCGTTCCGGCGTTATTTTTGCGCTTTGTGCCTATACAATGTGGGGCATTGCACCCATCTACTTTAAAGCACTTGCCGATGTTCCCCCGATCGAAATATTAATGCATCGCGTAGTTTGGGCATTCGTATTACTGTCGTTTTTGATTGTTGGCTTGCGTCATATTGGTAAAGTGAAAGCGGCTATAAAAAGTACGCGAGTGCTGATTACCCTGATGGTGGCAAGTACCTTACTTGCATGCAATTGGTTTTTGTATATATGGGCGGTTAATAACGACTTTATTCTTGAAGCAAGTTTGGGCTATTACATTAATCCGCTAATTAATGTGTTCTTAGGGCGTCTATTTTTGGGTGAAACCTTGCGAATGACGCAAAAGGTCGCCGTCGGTGTCGCCGTTACTGGTGTCTTGATCATGATTTTTAATTTTGGTTACGTTCCGTGGATTGCCTTAACGTTGGCGATGAGTTTTAGTATTTATGGACTACTGCGCAAGCAAGTCTCTGTAGACTCATTGCCTGGTTTGTTTATAGAAACTTTATTTCTGTTCCCCGCAGCCATTATTTATTGGCTATTCTTTGCCACTCAAGTGTCCGATTTAAGCAATAATACAAGCTCACTGAATGTTTTATTGTTACTAGCGGGTGTAGTTTCAACGGCTCCGTTACTTTGCTTTACCGCTGCGGCTCGACGTATTCGCTATTCAACCTTAGGCTTTTTTCAATATATTGGCCCCTCGTTAATGTTTGTTTTGGCGGTGACCCTTTATAATGAGCAACTGAGCACTGCACGTTTAGTGACTTTTTGTTTTGTTTGGGTGGCATTAGCATTATTTACTTTCGACACATTCAAGCATTATCGAAGAGAGATGAAAGAAAAGAAACTAGCAGCCTTACGTCCTGAATAGCAGACTAATACATGTCTTCACGATAACGCCCTTGAGCCTTTAGTGTCTGTATGTCGACATCTAACGGTGCAAGGATTTCGTCAATCACATGCGTAACAATTGATATGGGTCAAGTTATTTCTTTAAAACTTATGTTTAATGGAATGTCAAAACCATCACCTACTTTGCCTTAATTAGTGAGAATTGGCAGATAGGCGTAACATCATTACACGCTTAAAAAAACTAATTTTTTGCCGTTGCGTCAGGTTTTTTAACCACTGTATTTTTAGAGGTTTTATATGGCACATTTAGAACAACCCAATATTAATCAACTTGCAAATGACACCTTAGTAATAATCTTAGCTGGAGGCCAAGGAAGTCGCTTACATGAACTAACCTACTCACGCGCGAAGCCAGTTCTTGAGTTTGGTGGGGGATGTCGAATAATTGATTTTCCACTATCAAATTGTGTTAATTCAGGATTTAAGAAAATTGGCGTAGTTACCCAATATAAAGCCCAAGGTCTGATTCGACATCTGGTTAATGGATGGGCGAAATTCAATCAAAATTTTGGTGAGTTTTTAGAGTTATTACCAGCATCGCAACAACATTCTGAAAAATGGTACCAAGGCACGGCAGACTCGCTATTTCAAAACATTGAGTTTATTAAATCGGTAATGCCCAAGTATGTATTAATCCTGTCGGGTGATCACATCTACAAAATGAACTATCAGGATATACTTGAGAAACATGTTAAAAGTGGCGCTCAAATGACGGTCTCTTGTATTGAAACGCCGCTAAAAAAAGCCGCTGGTCAATTTGGGGTGATGAATGTTGATGATGGTGATTTGGTGCTGTCATTTGAAGAAAAGCCCATTGCGCCAAGTGGTTTACCCGATAAGTCCGGTCATGTATTGGCGTCTATGGGAAATTACGTATTTAACACCGATTTCTTGATTGAGCAATTACAAAAAGATGCCCTTGAGCATTATTCTAGCCACGATTTTGGAAAAGATATTATTCCTAAAGTGGTAGCTAAACAAAAAGTACAAGCTTTTCGTTTCTGCACACCCAACGATAATAAAGTCCCTTATTGGCGTGATGTAGGAACCCTAGATGCTTATTGGGAGGCCAATATGGCCTTACTCTCCAGCCAACCTTCAATTGATTTGTGTGATACTAAATGGCCTATATGGAGCACCACAGGTTGCCTTCAACCAGCTAGGTTTTTAGGTAGTAATGCAACGTCGACAGGACGAGTTTGTGATTCGCTTATATCCGCAGGATGCATCATACATCCCTCAGAAATACTCAAATCTTTAGTCTTTGAACATTCTACAGTTGGCAACAATGCACATATCTCTCATTCAGTTTTATTACCTAAGGTTAAGGTAGGAAATAACGTATCTATTAAAAATGCAATTATTGATAGTAACTGTGTTATCCCAGATAACTTGGAAATTGGTGAAAATAGAAAAGAAGATTTAAGGCGAGGGTTTCGAATCAGCAGCAATGGGATTGTATTGGTGACACAAAAAATGCTGCAAAACTTAACTATAAAACAAAGGACCTATTTACCAATACAGCATCTTAACGCCGCTGATTTATTAAAAGGCAAGGTAAGCCAATTGAATTGAAAAGTTTGAACGTTAAAACGTGAACGTAATAAAGCGGTGGCTGTTACTGAACATTGTCATTATGGTCATTAACAGTTTGCAACGTTAGCTGTCGTTGTTATCCACAAAACAGGGTTAAAAGATCTTTCAGCTCAGTATTAATCAGATGTTTTTTTACAAGGCCTTCAAAAGGACTTAACGACGGTTTATTGTTGCAAAAACCGGCGATTTTACCCGACTCCCCTTCTATAAGGGCTGTTGTTGCAAGTACGCCTAGCCGGATCCCTAGCATACGGTCTTGAGCCGAAGGATTGCCGCCCCGCTGTATATGACCCAGTTTGGCTACTCGTAACTCTATGTGAGGATTAACGTTCCTAATTTGTGACATTACTTCTTCAACTCTCAGGGCATCACCTTCGGCTACCACTACGATAAACGCGTCTTCGCTGTCGTAATTCTTGATCTTATTTAAAAGATAGGTGATATCTTCATCACTTTCAGGGATCAGTATTGAGTCTGCGCCACAACTAAGGCCAGAATATATACCGATGTAACCAGAATCTCGGCCCATGACTTCAACTAGAAATACTCTGTTATGAGATTCTGCAGTATCTCTTATATTATCAATACACTTTATTGCTGTATTGACCGCTGAATCAAACCCGAGCGTGTAGTCAGTGCCAGTAATGTCATTATCTATGGTGCCAGGAATGCCAATAAAAGGAGTGTTGCCGATGTTTGCTAGCGACAACATACCTCGAAATGTGCCATCGCCACCAATGGCAATAAGTGCGTCGAGATTATTTTTTTGAACTGTTCGTAAGGCTTTTTGTTGCCCCAGTGCAGTCATGAAGCGATCACTACGAGCGGTTTTTAGGAGTGTGCCGCCAAGATGCATTATTCTTTGCAGTTGCCTAGAATTCAGCGGTATCAAATCATTATCTATAAGACCTTCAAATCCCCGACGTATGCCGCTCAGTTTAATGCCGTAGCTTTCAGCTGTTTTAGCCACCGCAAATAATGCTGCATTCATTCCAGGAGCATCACCACCCGATGTGAAAATACCGATATGCTTAATTTTGCTCACCATAATTATCTGTCTACTATTATTGCTTCACGTAGTTATACACCAAGCTAACACGGAGAGTAATAAAGGGGTAATACTTATAGGACATTGATCATTGTTGCCAGAAATTAGGCACGTCGATAAATTAGCTTAGCTAAAATAGGTAATCTTGATCAAGGTCAATAGTAAGTAACTGAACCACGGTAACATTACATTTAAGCATAAACAGGTAAACAAAGACGCACCACAATGTTTAATTGTAAAAACCATTCATCCAATATATCCAGCACACAAGCGATGACTTTTGGCAAAGTGATAGCAGTGCGTGGCGGCATCGTGGACGTCAAGTTTGAAGTTAACTTACCGCATATAAGAACGATTTTATTTGCTAACAATAACAGCGTCGTTCTGGAAGTATTAACCCAGCTTGATTGTCAGCGGGTTAGAAGCATTGCGTTAACCCCCACTCAAGGACTAGCTCGCAACATGCCGGTGACAAACTCGGGTCATCCCTTGCAAGCTCCGGTTGGAAACCAAATCCTTTCGCGTATGTTTGATGTATTTTGTAACGCTATCGATGGGCTTCCTGCTCCAATTGATACTCAGTGGCGCAGCGTGCACCAGACTCCACCCCCATTAATAGCAAGATCCAGCCATTCTCAAGTATTTGAAACCGGTATCAAAATAGTAGATGTCCTTTCTCCCTTAGAAAGAGGAGGTAAAGCAGGGTTATTTGGGGGGGCAGGTGTTGGCAAAACCGTATTATTAACTGAAATGATACACAACATGATTGAACACCAAAAAGGCGTTAGTATTTTCTGTGGTATTGGTGAGCGCTGTCGTGAAGGTGAAGAGCTCTATCGCGAGATGAAACAAGCCGGCGTGCTAGACAACATGGTGATGTTATTTGGGCAAATGAATGAGCCACCCGGTAGTCGTTTTCGTGTCGCTCAGGCAGCGTTAACCATGGCAGAATATTTTCGAGATCAAGAACATAAAGATGTATTGTTGCTAGTAGACAATATTTTCCGCTTTATTCAAGCAGGCGCCGAAGTATCGGGCTTGATGGGGCAAATGCCTTCAAGGATGGGTTACCAGCCAACTTTGGGTACCGAACTGGCCAGTATTGAAGAGCGTATTGCCAATACGGAATTTGGCTCAATTACCTCAATTCAAGCGGTGTATGTTCCCGCTGATGATTTTACTGATCCTGCCGCGGTGCATACATTTTCACACCTTTCAGCTTCTTTGGTGCTTTCACGCCAACGTGCCAGCGAAGGTCTATTCCCTGCAATCGATCCCTTACAATCGAGCTCGAAAATGAACACACCATGCATAGTAGGCGAACGCCACTATGCATTGGCCCAAAAAATTCGCCAAACGTTGGCTAAATATGATGAGCTTAAAGACATTATAGCGATGTTGGGCCTAGAGCAGTTGTCGGTAGACGACCGAGATCTAGTTACCCGCGCACGAAGGTTGGAACGTTTTTTCACTCAACCTTTTTTTACCACCGAGCAATTTACCGGTATGCAAGGCAAAATGGTCGGCTTAAAGGCGTCCCTAGACGGTTGCGAGCTCATCTTAAATGGTGAATATAACGACTATCCAGAAAGTGCACTGTATATGATAGGCGCCATAGATGAAGCTCATTTGCCGCAAAAATCAGACAATGAAAACAGCATAAAGGTGCAATCTCATGTGGCTTAAAATACTTATTCCCTCGCGCATCTTTGTACATAAAATAGAGGTGTTGCGCATTGTTGCCGAGAGCACAAACGGTTCTTTTGGCATATTGGGGCAGCGCCGTGATTGTGTTGCCAGTTGTCGGCATGGAATTAAGTTTGTGACTTTTGATATTTTGCAGGCCTTTAGAATTAAGGCCTCTATTTTAATTAAGTTTGTGACTATTAGAGAATAATGTAGGTAGACTCCATTTAGTCTGTGGAATAAAGTTTGTGACTCGACTCACAGCCCCTTAAAAATAAAAGAAACCAACCATATCAAACATTAATTAACTAAGTTGGGTGAATAAAATTAATTGACCTGAACGTAACACAAAGTGTTTTGACAATGACTGACAAAAACGTATCTGAGGGGTCGTTGATGATATCGTGTTTAATGCTCACAAATGACACATGTTGTGTGAACACTACAATTTATGGATTTTCGTCTTCAATTTTCCTTAAAAACCTCCGCTACCCCAATGAATTCTAATAGTCGATTAGCGGCTAATTCTTTATTTCATATAGACAGCGACGCACTTCACAGTTTGTATTGCCTTTTAACGGATGGTTTCATATTATATCGCTAGAGTTTTAACACTGACTAGAAGCATTTTAATGGAAGAAAAAAACGTACCTGTAATCGATTTAGCCGATGCATTAAAAAAACACCTGAATGCTCGCCCTGTAACAAAAAAGATTAATACTTTATTACAGGGAAAGCGTAAAACTATTAATTATCGCCCAGATTATCAACGTAATTATGTTTGGGACGATGATAAAGCTACCTTTTTTATTGAAAGCATCTTGTTGGGAATCGAAATTCCACCTTTGATAATGTTTATATCTGCCAGTGACAATAAAACTTATGAAGTTATTGATGGGCGACAACGATACGAAACTCTGGTTCGTTTTTTCAATAAAGAATTTAAACTAAGTAAAAAGGGGTTACGTAGTTTAAGTGGACTTAAAGGGCTTCATTTTCAAGACCTCAAGCCTGAAGCTAGACAAGTGTTTTTGGATACCACAATACGCACTATTGAATTCTCTACGATAGGGGAGCATGCCAATCAACAAGAATTGGAAGACTTGATTAAAAAAGAAATTTTTTGGCGTTATAATTCAGGTATTACACCACTAAAGACACTGGAGGTGCAGCGAGCTCTTCATTTAAAAGATAATTTCACTGAGCTAATGGATGAAGAATTTGCTGAAGCTCCTTTATGGCTAACTCATTTTAAACGGGTATTTTTTGCAAAATCCTCGTCTTTACCTTTGACGGACGCAGAGTGCCAAGCCAAAATTCGTGAATTACTGGTGTTAGAGCATTTTCCAATTAATATATATGCCAGCACCTCAGGAAGAAGGGACAAAGTAGAATGGCTTTATGAACTATATATCGAAGGAAATGAAGATAAAGAGGCTATTTTAAAAGATTTCATTACTAAGGTGGATTGGCTGAACAGATTGTTTGATGAGCTAGACCAAGACCAATGGATGATTTATCAGGGAGTCTATTGGGCTCTCGTTATCATTGAGCAAAGTGGAACTGATTTTTCTGTTCTTTTTGATTCCTCCACTATCGAACGTCTAAGCACAGCAATCAAAGATAAGTTAGAGATGTTTACTGGAGATAATAGAGGCCTTTCCCGGATAACTAATCTACGCTTCCAATATTTGGCAGATTTTTTTAGTGAAGAACTATTTGTTATAGGAGCCGCTAAAGTTGATTTTCAGCCCTATTTAAAAAATCCACTCAAAGCAAAAAGAAATGAACAGGAAGAAAAAGATATAGAAGAAACAATGAATCAGCTAGATAGTATGCGATTAAACCGCCCTGACGCGGTAACGATTACTATTGAAGATATCATTGCAGATATGAGCAGTACTCGTTTTATGATCCGGCCACCGTATCAGCGACAGGAAGTCATCAACAACAAGAAAGCTTCCGGGATCATAGAAAGTATGTTGCTTGGCATTCCTTTACCAAGTATTTTTGTTTTCCGTCGTAAAGATGGTGTTTGTGAAGTTGTTGATGGTCAGCAACGCTTACTATCGATATTGGCTTTTATTGGAGAGTCATATATTGATGAAAATGGAACAGAGAGTTTTTCAAATCATCCTCACTATAAATTGTCGAAGAGTATTCGTGTGTTAAGTAAACTTGGTGGTGAGAGATATCAAGATTTGGATGAGGGTTTTCAGGATAGCATCCAGGACTTTGAACTATCCGTAGTATATATCGAAGAGAAACTTAATGAGCTTTTCGACCCTATTGATTTGTTTATAAGGTTAAACAACAAACCTTATCCCGTTAAAGATCACTCCTTTGAAATGTGGAACTCTTATGCTGTGCGTAGCTTTATCGATGAGATCAGGATAATGGAAAAAGACTGTCGTTCCTGGTTTCATTATCGCAAAGATAGCATTCGAATGGAAAATGAAGAATTACTTAGCGTGTTTTCATTTTTAAGTTATGCGTCTAAGAATGATAAAAATGATATTTTTGAGCGTGTAGACGTATATAATTGGGCACCAAGGCCCTTAACCTTTCGCTTACCAAAACTATTGATTACTGAATGGCTTGAGATGACGAATGGACTTCAAAATGGCCAAGCAATTGAAGATATCAAAGCCAGTATTGCAGACGTAAAGGTTTTTATTAACAAGGCGATGCTATTGACTCATAGCCTACAAGAAGGAACACTAACTGAAGCAGAAGCGTTTAATATTTTACTCGGGGTAAAAGGAAAAACACGATTACAAAAACCATTTTATATCTTGTGGTTTTTATTGCTAGGTTTAGAACAATCTCTGGTTGAAAAGCAGGCGGAAAATATTGCTGCTGAAATTATAACTTTCCTTGCAGATAAACATGCGTTGGATAAAATTGAAGGAAGCACTGCCAAAGATATTTTCAAATTCGAGGTTGAAGCATTCTGGGGCCGATTCAGTTAGAGTGAATGAAGTTTATTCGTTCAGCAAGGGCACTACTTGTGGATAGTCGTCCTGCAGCAATTGATAGTACTCTTGTAATAGGTAGTGAAAGTTTGGGCTAACGATGGTTTTTTTGATCAACCTCACATCTTTATCGATGTGTTTTTCTATTTCTGGGAGTTGTAATTTTTTTAACATCGTTAATCCCACTACTATAGACTCAAAGCATTGCCTTAAAACACTAATTTTGAGTGCCCGTTCTTGTCCCGTTTCTATAGCGTTCATCAACGTCTTTATTTGGCTATTTTTAAATCTTTTTTGCCAATACTTGTTATTACGCATTACATTTTTCAAACCATATTGTCCGCTAGACTCAAGATAGATAAGCTGCTGACAATCACTTTTCTCACAAGGATTTAATAATGGATATTTAATATCCTCAAATTCTAGTTTTAATTGATTGCAAGGCTTACATGACCAAATATAATTTATCCAATCGTAAACTTTTTCCGGATAAATGGCCTTTGGCAAAAAATGGTCTACATCCCCCTTACTTGCAAATACCCTCTCACCTTCTTCATTCAGTTCGTCGACTATGTCAGCAAAAAGAGAAGGGGTGGGTAATGCATTACCACAATAGCCACAATTATTATGAAAATCGTTGATCAGTTTTAACCTGATATCATCTTTACGCCAGTGGCCATCGGTCGGTTTTACTGGGTGTACATTTTTAGGGTCGTCGCTTTTTATCCATCTATAATAATCGATCCATGGTTGAGTCCAACTTTCTGTACTATTTTCCAATAACTCAGGTAATTCACTGCGCTTAATATAATGCATTGAATTAAACCTTCTATTTCTGAGTCAGTTTTTCGATTAATGCGGCTAACTCTTGCTCTCTTTCATGCAACCTTTGTTGCTCCGAATAGAGTTCATTAACAAAGGCTAAACTTTTTTGGGTCTTTTCAAGCCTTAATTCTAGCTTATTTAATTCTTGTTGTTGTTCTTCAGTCCGTATGGATATTTCTATATCATTGAGCGCTGCAATATCTTGAAGCAATTGCTGTTCTTGCTGTTTTGGTTGCTCTTGAGGTACGTTGAATAAGTAATTAACTACATCACCATATTGCCACAACCATAAATCAGAAGGACAAGCCTCGACTGTTAGAACACCCCCACGCTGTTGCAGTGTCAGTACTTGATCTTGGTCTAACCCATTTACCACCATCGGTGAGTGAGTTGTAATAATCCATTGGCAATTGGGGAAAAACTGATTTGCCAGTACATTAATTATTTTTTGTTGCCACTTTACGTGTAATAGCTGATCTATTTCATCGATTATAATTATGCTCGATTGAAGTAATGGCTGCTGATAGTATTCGTAAGCTTCAAACATACGCTTAAGAATAAAGCCAATCCAACCCATGACCGCTTGATAGCCTTGGCTGGCCAACCGCAATGGTATTCGTTGTTTAGGATCTTGGTGCTCTATCCATAACTCTGGAGGCTCAACGTCGGTAAGTCCTGCAAACTTAATGTCCTCTTGCGTCAACGCAGAAAAGACTGCAAATATAATATCAATCAAAACTTGTTTTGACTCGTCACCTTGTGAAATATCAAATGCTTGTTTACTTAGCCAACTGCTAAACTGGGCAATACAAGCTTGCTCTTCACCATTTATTAGTGGTAATAAATCTTTAACTTTAGGCCTTATCTTGTCATGTGGTGAATAACCTGACAATTTAAGGTTTGTATTACGTTGCTCACTTATGCCAATAATCAAGTTAATTAAATATCCTTCACTATCGAACAATGAGGAAAAACGTTGACCCTTTATTTCTACTTTTTCCGTATCACTATTATATAAAATATTAATAGTGTTTGTGTATGATTTCCCATTTACTTTAGCTTCTAATTTTATTAACCCCTTTGGCTCCCACTGGGTCAGAGCGTTACTATTTCCAGTAATTCTCAACAAGTCCGCAGCTGTTGAATCATCTACTCCGGCGTGTTCTGGTCCTAATGTTGCAAGTGCTAATGCTCTGAGAATAGTAGTTTTACCTGCACCATTCAAGCCTATGAGTACAGTCAATTTTGGGTTCAATAAAATTGTTAGATGTTCATAGGCTCCTATATTTTCGAGTATTAACTTTTCGAATTTAATCTCTATTGAAGGCTTATTCATGGTCAAACCGCGCTGAATATCAGCAAAGAGCTTAATAAACTCTGCTAGTGTATTGGTTTGGTAAATTAAGCCAGTATGACTAGGCAAGGATAATATCAACTCCCTCCTGATCGCATCATATTGTTCTTTGAAATTAGATTCATGAGTATATATAATCATGTGGCAATTATAAGGTTGAAGTAATGTTTTAAGCTGTTCAGCCGAGATTTTGGGTTGGCTGCTGGGGGTAAGATAAAGGATACTATTTATATGCTCTTTATACAGTGATAATTGAGCTTCTGCTTCATCGGCCGTAGTGAGCAACAGTGGTTGCTTTTTTTCTATCTCAGCGCTTAATGCATCATACCTAGTATGACCAATACCAGTAGTTGGCTCAAAGATAACTAAAGTCATATTGCGACTATATACAAAGTTTTTAAAAGCGTCGAAGTTCATTGCTGATTGCAATAGGTTTGGTTGCAAACTCATGGGGTTGTCGCGAAAATCAAGCATTGTTAATCTATCTAAGTGAATTAATATCCCGGGGAGATAAGTTATTAAATTAGCACTGATATTTAGGGTTTTTAGCTGTGGAAGCTGAAATAGTTCACTAGGCAGCAATCTCTTGATATTGTTGTTACTTAGGTCTAAATATTGCAACCATGAAAATTCGAATACCTCTGGGGGAATCCGGTTTAAAGCAAGTCCTGATAAGTTTAATTGCGGCTCTCGGCTAATACTATTTTCTTTTAGTATTTGTTGTATTTTATCATTTGGTTGGGCGTATAAATGAGACTCCACTATATTATTTAGTGTCGCTTTGTTGTTAAATATTGTATTAAATAATGAGACGGGCACTTCAAAATACATGCTACATGCTTGAATTTTATGGCTGGGAATTTTGTCGCTTTCCCATTTCATTAAGTCAGTAGAATTGATGTCCAGCACTTTAGCTAGCTCGGGGATAGACAAACCTTGTAGCTCACGTAATTTTTGTAATATTTTACCTGAATTAAACTCGTGGGCATTATTGGAGTTTGTCATAAATTAATTCGTTGATGTTGAAGAGTTATGTATTGAGTATCATAGGCAGTTAATAGCTGATTGGCAACAACCTCTAAGCACTCTGAGTTAGCTAAGAAGTTGTTGTGAAAAATTTTCTTAGTAATATTATATAGAAGGTGATAGATATTTCCTCTACCTTTCAATTTTCCATTTGCTATCCATAGCAGCCCCCCGTTACTTTCATAGCAATTTATAAGCATAAGTTAAATGTCAAAATTACAATGGCTAACTGTCATACTCATGTCAGTTCCTACCAGACTTTATTTAGAAAGTGACACATTGCTGTTAAGTTTGGATTCCCTTTATCAAAGATACTATGCCACTTCACTTACCAACAGGCGTTGCTACTAAAAGAATATCCCGTCACTTTACCTTAAGCAGCTAAAAGTATATTCTTTGAATATACACAAGGATTTGTAGAGTTGTTTATGTATCGAGTACTCCTTTTAGCGTTAATCTGTTTTTTCTCTCAACTTGGTTTTGCTAACGTTAGCCAATGGATCAATTTTCAAATTGACCGTGGTCATATCTATATTCCTGTGACTATTTCCGGTGTCGACAGTCACGCGCTTTTAGACACCGGAGCACAAGGAAATGCAATAAATACGAATTTCGTTGAAAAGCATAATCTCGAACTAGAACGCGGAAAAGAGGTCTATATTAGAGGCGTATATGGTACTTCAAAACGCAAAGCATTTACCGCATTACCCGTTGCTTTATTTAGCCAAAATACGATTTTTAATGAAATTACAGCCCTCAGTTTAGGCCACCACTCAACAGGAATGTTGATTGGCGCGCCATTCTTTAACCGTTATATCGTTCAGCTAGACTATCCGAATAGTCGCATGAGAATTATGTCGAGAGATTCTATCGATTTGATCAAGCATAAAAATATCGATTTACGCAGGCAGAAAAACTCAGGTGTACCCATGGTTAAAGTCGAGATAAATGATAAAAATGTATGGCTTTTGCTAGATACTGGCAGCAATGGCAGTGTACTGCTCGATAGAAGATTAGCCTTATCGTTAAATCTTGACGACACAGTTTATGACACGGCTAGATCTGGCGGCGTTAACTCATCGGCAGACGTCAAAATAGCAAAAGCCGATACATTTAAGTTAGGGCCATTTGAACTTGAAAATGTAGATGTTCGATTTGTAGCTGAGGGTGAAAAGGCGAATTTGGATACTCAATATGGGCAGGCTAGCTCAAGAATAAAGTCGAAAAGAATACGTGGTATTTTGGGTTTCGATATTCTAAAACATTTTATTGTGACTTTGGATTATAAAAATGGGAGAGGACATCTTGCTATACCATCGCCTTCCACAGAATAAAGAATCATCAGTATCGGTGTTTGTCAAGACAGATGTCGCTTGAGTGTGCGTTAAATGCTGAATTCAAAAATAGCAGTGAAATAAACTTCTTCAAAGAGAGATTGCCACACCTGTCTGTTCAGTTAAAAGAATTTCAATATGCGGTAAGAATGTCTGGTTTACCACTTTGTAGCGCTTATTAGTAGGCTGTTTTGGCGAGACAAGGTACTATTGGTAGAGACCACCACATTGGTGGTTACCGTTTACAGATTTTTGGATCATACATGTCAGATAAATTCTTTTTTCAAGGCCGCCAAGACGCACGTCAAAGCAATCTTAAATTCGGTTATGAAAGGAATGCCAACCGCATACCCGGTAGTAAAAAATATCCCTTGAGTTTGGTTGTTACCAGTGAGGAGCGTAAGCAAGAGGTGCAAAGCGCAGTTGCTGAAGCACATCTATTTGCTGAGGTGAAGATTGATAGCAGCGAAGGTGCAGTTGAATCTATCTTTGAGCTAACCGCGCTCCTTGACAGAAAGCAGGCGGTTAAGGTTGTTAAGGTCCCTGCTCGCAACGATCCCTGTAATTGCGGCAGTGGTAAAAAATATAAGAAGTGTTGCGCGCTTACTTTAACAGTGTAAGCCTTAGCTTTAGACATCAAGAAAGGAGGCCTCACTAGGCCACATGAATATCAGTTTAAAGAGGGAATACACCTTTGAGTTTTTATGAAAATAATATTCTTCCACACATCATAAATTGTGCTTGTTCTTCAAATGCAATAATGAAACTCAGAGAGAAAGTCGTTCCCTTAGCTTTTGGAAATGTTTTAGAGGTTGGCATGGGTTCTGGAGTAAACTTGGCTTTATATAATCAGAACAACGTTAACATGATATGGGGGCTTGAACCTTCTCTTGGAATGCGTAAAAAAGCGATGAACAACATAGCTAGATCAGCTATTCAGGTTGAGTGATTGAGCCTCCCAGGTGAAAAAATTCCACTTGATGATGACTCAGTTGACTCAGTAGTATTAACTTATACGCTGTGTACTATTGATGATTGGCGAGCAGCAATGAAGCAAATACACCGCGTTTTAAAGTCTGATGGTAAAATTCTTTTCTGTGAGCATGGTCAGGCTCCTGATGATTCAACTCAAAAATGGCAAAATCGTTTAAATAGTTTATGGAGTAAGGCTTTTGGTGGCTGTAATTTAAATAGGCCCATAATTGAAAATATACAAAGCTGTGGCTTCACTATCGATTGGTTTGAAAGTGATTATATAAAGGGGATGCCAAAATTTGCGTCCTACATTAGCTTTGGCGTAGCGGTTAAAAATACGTAATAAAGCAATCAAAACAGGACTGCTAATTGTTCCAATATAATGAGTATCTGGAAAAGCATCAGCCTGTTAAACTGTCGCGCAAACACCAACATGAGATGGCTATGAGTAAGACTAATGACGACAATAACAGCGGTGACATAAGCGCCAACGAAAGAGATGGCAGCGGGGGTCTTCACCGGATGTCTTATCGTGATGTAGCCATGCACAAAGTAATGCTGCAGGATCTTGTGCGCACAGAAGCCTACGAAAAATCTATCGCTGCAGTAGTCAAACCCAATCACAGTGTGCTTGATTTTGGATGCGGTAGCGGTGTGTTGTCGATGTTTGCTGCTCGCGCAAATGCACAGAAGGTAATAGCGGTAGACCGTTCGCCTTTTATCAAGAATGCACAAGCCATTGCCCTCGCTAACGGCTTTGAGAACATCACTTTTTACCACGACGATCACGATTCGCTGCAACTAGACGAGAAGGTCGATGTTATCGTATCGGAGTGGATGGGTCACTGCCTGTTTTACGAGGCTATGCTAGAACCCTTGCTAACGGTAAGGGATCGTTATTTGGCCAAAGGCGGTGTAATGATCCCCGCCCAATTATCTCTGCACGTAGGACTGGTCGTTGATGAAAATGTATTAGAAGATTTGTGTTTTTTGCGGGATTCTCCCTACGGTCTCGACTTTTCGCCCATAGCTCAAGTGCCTTTTCAGCAATCGGATTTGGTCGCGCTAGAGCCTGAGAGCTTGTTGGAAAGCGTCGCCAATATGGGCTCGCTGGATATGCACACTATAACAAAAACTGATACGCCAAGAGTATTCACCAGCACGCTTATACCGAGCGAAAAGGCTGAGATATTTGCACTGTGTGGCTGGTTCAGTGCGCAGTTAAGCGCTGACGTACAATTTGGCACCGGACCCAATGATGCACCCACTCATTGGGATCAAATTTTGTTCCCGCTACCCGAGGCCTTTAGTGTTGATCCGTCACGCGAGTTAACCATTACTTTATCTCCTCAAACTGAGCAAGTAGGCAAGGAACAATTTTGGTGTTGGTCTATTTCAGACGGGAAGAAAACCTTAACGGTTAACGAGCAGCAACTGCAACGACAAGCAATGGTTGAGGTGCCCCAGGGTAAGTTGTGAACTAATGCTATGAGCGTTTCATTTCTGGTAAATCACCATAAGTAAGTGCTCGCCACAACCATTCTAATGGTCCGTAATAATATAGTTTCAGCCATACATGTGAAAATACAATGTTGAAAGTCCAAATAGCAGCAACCACATACCAAAGTTCTACTCTTTCTAATTTAGCGTAATTACCCATAAATGTGCCGTAAAAGAATATACTGGCAAGTATTGTCTGGCTTATATAATTAGTTAATGCCATACGACCTACGTTACCAAGCGCCTTTTGCAGGAACATTAGTATGCCAGAACGACAAAATAAAGTGATAACTCCAAGGTGGCCTATGGTGACCAATATACGCCAAATATTCTTATATTCTGCATAGGCCATTCGGCTATAAATATCGAAATCAGAAGCAATTTCTGCTTGAACATAGTAATAGCGAGCGCTTAACCCAATACCATACCCAATTAGTACCATTAAGCATAAGCTTCGAGTGGCAAAACCCTGTTGCCAAAAACCTAATTTCATCAGCGCTGCGCCAATAAAAAACATCACTAAAATATCAAAAATAGCATAATTGAAAAGATATGTGGCTTGAGCTTCCATCCATTTTATAGACAGTTTAAAACTATCTGAATAAGAACCTTGATAGCCTTTTACATCTTCATCTACCAGTTCTTGATCAAACGGTTTTTGCATTTCTTCCCATGCTTGAAGATTGTTTTGCTGTTGTTCTGTTAGCACAGTATCCCCATCTTTAAGCGTTTGGGATATGGTGGCTTTTTCGCGCACTTCAAGCATCTTAGTTTCAGTGAAGAATTGATAGCGCGCGACATCTAATAGTAGAAGCAAGACTGTCAAAACAAGTAGCGTTTTAGGTTTTACTGAACGAAAAGCTAACAATAAAAAGCCCATTACTGCATATCGAAATAAGATATCTCCGGTCCACAGCAAAATATACCCATGAAATAAACCAAAGAGCAACAACCAACCTAGGCGTCTTGTATAGATGTCCATGCCATGCATGCCAAGTTTCTCAAGCCGATTAAGCATCAAAATAAAACCCGCTCCAAATAAAAGCGAAAATAACCCTCTAGCGGTTCCTTCGAAAAATACGGCTGAAATAAACCAAGATGTGAGGTTCCAGCCATCAATTCCACCATAAGCATTCGGGTTGGCGTAAGCTTCAAATGGTAAGCCAAACCCCCATATGTTGATTAATAAGATTGCCATTACGGCAATGCCGCGGGTGGTGTCGAGGGAATGTAGACGCACTTGTTCAGTAATAGAGTTAGCTGAGGTTTTAAGTGCTGGAGTTGTCTTAGATGCTGACATTTAAATACATTGCATAAATTCGAGTAAAACAAGATTAGGGTAAATTAAGGCTGTAATCAAAGTTACCATCGTTAATTTAGCGTTAAAAAATCGACAGCTGTTGTGGTCAAGCATCGCTATTTGAAGAGGGTAAACAAACCCTAACTAAGGAGATTACTGTGATATGTAAAGATCCTGCCGACTGGAAAGATAAGCCTCTGTGGTTCAGATATTAATTTTTGCTAACCAAGACTAAAAACAGGCCATTGTTACTAAATATGCAAGCGGCAAGTTTACAGCAAAGTATTAAACAACGTGTTTAGTTTATACCGTCAAATGAACTTCCAAAAGCAATATCTTAAATCTAAACCTGTTTGTAAAGTAATTTTTAAGCTGTCGAAAGATGAAGCAAAAAATGCTGAAAAAGTCTTTATCGTAGGCGACTTCAACGATTGGGATATGGCTAAAACTCCAATGAAAAAATTGAAAAATGATTCTTTCTCGACCATCGTTTTATTACCAAAGGACGCTGAATATCAATTTCGTTATTTGCTAGATGATGGCCAATGGGAAAATGATTGGAACGCTGACGCTGACGCTTACATTACTTCGCCTATGTCATTCGAAGATAATTCAGTGCTAGCAGTCTAAACTCTTGACCATGTATTTGTTTGAGGATGGCAGGCAAGAGCCATCCTTAAGAACTACCGCAAGCAGTAAATCAAGATGCAGACACTTTCTACACTTATTAGTATTGTCTATGCGACCACTTTAAACCTAAGCCATTATCGGTTTTATGCACCACCACTGCATGATGACTTGCCTGATAACTTAGATTTGGATTATGACAAAACTTAACCGTTAAGGAAGATGCACTGTGTGTGTCAACTTTATTTTGACAGTTTTTAACAAAAATACCACCTGAACAGTAATCCTTTGTTTCAAACTCGCCGTAATTTTTTTTACCATTCCACAATTCTACTTGTTCAATTACTGATGAACGTTCAGCATATCGATATTCCATAAAAACCTCCTAATATTAAATAGTCGGATAGTGACTTGTGTGTGATTTTTAGCCACATTTCTGAGTATAGTCATTCACAACAAAAGCATTGTGCAAGCTTGCCATATTTTAAGAATATTTAAATCTAAATGACTATTATTTAGATCTTAAGAACTAGCATAATATATCTATTGGCAATGATATTGGCCCTCACTTATATCTCAGAAACACTTAGGTACACCTAATGGTTAGCGCAAAACTAGGCGTATCTATGCTGAAATAAGGAAATTAAATTTGTTGGATACATCGTTTTAGCTGCAGGCCCGCCTTATGCACCCAGTTTAAGTCATTAACCCTAACGCTCTTAAAAAGTCTCAATCATTACTTCCACTCTATGTTCTGATATTGGACGTTTGATTTCTTTGATATCAATCAACTTATATTCACAAATCGACATTTTACAAGTGATGCATCCCCTCTCAAATCAAACAGTTTCTTAGCCTCCTAAATACCAATAAAGTGCACAGAATCAGTGTTTATTGCCTAGCACAGGCATGTAGTTTATTCTTCTTCCATTGCAAGGTTAAGATTAAGATTTCGTAAGCGCTGAGTTGTCGGTAGAGTTGATGCGTCATGCTTAAAATACACTGGGGATTTTTTATGAAGAATAAAATACAGTTTTTTAGCCTTTTTTGCATGTTGTCAGTATTATCAAGCGCATCATCAAAAACAGAACTTTTTGAAGGGGAAAACTTAATAACACCATTTTCAAATGAGCTATCTGATTGGGACGTATATAAAAAACAAGGGATAAGAAGTAGATAAGCCTGGTAAAGAGAAGTGCGATAAATTTGTAAGTATGTTTGTATGCGATACTAGAACGGAAAAAAGTCCATGTCCTGACATCAAAAAGGTGGCTGACTTAGAATGATTGATCAGTAATTTTTTTTAATCTAGTATGCTAAGAAACATACCTAAATAACGTATGTGAACTGCCAACTTTAATACGACACATAGTGTGGACTCTCTATAATGCGTGATCACCGGGCATTAGGATTACATCCACCTATTCAGCTCCAATCTTTAATAGCTAAAATGCACATTTTAAACTGAGAAGAACATAGAAAATGGATGAGTCATCGATCATGCTTTGGAGCGTTTTGTTTTCTGGAATAGGAATTGGCTATTTTATTTATGGTAAAAAACAAGAGGCTCCAATTCCACTATTTACCGGTTTGGCACTCTTTGTCTTTCCATATTTTGTGCCAAATTTCACTTTGTTACTTGCGGTTGGCCCAGCATTAGTCGCGCTGCCGTATTTTATTAAAATTTAATGAATGTGTGTATTCATTCGCAAGTAATTACTTGTTTAAGTCGACATAATGTTGAATAGAATTCACATTAAATTACATGGTTTCACACACATTGGGAGTATTACATGAGTAAAATGAATGACGATCCAAGAATAGACCCGCGCATAAAGGCAATATTTGGCAAAATACCCATGGGCGGTGTGCGTGACGTTGAAAGCCGAGAAGCGGCATTGGAGGCAGCTAATACCGAAAAGGCAATTGCTACTCGAGAAATGATAGGTAAGTTTCTCGACATGTGTGATTCACAGGAGATCGCGCCATCCGAAGGCCTCATTATTGCTGATAAGACCTTCAAGTCTGACCCTGATGGCAACACCATTAAGATCCAATTTATTCGTCCGCGTAATTCCGCTATCTTACCTTGTGTTTATTACATTCATGGTGGTGGTATGGCGAACTTATCCTGCTATGACGGCAACTATAAGGCGTGGGGGAGACTCATTGCGGCTCAGGGTGTTGCCGTGGCGATGGTGGATTTTCGAAACGCCTTGGTTCCTTCATCTGCGCCCGAAGTAGCGCCTTATCCGGCTGGTCTGAACGATTGCATATCGGGTATAAAGTGGCTCAGTGCAAACAGCGAGTCTCTTGCAATAGATAAGTCGCGCATTATTGTGTCTGGTGATAGCGGTGGCGGCAATCTGGCGTTGGCGACTGGTTTACGTTTGAATCAAGATGGTAATTCTGAGTTGATCAGTGGTATTTATGCGCTGTGTCCCTACATTGCAGGACAGTGGCCGCGGGTGGAGAATCCGTCATCGATAGAAAACAATGGCATTCTGCTGGATTTGCATAACAATCAGGGGGCAATGATCTATGGTATTGACGAATTCGAAAAGCGTAATCCCTTGGCTTGGCCTGGCTTTGCTACCGAAGATGACGTGCAAGGGTTGGTGCCGACAATGATCAGTGTTAACGAGTGCGATCCGCTGCGAGACGAAGGAGTCAACTTCTATCGCTTACTACTGCGTGCTGGTGTTAATGCGAGATGCAGGCAAGTGATGGGCACTATCCATGCGACTGAGGTATTCCCAATAGCCTGTCCGGATATAAGCCGCGAGACGGCCGCGAGTATCGCTAGTTTCTGCACTTTAACACTAGTTTCTGCACTTTAACAATAGCGGCGAATTATTCCTAGTTATAATTCAAGCCAAAAAGGTCACTAAAAAGTGCATGCGTAATCTATTGAACCCCAACAGAATTGATCAAGATCATCACATCATAAGATGGTCTGACGGTTACATTGACAATGCCTGGTGCGCAACTCAACATGAATTGCGAATTAACAAACCTACCCATCAGGAATTGCAATGGTTACGCTAACACAATTAACACAATTTTTAGGCTGGGCTTCGTTTATAAACATTTTGCTGCTATGTTTTATGGCGCTAATGTTGATATTAATGAGAAATTGGGTGACATCCATGCACAGTAAAATGTTTGCAATTCCGGCAAGTGAACTGCCTCTAATTTATTATAAATTCATGGCTAATTATAAAGTACTTACTGTCGTGTTTTTTTTGGTTCCTTACTTATCCCTCAAATGCATGGGCCAGTAAAGCGAAAAGGGCAGGGTTAGTCATCTTTAACTAAAGTTGAGGTATATCAGTATGAGTATTAAAAAACACGGTTTAACCGTAGGCATCGAACGAGTTGCCAACGAATTTTTTCTCACCTTAAAAGTATCAGGCAAATTGATGCATGATGACTACGCCATTATTACGCCCATGCTTGATGCCGCACTTATACAGGTGAAGCAAGCTAAAATTAAAGCGCTAATCGACTGCACTGAACTTGAAGGATGGGAATTTAGAGCCGCATGGGACGATTTTCAATTATCCCTCAATCACGGTAGTGAATTTACTAAAATTGCAATATATGGCAATAAAGGCTGGCAAAAGTTTGCAGCAAAACTGGCTCCGTGGTTTGTCTCGGGCGAAGTTGACTACTTTAAGACTGAGTCAGATGCCCTAGCTTGGTTAGTCGAGTAAGCCCTATGGTGTTAGAGCCTACTTTTCAGACTACTGAAAAACGCATTATGGATGCGTTAGGGCCGATTGTATTACTGAGGCATGTTCAGCAAGATCATGTCCTAAGTCAGTTAAATAGCCACCATCAGGCCGGTTAATAATGCCTTTTTCAAATAAACGTTTTGCTGCAGCCACCATACCTGGGTCAGCATCATTATGCACCTTAAGCCCTTGCATCAAGCTCTTGTTTGGGAATTTTAAAATAAGATTGAGTTCTTCGGTAAGCTCATTATTGAAAGGCATAGACTTCTCTTTTTGGGTTGAAGTGCGACTAAAAAATTGTATATCGTAAGCATATATCTGAAACAAAAAAAATACAAAGAATGATCATAAAAATTACATCTATATTGGCCTAGAGCTACCTAAATTGTGGCTCTAGGCGGTTATTCCTTTTACTTAAGCTGCATTTCTCTTTGTGTCACTTGTGTCTTCTGTGCTTCTGTTGTCAGTTTCACCATCATTCAATTCATCTGGTGAATGATTCGATGCCAAAACCATATAAACACTCGGCAGCACTAACAGAGTAAATAGGGTCCCTACCAACATACCTGCAACCAATATAATCCCGATACTGTTTCTCGCCTCCGCTCCCGCACCAGTCACTAATACTAATGGGAAGTGGCCCAAAACAGTAGCCGCAGTTGTCATTAATACTGGCCTAAGTCTGGTTTGCGCAGCCAATTGTATGGCTTCTAATTTGGTATAGCCTATTTTCTGCATATGGTTAGCAAATTCTACTATCAAAATGCCATTTTTAGCGATAAGGCCCACCAAGGTAATAAAGCCGACCTGTGAGTAAATATTGATCGTTGTAAAGTCTAAAAACGCAAACATCATGGCACCAGCGAGTGCCAAAGGAACGCTACCTAACAAAACCACCAGCGGGTCTCTAAAACTATTAAACTGGACTGCCAGCACCAGAAAGACAAAAATCAGTGCAACTAACAAAACACCTTCAAGGCTATTTCCTTCAAGTCTTATTTGGCGTGACTCACCAGCGTAATCAATACTGTAGTCAACAGGAAGAAGTCGCGCAGCAGCGTCTTCCAACGCGCGCAATCCTTGCTCTTTAGTGGTTCCAGGAATAACTTCGCCAAATATCCTAAATGCGTTTTTTTGTTGAAACTTACTCAATACACGCGGTGCAGTTTCGGTCACTAACGTCGCGATAGTGCGAACAGGGACTAAATCACCAGCGGGCGTGCGAATTTGAAGATCGAGTATGGCCTCGGGGTTTGCTCTTCCTGCTTCGTCAATCATAGGAATTACGCGGTAAGCTCGTCCATCTTGATTGTAGCGATTAACGAAGTTACCCGATAACAACACTTCCAGTTGTCGACTAACGCTGGTTAAGTCCATACCTAAGTCGGCAATACGTTCTCTATTTAAATTAAAGCGCGCTTGGGGTAAATCAATCTTTAAGTCGGTATCTGCAAAAAGGAACTTTTCACTGGCAATAGCAGCTTGCACCATTTTGTTTGCATTCACCTTCATATCTTCATAAGAATCAGTGCTAAGTACGACCAATTCAACTGAAAAATTACCGGATGTCGGCAGGGCCGATTCCAAAACAGGGAATGCTTTCAGTCCGGTTACAGATGAAAGAGAGGCGAAGGCTTTCCAAAACATGTCTTGTGTGCTTTGTTCTCTCTCGCTAGAACCAACGAAATCAACCCCACTGAATGCGCCTAGTGGATTCACGATTTGCCACATGAACTTGGCACCCTCAAGTTCTTTCATCGTGTCTACAATACCGTCCATTTTGTTCATAGTGTACTCTAAAGAAGCGTCAGGCGAAGATTCGACAATAACGTTAATACTCGATTGGTCTTCCGTTGGTGCGAGCTCCTTTAATGAGAATAAATAGAATGGGACTGTAAGCAAAGAAAGGAATATAGCTATGGTTAGAACTTGCGCTTTCCATTCAATGGTGCGAATTAATACTTTTCCATATGCTGTTTTTAGGCGTTCGAAAAAGCCGTTTACTTTGCGCGTCAACTTGCCCTCTTTGCCACCTTCTGGCGACGCATAAGCACTCATGATAGGAGATAGCGTGATGGCGACAAAACCGGATATCAACACGGCGATAGCCAAAGTAAAAGCAAACTCTTTAAACAATGCGCCAGTGAGTCCGGATAATAGCCCAATCGGGGCGTAAACAGCGGCAAGCGTAATCGTCATGCTGATAATCGGCGCCAGTAACTGTCTTGAGCTTGCCAGTGCGGCTTCCATTCTGCTCATACCCTGGCGCATATATCGAGCAACGTTCTCCACCACAACGATCGCATCATCAACCACCAAACCGACTGACAAAACGATGGCGAGCACGGTTAGCAGATTCAGCGTGAAGCCCATCAATGTCATGGCTGCAATGGCACCTAGAATGGAAATGGGAATCGTAATGAGAGGGACTAAGGCGGTTCTAAATGAACCCATCATGGCAACTACGACCAACCCAACGAGAAGGATGGTTTCAGCTAAGGTGATGAATATCTCTCGCAATGCACTGCGCATATAAATAGTACCATCATAGCCATCGGTAATACTCAAACCTTGGGGTAACGTTAGATTTATTTTATCTAACATTTTATATACACGATCGCCAATTTCTATTTCATTTGCACCAGGCAATGGCCACACAGAAATGTATAAAACGGTTTTTTTGTCTAAACGAGAACTCACTTGGCCCTCTTCCTCACCTAATTTTACTTCGGCAATATCTTTGATTCGTACCTGGGCACCATCTACTTGGCGAATAATAAGGTTTTCAAATTCTTCGGCGCTGCTAAGAGAGGTGTCGGTTAATAGGCCGATGCGTTGCTGCGCGTTTTCACTGCGCCCTACAGTAGCAACTAGGTTGTTTGCGCGCAGTGCCTCAGAAACGTCATCGGCTGCAACATCAAGGGCTGCCATTTTTTCTGTATTTAACCAAATACGCATTGCTGGAGAACGCCCGCCTTCAAGTCCAACACGCTGTACACCGGGGATGGTGGACAAACTAGGCACAACACGACGAGAAAGATAATCAGTAACCTCCAAGCGCGACATACCTGCGATTTCTTCATCGTAGTTAACCGTCAAATAGAACACAGCAAAGGGTCTGTCGGCCCTTACTACTTGAACAGAAGGATCTTCAGCACCGGAGGGTAATTCAAAGCGGATTTGGTCAAGCCTTGATGAAAGTTCAGCTAACGCCCGTGTACTATCAACGCCAAGGCGCAACCATAACGTTACCGTACTAACACCGGATGTTGTGTTTGAATCGATGTAGTCGATACCAGGAACAGAAGCCGCTGCTCGTTCGATTGGTTCTGTAACAAAACCTTGCACGACTTCAGCTGATGCGCCTATATAGGGTGTAACAATTTGCAGTGATGCGCTCTCAATTTTTGGAAATTGTAGTATAGGTAATTCAATCGCTGCGCGAATACCTACCAAGCACAGGGTGAGTGATAATACGATGGCTAGAATAGGGCGCTTACAAAAAATATCCATAATGCTAGGCTTGCCAAGGTCAGGTTTTGGATTATCCATAATCCTTATTCGCCTTGTTCATCGGTATAAACTAAAATGCCTTCACGCAATTTGAATGAACCCTGCGTGGCAATAATATCGTTTAATTGCAGGCTATTACTCGACGCGATATCGATGATACTACTTTCATTTTCTTTCGAAATAACCGTAACAACATGACGAGCGGCGCGCCAATTGTTCATGTCATCTTTGGTTAGTTTAAAAACATAAGTGCCAAAAGCGTCATGTCTAATTGCCTTAGTAGGGAGTCGAACCACTTCTTTTGAGGAATAAACCGGTAACAAAACTGAAACAATAGTGCCCGGTTTTAATTTTACTTGAAATGTTGTCAGTTCTGCGCGCACCCTCAAGTTTCTGGAACGTGTGGATATTTCTTGATCAATTGCGGCGATGACTGCGGTTGCATCAAAGAGTCCCAAATTAGTGGAACTGACCGTGACTTTGGTTCCTACGCTTAAGTTTGAATAAGCCTGCGGGATATTGAAATCTACCCATACGGTATTTGAATCACTAACCAGCTTTGTGGTCATGGTGTCAGCGGCCAAAAATGCGCCGGTCTCGAGTTGGTGTAATCCTGCTTGACCAGCAAAAGGCGCAATAACAGTTTTCTTTGCAATAACTGCTTCAAGTGACCGTTTGCGTGCGTTTGATACGGCTAATTGTGCTTTAGCTCTGTCGTACTGTTCGCGGCTCGAGGCACGTTGTTCGAGCAATTTTTCAAAGCGGGTGACATCAAGTTCTGCAATCATTATTTCTGCATCAATAGCGTCTAATTGCGCTAACTCGTCATCAATTTGCATTCTCAGCAGAACCGCACCTTTCTCGACTTTGCCTCCCGATTTGAAGCCAATGTAAGTAACAACACCTTCTAGTTCGTTACGAATTTCTAAACTGTGTATCGGTAAAATTGAGCCAATAAGTCGTAAATTAGGTTGCCAAATCGATGTTTCAACCTTTTCAATCCTTACCGTTTCACTGGGCTCTGGAAATGACTCGCCAAAAGCGATTGCAGCCATAACTTGGTTGAACTTAACAAACCCAAGTGAGCCGACAACGGCAAAAAAAAATACAATTGTTACTAACCAACGACGCCAGTGCATCCAATGCTCCTACCCATGTAATCAAAAGGGTCCATAGACTGCTTATATTTACAGCAATTGACCATGGAGTAACCAAAACGCCAGCATAATAATACGCCAACATCATTATTACACGGTTAATTTAGGATAAGTTCATGCATTACATAATTGTCATTAAAAAGGCTTCATAAAACATCTAAAATTGTGAATAGGCTGGGATTATTTACACCTCAGGTCTTGGAATTAGCTTCGAACATCGCCTTCATTTTATTAGCAAACGCGACGAAGTTTTGTTTCATTGTGGTTTTTAGTTTAATACTCAATTCGGAGAGGATAACCACACCCTCAATATTAATTGTAGGGGCGTGCAGTGATGCAACCGATGGCGCTTTATTTTTCGAACTGCCGAGTATACAAAAAGCCTTTGATAGTACGTTCACATTTTCAGGAACGAAAATTTTATCACTACCCAATATACTCATCACTTTTACCGTTACGTTAGAGCTGGTAAAACGCGCGTCTGTAAAGTCGAGAGTTGAGCCTCCAAGGATCGTAAATAGCCTAATTTCTTTGGGTACAATCCAAACACCGCTGCGCTCGGTCTCGCCCAAAATGTTGACCAGGGTTTCGCTGTCTTCAGCTGGGGCTTGGCTATAGTGTACAGAAAATTGCTGTTCTTTATGTTTCTTCAATGTATCGTCTGGTGCAGCATCTAAATCTTGAATTTGGTCAACCATTTCTTGGTGAGATGATGTCGCAATAACTGCATCTAGTCGGCGCTCAAAAGCTTCATTAGAAATAATACCATGGCTGTAATTATGAATAAGCACGTCAATTACTTCTTCTTTTACTTGCTCGATGGGTCTGTCTTCTAATTTTACTGGCATAGTCATATTCCTTTATTGTCGTTATGCCAACACATAAAGCAAAGCGCGTACCAAAAATAATCTACATATAAAACATAGTGTTAAATTATTTTTAAATTGCTTGCTTGGTCATATTTGCGAATAATTAGTCTTATGAACGAAATATCACAGTTTTACTTAAGTGTTTTCTTTATTTAAAGTAAGCGCTCACTTGGCGTACATGCGAAGGCAAGTTACTTTGCGCATTGACAAATATAGTTAAAAGCACAGCGCGTCAATTTGTTCTTGTTTAGCTAATCGATGCATTCTTTTAAAAAGATAATTTATATGTAGTGTACACTCTACTCAAACGCGTTTTACAACGTACTCTCAACTGTAATTTATGCCGAATTGCAATAACGCAGAAACCTTAAGTGAACAACTGAAAACTCAATGGCTCTTAAACCTACAATTTATAAATTTAATATCACGCTTGCTGACATAAATAATCATCACTATCCCAATTTAAATTTGACTGTTGCACAACATCCTTCTGAAACGATCGAACGTATGATTGTTCGCCTACTGGTATTTTGTCTTCATTCCTTTGATGATAGCGAAAATTTATTGGCTTTCACCAAAGGCTTAAGTTCAGTAGACGATCCCGACATTTGGCAAAAAACATTGGACGACCAATTATTGAGTTGGATTGATGTTGGAGAGCCAAGTTTTGATAGAATGAAAAAAGCCTGCCGACTTGCAAAAAATACATTTGTGTATAGTTTCAATACAAAATCTGACGTTTGGTGGAAACAAAATAAATCGCAATTTGAAACGCTACCCATTCAGTTTTTTGCGTTTCAATGGCCGCAAATTCAGGCCTTAGCTAAACAAGTGGAACGCAAGTCAAGTTGGTCTATTACTATAAGCGATGACTCTTTGTATGTGAGCACAGCGATCGAACAATTAGAAATGAATTGGCGGGTTTTAAAGTAGGCCCAAATTCGTGCAATCTGATATAACTGAGGTAAAAACCAAGATATGACGTCTAAATTTGACGAAATCAGGCCATATGACAATGCTGATTTACCCCAAGTCCTAAAAAATTTAGTTGATAACGAAGAATTCATCCGTACTTTAGTTGCCTTTCGTTTTGCTAAATGGCCTCCATTTTCTAAGCCAATATTTGGTTTTTTTATTAAACAATATGTTAGTAAAAAAATAAAAAGCATAACCAGTTTACGTGACTTTCAGGTCATGGTTGAACCTTACATGAAGCGCATGCTAACGAAGACGACGAAGGGATTAACGGTGACTGGCCTGGACACCCTCGATTTGTCTACACCGTATTTGTTTGTCAGTAATCATAGAGATATTGCGCTCGATCCGGCCTTCGTTAATTGGGTGCTGCACATCAATGGGCAAGACACGGTTCGAATTGCGGTTGGCGACAATTTGTTGAGTAAAGGTTGGGTTGCCGACATTCTTCGTTTGAATAAGTGTTTTGTGGTTCAACGCTCTGTAGAAGGACGTAGAGAAAAATTGGCGGCTGCGAAGTTACTCAGTGAGTATATTGAATGTTCGCTAAAAAACGATAATCAACACCTTTGGATTGCACAACGTGAGGGCCGAGCAAAAGACGGCATTGATGTCACTAACCCTGCTATTGTTTCTATGCTGTCTTTAAATAAACCCAAAGATATTGATTTCTGTGACTATATTGCAAATTTAAGTATTGTACCTGTTTCTATTTCCTACGAATTTGATCCATGTGATGTAAGTAAAGCAAAAGAGTTGTGCCAAGCTGAAAAAGTGGGTGGCTACGACAAACCTGATAACGAAGATATGCAAAGTATCGTGAATGGTATAACCGGTCAAAAAGGCAGAGTGAATGTGCACTTCGGAAAACTCGTCGGTAATCAATTTTCCAATGCGAAGGAGGTTTCTGCTTTTATCGATAAAGAAATTTTGTCAGGTTACCAAACCTTTTCTACTTCCAGCGTTGCACTCTCTTTGTTGCATGGTGATCAGCAAAACAAACAAATAAAAACGGCTCCATCTAACGAAGAGTCAGTAAAGCATTATGTGGAGTCTCAACTAGCGGAGCTTAGTAAAGAGTCTCAACTAGCGGAGCTTAGTAAAGAGTCTCAACTAGCGGAGCTTAGTAAAGAGTCTCAACTAGCGGAGCTTAGTAAAGAGTCTCAACTAGCGGAGCTTAGTAAAGAGTCTCAACTAGCGGAGCTTAGTAAAGAGTCTCAACTAGCGGAGCTTAGTAAAGAGTCTCAACTGGCGAAGCTTTATACAGAGTATCAACAAGCAAAGCGTTATATAGAGTCTCGGCTAACGATGCTGAATTCTGAAGAGCAGCAAAAATTGTTAGAAATGTACGCCAACCCGCTTATTAGGCAACAGCAGCAGTGAAATGTACTTTGGCACTATTTTCATACTTGCCTGCACCACTTAGCAAAAGTAGTTAATCTATATTTGAGTTTTTCTTGCGAAAAACATCTGGCGTTTGGTCGCAGTATGATTTAAACGCCCGATTAAAGGAACTAGGTTCCGAATAACCTAGCTCATAAGCAATCTGGGAGATAGTCATATTGGTGTATTCGAGATAATAGCTAGCTCTTTGTAAAAAGACTTCACTCTTCAATTCTTTAAATGTAATTTCATGCTCAGACAATAATCTTCTCAGACTTCTTTCAGACATATTTAGAGCGCGAGCAATAGTAATGATAGTTGGTAGAGACGTTTTGTTTTGTATTAATATTTCTCTACTTACAATATCAATAATGTCGCATCGTCCTGAACGATACGAATAATACTTATCGAGTGCTGTGCAAATCACTTCATGTAAAAGTTCATTGTGGGAATTCAGCTTTGTCTTGAGATACTGCAAATCAAAAAAAATATAGTTTTTATTAATAGAGCGTTCGAATTTTGTATTTCGTAAATCCACCTTTTGTTTAATGTCAGCAGAGTTGAACTGATCCACTAGGCAAATTTTATTTACTTTCGGCATGGTTCTTGTTGCCCTTTGTAAAGATAATAGCAAAAGAAATACTAGAAAAAGACTAATTTGTGCCGTGTTAGTTCCTTCAGGAGACAATAGTTCAAGAGACAAGCAGCCTTCATTATTTATTATAGTAAATTCGAGTGAAATCGCTGTATCTACATATTTGTCATACTTCAACAGTGTCTCTAATAAGCCAGTCGCATTTTTTGCTGAAAGCATAGCTAGGATTATCATGCTGCTCGAATCGAAGTGAAATCCTTGCGCTAATTCCAGCCCAAATAAGGGTTTGTCGAGTTTTTTAGAAACAATTTCAAACATCTCTGCAACATAGTCGATATTAATAGCCGGCGATAACTCTTGAACATTCTTATGAGGAAACTCTTCAATGTCAAAAAACTCGTTTGGTTCGATGCCACGATCTAACAAGAAGTCTTGTACATATGTTGCAAACTTAGGCGATAGATACGGAGTTTTAGGCTGCATAAAATTATTCCACTATTTTAAGTTAATGTTACTAGTGTGTCCGCAAATGTCAGTTTTTTACGATACCAGATCTGTTCTTATAGTATTAACAAAATTTAGCGTATATATAACAATATTTTAATATTAAGGACATTTATGCAGTTCATGAATAAAAAAAAGTTAATGTTTAAACATAAATTTGTTGCTGTTTCCGTCGCCTTAGCCTGTTTTCCGATCTGCATAAGTGCACAAGAAACAGAAGAAAAAGAAGAGTTACTAATAGAAGTCATTCAAGTAAATGCAAGGAAGAAAGTTGAAAGTATTCAAGATACACCATTAGCTGTCAGCGCATTCACAGGCGAAGGATTGCGCGATAGGGCGTTAGGTGATATTTCACAAATAGACCAGATAGTGCCAAATATGACCTTTGATTCAACGGCTCCTATTAGCGGCAGCAGCAATGCGGCATCTGTATTTATCAGGGGGATCGGACAGAGTGATTTTGCCTTAACTGCGGATCCAGGCGTGGGCATCTACTTGGATGGTGTCTATATTGCACGATCGACAGGTTCGGTTTTTGATTCAATGGATATTGAAAGAATAGAAGTCGTGCGAGGCCCTCAAGGAACGTTGTTTGGGAAAAATACTATCGGGGGCGCTATTAGCGTTACTACAACTAAACCGGATGAAATATTTAGAGGGGGAATTGAAACGACAATTGGGAACTTTAGCCATAGAAAATTAAGAGGCTTTGTAAATGTACCGATTTCTGAAAATCTGTTTACTCGATTATCTGTCTCGTCAAATGAAAAGGATGGCTATGCAGAACGCCTTCTTACAGGGCAATCACTTGGAGGCGAAGACAAATATGCGGCGCGCTTTACTGCTAGATGGTATGCAACAGACTCACTTACACTTGACTTCGCCACTGATTATAGTAGCGCCGACGAAGAATCACCGGCATCCTCTTTAGTTAACTTTACGCCCTCTAACTTGGGTGCGGCAAATACTAGTTTTGCCGGACTTGCTTACAATAATCTAATCGGTGGCAATCCTTTAGCGGGTTCCACAAATCCTGCATTAGCAGCATTCGCACTGCTACCTGGCTTGCCATTAGGCACACCCTTATATGATAGTCGCTTTTTGAGTGGCGACCTAAAAAAGAGCAATGCAACTGGCCCCACAGGCTCTGAGTATGATATTTTTGGTTCTTCATTAACCGCTGAATGGGAAATCTCAGAACACACCACAATTAAATCTATTACCGGATACCGCGAATTCGATACCGATTTTGCTCGAGATGCAGATGGATCTCCACTAAACCTATTGCATACCGAAAATAGCATGTCGCATGAGCAGTTTAGTCAAGAGTTACAGTTTTCTGGAAATGGATTTGAGGGCAAATTAGACTGGATTGCAGGATTGTTTTACATGGATGAAACTGGAAACGACGCAGTCACTGTTAGTTTTGCGCAAGAGACTTTTGACATATATGCGGCTAATAATATTGGCTGTGACTTGACGGCGCTAGGTGGTCCAAATCTTACATCAGCGGGCATTTGCCCTAACATTTTTAGAATAGATCCCGCCGGTGAAGGCACGACAATAGATAACCAAAGTACGGCTGTATTTATCGAAGTTGACTATGCCATTCATAAAGATTTGGATTTAACACTGGGATTACGAACCTCTCAAGACACAAAAGGGATCGATCTGACGGGTTATACTATAGGCGGTGGTCCTAGTATTGCTAATCCTATTCAAGAAGAAAAGTTCACTAACACTTCAGGTCGGTTTATTTTGAGCTACACTCTGAACAAAGACCGATTAACTTACCTCTCCTATTCACAAGGTTATAAAAGTGGCGGGTTTAATCCTCGCTATGGTTTGCCATTAGAGTTTCCAACATCATTCGAGCCCGAAGAAGTTGGTAGCTGGGAAGCGGGTGTAAAATCTGATTTTTGGGGAGGACGAGCACGAGTTAACGCCGCCGTATTTTCCGCTGACTATGATGATATTCAAGTTGTTGTTTTTGATGGAGGCATCCCCAGAACAATTAACGCTGCAAAGGGTAAAATAGATGGTTTAGAAATCGAGGTAGTAGTTGTACCAATTGATAACCTGAGTATCAATATCGATTATGGCTATCTTAATGCCAGGTATACACGGCTTGACTCAGCTGTTATCGGGTCGTTTGGTAATCCGATAGTTAATCCCATTCAAGAAGACGACTTATTTATCAATACGCCAAAAAACTCATTAAGTGCAGGTGTGCAATATGAAGTTGAACTTAGTAATCAAGCGACACTGCGATTGCGTACTGACGTAAATTACAAAGACAAGGTTGCAAATGACGCCATAAATACACCTGAACTCATTCAAAAGGCATTAACATTAGTTAATCTGACAGCCAGTTATTCGCCGAATAATGCGGATTGGGGGATCTCGCTATATATCCGAAACGCAACTGACCAAGAGTACATAACCAGTGGGGTTGCAGACAAGCCAGGGTTTGGTTTGGTCGAGGTAAATGTTGCGCGGCCCAGAGAGTTTGGTGCTGTCTTTAATTATACGTTTTAAACGTTTTACAATTAATCTTTAAGGATAATGTCATGTTAAAAACTGCACTAGTCTGGAATGAACGTTATATGTGGCACAATACGGGTAATGCGGCAGGGATAATGCCTGCAGGCTTCGATGTGCAGCCACTACAACATGTTGAAAACCCAGAAACTAAACGCCGAATAAAGAACCTGCTTGATGCAAGTAAGTTGACCAATAAGCTCCACTTAATTGAAGATCGCGTGGCAAGTGATGCAGAAATATTAAAAGTACACACGCCGAGATATCTTAATCAATTGGTTGAGTTAAACAAAACAGGAGGAGACGCAGGACCTTTCACTCCTATGAGTGTGAACTCTCTTGATATTGCAAGACTAGCTGCCGGTGGCGTAATGGAACTTACGTCTGCGGTTGTTAAAAGACAAGTTAAAAATGGCTATGCATTAGTTCGACCGCCAGGTCATCATGCAGTTGCAGATGGGGGAATGGGATTTTGCTTATTAAACAATGCAGCGATATCTGCACATCATGCTCTGGATAACCTCAATTTGAAAAAAATCGCATTTGTAGATTGGGATGTACATCATGGAAATGGTGCAGAATCAATTTTTTATGAAGATCCAAGAGTGTTGACAATATCAGTTCATCAAGAGCGTTGCTTCCCGCCAGATACAGGCGATAATCAAGATATAGGCTCAGGCGAGGGACGAGGTTTCAACTTAAATATCCCTCTACCCGCTGGAACTGGACTAGGTGGCTATCTTGCCTGTTTTGAACGTGTCGTGTTGCCAGCTCTGTATAAGTTCTCTCCTGATCTCATTATTGTACCTAGTGGTTTTGACGCCGGAATTTATGATCCACTAGGTCGACAAATGATGACCAGCAGCGGCTATCGCCGTCTTACTCATATGTTATTAAAGGCGGCTGATGAATTGTGTGATGGTCGACTAGTAATGTGCCATGAGGGAGGGTACAACCCATCGACTGTTCCATATCATGGATTGGCTGTGCTTGAGGCATTAAGTGGTGAAGATAGTGGTATTGCTGATCCTTTTACAGAAATACATGATTCAATGATGGGACATGAGCTAAATAGTCACCAAGATAGTTACATTCGTGCTGCAGAATTAGTATTGGATAATATAGTGTCATTGTGGCAGAAACATGATTAGCTGACGTTTAAAAATCATACGATTGGTTTACTCAAGCATTCAATGATGCACCAGAATGAATATGAAATATACTCACCCCAGTGCGTCATTTCACTACAAAAAACATATTTAATGTTTATTGATCAATAAAATACTCATTTTATAATATCGCAGGCAGAATTCCATATGGGTTCATCATCGAATGTCGCTAACAGCACAAATTCGATGGTGTTTTCCCCCCGGACAAAGACTGCCACCTTTAGGATCTCTATTAGAGTCAATAACGTGTCGGCTAAAATAGGCCCTTACGATAGTGACGCGATCCAATAGTCCTGCATATAGCCTAGGGATATGCCAATCATTATACTAAGCCATGGAATAACTGAGCATGTGGATTAACTTCTTTACACTTATGATAAACACCAAAAAGTATTAAGCCAGTGTGAATATTATAAGTAAAACTCATGATCTCAATGAGTAAACAAAGTACCCTGTAGCATCGACTATCAACAAATGTAGCTTATGACATCTAAAATACGCTTAACTCAATTTAGTCACGGTGCTGGGTGTGGCTGTAAAATTGCGCCGAACCTGCTGGAACAATTCCTAAAAACTGACTTTGTTGCTCTGCCCGATCCCAACTTGCTGGTCGGTAACACTACTAAAGACGATGCAGCAGTATATGATCTTGGTGATGGCAGTGGCATCATTAGCACTACCGACTTCTTTATGCCAATCGTTGATGATCCCTTTGAATTCGGTCGGGTTGCTGCCACTAACGCAATTAGTGATGTGTATGCTATGGGCGGTACTCCAATGATGGCCATTGCAATACTTGGCTGGCCTTCAAAAATACTTAGCCCAGAGATCGCACAGCAAGTAATCGATGGAGGTCGACATACATGTAGGGAAGCGGGCATTATATTAGCAGGCGGTCATTCAATCGACTCACCCGAGCCTATTTTCGGTCTTGCAGTTACCGGGCGTGTAAAACTAACTAATCTGAAGAAGAACTGTTCAGCCAAGGCAGGTGATCAGTTGTTTTTAACCAAGGCCCTGGGTGTCGGTATTCTAACCACAGCCGAGAAACAAAGTAAGCTAAAGCCCGAGCATAGCCGCCTAGCGGTTGACAGTATGATGCGTTTAAATACCGTTGGTGTGGAACTTGGCAGCCTCGCCGGAGTGAACGCAATGACTGACGTAACTGGGTTTGGCTTACTCGGACATTTACTTGAAATATGCCAGGGCAGCAAGCTCAAAGCCACCATTGATAGTAAGGCTGTGCCATTACTAGATGAGTCTGTGCATCAGTATATTAAAGAGGGATGCGTGTCTGGTGGTAGTCTGCGAAATTGGGAGAGTATTAGCCAGCATGTCTGCGGCGTTGATCCGCAACAACAAGCATTGCTGTGCGATCCACAAACCAGCGGTGGCTTATTGGTTGCCATCTCTGCTGAGTCAGTTGATGCGGCTAAAGTCATACTCAGCGCAGCCGGCTGCTATTACCAAGCGATTGGCTATCTAGAGACTGCAGTTGGGGAACAATATTCGATTGAGGTGACAAGTTGAAAAAGACTGAGCGCGCAACCAGTAATGCCTATCGAGAACTGTTGTTGCAACAGACGCCAATGATTGACGTGCGTGCCCCGGTGGAATTTGCAAAAGGCGCCTTGCCTTCAGCTATTAACCTGCCCTTCATTAACGATGAAGAACGCCGCCTTATTGGTATTTGTTATAAAGAAAAAGGCCAGCAAGCAGCGATCAACTTAGGCCACGAACTGGTCAACGGTGAGACTAAAAAGACCAGAGTGAAGGCTTGGCAGCAGTTTTTAGAGCAACATCCAAATGCAGTGTTGTATTGTGCTCGCGGTGGTTTGCGCTCTCAACTCAGCCAACAGTGGTTAGCCGATGCCGGTATTAAGTGTCCGCGCATAGAAGGGGGCTATAAGTCGCTGCGTACATTTGTATTGCAGTATTTAGGCGACACTTGTGCAGCCCAAAACTTTACTCTGTTGTCAGGTATGACCGGTACGGGTAAAACCGATATTATCAAAACCCTGAATAACAGCATCGACCTAGAAGGTCATGCTAACCATAAAGGGTCTAGCTTTGGTCGAGCACTGACCGAACAGCCTACGCAGATTGATTTTGAGAACAACCTCACTTTAGCCTTGCTTGGCGTGCGTGAAAAACACCCCGGCCAACGGATTATCTTAGAGGACGAAAGCCGCAACATTGGCGTTCGCCATCTGCCCGAGGTAGTTAATTTGGCCATGGCGGCGAGCGGTATGGTGGTTATCGACCTACCCATTGAAGAACGTATCGAAAAGCTTTGGCAAGAATATGTGGTAGAGCGTTATGCAGAGACCATCGCGTATTATCAAGGTCATCATGAAATCAGTGGTGAGCAGGCCTTTTCAGACTATCTTATAGACAGTCTATTGAGGGTAAAGAAACGCCTTGGCGGCCAGCGTACCAAGGAGATATTAGCGTTAATGGAAGCGGCGATTGAATGCCAGCACAGCGATAGTTTTCGCAGTCATCGACATTGGCTTAGGGCAATTACAGAAGACTACTATGATCCCATGTACTTGTATCAGTTGGACAAACGCAAAGATCGCGTGGTGTTCAGAGGTGATCAGCAAAGTGTCACTGAATGGTTGCAAGAGAACACCTAACACCTTGATTATAAAATAGGCCCAATCGCTGCTGAGCTCTTAGCCTATTTTAGTTAACTTAGCGTAGGCAAGCATCAAAATTTTTGTACCCACAGAATCGAAGTTAACATGCACTCTTGCATGCTCGCCCGAGCCTTCATAATTTAGTACTGTACCCTCGCCAAATTTTTTGTGTTCAACCCGCTCACCAAGCTTAAAACCACTGTCTTCAAATGCAGCGTGCGAGGTAGCGCCACTAAAACGGTTTTGCATAGGCTGTTTTATTTGCGTTCTAAGCCTGATTTCTTCTATGAAGTCACCGGGTATCTCACGAATAAACCTTGATGGAGTATGATACTTATCTTGACCATATAAACGTCGGGTTTCAGCATAGGTAATAAGCAGTTTTTGCATGGCTCTTGTCATACCCACATAGCAGAGACGGCGTTCTTCTTCTATTTTACCGGGCTCGTCGTTACTCATCTGACTTGGGAACATGCCCTCTTCAACACCCGCTAATGTCACAAATGAAAACTCGAGACCTTTTGCGGAATGAATGGTCATCATTTGCACTGAATCCTGATTTGCATCTGCTTGAGCATCACCTGCTTCGAGCGATGCATGCGCTAAAAATGCAGATAGCGGGCTCATTTCCTGCGCTTCCTCGGGGGCTTCATATTGCTTACAGGCAGTGACTAATTCTTCTAAGTTTTCTACTCGAGCTTTTGCTTTTTCGCCTTTTTCAGCTTGATACATAGCGTATAAACCAGAATGTTTAATAACGTGATCAGCCTTCTTCTCAAGTGGCAAGTCTTTCACTTCTTGTGTCATTTGTAGGATCATCTCTACAAATCCTTTAAGTGCTGTAGCTGCCCGACCTGAAAGCATATTCTGTGCTAGCATTTTACTACTTGCTTGCCACATGGAAATATCATTTTCTCGTGCAAATACACGTAAGTTGGACAGTGTTTTATCACCCATTCCACGAGTAGGCGTATTGACCACACGCTCAAATGCCGCATCATCGATGGGTTGACTAATTAAGCGCAAATAACCCAAAGCATCTTTAATTTCTTGACGTTCGAAGAAGCGTAAACCGCCGTAAATGCGATAGGCCAAGCCCTCATGCAAGAGTGCTTCCTCTAGAACACGAGATTGCGCATTGTTGCGATATAAAATAGCGCAGTCAGAAAGTGCAGCGCCTTGCTCATAATAGGTCTTAATTTGCGAAACAATGAAGCGTGCTTCGTCCAGATCGTTAAACCCAGCATAGAGTGCTATTTTTTCACCCTCAGAGTCTTCGGTCCACAACTTTTTACCTAAGCGGCCGGGATTGTGTCCAATTACGGCATTCGCAGCATCTAGAATATTCGAGGTTGAACGGTAATTTTGTTCGAGTTTTATGGTGTTAGCTGTGGGGTAGTCCCTCAAAAAATGGGAAATGTTTTGTACGTTCGCGCCGCGCCAACCATATATCGATTGATCGTCATCACCCACAATCATCATGTTGTTATTTTCACAAGAAAGTAATTTCAGCCACGCATACTGAATATTGTTAGTGTCCTGGAACTCATCAACCAATACCGCTCTGAAGCGCTTCTGATAATGCTGTAAAACCTGTGGATTGTTGGCCCACAGTTCGTGAGCTCTTAATAATAATTCAGCAAAATCAATTAAGCCTGCGCGCTGGCAAGTTTGCTCATACGCAGTGTAAATCTCTTTCATTTTTTGCTGCGTATGATCGCCATGAGTTTCGATGTGCCTGGAGCGCAAACCTTCATCTTTGTTGCCGTTTATGTACCATTGAATTTGTTTGGCAGGCCAGTGTTTTTCATCTAAGTTCATCGACTTCAATAGCCGTTTTATTAAGCGGAATTGATCGTCTGAATCGAGTATTTGGAAGTTTTCAGGTAAACCAGCTTCTTCATGATGCGAGCGCAATAGACGGTGAGCTAGGCCATGGAAGGTGCCAATCCACATACTGTTTAAAGGCTGGCCCATCAAACGTTCAACGCGTCCACGCATTTCACGCGCAGCTTTGTTGGTAAATGTCACTGCTAAAATGCTATAGGGCGCAACTAACTCAACTTCCATCAGCCAAGCAATGCGATGCACCAACACTCTGGTTTTTCCGCTTCCAGCGCCTGCGAGTATCAACATGTCTTGTGCTGGCGCAGCAACCGCTTCACGTTGCTTGTCGTTAAGATCTTCGAGTAGTCGAGTTACATCCATTAAAATTCTTTTTTATTTTGCGTCTGATGTGCCAAGTATAGCAATAAACCTGTGCGTTTATACAGTCATTACGTGTTTAATCACGAAATCTTAGGTTTTTATAATTTAACTGACTAATAGCGATTTTACCCATCAATTTCATTCCTCGTTCAAGCTCAGCATGCATCAAACCCAAAGCCCTCTCTACGCCTGGTTGTCCAGCTGCTGCTAATGGATAAAGATACATGCGACCAATACCCACTGCTTTTGCACCTAATGACAAAGCTTTTAGCACATGCGTGCCGCGCTGCACACCGCTGTCAAATAGTACGTCAATTTCGTCGCCCACTTCATCCATGATTTCTTTGAGTTGGTCAAACGAACTGCGTGAGCCATCAAGTTGCCTACCGCCGTGATTTGAAATAACAATGCCGGTGCAACCAATTTCAATAGCGCGCCTTGCATCGTCTTTACTCATAATTCCTTTTAAACAAAACTCACCGTCCCATTCCTTCACCATGGCCTCTACATCTTTCCAATTCATAGAGGGGTCGAGCATATCGCTAAAATAGCCCGCAATAGAGGTTGCGCCTTTGCTCATATCCACATGGTCTTGCAATTGTGGCAACTTAAAGGATTCATGAGTGACATAATTAATGCCCCACATAGGTTTAATAGCGAATTGCAACATACCGCTTAAGGTCAGTTTGAAGGGGATAGAAAAGCCAGTTCGAAGATCACGTTCACGATTACCGCCAGTGATGGAGTCAACAGTGAGCATCATCACTTTTACGCCAGCCGCTTTGGCTCGCTGCATCATAACTGAATTCAGTGCGCGGTCTTTATGAAAGTAGAATTGATAAACTTGCGGGCTATCAATTTGTTGCGCTATTTCTTCAATGCTAACAGTACCAAGGGAGCTGACCCCAAACATAGTGCCATATTTTTCAGCAGCAGCGGCGACCGCACGCTCACCTTTGTGATGGAACAAACGTTGCAGCGCTGTAGGAGAACAATATACGGGCATAGCCAGTTTTTGACCCATGACGGTGACGGATAAGTCAACGTCCTTGACGCCGGTCAATACGTTAGGGATTAAGTCACAGGTATCAAAAGCAGTTGTATTGCGTCTATAGGTGATTTCGTCGTCAGCCCCGCCATCAATATAGTTAAAGATAGGGCTGGGCAAGCGTTTTTTTGCCAGTGTACGAAAATCATGAAAATTATGGCAGTGCTTTAAACGCATTCTTCTCTCCTTAAAAGATGACAGCTATGTGCAATACTAAACAGCTACTATTTGGCTTAACTGATAAATACACAATACGACTTTGGGATGGGGTTGAATCAACATATGTTTGGTTTCTAGCATATCGAATCAAGCCGATGTCGTTCCCACATTGTATTGTTTTTAACAATAGACACCAGTGCAATGCTATGCAAGCTAGCTAGTTTCACCTACACTCACGGTTATTTCTTATTTCAACGTACAAATGCGTAGAGCGAATGAATTTGTTAAACCAAATAGTAGCAATACCATTTCATGGAAAAAATTATGCCGAATAGTAGAGTTCATAGCAGCGATGAATTTTGGAAAATTCTACAGCAAGAAGCGAAAGAAGTTGCTGAAAAAGAGCCAATGCTGACTTCTTATATTCATGCTTGTTTAATTAACCATCATACCTTTGAATCGTCACTCAGCTTTATTTTATCAAATAAGTTGTCAGACGATGTGATGCCAGCCCTTGTGCTACGAGAAATATTTGAAGCCGCTTATTCTCTTAACCCAGTTATGGTTGACTCTGCGATTATCGATATTCAGGCTGCTGTCAGTCGGGACCCAGCGGTAACCTCATTTTTGACAGTATTAATTCATTTTAAAGGGTTTCAAGCGTTGCAAATCCATCGTTTAGCTAACTATTTGTGGCATAACGGGCGCAACGATTTGTCGCTGTTTATTCAAAGTCGGAATTCAATGGCGTCCGGCGTTGACATACATCCGGCGGCAACAATTGGCAAAGGTGTCATGCTTGATCACGCAACTGGTATTGTTATTGGTGAAACGACGGTAATTGAAGATAACGTTTCTATTTTGCAAAACGTCACACTTGGCGGTACTGGCAACGAAAAAGGCGATCGCCATCCAAAAATTCGCCAAGGTGTGATGATCGGATCAGGTGCTAAGATTTTGGGAAATATTGAAATTGGTGAAGGCTCAAAAGTGGGCGCCGGAAGTGTCGTGTTGAGCAATGTCCCCCCTTGCGTGACCGTTGTCGGTGTGCCAGCTAAAATTGTAGGCAAGCCTGATTGCAATATGCCTTGTGATTCAATGAAGCAAAATGTGCTTGAAGATGAGCGCCCGTTAATTTTCTAGTGTAAATTGACAACAAATACGATGGACAGACAGTTTCCGACGGTAGAAATAGTACGACCGATATTCGGGCCAAAAAAGGGCCTATAATAAGTTGGAATACGGTTATTCAATCACAATCAATTCTTCTGACATCCCACTTGCTACATGCAATACACAAAGTTAAAATAAACCCATTACAATCGACCAATGCACCATCGAACTATGAAACGCATCAACTACCTATTGTTTATTCTTATCTTATCTTGCATCAAGCCCCCACTAGCCTTTGCAAAAGATATTCTTGAGCTACAAGCAGCGCAACTGCAATCCATCGGTGAAAAAATCTATCACAATGAAACCGGCAGCAATCCTGAGCATTTAATAGCTTGGAACAATGGCGAAGCATTTGCGAGTTTAGGCTTAGGTCACTTTATTTGGTTTCCAAAAGATATAGAGAGTCCGTTCACCGAAACGTTTCCAAGCCTGTTGCAGTATTTACAGGCTCAAAACGTCGCTATTCCGGCTTGGTTGCGACAACAGCAATATTGTCCCTGGCAAACTAAGCAAAACTTTATGGATGCCAAAAATAGTAATGAAATGCAAGAACTCAGAAGCTTATTAGCCTCTACGTTTGAACATCAGGTTGCCTTCATACATCAACGCATGCAACGATCTTTGCCACTGATGCTAGCTGAAGTTGATAATCCAGAAACTCAAGGTTTGGTCACAAAACGATTTCAAGCGCTCGCCACCACGGAATTAGGTATGTATTCCTTAGTTGATTACGTTAACTTTAAGGGCGAAGGTATCGCCCTTACCGAAAGGTACAACAACCAAGGGTGGGGTTTATTGCAGGTATTGCTCAACATGCAACTCGATACACAAAACCAGCACCTTGCCTTTACTCAAGCATGCGTTGCGATGCTCACGCGGCGTGTAAAAAACTCCCCGCAAAAACAAGTCGAACAAAACTGGCTATTAGGCTGGCGCAAACGCTGTGGTACTTATAGCAATATTGGTTAATTTAAGCTATACGACTTATCTATGATGTTGTTAAGCATTAATGTCTTCACGTTCTTTTTCGGCTGTAGTATGAGTATTACTTGGCTCATTTACTTGCCATACGCTAACGTCTAGACGCCATAGTAAATAAAAAAAATGATATAAATTGCGCATGGATTTATCCTAAATAATTTCACGGAACCTATGTATTTAGTGGAAGAATCATGCCAACTATAAAATAATATTTTATACTTTTAAATCAATTGCTTACTAGGTTTTAGCCAAAAGAGAGCGGTATTTCAGCACCAATTCGGTTAGAACTAAATAGAAACACCTTTATAATCTACCGTTGCATAAGACCGCAATAAGCAAAATTTTACCTTTTTATCTGTTAGTCATAGTGAAATTCAATGACACAAGTTGGCTTATTAAGTTAACCATCAATGTCTCGTGTGAGGACTAATGGTCGCTGTTTGTTGATGATCCAAACATCCCATAGCGTAGTAAAAGTAATAATCTTGGTCGATTAAGAATATCCCAAATCTGATGGAAACTATTTTAGATATTATAAGCGATTACGGCTTGTTAAGTTACGTCATTCTTTTCTCTTATTGCGCATTAAAAAGTGGTTCCTTACCCTTGTTTGCTGGTATTGCTGCTCATATGGGTGCACTCAACTTGGCTTTAGTTGCTGCTGCCGTTTTTTTCGGTGGCTATTTGGGTGATGAGTTACGCTTTTACTTAGGCAGAAAGTACGGTGTTGAAAACCTTTCATCAAATCCGCGATATCAAAAATCGCTGCACACCGCCAAGTTGTTATTGGATCGCTTTGGCAAAGTGTATATCTTCCTCTATCGTTATCCTAAGGGCATGCGAACTATCGGCTCACTTCCCGTGGCGTTAACAGATATGTCATGGCGCGTATTCACAATGCTTAACTTTGCCTCGGCACTTACTTGGACCTTTGCGTTAGTGGGTAGCGGTTTTCTGTTTGGTTCAGCACTTGAAAATATCGTGGGTGATAACTGGGGGCTGTTTAGCGTTGGACTGCTTGTTGTATTTATTTTAATTACCTACCTAGCTTGGCGATACGTGAGAACGCTAGCGAATGAAGTCCCAAAAAAAGAAAAAACCGACCCGATCTCCAAAGCATAAGATTTTGCTGGCTAACTAGGCTGTATAGTATTCAATGGCTTTTATCAGCATCATTGATTTTTTATAGTCATTTTGTCAGGTTATGCTGGATCTACCATGTTGGAAGTAATTTTATTATCAATAGCGCTAAGTATGGATGTTTTCGCAGTATCGATTGGCATAGGTGTAAACCAAAGCGGCAAATCGCAACCTGAACTGAAGGGTGACAGTCCCTTTTTAAGTGCTTTGATAATCGCAATTTACAGCAGAGTTGTTTGGCGGCATTATAGTAATTGTCATAGGCTTCAAAATTTTATTGTTTTAATATTCTGAGTGTTCGCTTTCTTTAAATCCACAAATTTTTGCGTCAATACAAACACTTCACAGAGCATTAAGAAGATGAAATACACCAGCGCGCAGATTTTCAGAGGTTTAAAGTCTCATAATGTAAATCAACTAGTGAATTGCATATATTTTTACTCTACAATCCGCGGTCTCTTTTTTAATCACTCAGGACCAAGATGGCAGCAATAGGCATAGATTACGGTACATCGAATTCAGAGGTAGTTTATTTTGATGGTACAAAACATCATTTCATTAAGCTCGATCCTAATGTTGAACAATCGAATAAAATTCGTTCTTCAGTTTTTGTATATTATAAAGATGATCTACCGCGCCCGCCAGTGTCTGCTATTGAGGCTAAAGTTGCGCAAATTCAGCGTGCGATCAATGATCAGCTAGAAAAAGCTAAAAATAGCTATTACGAAGCACAAGATCCGCGAGAACAGCGCGTTTTTAGCGAAAAAATTGATGACTTACGAGCGCAATACCACAACAAACCAGCACTGCAGCGCCAAGCTATTCAACTTCTTCTTAAATATATGACTGTGCAAGATTTGTCTCTGAACCAACTGGTTGAAACCGGGGAGTTTGCGTTTGGTGAAGAAGGATTCAAGCGTTACTTAAAAACGCCAGACAAGGGCCGCTTAATTTATTCACCGAAAAACTTTTTAGGCGCGCATTTAGTGCCCGGTCAGAAAGCCGCTTTTGTAGGCATGATTGCTAAACAATTGGCTTTTTTCCGTCAAAGTGCAGAACAACAACTGAATCAGACTGTGGATACTGCGGTGATTGGCCGCCCGGTAAGGTTTCATGGTACCAGAGGCGAAGAAGGTAATAGTCAAGCATTAGAAATAATGGCTGATGCTGCTAAAAAGGCCGGCTTCACACATGTTGAATTTCTTGAGGAGCCTATCGCGGCTGCTTATAAAATTGAACCTAATTTAGCCAAGCCTACCAATGTGCTAGTGGTTGATATTGGCGGTGGTACGACCGATATTTGTTGCATTAAGTTATCCCCGGAAAAACGTAGTAACCTTAATCGTCAGCAAGATGTGCTATCGGTTACTGGTGCCCGCATAGGCGGGATGGAATGTGATAAAAACCTAATAGTGAAGTCAATTGCACCAACAATGGGGCAGGGACTGAAGATGCTAAGTGGATTGCCTGTGCCACCCACGTATTTTTCAGATATGTGTGCGGTAGACGATATTCCAAGGCTCAATCATTTCTTTTCAGATGAATATGGTTTGGACATCACCCAAACCATGTCAATTATAAAAGAATCCAAATTGTTAGGTCGGTTGCTTACAGTACAAGAAGAAAAACTTTCCGCCCGTTTAGTTAACTCATCTCGTCTAGCAAAAGAGATGCTTTCATCTAAAACAGAAATCACCTTACCACTGCATTATATTGAGGCCGATTACGACGTAGACTTGTCGGTGGAGGACTTAAACCGTTCTATGAAATCATGGCTAAGCCGGGTCAAACGTTTGGTTGTTGAATGCTTAGAAAATAGCAGTGAAGCACCGGAAATGCTCTTCATCACCGGTGGTATGAGTTTATCGCCAATTGTGAGAAAACAGCTAACGCAAGAGATGCTGCCTAATTTGCCAGTAATCGAGGGTGATGCCTTTAACTCTGTTTGTGAAGGCTTAGCCATTCAAGCTGCTAGGCTTTAGTGGCACAAGGTTTAGTGGCACAAGGTTTAGCGGCCACATCACATTGCTAAATTTCAGCAGCGAGTTCAGCCGCTTGCCGAATAGCTCGTTTGGCATCGAGTTCTGAAGCGACATCAGCGCCGCCGATAATATGCACCTGCATACCGGCTTCTTGCAGACTCAATTGCAGTTCTCGCAATGGCTCTTGGCCAGCGCAAACAATAATGTGGTCAACATCCAACACTCTGGGCTTGTCATTGATGATAATATGTAACCCTTGGTCATCAATTTTTTCATAGCTAACGCCATTCATCATTTGCACTTTGTGGTTAATCAGTGAATGGCGATGTATCCAGCCAGAGGTTTTACCTAGTCCTTTACCGACTTTTGTACTTTTTCGTTGTAAAAGATAAACCTGCCTTGGTGGTTCATGTAGCTGCTTTTCAACCAGCGCACCAGGTGTTTTAAATGCTTTGTCGATGCCCCAATGAGCTAGCCACTTATCTAAATTAGTAGTTAGATTTTCTTGTTCTACCAAGTATTCTGAGACATCAAAACCAATGCCTCCTGCACCAATAACAGCGACCTTTGCGCCAACATATTTATGGTCTCGCAACACATCAATGTAACTCATGACCTTAGGATGATCGCTTCCTGGAATGGTTAAAAGACGGGGCTTTATGCCGGTGGCCATTACAACCTCTTTAAAACCTTGTTGTGCAAGAAGGTTTGCGTCAACACGAGTATTTAAATGCAGTTTAACGCCAGTTACTTGTATGCGTTTATTGTAGTATCTTAAAGTTTCGTAGAATTCTTCTTTGCCAGGCACTTGTTTCGCGTAGTTAAATTGCCCTCCTATTTCATTCGCTTGTTCAAATAAATGCACATCATGACCTCGCGCCGCGGCATAAGTCGCAAAGGCTAAACCTGCCGGACCTGCGCCCACAACTGCTATTTTTTTGGGAGCGGCGACTGATTTGAAAATGAGTTCAGTTTCATAACAGGCTTGAGGATTAACTAAGCAACTTGCGCGCTTTTGCTCAAAAGCATGATCCAGACAAGCTTGGTTACAGGCTATACAGGTATTAATTTGGTCGGATTCGTTGCGCATAGCTTTTGCCACAAAATCGGGGTCAGCCAAAAATGGTCGGGCCATGGAAACCATATCTGCATGACCTTGAGCTAATACTGATTCAGCAATCTCAGGGGTATTAATCCGGTTAGTTGTAATGAGCGGCAAGCTAACCTCGGCTTTCATGCGCTGTGTTATCCATGTAAAAGCCGCCCGCGGCACCGATGTTGTTATCGTAGGTACTCTAGCTTCATGCCATCCAATCCCTGTGTTTATGAGTGTAGCACCGGCTTTTTCTATTGCTTTGGCAAGATATACGATCTCGTCCCAAAGTGCACCTCCTTCGACTAAATCCAACATCGATAAGCGATAAATAATGATGAACTCTGCACCTACTTCTTCGCGCGTTTGTTTAACTACTTCAATTGCAAGACGAGCTCTATTTTCTAAACTACCACCAAATTCGTCATCTCGATGATTGGTGCGTTCGCAAAAAAATTGATTAATTAAATATCCTTCTGAACCCATAATCTCGACACCGTCATAACCAGCACTTTTTGCATAGTTTGCACAACTTACGTAATCTTTAATTGTACTTCGTACGCCCCGGGTAGAGAGTGCTCTTGGTTTAAACGGTGTGATTGGTGATTTTATCCCTGAAGCAGAAACTGCTAATGGATGATATCCATAGCGTCCGGAATGTAAAATTTGCATGCAAATTTTACCCCCTTCTTTGTGCACAGCATCAGTAATTACGCGATGCTTTTTAGCGTGCCGCGAACTTGTCATACGTCCAGCAAAGGGGGCTACCCAGCCAGCAATATTAGGCGCTATTCCGCCTGTAACAATAAGAGCAACACCGCCTCTTGCACGCTCAGCATAAAAGGCTGCGAGCTTATTAAAGCCACCTTTTTCTTCTTCTAATCCTAAATGCATAGAGCCCATCAATGTGCGGTTTTTTAGCGTAGTGAAGCCTAAATCTAAAGGTTCGAGCAAATGTGGGTAGGGGGAATTTGTGGTCATAATATTTGTCATAAGGATGCCTGCAATCGAAGTTAACTAAAAATAAGGTTGTTGTCGATTAAATAAATGCCAAGAGCTCTTCAAGCTGATGAATTTCAACGTTAGGTAGAACTTGAACAGGCTCATTTTCAATTTCCATTGGTCGGTCGCAGGCGTGCCAAGCTGCAGAGAAACCCGCATTTGTTGCTGCCCAAACGTCTTTCTCTAAATTATCGCCGACATGTAAGATGCTGCCACGTGGTATCTTCAGATAATTTGCAGCTTCATCAAACATATGAGGGTGCGGCTTCATTGGACTTTGACGACTGGCTTTTAATATTTGTTGAAAATAGCGATGTATTCCAATTTGTTGGGTATTGACATTACCATTAGTAATCGCAATTAATGGTATGCGCTCAGCGAGTTTGCTTAGCAATTGGCATTGTGCTTCACCTACTTGAAAGTTGCTGCGTTCAAAGTAAAACCAATCAAAGCAAGTTTGCACTGCCGTGGATAGCACGCTACCGCGGTAACCTGACTCTTGGAGTCCTTTTGTTAAGATAATGCGGCGCAAGTCGCCCATATCTGAAAATAACTCAGGATCGTCACGCAATGCTTGGTGTTTATACTGTTGCCAATCATCTCGACTGAGGTGAGATGAATCTGGATATTCTTTGGCAATGAAATTTAATAAGCCTTTCTCGGCTTCAACAATATACGGCCAATTATCGTATAGGGTGTCATCTAAGTCGAATGTCATGGCATTAATTTTGGGTGTGGGTTTGTAAATTATCACTTCTTCTTTGCCCTTGGGTGAGCTTGGTCATAAACTTGAGCAAGATGCTGAAAATTAAGATGAGTATAAATTTGGGTAGTTGATAAGTTAGCGTGCCCTAGTAATTCTTGAACACCACGTAAGTCATTACTTGATTCTAATACGTGAGTCGCGAATGAATGGCGCAATGTGTGTGGACTAATTTGTTGATAAAGCGTTTGTTGTTTAGCCCAATGGTCCAGTCTATTTTGTACTTGCCGGTTTGAAATTCGGGTTTTACGCTTAGATAAAAAGAGGGCTTTTTGGTCCAATGAAGGTAATAGTTTATCGCGCTCATTAAGCCATACTTTAAGCGCAATTTTAGCCTGACGACCCACCGGTAAGCGTCGTTCTTTGTTACCTTTACCAATAACGTTAACCTCATCACCGGCTAATATATCACTCAGGTCAAGGCCCGTTAATTCGGATAAACGCATACCACAACCATACAGTAATTCAAACATGGCTTTGTCTCGAATACCCAAAAATTCAGTCGTATCAAAGTTGAGTAAACTGCTCATTTCATCCACATTCAATTGTTTAGGCAATGGCTTTGATTGTTTCAAGGATTGAATTGCTGCAACAGGGTTATTACTTAAGTATTCCTTTGTGACCATAAATTCGCAGAAATTACGCAGCACACTAAGCCGTAGATTGATGGTGCGAGTGGATAACTTACTTTTGCTGCAGCGCATCAACATCATTTTTACGTGATCCGGCGAAAGCTCGGTCCATTTGCTGATGTTAAGATCGTTCAGAGCACTGAGTATTTGGCGTTGATAGTTTTTACATGTGAGTTCGGATAATTGACGTTCAACACGAATATGGTGAATAAAGTCAATGACCCAAGAGCCTAGTTGAGGAGGGACTTTTTGCGTTACAGATAAGTCATCTAACAAAATTAGCCTTTGCTAATAATGAAGTAAACCTGGCATTGAGACATTTAAGAACTCCTGAAGTTGTTTTATTAACAACGTGTCCATGTCGGGTGTAAAGTGAATCGGGTCGGCGCTACCAATGGCTAAAATTCCTAGGTCGCGTCTATCACCAAGTAGCACGAGAGCGACCGATTCAGCAATTGAATCGCCGAACAAGAGTTGTTTTTCGTGCTGACTCAAGCGACCAAAAAAGAAATCGGTGTCTTTAAAGCGTTTTTCCATAAACAAACGTTGCTGAATTTCAGGCAATGCAAAAAGACCCTTAAAAGGTTTAATCGCAGCAGCTGACATATCGAGTTCATCTTGCAAGGTTTCTTCAATCGTATATTGCATTTCAGCAAACTCAGTACAGCGTAATAAGCGAAGATTCAAGTCGGCATATACCTTGTAAATCTCTTCATTTTGCTTAGCAATTGAGATCAGTTGACTGAGTTTAAAGCTGAGTTGGCGAACTTTTTTGCGCAACTGACTACCCTGTAGCTCAACAAGCGACACTGTGCCCTTCTGTTTGTGTGGCACTTGAACTCTCTCGGCAACGTCCGGATTGTTAACAAAAAAGTCTTTGTTATTAAGAATATACTCGCGTACTTCTGCTTCCGTGACCGTTTCTGAGACAAAGTCGTGCGCTAGTGCTTGCGCAGTATTTCCCTTAACACCTGATTTATTCATAGCGTTACTTGTCCATCATAAATGTGTTCTGCGGGGCCCGTCATTTTTAATAGACTGTCTTCCCCTTGCCATTTTATAATTAGTCTACCACCAGCAAGCGTGACATTCACTTCTTTATCTAGTTTGTCTTGCATAATACCTATTGCAACAGCCGCGCAAGCACCACTGCCACAAGCTAGTGTCTCTCCACTACCGCGCTCAAATACACGTAGTTTTACTTCGCTGCGACTAATAATTTGCATAAATCCAACATTCACACCTTCTGGAAAACGCTCGTTATTGCCAATTATCTCGCCGATACCTTGCACATCATAATTGTCCACATCGTCAACTTCAATAACACAATGCGGGTTGCCCATTGATACTGCACCGCAGAAAAAGGTGTGTTCATTGTCACGGATAATATAGAAGTTTTCTTGTTTATTTGCCTTAAATGGAATGAGCTCAGGGGTAAACACTGGACGACCCATATTCACGGTTACATTGCCATCTTTTTCGAGATATAAGACCATACGACCAGCTTTGGTACTGACAATGATTTTATTGCGGTTAATTAAGCCTTTTTGTTTTACAAATTTAGCAAAACAACGCGCACCATTGCCACATTGAGACACTTCTGAGCCGTCTGCATTATAAATCCGATAATGGAAATCTTGGTCTGGATCGTAAGGCGGTTCTACGATAAGCAATTGATCGAAGCCGATACCAAAATTACGGTCAGCAAGTTGCTGGATCTTCTCTTTCGAGAAAAACACATTTTGGGTAACGTTATCGACAACCACAAAGTCATTGCCTAGCCCGTGCATTTTAGAAAAATTTAACAGCATTTGGTTCTTATGATTATTATTATTATGAATGTAAGACCTAAGGCCCTAGGTTACGTAATTTTATGCTCACCTTTCCACAAATCTTTTAGTTTTTCTCTTTCGCGAACTATAATAGTTTGGGTTTTATCGACCATGATTTCAGCGGGCCTACAACGACTATTATAATTGCTTGCCATTACGAAGCCGTAAGCACCAGCACTTCTCACAGCAAGGAAATCACCAGGCGCAATCGCCAAGTCGCGGTCCTTACCCAAAAAGTCACCTGTTTCACAAACAGGACCAACAACATCATATTTTTGTGCTGCAATATCAAGTCTAGGTTGTACCGGAATAATGGCCTGCCACGCGCTATATAATGCGGGGCGCAATAAATCGTTCATGGCGGCGTCGACAATCGCAAAATTTTTCTCTTCACCTTGTTTGAGGTATTCCACCTCGGTAACTAAAATACCTGCATTGGCTGCGATGGCTCGACCCGGCTCTAAAATGAGCTTGAGATGCTCGCGACCTTGCATTTTTGCACTCATTGCCGCTGCATATTCATCTGGGTGAGGAGGCGTTTCATCGTTATAGGGAACGCCCAAACCGCCGCCAACATCAAGATGAGATATCATAATATTATGTTCGGCGAGCTCATCAATCAAGACTAATAAACGTTCTAGTGCATCCACAAATGGTGTGATGTCGGTCAATTGAGACCCAATATGACAGTCCATCCCTTTGACTTCTAGATTAGGCATTGCAGAGGCACGCTTATACACACGCAGGGCGTCATCTCGTGCAATTCCAAATTTATTGGCTTTCAAGCCGGTGGAAATATAAGGGTGTGTTTTTGCGTCAACATCAGGATTAATACGAATTGAAATAGGCGCTTTAACATCAAGCTGTCCAGCCACATTATTAATGCGATCCAGTTCCGCATCAGATTCAACATTAAAGCACATGATGTTTTGTTGAAGTGCAAAACGGATTTCATCAGAGGTTTTACCAACTCCAGAAAATACTACCTTAGTTGTGTCACCACCTGCTTCGATAACGCGTGATAGTTCACCTTTACTGACAATATCAAAACCCGAGCCTAATTTAGCCAGCACAGATAAGACACCTAAATTAGAGTTCGCTTTAACGGCGTAGCAAATAAGATGATCATGCTTAGAAACGGCGTTATTAAAGGCATGCCAATGGCGTTCAATGGTCGCTCTTGAGTAGATATAAAGGGGCGTACCATGTGCTCTTGCTATATCTGCAACAGGCACGTCTTCGGCGAAAAGTTGCTTATTTTTATAGGTAAAGAAATCCATTTTATTGACCCTCTTCAGTAGTCAATTTTTCAGGAGTTTCGGCAGGTGCCTTGGGTATTTCCTTATTACTGGGTGCTTGCTCAGGAATAAACAGCGGCCCACGCTGACCGCAGGCACCTAAAAATATGGTCAGCACTATGCAAAGCGCCAATTTTGACATTCGATTCATGGACATAAGATAACTGGCTTAATATGCGCATAACATTGCACTGCAATCGCCCAAAATGCAATCTCTTTCTAGGCCTTGAGCTAAATACTTATGGCACTCACGTTACTGAGTTTTTTACTCACTTCGTCTGGAAATTCAACTTGTTGCCAGAGTTGTTGGCATATTGTCTCGGTGTCAGACCAGTTACCGGCAACAATCCAGTCGATGAAGCAGTCAGCGTTACTTGGAAAGTTTATTTTAGTGGCATGATGATTGTCTAACCATTCTTCAATGTCGTCTGTATTTAAGCTAAATAAGGTGTCCGAAATACCCAGTTGCCGAAGCATAAATGCGTTTGAATACTGTTCAAATTGACCATTTAAGGGCTTCATCAGTATTGCTTTGCCCAGACTTAAGCACTCGCTTGCTAATTCAAAGCCGCCATTGGCAATCACTTTTGTACAAGCAGAAAGTGCTCCGTGAAAACCACTTTTAGATGGTGGGAACCAATGAATGTTTTGTTCAATAAATGGATATTGTACGTCAGGATGATAGCAATAAAAGCGATGTTCACTTAGCGGCTGCAATACTTGCTGAATCTGCAGGGGCTCTTCAAACGGCAGATAGACTAAGGTGAAGTCGGTAAGATTTTGTCTTTTAGGAGATGTTGACGCGCTTTGGCACAATCCTGCAGGTACAAAGGGAGGAATAATAGCTTGATTGAAATGATACCAATGCACACCTAATGCATATTGGGTGGGTGCAAAGTGACGAGTAAGCCATTTATCAATAATGCTTTGAGCCTCGGTTGGAACTGCACAGGTAAATGCCGCCTGATGGCTAATTGAAAGTGATGGTATATGTTGATTTTTAGCTGCCCATGCTGATATAGGTTCAAAATCATTTAGCACGAGGTCATAACTGCCAAGATCGAGTTTTCGAACGTCTCGCATAAATTCGACTAATTTTGCATTCTTGACGGTTTTAAAGCGATGCACAGTGCCGCTTTCGGTAACAAATGATAGGCCTCGCTTGCTTTGATAGTGAGCAAATATATCCATATCAAAATAGGCATCGGTATCACGCCCTGAAAAGAGGTAGTCAACTTCCACATCATTGCGTCGGCTAAATGCGTCAGCCATCAGTCTGGCTCTAGAAATATGACCGTTTCCGGTTCCCTGTACACCATAAAGAATTTTCATAAATATACCTTACGTCAATATACGCATGCTGATACTCGCAATGCCGGCACCTAAAATAGCCCCAATAACGACGTCAGAAGGAAAGTGTACACCCAGCAAGATGCGTGACAGTCCAACTAAGCTGGCCCAGCTAAAAGCGATAAGGCTAAATGTGGGGTAAAAGCTACTGACAATAGTCGCCATTAAGAAAGCGGCAGCAGTGTGTCCAGACGGCAAACTAAATCTATCAGCAGGTATGATGTGAGCATCGAAATTAATGAGCCTAGCGCTCGGGCGTTTGCGTTTGAAATATCGTTTTAAAATTAGGTACATAGGCAGCTCAAGCGCATACGCCATTAAAGTGGTGTAAAAGAAAAGGACGCCATGACTATTGTCTAAGCAGAATAATAAGATACCGAAAAGAAGATAGAGGTGACCATCACCGGTCTTAGAAATAACACGTATAGCGTTTATAACTCTGCCATTACCTAAAGTTGAATATTGATTGAACCAATAAAAAAGAGCGGTATCTAACTGTGTAATTCGTTGTAGTGTCATGATTTTCTCAAGTGAGTCAAAGACAAGGTAAAAGATACGGGTAAAATGTGAACAAATAGTGACAGAAAGAAGAAACCTATATGACAAATACTATTCAACAGTTTTTGGGCTTTCTTCTACTGTCAGAAGTGCTAATATGAGAAAAATCGTTTATAAAACATGTCTGAGCAAACACCGTATAAACAACTGTTTAAGGAATATCATGGAATATAATACTTCTGACTTATGTGACTTATTCGCTGATAGTGTTGATGTACTCGACCCTATTTTTACCAGTTTTGGTGGTCGTTATTCCTATGGTGGAGAAGTCACCACCATTAAATGTTTTGAAGACAAAGGATTGGTTGACAGAGTCTTGGCCACAAGAGGTGAAGGCAAGGTGCTATTGATTGATGGTGGTGGTTCTACAAGGCGCGCTTTAATTGATGCGTACAATGCACAGATGGCTGCAGAAAACGGTTGGGAAGGTATAGTTTGTTATGGCAGTGTGCGTGAAATTGATGTGCTCGAAGATTGCGAAATAGGTATTCATGCGCTGACGGCCATTCCAGTGAACTCAGAAAGCAGGGAAGTGGGCGATCTGGATATTGCGGTTAATTTTGCGGGCGTTACTTTTTTACCAGAGGATCATCTTTACGCGGATGGCACTGGCATTATTCTCTCGCCAGAAGCCTTAGACATAGATTGAGTTAGAAAGGAAGCAAGTTAATCAATACTTGCTCCCTTTTTATGAATCAGATTGTCGTGTCTATTGCTTAAATAAATCGTTCAAATATGCCGCAATACGCACGCCACCTTCCTGCAATCTCTCGGTTGCTGTTGGCAAGTGTTGATATAAATAGTCCCAACTGAGACGTTCTGTTTCAGGATAAATTAGATCCCGAATGGCCACACTTTCAGCAATGTAAACCAGTGGGTCGATTGTGTTCCACGCAGCGGCTTGCTCCGGTGTTATTTTTTCGCTTAACCAATTCGTCCATTCAGTATAGGATAATTGGCGTCTATCGATTAATCCTGAATCCCAAACGCGATGCAGGTTAGATTGCTCCCAGAAGAACTCTAGTTTCAAATCATTACCGCCTTTATCTGTGCCATCTCCGGCATGCAGTGGTTGATGTAAATCACCAACAATATGCACAATGAATCGCAGAGCACGTTGGCGTTCTGCCAATGGTGCGGTCTTATCTTTAACAATTTTTGAGAATTTTTCTAAGGCCGTAAAAGCATCACCTTGCTCAGGCGCGCCGACGTCATGATAATGTTTACCTTTTGGCACCGTGACATAATGATAGGCACCGGCTTCTTTTTGCCAAAATTCCTCAGGGTTAGAACGCATCTCGTCTGCATAGGTAGATGCTTGGGCAAGACTTTCGTTTGGCAGTAGCTTTTCAATCGCCGCTTTTGCCTCGGCAGTTAAATATTGTTCAGCTATTGCACCTGTAACACGATGCCCCGTTTGTCCCCAAGCATGTACCTGCTGAATTGAGCTTACGGCGAGCAGGGCAGAAGCAATCAATAATTTTTTCATAGTTCGTCTCTTGTCATGATTTAAAATAAGTTATTTATTCTTAGTTGGGTGCGAATGACCGTTATTAATTTGTCATGGACTCAACTTTTCACTGGTTTTTAATAATGCTAATCATTGAATTTGGTGCTTAACGCCGTTAACAAGCTTTGATGAATGCCATTGAAATTACCGTTACTCATTACCAGAATTTGATCGCCTGGTTGTGCTTGTTCAACAACTGCTTTTACAATACTGTCTGTATCTTTAAACAAATGTACGGGAGCGATACTGTTTACGACCAATTCTTGCATCGGCCAATCGACACTGGCAGGTTCAAACAAAAATACCTCATTGGCTTGCTGCCAAGAATTAGCCAGTGTTTCTTTATGTACACCCATTTTCATGGTGTTTGAACGAGGCTCAAGTATGGCAATGATTTTAGCATCTCCAACCTTATTTCTAAGCCCTGCCAATGTTGTTAGAATTGCTGTTGGATGATGGGCGAAGTCGTCGTAAACCGCAACCTCAGCTACTATTCCTTTTACTTCCATTCGGCGTTTAACATTTCTGAAGCGAGTAAGTGCATCGATGGCATCATGTGTTTGCACACCAGCGTGATGAGATGCTGCAATCGCCATAATTGCATTACTGACATTGTGGTTTCCAATAAGTCCCCAATTCACGCAACCGACTATGTTGCTGTTGTGCAACACATTAAATTGACTACCGTCTGGGCTTATTAATTCAGCGCGCCAATCGCAGGCCTCGCTGTCACCCACTTTTTGCGTATCACTCCAACAACCTTGATGTAATACATCCTCTAAATTGGCATCATTAAGAGGAGAAATAATGAGTCCATTGGAGGCAACGCAGCGCACCAAATGATGAAATTGTTTTTTAATGGCATCGAGGTTTTCAAAGATATCGGCATGATCAAATTCAAGATTGCTCATTACCAAGGTTCTGGGACGGTAGTGCACAAATTTAGAGCGCTTGTCGAAAAAAGCAGAATCGTATTCGTCAGCTTCAATCACGAAGAAAGGAGATCCACCGATACGCGCTGAAATACCAAAGTTCTCAGGCACACCACCAATTAAAAATCCAGGATTAAGCCCAACATCTTCAAGGATCCAAGCGATCATACTCGATGTTGTTGTTTTACCATGCGTACCTGAAGCAGCAATAACCCAACGATCAGTTAGCAAGTTATCTAATAACCATTGCGGGCCGCTGGTGTAAGGTAGGTTGCGGTCGAGTAAATATTCAACCGCAGGATTACCCCGCGACATCGCGTTACCAATAATCACCATATCTGGAATAGGATCGAACTGCTGGGAGTCAAAGCCGGCAGTTAATTCAATACCTAATTGTTCTAACTGAGTGCTCATGGGCGGATAAACGTTGGTGTCTGAGCCAGTTACTTTGTGTCCAAGCGAGTTCGCAATAGCCGCTATGCCACCCATAAAGCTACCGCAGATGCCTAAAATATGTACGTGCATGTTTATATTAATTTATTTTGTTGGTGTTTTGCCAACTGTAGCAAAACATTGGGGTATGGGGGTCTTCTTTTTGCAGAAAATATAATATTCCTTTGTTTATTCTTTGATGACTGTATTTTTTTCCGTACTTTTGCATTAAAAGCCCACTCAAATTGATTTGTCGCTTGTGCGCGCAATAACAAGGTCGCAATTTGAGCGCTTCCCAGTTACAATTATGTCCCAAGAAATACAAGGATGAGCATTATGCATAAATCGTTAGTGCAATATGCGAATCGTAACCGTTTTGATCTCATATCTAAGGAACACTTGGTAACATGAAACGCTTAAACTCCCAGCTACAACAGGATGGAGCCCCGCTCGAACTTATCCTTTTAATACGTACTATTTTAGCCGCTTGTAAAGAAATTTCATTCCGTGTGAGCCAAGGTGCTCTGGCTGGTGTGCTCGGTTCGACTTTGTCCGAAAACGTACAAGGGGAAACACAAAAAAAATTAGATGTCATTTCTAATCAAATTTTGAAAGACACGTTGCGAGAGTCAGGTTACGTCAAAGCGATTTCTTCAGAAGAAGAAGACACGGTTGTTCCATGTAATCCAGATGGTAATTATTTGGTGAGTTTTGACCCATTAGATGGCTCATCAAATACTGAAATTAATAGCTTAATAGGCACAATATTTTCCATTACACATGCCCCGCAATGGATGAAGTCTGATGATCCGTCTGCATTTCTTCAGCCGGGTACGCAAATAGTTGCGGCTGGATACGTTTTGTATGGTCCCTCAACAATGTTAGCAATGACAACGGGGCGCGGTACTCATTTATATACATTAGATAAAACCCATGGCGGCTTCCTTCTTACCCAAGGCAATGTGCAAATTCCGGAAGACACTGAAGAATTTGCGATAAACACATCGAATCAACGCCATTGGGAAGAGCCAATCCAGCAGTACGTAAAAGACTTAATTGCTGGTGTCGAAGGGCCACGAAAAAAAGACTACAACATGCGTTGGGTAGCAGCGATGGTAGGTGATATTCACCGAGTACTATGTCGAGGTGGTATTTTTGCCTATCCTTTCGATAAACGTAACCCAAAAATGCCGGGCAAATTGCGCTTACTTTATGAAGCAAACCCAATGGCGTTTTTAATAGAACAAGCCGGTGGTTTAGCTGATACCGGGCAGGGTCGTATTATGGAAGTTATGCCAGAAGAGATCCATCAGCGTATACCTACGCTGTTAGGTTCAAAAAATGAAGTGCTAGCTTGTAAGAGTTACTACAAGTAAGTCGAACGCTTAAAAACCTCTATAGCGCCATGAGACCAAACTCTTAGTCGTTTTATGTAGATACTGTGTCGAGATTTTCTTATAATCTTGGCAATTATTTTATTATAGGAAATACCCATGAGCTTAAATGATGTGCCAGTAGGCAAAAACGCACCTGATGAATTTAATGTCATCATAGAAATTCCAGCATACTCTACCCCGGTTAAATACGAAGTAGATAAAGACACCGGCGTGCTTTTTGTTGACCGTTTTATGGCAACTTGCATGCAATATCCTGCAAACTACGGTTATGTAAACCTTACATTATCGGACGATGGCGACCCGGTTGACGTACTTGTAATGTCTCCTCATCCACTAATAGCGGGATCAGTTATTAAATGCCGTCCAGTTGGCGTATTAAAAATGACAGACGAGTCGGGCGAAGATGCGAAAGTGATCGCTGTGCCAGTGTCAAAGTTAACTAAAATTTATGAAGATGTGCAGAATATTGAAGACGTTCCCGGTTTGTTGAAAAATCAAATCGAGCATTTTTTCGCACATTATAAAGATTTAGAGCCAAACAAATGGGTGAAAATTGAAGGTTGGGCTGATCTTGACGCTGCTAAGGACGAAATTACATCAAGTATTGAGCGTTACAATAAGACCGTATAAGTATGGCTTGAGTATCGCTTTAAAACTGAAGTTATAAGAATGATTAAGCTCGCATTATGCGGGCTTTTTTTTACTCGATATTTAAGTACTAAAGTTTATACTATTCGAACGATTACAATAAGTTAAAAAGGGGAAGTTTTTGAAAAATAAATTTAAATGTGGGTTATTATTACTCGCTGGTTGCTTATTTACCGGCACTTTGATGGCGAATGACGACAACCAACCAAAAGAGTTATATTGGGAAGACATGGTGCCAAAAGACTATGTAATACCACCAAGTGCAATCGATCATAACGGACAAATGACGCAAACAGAACCCGATGCGCCGTTGCTCGAAGAACTCAATGGGCAACTTGTGAAAATACCTGGGTTTGTGGTTCCACTCGAAGGTGATGCTGATAATATTACCGAGTTTTTACTGGTTCCCTACTTTGGTGCTTGCATTCACGTGCCCCCCCCACCTTCAAATCAGATAGTTTATGTAAAATTTTCTGAAGGTGTGCCGATAACCAACCTGTACGATGCTGTTTGGGTGACAGGTATACTCTCTACCGATGGCTGGAAAGGAGATATAGCGACCGTTGGCTACACGTTAAAGGGTCAGGTTGTGACTGAGTTCGAAGGCTAGACAGACACATTTATTTGCACTTCCAAAGTGCGCAATTATATTACAAGTTAGGTAAAGTATGAATTTTTTGGCTAAACTATCTATTGCTCAAAAGCTGTTTCTAATTCCAATTATTGGAACGCTCAGTTTTGCCACGTATATTGGTATAAGTACTTACACTGCATACGCCAATGTGGCGCTGCTTGATGATGCACGCACTAAGCAGACTCCAGCATTGTTGAGATCAAGAGATGCACTGAATTCTATGGACGGCGTGAAGGAAACGCTGAGTGCAGCAGTCACGACAGGCGATGAGGAAAGCTTAATAAAAGCAGAGGCGCTAGCCGTCAAAACCTCGGATAACTTACAATTTATTATTCAGCTCGATAGCAACATGGCTGTAGACGTTAAGCCAATTTTAAAAGCCTTCGAGTTATATTTCAAAATAGCTTACGATGTTAGTAAATCGATGGTTGACAACAGCGCTGATTTTTCAAAGTTGCAGTCTGCGTTGCAAGAAATGAATGCGTCTTATGACAAAGCAAGCGCTGATTTAAAAGAATTCAGTGATCAGCGTGAAGTTTCGTTTGAAAATGCCATTAGTAGCGCTAATGAATCAGCTAAATTTCTGATAAAATTAGGCGTATTCATGGGTATCGCAACCATGTTCATTTTGTTTTTAACGGCACTACCTATTGTAAACAACTTGCGTAAAAGTATAGTTGATGTGGTCAAATCACTCAAAGATATGGCGCAAGGCGATGGCGATTTAACTATCCGCATTAAAACTGACAACGCAGATGAAATTGGTGATTTGGTTTATTGGTTCAATCAGTTTATTGAAAAGCTACAAGGAGTTGTGCAAGATATTGGTAATTCAAGCAAGCCGCTTTCAAACTTAGCTGAAAATCTAAACCAAGTGTCTAATCAAGCGCGTCTAACCATTTCATCACAACAGATGGCTGCAGCAGATGCTAAAGCCGCAGTTGATGAAATGACTACCAGCGTAGGCGCTGTAGCAAGCAGTGCTAATGAAGCGGCTAAAGCCGCAGGCGAGGCATCAACTGCTGCGGATGATGGTCAACGAGTTGTCAACCAAACGGTAAGCAGTATTCAAAGTCTTGCTTCCAGAGTTGAAGAGACAGCCGTGGTAATAAAGAAGTTAGAACAAGACTCAAATCAGGTGGGTGTTGTTTTAGATGTAATTAAAGGCATCGCAGAGCAAACTAATTTACTCGCCTTAAATGCAGCCATAGAGGCCGCTCGTGCAGGCGAGCAAGGTCGAGGATTTGCGGTGGTTGCAGACGAAGTAAGAACATTGGCTTCACGCACCCAAAAATCGACTGAAGAAATTCAAGCAACAATTGAGCAGTTGCAAGGCGCTGCTCGCTCTGCAGTTGCAGTAATGGCAAAGGGAACAGAGCAAGCGATTGTTAGTGTTGATGAAGCAAATAAAGCAGGTGCTAGTTTGAACGTGATAACGCAAACAATCAGCCGTATTACTCACATGAATGATCAAATTGCTAACTCAACGGGCGAACAGCAAAAAGTAGCTGATATGATTTCCTCTAATGTTGATGAAATCAATGCTCGTACCGAGGACACAACCTCTAGTTCTGAGCAACTAACCTTAGTGAGTGCTGAATTAGAGCAACTTTCAAAAGACTTCACCCGAATTATGCAGCAGTTTAAGTACTAGTATAAGCGGCTATATGGGCCGCCATTGGCTAAATAATTATCTTAAGTGGAGTCAAGTCAGTCGTAACCAAAGCTAAAATAAAAAACATATAACTTGGCCGCGATTAAAGCCTCTATATAGTGGATGTTAACTTCCAACAGAGCCTAGCAACAGTCTTTTTGCTTAAACTTTTCCCGTGATGCTAACTTTGTTTCTAGAGAGGGCGTTAGTTAACAGTTTGGACAAATCAAGCTATCGATGTAACAAAGAACTCACACTTTGATATGATATTTATGGATTTAAAAATGCCTAAAATTGATGGCTTCGAAGCGACTAGAGTGATTCGGTTGAGCGATACTGATACTCCAATAGCTGCGCTTTGTGTCTCGGTATTAAAAGAAGATATTAAAAAGCTCAACAAGTCGGTACGAATTACCATATAGCCAAACCGATTGGTCGTCGCGAGGCACCAAGTTGCTCGCTTCCTTTCTTGTCACTAGGATTCAAAATAGGATGTGAGTCTTACTTCAGTTCTATTTTATGCTCTTCAAGTTTAGCGCGAATATCATCAGGAATGCGTAGTGCCTTTTTGCTAGCATAATCGTAACGAACCAGTGTGGTTGTTCCCTTTGCTTTTTTCACATTGGACTGCCATAACTCTTGGTAAACTACAAATGAGCTATTGCCGACGCGGCTAATCCAGGTTTTTACTTCAACTGGACCTGCTAAATAGATTTGTTCTAAAAAATCGACATTGTAATTGGCTAAAATAAGAGGCCAATTATTGAGGTCAAGATCAGGTGTGAAATACTTAAATATTGGCAGTCGAGCAGTTTCAAACCAGCCAACCAATACCGTATTACTAACGTGCTGCAATGCATCTGTTTCGTAAAACCGTACATCGAATTCAATACTTAACACCTGTTTCTCCTTTTCTTTATTAGCTCGCCGCGCTTTATTAGCTCGCGGTGTTTTATTAGCTGTGGTGCTTTCCTCGCGCGCGCGCGTTAGTCGCGCGCAGTTAACTTTTAACTTGCTTGCCAGCCAACATTTTTGCTAGGTATTTACCGGTGTGGGATGCTTCAACTTTACAAATATCTTCAGGCGTTCCTTCTGCGACAATAAGACCACCGCCTGAACCTCCTTCAGGGCCAAGATCAATAACCCAGTCAGCGGTTTTTACAACGTCAAGGTTATGCTCGATGACGACAACAGTGTTACCGTGATCGCGCAGACGATGCAACACTTCTAGCAATTGCTTAATATCATGGAAGTGCAGACCTGTTGTTGGTTCATCTAAGATGTAGAGGGTTTGACCCGTATCACGCTTAGATAGTTCTTTAGCCAGTTTTACGCGTTGCGCTTCACCACCTGACAACGTAGTGGCAGACTGGCCCAAACCAATATATGAAAGACCGACATCCATTAAGGTTTGCAACTTGCGATTAATTGAGGGAATAGCGTCAAAGAAATCACGTGCATCTTCTACGGTCATGTCTAGTATTTCATGGATGTTTTTGTTCTTGTAGCGAATTTCGAGTGTTTCACGATTGTATCGTTTACCCAAACATACATCACAAGACACATAAACGTCGGGTAAAAAGTGCATTTCCACTTTAATTAAACCATCGCCTTGGCAGGCTTCGCAACGTCCGCCTTTGACGTTAAAACTGAAACGCCCAGCTTTATAACCACGCGAACGTGATTCCTGAGTACCTGCAAATATTTCACGAATAGGAGTAAAAATACCGGCATAGGTTGCTGGGTTTGACCGTGGTGTTCTACCAATTGGACTTTGGTCAATGTCGACCACTTTATCCATGTGTTCCAAACCTGTTATGCTTTTATATGGCGCCGGTTCATTGGTGGTAGCGCGGTTTAATTCACGTTGTGCTATGCGATAAAAAGTATCGTTGATCAAGGTTGATTTACCTGAACCAGATACACCCGTAACGCAAGTCATTAAACCTTGTGGGATCTTCAACGTCACGGATTGTAAATTGTTGCCAGTAGCGCCGGTTAATTTCACCCATTTACGGTTTTTTGTACTATTTCGCTTTTCTGGTATTACAATGAACTCTTTTCCTGATAGATACTTACCAGTGAGTGAACGTTCACTATTCATGATGTCTTCCAAACTACCTTGTGCAATAATTTCGCCACCATGCACACCAGCACCAGGACCGATATCCACAATATAATCGGCTTCTTTAATGGCATCTTCGTCATGTTCAACAACAATGACGGTGTTACCTAAATCACGCAAATGACGCAGTGTTTCTAGTAGTCTTGAGTTGTCTCGTTGGTGCAAACCAATAGAGGGTTCGTCTAACACATACATTACGCCGACCAGACCCGCTCCAATTTGACTAGCAAGTCGAATACGTTGCGCTTCGCCGCCAGATAGTGTGTCAGCGCTACGAGACAATGAAAGGTAGTTCAAACCGACATTCACCAAAAAAGCTAAGCGGTCTTTTATTTCTTTGAGGATCTTATCCGCAATCTCTCCGCGCTGGCCTGTCAGTTCTAGATTTGAAAAGAAGCTCAAACACTCTGCAATCGACATTTGAGCAACTTCAGGTAAGTTTGTACCTTGAATAAATACATTACGAGCCTCTAGTCGCAGCCTTGCACCCGAGCAGCTAGTGCAGCTTTGGTAGCTCATATACTTGCCGAGTTCTTCACGCACTGTATTGGACTCAGTTTCACGATGACGGCGTTCCATATTTGGAATGATGCCTTCAAATGGATGCTTTCGCTCCATAATGTCGCCGCGTTCATTGATGTATTTAAACTTAATTGATGTGCCTTTACTGCCATATAAAACAATATCTTTGGCTTCATCATCCAGTTTTTCAAAAGGCGTATTTAGGTTAAATTCATAATGGTCTGCAACTGACTGCAGCATCTGAAAATAATAATAGCTACGTTTATCCCAACCGCGGATAGCGCCACCGCTTAAACTAATTTCAGTGTTGCCGACGATCCTGTGCGGGTCGAAAAATTGTTTTGTTCCTAGGCCATCGCAGGTTTGACAAGCGCCGGCTGGGTTATTGAATGAGAATATTCTAGGTTCTAACTCTGTAATGCTGTAACCGCAATGTGGGCATGCAAAGTTAGCTGATAAAATAATTTCTTCTTTATGTTTTTCTTCATCATCCATATACGCCACTTTAGCTGAACCAGCAGAAAGAATGAGCGCAGTTTCAAACGATTCAGCTAAACGAAGTTGTAAATCATCACGTACTTTAAAGCGATCCACGACAACTTCGATAGTGTGCTTTTTGTGTAGGTCTAATGTTGGCGGATCGGTTAAATCACAAACTTCACCATCAATTCGTGCACGAATAAAACCCTGCGCACACAAACCCTCGAGGGTTTTTACATGCTCACCTTTGCGGTCCTGAACAACCGGCGCCAGCAACATGAGTTTGGTGCCTTCAGGCATTTCTAACACGCGGTCGACCATTTGGCTTACTGTCTGTGCATTCAGAGCAACGTCGTGCTCTGGGCATTTAGGTTCGCCTACACGGGCAAATAGTAGACGTAAGTAATCGTAAATTTCTGTAATAGTCCCCACAGTCGATCGCGGGTTATGCGATGTCGATTTTTGTTCTATTGAAATAGCGGGCGACAAGCCTGCGATATGGTCAACATCGGGCTTTTCCATCATGGACAAAAACTGTCTTGCATAGGCCGACAGCGACTCTACGTAGCGACGCTGACCCTCAGCATATAGTGTATCGAATGCAAGCGAAGATTTCCCTGAACCAGACAAGCCCGTAATTACCACGAGCTTGTTTCTTGGGAGTTCAATATTGATGTTTTTCAGGTTATGGGTGCGAGCCCCGCGAACTTCTATTTTATCCATATTGCCTTACATATTACCTTAGATGAGATGGTGCCAGAACAATCGATAAGTATGACACAAATTTACGAGAAAATATGGGTTTGTTACGGATCTTGTACAGAAGGGATCATGCAGTTATGGGTAGATCAAATTCTTGTGTTAGAATTGCGCGCCTTCGTTACACAGATTGTCTCTAAGCAACCAATGGAAATGATAAAAAGTTGAATCCACAAGAAACGCGTGCCGCCATCAGTTTAGCCCTAGTTTATGTGTTGCGTATGCTCGGATTGTTTATGGTAATTCCTGTCCTAGCCATCGCCGCTGTTGACTATCCAGATTATTCGCCTCTTTTTGTTGGGCTAGCGATAGGTGGCTACGGTTTGACACAAGCCATATTGCAAATACCGATGGGCGTATTATCTGATAAGTGGGGTCGTAAGCCGGTTATTTATATGGGACTTTGCTTCTTTGCATTGGGCAGCCTAGTAGCCGCCAATGCAGATTCGATGGCTATGTTAACGCTGGGTCGCATTTTGCAAGGAGCTGGCGCAATAGCTGGTGCGATTATGGCATTAGCCGCAGATGTTACGCGAGAATCAGAACGTGCAAAAGTAATGGCAATTATTGGTGTTTCTATTGGTTTTTCATTCTACGTTGCGCTTTTAACCGGTCCGATTATTGCTGGGCTGTATGGTATTCAAGGCATCTTCTGGATTACGGCAGTGCTAACTATCTGTTGTTTGCCGTTGGTTAAATTTGGCGTGCCGACGCCAAAAGAAAGTAGTCCATCGGGCGATGCATTACCGCAACTCAGTCAGCTAAAAACCCTCGCTAAAGAACCCAGTCTTTGGCGTTTGAACATCAGTGTTTTGACTGTCCATTTACTTATTACCTGCTTTTTTGTGCAAGTACCAGTGCTGCTCACTGAAGTGAATTTTGGTCTGGATGAACATTGGAAAATTTATACGCCAATTCTCTTTGTGTCAGTATTAATTTTAGTCATGTTAATGAAACTATGTAAACACCTACAAACGTCCACTTCTTTTATAATATCTCTGACGTTAATGGCCATGGGTTTTGGGTTGTTTTTGCTGCCCGAGTTAAATTGGGCGGTTATTATCATCGCGGGGACGTTGTTCTTTGCTGGCTTCAATTACATGGAAGCGCATATGCCAGTGATGGTTTCGAGTATCGCTCCGGCTGGAAAAAAAGGCAGTGCGATGGGCATCTACGCTAGTTTTCAATTTTTCGGTGCATTTTTGGGCGGTGTAATCTCCGGGGCATTGACTGGATGGCTCGGTCCGAAGCTAGCCTTAGTGGCTTGTCTGATATTTATTGTTATCGCGATGATTATTGTTTGGGGATTACAAAAAACGACTAAAGTAAAAAGAGTCACGCTCACGATTGAAAATCGAGATAGTTTTCAACAAACGTCAAATAAAACACAGTTAGAAAGTGATTTTGGAAAACTTGAAGGTGTGCAAGAGGTGTTAGTCGATGTTGAAAAACGCGCTGTGTATTTGAAAGTTGACAATAAAGGGTTCGATATTGAAAAAGCTAAAGCCTTGATTAGCTGAGAAAGATTTAAAGTAAGACATCAGCGTCCCTGCACCAGCGAACTGTTTATCGCGAAATCAGGTGAATTGGGTGTGCAAAACATCAAATACAATAGTATATTAGGCATCAGATTTTAGTCGTCAACATCGTGATTAATTTATGCACAAACTACGATTAGTGGTTAGCATGAGATGCGAATTAAGCGGCATAAAAGTAATTAAAAAAGTGTAAATAACAGGAGTTAGCATGGCCTCTAGAGGTGTGAATAAAGTAATCTTAGTTGGCAATTTAGGTAACGATCCAGAAGTTCGTTATATGCCTAATGGTAATGCCGTTGCCAATTTGAGTATCGCCACTAGTGAAAGTTGGAAAGATCAGCAAGGTCAACTTCAAGAAAAAACAGAATGGCACAAAGTAACGATGTATCGTCGTTTAGCTGAAATTGCAGGTGAGTACCTCAAGAAAGGGTCACAAATTTACTTAGAAGGTAAATTACAAACACGTAAGTGGCAAGATCAGCAAGGTAATGACCGCTACACAACAGAAGTCATTGCAGACCAATTACAAATGCTAGGTGGTCGTAATGAAAGTGGCGGCGGTGGACAAAGTGGTGGCGGCCAAGGCGGTTATCAGCAAGGTCCTCAAGGCGGTCAGAATAATCAAGGTGGCTACCAACAAGGCGGTGGTCAGTCAAACCAGGGCGGTGGTCAGTCGAACCAAGGCGGTGGTCAGTCGAATCAAGGCGGTGGTGGCTATTCACAACAGGCGCCAAAGCAGTCTCCCCAACAATCACCGCAGAAAGCGCCGCCGATGGCAGAGCCAGACTTTGATTTTGATGATGATATTCCATTTTAGCTTACGTATGATCCAAAAGTGTTAAGTTAATTGAACTAAAAAAGCCCATATAAAACATGGGCTTTTTTAGTTTTTAAAGAAAGTAAAAGTGTAAATACGATTTAAGACATATATAACAAAGCTCTGATTTCAAAAATCTTTTTTTTACTTTAAAAAACACTAGCTTTTGGATCGTTTTCTTTGAATTTGGCTAGGTTCATACATGTAAAAATGACAACTCGGAGTTAATCAAAAAATGACCACTACGCTTACCTTGCAAATATAAAGCTTAACGTTCAAAAAAATTTGTATTTGAGTTAATTGACGCGCTGGCATTGTCTTATATGGTCTCCTCCAGTATTGCAAGGTTTAACACGTGATAATAGGGACAGGATTCTTTATTACTTGCGATGCAAGGCACTGGCGTATCAAGTACACAAGAAACGTTACAATTTTGCTCAGCCAACAACTAATTTAATTGTCGTATTGATGAATTCCAGACCTTGGGGAACTCAGTCGTCATTATTGGCGACACCACGGAGTATAAGTAGAATAAACCACATATCTGATCTATTCAACAGGGACTAATTTTGCTGGATTTAGGATTATTGAACTGACTGTTGGAACAGGTTAAAGGCAGAGAAAGTTATCCATAATCCCGAAGTTATTGAATATATCTCGTAAAATGAAAGGCTGCTCTTTTGTCCCGATACCACTAAGTTGTTGCAGAGCGACTTCAAATTCGAATTTTCCCCTCATAAATGAGGTAGCGCATCCTCCGGAAACATTATGCCTCTCTGAGAGTAACGTTTTGCTCCTCCTCGTTGCAGTGGCTGCCGCGGTAAGTCCTGCATTTCCGGCACCCATTACAATAGCGTCAACATTGACCTTTAGACTTCCTTTGTATCTATAAAATTTTATCTTTGGGGCGCGGTTTTATTTTTTGCTGATTTATTTTCTATGTGTAAGTTTCAAGAAAGATTCAACTGGTAATCTTTGTCTTGAGGTCTGGTTGACAACTCTCTTGATTAAGCTGCAGATACATTATGTATCTGATTTTTACAACATTAAAAGGTACTAATATGAAAATTATAAACTCGCTCCTTACCATCGGTTTTTTAATAGGCGCACCACAAGCACATGCAACTGATAAATATCATGAACCTGAATTAAGTTGGGGTGTTGGACTAGGTATTATCAGTGAAGATGAAGGTTATATTGAGCTGGGCAGTGATAGCATGGCTGTGCCTATCTTCATCATTAATTACGGTGATTTTTATTTGATGGGTCCTAAGTTTGGCTATCAGTTATATGGCAATGATAATTATACTTTCGGTTTGACGGGAAATTATCGACTGGACGGCTATGAAGCACAGGACAGTCCATTTTTGATGGGCATGGACGACAGAGATGGCACCCTGGACATAGGTGTTGAATATAGTTACGACACCGGCTTTGGAAAAATTGGCATAGAAGTGGTCACAGATGCACTAGGCACACATGAAGGATATCAGGCCGACATTTCCTATAGTTATCCTATTAATTTTGATAATGGCCAGCTTTCACCTTATATCGGTGCAGAATATCGTAGTGATGACTTAGTTAATTATTATTATGGTGTAAAAAGTACTGAAGCGACTCAAATACGTCAATTTTATCAGGCTGATTCTGCCGTTAATCTTGTGATGGGGATCAGAAGTACCTGGTTTTCGGGACCTCA
>NZ_AUAV01000022.1 GCF_000428905.1 Brumicola pallidula DSM 14239 = ACAM 615
CCAGTGACGCACTTGCCATTCGGATTGTCTTCCCCTTAATCAGGGTGACTCAGGTTTCTTTCAACCTGACGGGTTTGCCAGCTTCGCTGGGCAAACAAAAAAGCCCTACATTAAAATGTAGGGCTTTTTGCATTTTAACGCGTGTATTAACTGGCGCAACATCTGAATAGGGAAAATAAGGTTCATAACTGATGAGTCATTCATAGTGCTTTATATTTAATAACGCTTATTTAGATCGCCATACCAACATCATATTGTTAGCCGGCATCTCAATTTTTTCTTTCAATGTGAGTTGCGGGGCCCAACAAGCAAGCTCTTCAATATCACGATAACCTCCATATCCACTTGAAATTAGTTTCTCATGGAATTCTTGATTGCTTTGACTGCTAAACTGACCATCTATGATAAAAGGCCCGTATTGGCAAAATACGCCATTTTTAGGTAAGTTGGCAGCTACTGATTGCATTAATAATTTAATCTCCTGCTCGAGCATTATATGGGCTGTATTCGCAGTATATATGCCATCAAACGGCTCATTCGACACTATACAATGACTAAGCCACTCATCTCTCGCTAGTTTTAGAACCAATGGTCGATTCAGATTCTCGCTTGGAAACTCATCAATCCACTGATTAATACCATCATGGTATTCTTCAACATCCGAACAGTGCCATTGCACGTGCGGTAACTTAGCTGCAAAGTACGCCGCGTGTTGGCCTGTACCTGAGCCAACTTCAAGTACATTATGAACCTTAGAAAATGCTTTCTTAAGCTGTTTTAGGATCGGTTTTTTATTGTTTTCACAAGCTTGACTAAACGGTTTCGGTTGCATCTTTTATCCTATTTAATAGCAAACAGTCTCGTCGATAGTGTTTTTTTTCAACTGACCTAATACAGGTAGTCATGATCAAAACTCCCTAGTACAAAACTCATCAGCATAAAAGTAACTGTCTATTTACAGCTTATTCAAGGCGAAATGGCTTAGTTGTTCAAATTCGGCGTTAACCACTTTTCAGCTTCTGCTATTGACCAACCTTTGCGCTGAGCATAATCTTTAAGCTGATCTTGTTGAATTTTTGCGACCGCAAAAAAACGCGACTCTGGATGTGCAAAATACCAGCCTGAGACCGATGCGCCGGGCCACATAGCGTAACTAGATGTTAACTGCATACCAATACTGGCTTCAACATCCAACAGGTCCCAAATCAGTTGCTTTTCAGTGTGTTCCGGGCAAGCAGAGTAGCCAGGAGCAGGACGAATACCTTGATATTTTTCACCAATCAGGGCCTCGTTATCCAACTGTTCATCTTTGCTGTAACCCCACAAATCTGTCCGCACCTGCTCATGCAGGTATTCAGCAAAGGCTTCCGCCAGTCTGTCTGCAATCGCTTTACTCATGATAGAGTTGTAGTCATCACCGTCATCTTCATACGCATTAGCTATCTGCTCCTCACCGATGCCAGCGGTGACAGCAAAAGCCCCCATGTAATCAGTACGACGTTGCGATAAAGGCATAACAAAATCACTTAAACAGTAATTTGGACCTTTTGGCTTATGTGTTTGTTGACGTAAATGACGTGCAACGCCAATATGAGACCCAGTTAAATTCTGAATATTATTGTTATGGCCGTTGTCATCACCATGTGTGTTTGGACTAAAGACCAAGACATCTTCACCTTGAGAATTAGCACGGAAAATACCCACGCGGCCCTTCGCTTTGAGTTTTTTGCTGGCGCAAAGACTATCTAGCATGTCATTTGCGTCTTTAAACACGCTCTTTGCTTCATCCCCAACAACCTCATCATTAAGAATGCGAGGGTATTTACCCGCAAGCGACCAGGTTAAGAAAAAGGGCGTCCAATCAATGTACTTTCTTAGTGTATTTAAATCCACCTCAACGGTTTTAACACCAAGGAAATTGGGTTTAACCGGCTCATAATTTGACCAGTCACAGCTAAATTTATTAGTCTTTGCATCGCTAAAATTAATTGCTTTGGTGCGTGGCGTTTTCTTCGCATGCGCGATACGAACCTTTTCGTATTCTGCGGAAATTTCGGCAGCATAAGCACCGCGATGTTCCAGTGAAATTAGCTTCTGACATACGCCAACAGCGCGACTTGCATTGGCAACATAAATAACCGGATGGTCATAATTCTGTTCTATTTTTACTGCTGTATGCGCTTTTGATGTTGTCGCACCACCAATTAGCAGCGGCAAATCCATTTTTAGACGCTGCATTTCTTTGGCAACTTGCACCATTTCATCGAGCGATGGCGTTATTAGTCCTGACAGTCCAATCATGTCAGCATTTTCGTCTTTAGCCACCTGCAAAATTTTGGCTGCTGGAACCATTACGCCTAAGTCAATTACTTCAAAATTATTGCATTGCAATACAACACCCACGATATTTTTGCCAATATCATGTACGTCGCCTTTCACTGTTGCCATTATGATTTTGCCGTTTGAACTGCGCACACCAGACTTTTCGGCTTCAATATAAGGCTGTAAGTGAGCCACCGCTTTTTTCATCACACGCGCGGACTTCACCACTTGCGGTAAAAACATTTTACCTTCACCAAATAAATCACCGACCACATTCATACCGTCCATTAACGGACCTTCTATGACGTGCAATGGACGCTCAGCGGCGAGCCGAGCTTCCTCGGTGTCAGCAATGATGTAATCGGTAATACCTTTGACTAATGCATGTTCTAAGCGTTTGCTAACCGGCCACTCGCGCCACGTTAAATCTTCTTTTGCCGCCGCTTTACCATCGCCTTGATATTTAGGAGCTAGTTCAAGTAATTTATCAGTGGCGCCAGAATGACGGTTGAGTATGACATCTTCGACTGCATCTCTTAGCTCGGGGGGGATCTGATCGTAAACTTCTAATTGCCCCGCATTGACAATTCCCATGTCCATGCCGGCGCGAATTGCATAATACAGAAATACGCTGTGCATAGCTTCACGCACAGGATTGTTACCACGAAATGAGAACGATATGTTGGATAAACCACCTGACACATGACAATGCGGCAAATGTTCACGAATTTGACGTGTTGCCTCAATGAAGTCCACCGCATAATTATTGTGCTCCTCAATACCGGTGGCAACGGCAAATATATTGGGATCGAAAATAATGTCTTCAGGCGGAAAATCGAGTTTTTCAACTAACAGTTTATAGCTACGTTTACATATTTCGAACTTACGCACTTGCGTATCGGCTTGACCGCTCTCATCAAATGCCATAACGACCGCAGCAGCACCGTAGCGTTTAATTTTTTTCGCTTGCGCTAAAAACAGTGCTTCGCCCTCTTTTAAGCTAATTGAGTTAACGATCGCTTTGCCTTGAACGCATTTTAACCCCGCTTCAATAATTGACCATTTAGATGAGTCAATCATAATTGGAACACGAGAAATGTCTGGTTCAGATGCAATTAGATTAAGAAAACGTACCATTGCAGCTTCGGAGTCCAACATGGCTTCATCCATGTTGATATCGATAATTTGCGCACCATTGGCGACCTGATGACGAGCAACGTCGAGGGCTGCTTCGAAATCATCTTCCAAAATCAAGCGCTTGAACATAGCTGAACCTGTTACGTTGGTTCGTTCACCTACATTGATAAATCTAGAAAAATCAGTAGTCACAAAAAATCCTAATGAACGAAGGGCTCTAAGCCCGATAAACGCATTTTAATTTCAATGTCAGGTAATTGACGAGGAGATATCCCAGAAACAGCCTGGGCAACTTGTCGAATATGCTCAGGCGTGCTGCCACAGCAACCACCTAGAATATTGACTAAGCCCGATTCAGCCCATTCTTTTAAGTGCTCAGAAAGCTCTTCAGCTTCCATGTCATATTCACCAAACTCATTAGGTAAACCGGCATTCGGATGAGCGGACACATTGCACTGCGCAATGCGCGAAATTTCAGCTACGTACTGACGCAACAGGTCAGGCCCTAAGGCGCAATTTAAACCAACCGAGAATGGTTTAACATGGCGCATTGAATAATAAAAAGCTTCCGACGTCTGACCTGACAATGTACGCCCCGATGCGTCAGTAATGGTGCCTGAAATCATCACTGGTAAAGTGATACCCGATTCTTCAAACACCTCTTCCACTGCATAAATAGCGGCTTTGGCATTTAAGGTATCAAAAATCGTCTCGATTAATATTAAATCTACTTTACCTTCAATAAGCGCATGTGTTGATTCTTTGTAAGCTTCAACAAGCTCATCAAAATGTACATTGCGCTTACCGGGATCATTAACATCCGGTGAAATAGACGCTGTCCGACTCGTTGGGCCAATAACGCCAGCAACAAAACGCGGTTTATCTGGCGTTTTAGCGCTAAATTCGTCAGCCGCTTCACGCGCTAATTTGGCTGCGCTTAAGTTAATTTGACGAGCCTCATCTTGCATGTCGTAATCTGACATCGAAATGGTGGTCGCATTGAATGTATTGGTTTCAATAATATCGGCACCTGCCGCGAGATATTGACGATGAATATTCTTGATAATGTCAGGTTGAGTAATGGCTAATAAATCATTATTGCCTTTCACATCGCAATGCCAATTTTTATATTGTTCGCCCCGATAATCAGCTTCATCCAATTGCTGCTGTTGGATCATTGTTCCCATCGCACCATCTAGTATCAATATGCGCTGCTTTGCAATGCTAGTTAGGCGATTCAAGCTATTTAAGGTCTTACTCACTGTGTCTCTCTTTTATTTTGCAATTTTAAACTGAGCGTTGCTTGAACGGTGTCGAATAAATCTAGCATTCACGTCGTCTTAGTGTACTTAAATCATATGGCGTATTTTGATATACGTAATGATTAAGCCAGTTAGTCAGTAGTAAATTACCATGCGATTTCCAGCGCACAATAGGCTCTTTAGTGGGGTCATTATCAGTAAAGTAGTTCTCAGGAACAACAGGTTCAAAGCCGGCTTCAACATCACGCTCATACTCTTGCGCTAGTGTATTGGAGTCATATTCTGGATGGCCTGTAATAAAAACCAAGCGGCGATCATCTGTTGCGCTGATATATGTCCCCGCTTCGGCTGATTGAGCTAATATACTTAATCCCGGCACCTTCTCATAATCCTGTTTAAGAATTTCACCAACGCGACTGTGAGGAGCCCAAAAGCGAGGATCAAAACCACGCATTAGTTCGTCATTCGGATGCAAAACATCGTGTTCGAATACCCCAGATAACTTGTTTGTTCGTAATTGACGTTGAACGCCATAAAAATGATACATCGCGGCATGGGCTGCCCAGCAGAGAAAAATAGTTGATTGCACGTTTTCTTCGGCCCAATCTAACAATTCGGTCATTTTGTCCCAGTATTTAACGTCTTCATATTCCAACATACCTAAGGGTGCACCAGTCACAATCCAGCCATCATAGTTTTTATCGGACACTTCACTAAACTCGTGGTAGAACGCATCCATATGTGACTTAGATGTATTTTTTGGCGTCGCTTCATCAAAGCGAATTAAGTCGACGTTAATTTGAATGGGTGTATTAGACAATAATCTCAAAATCTGAATTTCAGTTTCAATTTTATTTGGCATTAAATTCAATATCCCCACTTCTAGCGGACGAATATTCTGGCTCGCGGCGCGATTACTGTCCATGGCAAAGATGTTTTCTTGCAGCAACACATCCAATGCTGGCAGATCGGAAGGAATTTTAATGGGCATGGATACCACCTATCTATAAATACATACGAATTGCAAATGCATGTTTCTCTTTCAATGAAGGTATCATTGTGGCTATATCAAGCAAAAAGTCAATATATTTACGTCTAGACGTCTAAATTAAGTAAACTTGGTTTTTTGTGTCTCAGCGCACTAGTAACCGCAGCTTTGTCTGCCAACTCAGGAAAGCGTATACCTTCCAACACTTGCACATCAAAAGGGCTATCACAAAGTATCGTTGCCCAGTAGGCTGCGTCAGAAAGCCCCGTAACATCAAAAACTAGGCAGCACATCAAGGTCAGGCAAGAGCGTGAATAGGTGCTCTTCTTTTATTTGCGTGCCTTTTTCTGAAATCCAATCAACACTTCAACTTCGGCTTGCGGTAAGTCACAGGCATCCATGATTTCATCTATCCTGGCACCAGACGCGACTAGGCTGTGTGCCTTCGCGTACATTTTAGCCGTCGGATCTTGTTGTGACAGCTCATCGATTTTGGCCATTAGTTTGTCAACATCTACTTTGATCATCTCTATCTCAGAAGCATGCGCTTTGGACGTACTCGTTTTCAAGTTATACAGCATATCTTCCAGCTCAGAGGTTAGTGATTGTTTGTATTTTTCATGCAATTTCTCATGCTTTTGCTCAAGCGTATTGAATTTAGCTTGATGGGTTTCATTGAATTTGTGCAGGCTATTCATTAACTCCAAGGCTTTATTAAGTCGCAAGCTAAGCTTTCTATTCGCCTGAATGGCAATAATGGCGAGGCCTAAGCCAAGAAAGGAAATACACAGAAGCAGCATATTTGTCACAGAAATTTCTTGCATTGGTAAACTTACTTATTATTTTTTTATGAGTATATTCAAATGTAACGCATTCACCTGAATAAATACAAAAATACCGTGACAAGGCACGGTATTTTTTTCATTCAACTCGGACTGCAAAAAATGCTTTAGCCGATAAACCGTTGCTATAGACTGCTCATTTCGTCCCATTCATCATCGCTCAATAATTTATTGAGGTCGACTAAAATAAGTAATTCACCGCTTCTGTTACTAACGCCTTGAATAAATTTAGCGCTTTCTTCGGTACCTACGTTGGGAGCACTGTCAATTTCGGATGAACGCAAATAGACAACTTCGGCGACGCTGTCGACTAAAATACCGACCACTTGCTCGTCAGACTCGATAATAACAATACGTGAATTGTCAGTAATATCGGTTGGTGGCAAACCAAAGCGCGACCTAGTATCAATAACAGTCACAACGTTACCGCGTAAGTTGATAATGCCAAGCACGTATTCTGGTGCTCCTGGAACCGGCGCTATCTCTGTGTAGCGCAGGACTTCCTGAACTTGCATAACATTGATCCCATAAGTTTCCTCATCTAAGCGATAAGTCACCCATTGCAACACCTCGTCATTTGGGTCGCTCGCGGTAACCCTTGTTCTATCTTGGCTCATTTACTTTACTCCGTCACACAACATAATTTGCTATTTGTTAACTGTCACTTGCTGTTTAAGCCTGCTTTGAGCATTACAACAAGTTCCGCAACATTAATTAAAGCACACATCCTGTCTTTAACCATGCCTGCTAACCATGGGCGCTTACTTGAATTATTCCGCCATTTTACATCTGATTTATTCAGTTCAACTGTATTAATCAACTTTTCGCAAGTAAGGCCCCAAGGCGTTTTACCCAAGTTGATTAAAAATCGATAATTCAGATTTTCTGCCATTTCATCATCGTACTTCTCTGGCATTACCCAACGCGCTGAATCTATGACGTTGAAGCTTTCTTGATCCTTTAGCATAACACCCATGAACCACTCCGGCTTTCCTATTATGGGCGCTATTTTGCTTATTTCATGTATCCCACCCAACTCAATTAGTGGAACTGCTAAAGTTAATCCAGCCACTTCAAAAAACAGCGCTTGAAAACGGTCATTGAGCGAATCTTGTAAGCTGATTGGCGCAGAAACTTCCGTACGGCTTGTCTCTGTTTCGACCTGAATTTGATTTTCTTTATTATCTTGTTGAATTATCTGCGGCTGCGTATCCAAATTACTGGTTTTTGGCTCAAGCAATGGCGTCAAAAAATCATTAACAGGCAGTTCTGCAATCGCTTCTGCATTAATTTCACTGTGTTTATTTATGCTTATTTGTAACTTTTGGCTGTCTTCATCTGCTTGATCTAACAGTTTTTGCGTCATGGCTTTGTCAAAAGTCGATTCGGCTCGTGATTCGGTGAGCAAATCAGTCAAATAGTCCTCTACGATGCTTTCCTTGGCAAATTCATTCTTATCCTTCACTCGCTATATCCTTTAAAAACTTCTGGTATGCAAAAACACCTCTGCATTTTGGTGCAAAAAGAGACGCTGGAACTTGCGCTGCGCTGGCGTCTCTAAACTTGGTGTCGACAGGAATAAATCCGCGCCACAATTGTTCAGGATAATCCTCAGTAAGTCTTGTATAGGCTCGAATTGTTGCATTTACGCGTCTATCAAACATGGTGGCAATAATACTAATAGGAATACTATCTGGCATCGTTCTACGCATTATTTTGAGAGTGCGCATCATTCTGTCCAACCCTTTCAGTGCTAAATGCTCCGTTTGCACCGGCACTATTATCCTGTTACTGCATGCTAGCGCATTGACCATGGATACCCCCAATATAGGAGGGCAATCAATTATCACGTAATCAAATTGACGCTGAATAGAAGCGAGTGCCTTTTTCAATATCAACCCTTTGCCACTTTCCATGCCCATTTTACGGTCCAGCGTGGCTAATGCCATAGTCGCAGGTAACACCATCAGGCCCTTCACTTTTGTGAGACAAAGCGAGTCAAGCAACGCTTGTCCCATATATTTTTCTGGTTGCGCAAAAACGTCGTAGATACTGATATCAAGCATTTCTGAATCAATACCAAAATAATAACTAAGGCTAGCGTGCGGGTCGGTATCAACAAGTAAAACGCGCTCTCCCTGCTGAGCTAAAAGCCCACCAAGTGTTACGGCTGTGGTAGTTTTACCCACGCCACCTTTCTGATTTGCGACTGTCCAAATATTCAATTTGCTACAAACTCATGTATGCTTTATTAGTTCACACGCTCATTTCAGTAATGATGTGCTGTGCAATATTATCTAATGGAATTACTCTATCACAACTTCCAGATTCGGCGACCGCTCTGGGCATACCATAGACCACGCAGGACTTTTCATCTTGTGCCCAGATTGTCGCCCCTTTGGCTTTCAGCAACTGCCCACCAATGGCTCCTTCAGCTCCCATTCCGGTTAATATAACACTCAATATATCACCAGCAAATGCAGACACTAACGACTCCATTGTGAAATCGATACTAGGATGGTAGACAATCGTACTATTTTTTGGCGTATCTATAATACTTATTTTAGCAAATGCACCGACACCGACAATCTGCATTTGCTTTCCACCTTCGGCCAAATATACGGTGCCTTTTTCAAGCCTATCATTGTCCTGAGCCAGCTTTACTCTCATTTGAGAATGTTTATCAAGGCGTTGTGCAAAAGCCGATGTAAACGTGCCTGGCATATGCTGAACCAAAATAACAGGATAAGGAAAGTCACTGGGCAGGTCACTAATTACTTTTTGCAGAGCAACAGGACCGCCGGTGCTTGCACCAATAAACAATAATTTATAACGTTTTCCAGAAGCTGGCAGCGGCGTCAATGAAGTTTCAAGTTTCGCAGATGTTCGCTGTTGCAACGTCAAATGAGTGCTTGATTGGAAATTTCCTATCACCGCAGAAGAAGGGGAAACGTCAACTTTTGCAAGGTCATTAGGCGTGTCTACGCCGCCGCGAGCAAGCGCTTTCACACGGCGTTGAATAAACAATATAGCTTCGGGTCGTTCAGTGCTGATGTCATCAAATTTTTTGGGAATAAAGTCTATCGCACCTGCGTCTAAGGCATCAAATGTTTCTTGTGCCCCCGCTTGCGTCAACGAAGAAAACATTAGAATAGCCGTAGGCGAAGCCCGCATAATTTTGCCAACAGCTTCGATACCACCCATAATCGGCATCTCAACATCCATCATGATCACATCAGGTTTTAATTCAATGGCTTTTTGAACAGCTTCTAAACCATTAACAGCCTGACCAACTACTTGTATACTTGGGTCTTTTTCTAAAACAGATGTTAAACGTCTTCTATAAAACGTCGAATCATCAACAATCAACACTCGATATCGCATCGTTTTTGTAAAGCCCTTTTTGCTGATTTGAAATCTACGTTTAGTTTATCAGAATGTTAATCTAAACGTACCTTTTCAGTAGACTTGGAACGTCTAATATTAATGCTATGCCACCGTCGGAGGTAATCGTTGCTCCGGCCATTCCAGGCGTACCTTGTAACAAGGCATCCAGAGGCTTAATCACAACCTCTTCTTGGCCAATGAGTGAATCAACCACAAACCCGACCTGTTGAGTCCCCATTTGCATCACAACAACGTGACCTCGCGAGCGATCAACATCTACCGGAATACGGTTTAACCAATCACCAAGGTAGAATAGCGGAATAGCTTTAGACCTGACAATCATCGTTAATTGACCATCAACTTTATGCGTTTTACTAATATCCATATTGATAATTTCACTAACCGAACCCAGCGGTAGCGCAAATGTTTGAGCACCTACAATGATCATTAATGTTGGTAATATCGCCAGCGTTAATGGCACTTTAATTGCTAATCTAGTGCCTTTGCCAAGCTCGGAAGTAATACTCACCGAACCGTTAAGTTGGTTTATTTTAGTTTTGACCACATCCATACCAACACCGCGACCAGAGACTTCACTAATTTCGACTTTGGTCGAAAAACCGGGGGCGAAGATTAAATTGAACGCTTCAACATCTGACATTCTGGCTGCTGAATCAGCATCCAAAACACCGCGACTAATCGCAATTTCTTTCAGCTTTTCAGGGTCCATTCCTTTACCATCATCATCGATGGTGAGAAGAATATGATCACCTTCTTGCGACGCTGATAATTTCACGATACCCATTCTAGGCTTGCCTTGAGCTTCACGCTCTTCTGGCATTTCAATACCATGGTCAACCGAGTTTCTGACCAAATGCACCAGCGGATCAGCAAGCGCTTCCACGAGGTTTTTATCTAAATCTGTTTCTTCGCCAACTAATTCAAGTGTGATTTCTTTTTTAAGTGTTCTGGCTAAATCGCGAACAACACGAGGAAAACGGCCAAACACTTTCTTGATTGGTTGCATGCGGGTTTTCATCACCGCACCTTGCAAATCGCCGGTTACCACGTCTAAATTAGCGATTGCTTTTGCCATGCTCTCATCAGGATTATTTATGCCTAAGCTCAATAAACGGTTGCGCACTAGCACGAGTTCACCAACCATGTTCATAATTTGATCGAGTCTTTTAGTATCTACACGGACCGTTGTTTCAGCTTGCGGAGATCCACTTGGCTTCTTATCATCTTTTTTCACGAGCGGTGGAGCTGTTTGTGGCACTGCTTTTGCTGTTGGCTGCGGATTAGAAGGTACTTCGGTAATTGGTTTATCTTCAGCTTTTGCAGCAGTGCTTGGTTTTTCAATCACTGGCTCATCTACTACTTTTACAGCAGATTTATTATCCGTGGCTTCAATCGGCGATTTACCTTCACCATGCAATTGATCGAGTAAGGCTTCAAACTCATCATCGGTAATTTCGTCTGAATTATTGCTCACTGTTGGCGCTGCACTTGAGTCTGCCGCGCGCTCTTCAACCTTAAATTGGCCTTTGCCATGTAAGTCATCTAGCAATGCTTCAAATTCGTCGTCGCTAATATCACCCGCATCAGATACTGCAGGAACCGGTGCTGAGGCTTTAGTTGGTCCTCCACTACCATGTAATTCATCTAGCAAGGCTTCGAATTCGTCTTCTGAAATCTCATCAATGCCATCAGACGCATTATTTTCTATAATGAGTTCGTCACCCCCATCAATAGTCACTTCGGTTGCTCCCACTAGAGCGGGTGACACCGGCTCTAGTGAGAAAATGTGTTCGTCGGCAGTCTCTGGCTTACTTAATTTATGCAAAACAGCAATAAGGTCGGCTGGTGCCGCTTCGAGAGGCTCTCTTAGTTTCACCTTTTCAAACATATCAACCACAACATCAGTTGCTTGCAGAATAACATCCATTAGTTCTGGCGTTAGTGTGCGCTGACCATTGCGCATAGCATCAAAGACGTTTTCTGCACCATGGCAGATATTAACGAGCTCGGTTAATGCTAAAAACCCCGCACCCCCTTTGACCGTGTGATAACCCCGAAATATTGCGTTAAGTAACTCAGTATCTTCAGGCCTATTTTCTAGATCAACAAGTTGTTCTTGGAGTTGTTCAAGTATTTCTCCGGCTTCCACCAGGAAATCTTGCATTATTTCCTCGTCAAACTCAAACGACATTCGTCGGCTCCCCTAAAACCCTAAACTTGACAGCAAATCATCAACGTCGTCTTGTCCACTAACTACGTCGTCGCGAGTATCTGCATCGATAATTGGCCCTTCGGCCTTTACTATATCGGTCTTTTTCTTAGAAGTTTGAGGATTATCTTCAATTAGTGTCAATTCTGCAACATCGCCAAATGCTGTTAGCATCGAAACAAGGCTATCTTCAACTTCTTTAACCAACTCAATGACGCGACGAATTACCTGCCCAGTTAAATCCTGATAGCCCTGGGCCATCAATATTTCAGTAAGCAAGGTATTTAGTGCATCAGCATCAATGGCTGCATCGGATAGCAGTTTATCGAGTTTGTGACACAGGTCCTTAAACTCACCTAATTCAATTTGGCGGCCCATTAATTTCTGCCATTCGGGCATAATGCTAGTGATCCGCTGATTCAAACCTTCAGCAATAGGCATACTTGCTTCGACAGCGTCCATGGTGGTGTTCGCTGCTTTTTCTGTTTCTTCTATAACGTATATAAGTCGTGCTCGAGCGTCGGGGATCTCATCTTGCATTAAATTCGCAATCCGCTCATCCACTTGGAAGTTATTAAGTGAGTCATGTAACTGGCGGGTCAATTTTCCTACTTCAGAAAAAAGCTCAGTTGACTCTCTCATCGTGATTGTATCGACAAGCGCATTCGCTTGCTCGCGATCACCTTTTTCTAGATATTCTACTAGTAGCTTCGCTTCATCTAGCGAAACTAAGTCTCTCTCTGTCGTTGTCATCCAACGTTACCCCATTAAGAAATATCGCTGTTAACCGAGACGCTGAAAAATCTTTTCAAGTTTTTCTTGCAGTGTCGCTGCTGTGAACGGTTTAACGACATAACCATTCACGCCGGCTTGAGCCGCGGCAACGATTTGCTCTTTTTTCGCTTCCGCTGTTACCATTAAAACAGGCAAGTGCTTTAAGTTATCATTGGCCCGAATAGCACGTAAGAGGTCAATGCCTTGCATGCCAGGCATATTCCAATCTGTCACAACAAAATCGAAATCACCTTGCAAAAGCATCGGCAACGCAGTATTGCCGTCGTCAGCCTCTTGAATGCTAGTAAAGCCGAGGTCTTTTAACAAATTCTTAATGATACGCCTCATGGTTGAAAAATCATCAACAACTAGGATTTTCATATTTTTATTCAAAACTGCCTCCGCTGAGGTACAAATTAACTATAAAAAAAGCAAAAAACTCAGTCGGCTGTTCGCCAAGACTGCATTTTCGACTTTAACTTTAACATCGCTTGACTATGAATTTGACTCACTCGAGATTCACTTACCTCGAGCACTTCGCCAATTTCGCGCAAATTTAGTTCTTCATCATAATAGAGTGAGAGCACTATCGCCTCTCGCTCTGGTAATGTTGTTATCGCCCGTGCTAGCGCTTTCTGAAATGATCCTTGCACCATATTTTCAAAAGGACTGTTTTCACCTTTTGTTGCGTCTGTTGTAAGAACGTCTTCGCTTACGCCAAGATCCTCAATTCCAACAAGCTTACCCGCGTTCACTTCATTTAACATTTGGTGGTATTCTTGCACTGATACTTGTAGCCTTTCAGCTACATCTATATCTCGTGCGTCGCGGCCTGTGGCTTTTTCTACTTGAGAAATAGCTTGCGTTATTGCGCGACTATTCTTATGCACCGAACGCGGAGTCCAGTCACCTTTTCGAATTTCATCGAGCATAGAACCGCGAATGCGAATACCAGCAAAGGTCTCAAAACTTGCGCCCTTAGAACCATCAAAGTTTTTTGCTGCTTCAAGCAAACCAATCATCCCTGCTTGAATCAAGTCGTCCACGAGGACACTTGCTGGCAACCTTGCTATAAGATGGTGAGCGATTCTTTTAACCAAAGGAGCATGTCGCTCGACCAATTGGTTTTTATCAATTTGTTGTTGATAGACAGCCACTTTGTTACTCACTAATTAGTTACCTACTCGTTTCTCGATACTAACTGCTCAATAAAAAATTCCAAATGTCCGCCCGGTTGCTCCGGAATAGGCCATGTCATGGATTTTTGAGCTAAGCTAGTGATCGCCAATGCCGCAGGCGATGATGGATATGCATCAACGATCGCAGCTTGTTTGCGTACTGATTTACGAATGTTTTCGTCAAATGGAATAATACCCACCAACTCTAATGCAACATCCAAAAATCGCCCTGTCACCTTGGAAAGCTTACTAAAGAGTTCTTTCCCTTCTTTTTCACTGCGAACCATATTAGCGATAATCTTAAACTTAAAAACGCCATGTTCACGGTTCAGAATTTTTATCAATGCATAAGCATCGGTCAACGATGTAGGTTCATCACACACAACCACAAGCACGTCTTGCGCTGCGCGAGAAAAACTCATGACCATGTCGGAGATACCCGCTGCCGTATCAACAATCAGCACTTCAATATCAGTGCGCAACTCGCTAAAGGCTCTTATCAGGCCTGCATGTTCTGTTGAGCCTAGTTCGGCCATTGACTGCGAGCCTGATGTGGCTGGCGCAATTTTAACGCCATGCGGACCGGTGACTAAAATGTCGTCCAAGGTGCATTCACCTCGAAGCACATGTGATAAATTTTTATCTACACGCAATCCAAGTAAAACGTCACAATTTGCTAGGCCTAAATCAGCATCAAGTACCAACACACGTTTTCCTTGTTTGGCCAAGGATATAGCTAAATTTAAAGACACATTAGTTTTACCTACGCCACCCTTACCGCCAGTGACTGCCATGACCTTAATTAATTTGGACTGATTCATTTTTCTTAAGCTACTCGCTTGATCTTCTATCATACGGCTCTGACACCCGCGTCAAAGCTTGTTGCATTAGTATGCGCCAAAGCATACTTTTTATAAAGTTTTGACGCGACCATTATTAAATTTTTTGCATCTGCAAGTTTTATGTCTTCTGGCACTCTCTGTCCATCCGTTACGTAGCTTAGTCTAAGGTCGTTTTCAATCACTACGCTAAGTGCTTCGCCAAGGCTATAACACTCATCTAATTTACTAAAAATACAACCCGTTAGGTTTATATTCTTATACGCCTGTATGGTTTGATGTAACACTTGATACTGCGCACCTGCAGGTAACACTAAATATTTTTTAATATTAGCAGTCGTTTCTTTCTCGTAGTCATTGAGCTGCGTCACTAAACGAGCATCACGCTGACTGAAACCAGCCGTATCAATCAAGACTAATTTTTTATGTCTTAATTGATAAAGTATATGGGCTAACTCTTCAGAAGTCTGCGCTTTTTTCACAGTACAGCCAATAATTTTCCCATATGTCGCCAATTGCTCAAAAGCCGCAATTCGATATGTATCAACGGTGATCATAGCAACTTCATTTGCACCAAATTTTTGCGCATATTTAGCCGCTAGTTTAGCCACTGTTGTGGTTTTACCTGTGCCCGTTGCGCCAACTAGTGCAACAATACCTGATTGCTGTAATATATCATTACCACCTATATGCAAACGGTTTGAGATGAGATTAAGTAAATAATCCCAGCCTTCTGTCTCAGATGCTTGGGGTGGAAGAAAGCTTATTAGTTGTGCACAGAGCTTTTCACTAATGCCCATACCTAACAACTTATTACCCAGAAAATAATGCGTTGGGTTTTTACGTTTATTTTTTTCGTCACTTAAGCCATTGACTTGATATTGTAAAACATTACGAATCGAAGCAAGTTCTGATTTAATTAATTCAAGCCCGTCACTGGAAGGTAACTTATTGTCTTGACTGAATAAATCAGATGCTTGACTATCAGAAAAATCTTGTTTTATTGGAAAATCGTCAATCGGTTTATGCACCGGCGTTCTGACATATTGGTGGCTTAGCTCAGCTTCACGAAGACGTTTTTCTGCTTGCTGCGAATCAGCATATGCCTGACTAACACGAGGATGATGTTGACTTGGAGCTGGTACATATTGACTCGAACCATTATTTCGTTGTTGTGTATGCGCTGCATTTGCATGTTGCACACTAGTAAAACCAACACTACCTTCTTCACCAAGTTGACCCGCATGCTGTTTTTCCAACAGTGCTTTGAGACTATCAGGTCCATCATCACCGATTATTTCACTTAACGTGGGCGTATTTTTTGCTTTTTTACCCAAGCTAATGGTTGGTGCTGGTTTTGTCATCTCGGTCTCTTTATCAACTGCTGCGACCAGCTCGACGCCATCTGCTACTTTTTTATTAGACATAATAACTGCATCGCCGCCAAGCTCGTCTTTAACTTGCTTGAGCGCTTCACGCATATCTTTGCCAAAAAAACGTCTAATTTTCATGATGCCCTCGTTAGTGTATGTAATGCGTCAGTTTATTGACCGACTGATGACACTATTTTTATTTGTTTGTCGTCTGGTATCTCTTGATAAGACAACACATGTAAACCTACAACAGCGTGTTTTAAGAATCTTGATAACACCGGACGTAGCATCCCTGATGTTAATAACACTGATGGTTCGCCAGCGAGTTCTTGTTGCTGACTTGCCTCAGTTAATGATTGCTGAATCTTTTCTGCAAGGCCTGGCTCTATTCCAGCGCCATCTTCACCACCTGCCTGTAATGACTTATGCAACATTTGTTCCAAGTCTGGAGCTAATGTAATAACGGGTATTTCATCACCGCCCGAGGTAATGTCTTGCACAATCAAACGCTTCAACGCAATACGCAATGCAGACACCAATACATCGGGGTCTTGGCTCTTCGGTCCATACTCACAGAGTGTTTGACAAATAGTCCGCATATCCCTAATCGGTACACCTTCATATAATAAGGTTTGTAATACTTTAACCATGGTACTTAGTGACAAAATATCAGGCACCAGTCCCTCAACTAACTTCGGATTAGTCTTCTCAAGCATATCGAGAAGTTGCTGCACTTCTTCATGTCCCAATAATTGATAAGCATTGGTTGTCAATAACTGACTCAAGTGTGTCGCCACGACAGTAGCTGAATCAACAACCGTATAACCCAACGTTTGCGCGTGTTCGCGTTGATTAGCTTTGATCCACACCGCATCTAGCCCAAAAGCAGGATCCTTTGTCTTAGTGCCTGAAAGCTCGCCGAATACTTGGCCCGGATTAATCGCAAGCTCGTTATCGTGACTGATCTCAGCATCACCGATTGACACACCCATCATTGAAATAGAGTACGCATTTGGTGAAAAGTCTAAATTATCGCGAATATGTACAGGGGGGATAAGAAAGCCGAGTTCTTGCGACAGTTTTTTACGCACACCTTTAATTCGCGTCAATAGTTCACCACCCTGCGACTTATCCACAAGTGGAATGAGACGGTAGCCAACTTCTAAACCAATAGTGTCAACATGTTGAACATCATCCCAACCAAGTTCTTTCATTTCACTTGGTCCTTTGTTCACATCTGGCATTGCTTCCACCAGTGATTTTTCTTGCGCTTCCTTGGCTTTCATTTTGTCTCTAAAGAAAGCGTATGCGAAAACAGCAGTCGAAAAACCTAGGAAGGCCACGTGGGGCATTCCTGGTACAACACCCATTATAAATAATATTCCTGAAGTAATATAAAGTGCTTTGCGATTGGCTAATTGCTCTCGAATTTCATGACCCATTTCTTGCGAATCATTTTCGCGAGTCACGATAATTGCGGTGGCGACAGACAGTAGTAACGATGGGATTTGCGCCACCAAACCGTCACCAATGGTAAGAATAATATAAACTTCCATGGCAGTAGAAAAATCTAAATCATGTTGATACATGCCAACAAAAAGACCACCAACAATATTGATTAGCATAATGAAAAGGCCCGCGATCGCGTCCCCTTTTACAAATTTTGATGCACCGTCCATCGAACCATAGAAATCAGCTTCAGCGGTGATTTCTTCTCTTCGCGTTCGAGCTTGGTCTGAGTCGATGTAGCCTGCATTCAAATCAGCATCAATCGCCATTTGCTTACCGGGCATTGCGTCCAACGTAAATCTGGCGCTTACTTCAGAAATACGACCTGCTCCTGCTGTAACCACTTTAAAGTTGATGATAAGCAAGATCGCAAATACGACGACACCGACAACGTAATTGCCACCAATAACAACTTCACCAAACGATTGTATTACTTTGCCTGCCGCGTCTCCACCTTCATGCCCGTCCAACAGCACAATTCGCGTAGAGGCCACGTTAAGCGCCAAACGCAGAACGGTAGCGATTAACAGAACCAGTGGAAATATGCCAAAATCGATAGGCCGTTTAGTTAATACTGAGACCAAAATAATAACCAGTGACAACGCAATATTGAAACTGAAAAGCACATCCAATAAGATTGCCGGCATGGGCAGGATAACCATGCCCATAATAGCTAAAACCACGATTGGCGCGCCCATACCACCGGCGATATTCTTTAATTGTGATTTATCTATACTTTGAAAAGCGGAAGTTAATTGCATACAACAGACTTTTGACAGCTAAGTAATAATACTGGACGTACTACAACTATTGTGCCAATTCGCTCAGATGCCTTAAAAAAGTTAAAGCATCGGCAATACTTGGTCTCTACCTAAGTTTTTACCCTCATATAAAAGATTATCCGCGCGCTTTATACATTCATCAATAGATGCATAGTCTTGAATATTCGCCACACCCGCGGTCAATGACACTCTAATTGACGTGTTAGCAACCATGAATTTTTCCTTGCGAATAATTTGGCGATACTTGTTCGCAATATTAATCGCATCTTTGAGTTGAGTATTAGGCAGCAACACAATGAACTCTTCACCACCCCAACGCGCCAAGATATCGTAATCTCGGGTACATTGTGAAAGGATATCAGCAAATTTGCTCAGAACCTGATCACCGGCTTCATGACCATGCTCATCATTAATCCGTTTGAAAAAATCAATATCTATCAAAATGATGGAAAACAATTCGTTGTTTCTCTTATACTTTGAGAATTCTTTCCCAACCGCATCGGTAAAGCCACGACGGTTATACACTTGAGTGAGAGGGTCTAACGTAGTCAGCAATCTTAGTTGCTCGTTAGCGAGCTGCAATTCAAGGGTTTTTTCTTGTACGTTTTGATACAGCATCACGGAGCGTTTATGCAATGCATAAGTACGCCATCTAAATACCGAAAAAACAGTCAGTAGAGCGACAATACCAAAGACAATGATAGCCCATATGGTTTGCCACCAGGGTGGTGTCACTAAAATGGGCATGCGTTGCGGTTTGTCATTCCATAAACCATAACGGTTAGTGGATTTAACCTCTAATATATAGCTACCTGAGTCTAAGTTAGTGTAAGTCACCGCTCTATTTTTGCTATCTAAATATTGCCAACGATCATCAAAACCAATGAGTCGATAGGCATATTCGATACTTTGAGGGCTAGCAAACTCAAGCGCTGCAAATTCAATTTTCAGTAAAATATCATCGGGTGACAAAACCACCTTAATAACCGAATCAGCTAGACTTATAAATTTGCCATACTTTTCTTTAATGCCATGGCTGTCTTTTCCATTTAGAATGGAAACGCTGGTAAATTGAAGAGCAGGCATTGAATCTGACTTTTTAATATCTTTAGGCTGGAAGTATGTCACGCCCTCATCACCGACAAAGACGATAGTTCCATCGTCTTTTGTCGCAGTAGCACCAATGTAATATCCAGTGGAGTTGACCCCTTCATTCTCATCAAACATATCAACATTACCAGACTCAATATTAGCCCTAAAAATGTATTTCTCTGTTGCTATCCAAAGGTAACCCAGATTGTCGTTTACCACACTCCCTATAGATGAATTAGATAGTTTTTCATTCGAAAATAAGCGCGTAAATTTTGGATCAGTATTACCGACACCTAACTCCAACAGCGACAAACCATGCCCTAGGGTACCCACATAAAAGCTGGTTTCATCACGCTTTGAAATCCAAGTAACGACGTTGTGCACAAGACTGCCTTGATTATTAGCTTGGTTGACAAATTTCCTGACCTCATTAGTCTCAGGATTAATCAGAAAAAGACCATCAACAGTAGCGGCCCAGAGTTCATCCGTCGAAATTGGTAGAATGTAAGTGGCCATCGGCATGTCATAGTTTTGTATTATTTTGTGAGTGTTGACGTCCAATACCAGCAAGCCCTGAAATTCGGACCCAAGCCAAAGATTTCCATTCGGCCCGATTTTAATTGAGTAAATGGCAGTGTCGCGCAAGGCAACATCTTCAATGACCTTACTTTCAGGTGCTATTCTCCCAAGCCCTAGCTTTGATGCTACCCACACACTTTGATTTTTTTCATCAAAAACCAACGAACGCATTTTTGTCGCAGACTGACTGTCTTTTTCATATTTCCAAGGACCTTCAACAGAATAATCCGTATTCAACTTTAGCACACCCGATTTGGTTGATAACCACAAGGTATCATCTGCTTGTTTAGCAACGAAATAGTAAAACTGTCCTTGCTCCAATCCAAGATTTGTAAACATAGTAGAATTAGTATCGAGAACCCCAAACCCTTCCGTACTGGTGCCAAATAATATCAAGCCAGATGCAGTGTTGAACAAGGTAATTATGGCATCTGAAATTATTGAATTATGGGGGGTTGACGAACTTGATATATTAGTAAAGGTTAGCTCATTGGGATCGGAGAATATTGACGCTCCGTTGGTTGTTGCAACCCAGACTGAGCCATCTGCCATTTGCTCAATGTCGTTAACAACGTTATCAGATAAGCCATCTTTTGCCGCTATATTAATAACATTCAAAAAACTATTGCCGCGAGTCTCAGCCCGAAAAACGCCCTGACCAGCCGTCCCTACCCACAAGTATCCAGCGCTATCGATTTTAATCGCGGTGGCTTCAATGCGGGGTAGCAGCTCATCTCGCCAAAGTCCCGTTTGTATATCGTAGCTTAAGATGCCGTTACTAGTGGCGACTAATAACCTTTGATTCTTCTGGGAAATAATGTCGTAGATAGTATTTGATTGATTTGGCATTGAAATAGGTAAAAATCCGGCTTGACCGCTCTTTTGCAAATACAATGCTTTTACAGTGCCAACAAATACATTATCTTGTTGGTCAACCAAAATAGTTCGTATGTCTTTATCCAATTCTCCTTGGTGATTACGCAGTTCGATACTTTCAAATATTTGGTCGCTTGCACGCAAAACATCGAGACCATTAATTGTGCCTATCCAAAGATCGCCAGTGTTTGGATGTATTTCAAGGGAGTGAACAAGTGAACTGGAGAGACCTTTTTTTAAGCCTCTACTGGGTCCGAAATGGGTAAACGTGTAACCGTCAAATTTATCGATACCTGATTGTGTTGCCAACCAGATATAGCCATTATTGTCTTGCGCTATGTCATAGACGGTGGTCTGAGAAAGGCCATCACTGACACTATACTTCTTGATTGTAGGTAAGTGAAATTTTGCTGGGTTACTACCCGCAACTGAAAAGCTAGAAATAAATCCAAAAAACAACATAGCTACAAGGCAACAACGCAAACTCTTTGTTGTTAATAACATTAAATGCATACCTAATTCAGTTTCAAAATTAAATATATAATTAGCAAGCAGCGTCGAAAGCTTGCATCCGTGATAAGTATATCAACCGTCAATACTTGAGTTTTTTTATATTTATTGGTACCAAGTATATTGCCTTTCGTTTTTTAAGCAAGTTGTCGATCCAATAGCTTTAAAAAATAAAAAACACCATATCGACGCCGACCCTGCAGATTACCGACGCAGTTCTGGTGGTATCGGTAGGTTCTTCTTCAGAGCCTTCGGTCGCGTTGCTTTGCCTTTCCTATATGCTTTCATTTGATACACATAGGCAAGTACTTGAGCGACTGCCATAAAAAGTTTCGCCGGAATTTCATTATCCGGTTCAGTACTGTAGAAAATAGCACGCGCCAACATAGGAGATTCAATAATAGGAATATCATGCGCATTTGCGATTTTACGAATATGCATGGCGAGTTCATCAGCCCCTTTCGCTACCATCACCGGTGCACGATCACCATTTTGCTCGTATTTTATTGCCACCGAAAAGTGCGTCGGGTTGGTAACAATAACATCAGCCTCTGGCACTGCTTGCATCATACGATTAGCTGATGCTTGATACTGTAGCCTTCTAATACGACCTTTGACTTGCGGGTCACCTTCAGAATTCTTACGTTCGTCTTTAACTTCCTGCATCGTCATTTTCATTTCTTTATTATGCTTGAAGCTCTGATATGGAACGTCAATTAAGGCGATGGGGATCATACCGCAGCATAATAGTAAAAATGCCCATTCAATCATATTCAGAGCATGGAATAAATTTAACGGATACAACTCCATGTCAAGATGTAGAGCTTCATCTCTAAAAATATATAACGCCATGTAAGCCATAAACCCAATCACGACGACTTTAGCAACACCTTTAATTAACTCGACCAACGCATTCACCCCGAACATTCTCTTAAAGCCCTCTAACGGGCTTAACCGGTTAGCTTTAGGTCCTGCAGATTTCCATGAAAAGTTGTATCCGCCCAGAGCAATACTTCCGTAGATGCCGCCTATCATTGAAATAATCATGAACATCAACACTGGCAAACTGGATTCTGATACTGACATCTCTAATATTTGAAACATATGCACTGTGTCATACGTTTCATCACGCGAGAGCGTAAAAGAGCGTTTCATAACATCAAACATCGCTTTTGCGATATAGCTTCCAACAAAAAAGAAAGCGATGGCACTGGAAATTAAGACCAACGCGGTGGACAATTCCTTGGATCGAGCAACCTGCCCTTTTTCTCTGGCATCTTCGAGTTTTTTGGGTGTGGGTTCCTCGGTTTTTTCGTACGAGTCATCAGCCATTTCTTATCATCCTAAATAGCGTTAACAGGTCAATAATAGCTTGCACATAAACTCTTGCGCTCGCTGCCATTGTTGCTCAAAGTGATAGACTTGGTTACTCAAGGTAATGTAAATAATAACCAAGCCGGTAATTTGAGCGATTGAAAAACCCAAACTGAATATATTTAACTGCGGTGCCGCTTTGGTCATAACACCAAATGCTAAGTTTACAATTAAGAGCGAAACGATAGGCGCTAGTGACATGGTAACCGCTGAAATAAACATCCATCCAGCCCAGTGTGCAACTAAACGGAACTGTTCTCCTGTCCACCAAGGTGAGTCAATAGGAAAGGCTTTAAAGCTCATCACAATCATCTGGATCATGGCTAAGTGACCATCGAAAGTCCAAAACAAAAGCGTTGCCAAAATAAGATAAAACTGGCCGACTGCTGGCACGCTAATACCATTAATTGGATCGACAATAGAAGCAAAACCTAAACCGGTTTGCATCGCAATAATTTGGCCTGCCAGGACAAACGTATTCAACACCATCATAGAAATAAAGCCAATCACAATGCCAATAATTAATTGCTTAATACCCAACAAAAAAGTCTGTAAATTCACCAAGTCATCAACAGGAACAGGGGGGACATTAGGCACAATCATGAAGGTCAACAACACCGCCAACAATGTTCTAATTGGCGTAGGTATGGTTTTCGCACTTATTCCTACCATTGCAGAAAACAAACCCGATATGCGCATAAATGGCAACAGGTAGTCTGCTAAAAAATTAGTAATTGTTGACTCTAGTATTTCCATCTATCTAGCCTACTGCCATCGGAATGCGATAAACAATCTCAAAGAAGAAATCCATCATCTTTTGCACCAGCCAACTGCCAAGCCAACTCACTGCCAATAAGGTGACCACCAAGCGCGGAAGAAAACTCATGGTTTGCTCGTTGATGGAAGTCGCTGCTTGGAAAACAGCGACGACCAAACCAATGATCAAACCGGGCAAAATGACTGCTGTTACCAGCATAATGACAACCAGCATAGCTTCACGTAAAATTTCAACAAAAACCTCAGGACTCATTAGGTCAAACTCCCATGCCGAAACTAGTGGCTAAGGTACCAAATATCAGGTTCCAACCGTCAACCAAAACAAATAGCATTAACTTAAATGGCAATGACACAATCATCGGCGATAACATCATCATACCCATAGCCATCAATATTGATGCCACTACCAAATCAAGGATCAAAAAGGGAATAAATAACATAAAGCCAATTTGGAATGCGGTTTTTAGCTCACTGGTAACAAATGCAGGAATTAAAACCGTCAACGGTACATCAGCAGGATCGTCATACAGGCCCTCGTAACCACCGATTTGAACAAATGTCTCTAAGTCTTTTACCCTCGTTTGTGACAACATAAAGGCACGCATCGGTTCCTTTGCAATATTAAACGCTTCTTTTGACGTCAATTCTTCGCTTAAATAAGGCTCCAACGCTTTTACATTAATCTCGTCAAATACAGGCGCCATAATGAACATTGACAAAAATAAACTAACACCAATCAAAATTTGATTTGAGGGAGATTGTTGAAGACCAATTGCTTGACGTAAAATTGACAGTACAACAATAATTCGTGTAAAAGACGTCATCATCATGATAAAGGCTGGAATTAAACTCAATGCGGTCATGATGAACAATGCTTGCAAAGTCATCGAATATTCTTGATTACCCGCATCGGTAGTGGTTACTGTAATCGCTTGAATACCCTGCTCAGCGATAGCACTGGCACTAAAAACAATACTGAGTGTTATCAACAGAGTAAGTTTGGCAATAAATGATAAGGAAAACATATTATTAATCATGTGCTTTTTCCTTTTTTGCGCCGATCATGGTTTCAGCCATCGCTTTTACCAACTTATCTTTGAATGCCAAGCTTGCTGGTTGTCCGGCAATTCTGCTGGTGCTTGGCGTTGCAATAGGATTATCTAGCTTACCCAACTGATTAATGTTGTGCGCTGTAACGCCAATTAAAAACTGTTCGCCGCCGACATCGACAACCATGATTTTTTCTTTGGCTCCCGCTGCCATCGACGCAATCACTTTTAATTGACCATTTCCTGCTTGAGTGACATTAAACCGACGCGCAATGAATGCGAGCGCAAAAATAATGGCGACTACCAGTAAAAGGCTCAGAAAAATTGACAGTATAGATGAGGGGTTCTGCAGTGTTTGAGGGCTGGAGGCCGAAGCCTCCGCGTTTATCACGCTACTAAATAAAAACAAGAACAGAGTGTAACCACTTGTTTTATATAGGTTTCTATCTAAGTTTTTTAATTCTCTCGACTTGACTAATAACATCCGTTAACCGAATCCCAAATTTATCGTTGATGACTACTACTTCTCCATGAGCAATCAACGTGCCATTTACTAAAACATCTAGAGGTTCGCCTGCAACTCGGTCTAATTCGACCACTGAACCTTGGTTCAATTGCAGTAAATTTCGGATACTTATGACACTGCGTCCAACTTCCATTGAAATCGTGACAGGGATATCTAATATGGTGTCGAGTTTTTTCTTTTCTGCAACTGAAATAGGTGCATCTTCTTTTAACTCGTCAAATTCTGCAGGCTGAGCGCCGCCACCCGCAGATTGTTCGTTCATAATGGCATCGATGTCATCTTGCGGATCACCGCCCTCACCCTCGCCTGCTTCCGCATCTGCTTGTTCAGCCATTGCTGCTTCCCAATCATCTAAGCCTTCGCCATCTTCACTCATAATATTTTCCTATCTTTTATAAATCTTCTTCTAACACTTGTAATTCAGCGTCGTTGTCTATTACTTTGCCATTTCGAGTCAATAGCTGGAGTTCAGATTTCACCGACGTTGGCCTTGGAATTTTTTCTGTAATTTTTAATGCAATATTATCTCGAGACTTACCCAATTTAGCCCTGAATGTGGGTAAATCTTCAATCAACACGGTCACTGTCTCAGGCATCTCAATTGGAATAATGTCACCTTTCTCAAAATTCATGATGCGCTCTAGTGTTAGAGTCATATCAAGTAAATGGGTTGTTAAGCCTACTTGAACATCCATAATTTCATCACGCAGCGCTTTACTCCATCTGAAATCAGTATCTTCTTTATCGTTTTGAACGCCTGCATCTAGCAATTCACGAATAGGCTCAAGCATTGAATATGGCAATGAAATATGGAAATCGCCGCCACCGCCATCGAGCTCAATGTGAAACGAGCTAATTACCACAACCTCAGTTGGACTGACAATATTCGCCATCGCCGGGTTTACTTCTGAATCTAGATACTCAAAGGACACATCCATGACGGGTCCCCACGCTTCTTTATAATCCTCAAAAATCAGTTTAAGTAGCATCTGAATGATACGTCGCTCCGTTGGCGTAAATTCTCTACCTTCAATTTTTGCATGATAACGTCCGTCTCCACCAAAGAAGTTGTCAACCATAATGAAAACTAGTCTCGCTTCCATTGTAATTAAGCCCGTTCCCTTGAGTGGACGAAAACGCACCATATTCAAGCTAGTAGGAACAAACAAGGTGTGAATATACTCACCGAACTTAATCATTTGGATGCCGTTAATGGACACTTCTGCAGAACGGCGCATCATATTAAATAAACTTACGCGCATGTGTCGTGCAAACCGTTCATTCACGATTTCCAGTGTTGGCATACGTCCACGGACAATGCGGTCTTGAGAAGAAAAATCGTACTCCATGGCCGATCCATCATCTTCGACCTCCTCGATTTCTTCTTCTTCAACATCGTCAACGCCATGGAGTAACGCGTCAATTTCGTCTTGTGATAATAAGTCGCTCACATTAATTCTCGTTTTGGGTTACTCGACAACGAGTAACTTAATTAACTAACCGTCGATACAGCGCTTGCACTTAATGCTGCAATTACCCCATTACTACAACGGTTTTTGCAGCTTGGTCTGCGTCTACTGAATAACAAAACCTGTAAATAAAACTTGCTCGACTACAGGTGAGCTTTCTAGCTCTGTCATCACTTGGCGAACTTGTGCGGTAGCGCGTTCTTTCAACTCGATTTTACCAACATCGGTAACCAGATCATCAGCATTAGATGCACTGAATACTTGTAACAAAGCGCCTTCAATCATTGGAATATGACGTTTTGCTAAGTCCTCATTTGCTGCGCCTCTGACCATAAGTTGTACTTCAATCTGCACAATACGTTCGCGAGCCACGCCCGGTGCATTGAAAGTAAAAGGTCGGGGCATCGCAACATATAAGGCTTGCCCTGAAGATGCAGCAACATTCTCAATTACGGCATCTGCAGCACCACCTTCTGCCTCGGTAGGGTTGCTATCATCCCCACTAAATAAAAAGAAATAAGCACCTGCGCCACCGCCAAGTAAGACAACAACGGCTATAATAATTATCAACATTAATTTGCTTTTCTTTTTGCCGCCTTCTTCAATTTCTAACTCTTTATCAGCCATGCCATTATTCTCTTATATTCATACTGATGTACTTGTCCGTAAATCAGGCTATTCAACAAGTTACTGACGCTGTTGTCAGAATTGTGACAATTGGTAGTCAATAAAACCTGCCCTTATTATACGCCTCTTTTATATCTCTTTTACGCCATTTTCATACAATTTAGCGCTATTACTACGCATAATAATCAATGCCGCCTATTCTACCGCCACTAATATGCTGTTCAATCGCGCCGTTATCATCAGCAAAACCATCTTTATTTGTATCTTGAATTCCATCTTGCGATTGTTGTGCCAAATTGTCCGAATCATTTGAACTATTTGCTAAACTGCCTTGCTCAGCTTGCCCATCAGTGCCTGAACTTTCTTGCTGAACCGATGACTGACCTAACTCAATACCATGTTCTTCGAGCATTTCTCGTAATCTAGGGACGGCTTGGTCAAGTGCATCACGAGCATGTTGTGACTGCACAACAAAACTCACTGAGGCCGAATCTCCTGACAAATTAACCTTGATATTCATACCACCTAAATCAGGCGGATCTAACCTAATTTCAGCACTTATATTTCGACTATTAACCATCCAACGTACTTTTTCAGTCAACTGTTGCTGGCCCTCAGGCTTAAACATGTTGATCCCTTTATCGTTAGTCGTGGTTTGCTGCACAAGTCGGGTACTTTCTATTTGTTGTTGCGCGACCTCTTTAATACCCTGAACTTCGCTCAACCCTGTATTCAAATAATTTTGCTGTTGATTGCTTTGACTCAACGACGCAGCTGCTGCCAGCATATTGGTGACTTGATTGAGCTGTTTATCCAATGCAACTTCAGTATTGCCGCTCACTTTTACGTCAACTGCAGCAAGCGCATCTGTAACTAAACTTTTTAAATCAATACCAGGCTCTCTGCCTTGCTTTAACTGCTCTTTCATTTCTTTGACGCCCGACTGCAAGGCTGCAATAAATTCAGTTGATTTGCCTTCTGTTTTTAATTCCGAAATGGCTGATTCAACTCGCGTTGCGATGTTATCAATCGCACTGCTTTGTGCTTCAGGGCTTAGTTTTGCCAATAACTTTGCTTGCTTTTTAGTTGATACTTTATCGACTGGCACAAACAAAGATGATTCATCCGGTTTGTTGCTGTTATCAACCACCGGCTTTGCCGCTTGAGATAATGTCGCATTAACAACTTCAGCGTCGACGTCAGCCAAAAATCCAGCTTTACTATCAATCGATTCAAGTGGTTTTGGTACGAGATACTCATCACTTTTTTCTGTTGTAAAATCAACTTCAGCTATTTCTGCTTCTTTAATACCCTGTGTCAATATAACCTTATCCATTGGCTTGTTAGCTTGTTCAAGCTCAACCTCAGATTTTGTCGGTACTTTTTGCTCGTCCGACGTATCAATCGTTGCCGCTTGCAGTAAATCCTTTAACAAGTCAGCGTCATTTGCGATACCCGCAGCTTCAGGCTCTGCTTTTACGCTAGTGTCGCTGTCCTCGCTTTTGACTAATTGATTTAATAATTTTGCGATTGCATCGTCGAGCGCAGCCATCTCTTCACTGTTAAGGCTGGCCGGATCATCAGGGTCGCCACCCGCTGCATTGATTAATGTAGCGAGTTCTTCTTGCGTCAAATTGATTTCTAAAAACTCAGGATCAGCTCCTGCATTTAGAATATCTGCATCGACTGGTTTAGTTGTAACCACGGCGTTATTGTCTGAATTTAATGAAGCCATAGTTTGTGCAAAAATGTCGATTGCTGAGGATTTATCTTCAATATATAAATCATTGGGAATAGAGTCGGAAGAAGCAGATAGATCCTTAACTTGGTTCACGAACGCAACCCAGTCGAAGTCATCAGTAATCTTTTTAGCCGGTATTTTTTCATCCGATATCGCACTTAATGTAATTTCAGTGTCATCCTTGGATCCACTGCTATCAACTTGCTGTTGTTCTTTTACTTCATCGTTAGTCGGTTTGGCATTTACATTAGCAATTTTATTGTTTTGCTGAGCATACTCCTTTTGCTGGGCATACTCATTTTGCTGGGCATCATTAGTTGCAGCTCGCGTTTCTGCCACATCTCTATTGCGTTGGTTTGTGCTGTTTTGTTCACTTGCCCTCGCTACACTATCTTGCCTCGCCTCTTTGGCTTCATTCTTTCTGGCATCGTCTGCTACTCGCTGAGAAACATTATTTTTGTCATTGCGAACATTTTGTGCCGCAGTACTACTCGATTGTTCCTGTCTCGCAAGGGCTTCTTCAAATGCACTCTTTTGAGCGCTGCCGTTTTGAGCGCTGCCGTTTTGAGCGCTGCCGTTTTGAGCGCTGCGGTTTTGGGCGCTGCGGTCGAATGATGAACTACTTGTATCACGAGGCACCGATGAAGACAGTTTTACATCTTCAAATGGCAGTTTGTTAGCGGCAATACTTGTTTGAGTAGTGGCAAATTGTTGCATAATACTAATTTCATCCTGACCGTTTAATTCGATTTTATTAAAATTTAATCAACAATTACAATAACTTGAGATTATTAAAATAAGTGGTTATAGGATGGTTTGCAAAGGTTGTACCAACTAGCGTAGAACAGGCGGACGGCGGACATATTTTTGAATCGCAATTTCGTCAAACAACTGTTGTTCTTGGCGCGCTTCAACCGCAATTGCTTCTTTTGTTTTACCAGCAATCAACATTTCAATCGCTTTACGACGCTTTTGTTGCTCAAGCCACTGCCGTTTACGTTGGTCTGCAACTAAAACAGCTTGGCTTACAAATTGGATTTGTTGCTCACAGGCTCGATCGAGCTTTGCAACAAAAGATTGGTGCTGATGCAGTTTTTTAGCTTCAACGCCAAGTTGTCCTTTTTGCTGAATGAGTTGCAAGTACTCAAGGCGATATTGCTCAAGCCCAGTCAATTTTTGCTGATTATCTTGTAGGTTCTTTGCAGCATACTGGTAGTTTTGCGCCAATTTTTGTTCTTTCTTAGTTTCAACTTCAGAAACCATATGTAATTGTTTAAGGTTACTCATTGTGATCCTTCATCGATTCTGCCCGTTACCGAGGTTGCTGGGCGTTTTGTCCATGTGCTGAGGCTGCATTTAAACCACCACTTAGCGTACCCATTGACTCAACACACTGTTCGAACGAAATAACTTGACCCATTTTTTGTTGTAAAAATGCGTTAATTGCGGGCTCAGCGGCTATCGATAAATCAATTCTGTTGTCGGTGCCTCGCGCGTATGCGCCAATACTAATTAGGTCTTTATTTTGTTGATAGTTTGAATAAACTTGTTTAATATTACGCGCTTGAAGTAAATGTTCTTCAGTAACAACTTGAGGCATAACACGGCTAATCGATGCTTCAATATCAATAGCAGGGTAATGCCCCGATTCAGCTAAGCGACGCGACAATACAATATGACCATCTAAGATTGCGCGCGCTGCATCTGCGATCGGATCTTGCAAGTCATCTCCTTCGGTCAATACCGTATAAAATGCGGTAATCGAGCCTTGTTGTTCTGTGCCGTTTCCAGCTCGTTCCACCAATGCCGGTAATTTTGCAAAAACCGAAGGTGGGTAGCCTTTAGTTGCTGGCGGTTCGCCTATTGCTAAGGCTATTTCACGTTGTGCCATTGCGTATCTTGTAAGCGAATCAACTAATAGCAACACATCTTTACCTTGGTCTCTAAAGTATTCTGCAATGGTCACGGCAGCCTCGCATCCTTTAAGACGCATTAGAGGTGATGTGTCGGCGGGTGCAGCAACGACCACGGCTTTTTCTCGTTCTTCTGCAGTCAAAATATCTTGAATAAATTCTTTTACTTCGCGGCCACGTTCACCAATAAGGCCAACCACAACAACATCCGCTGTTGTGCCTCGTGTCATCATACCCATTAAGACACTTTTACCCACGCCACTGCCGGCAAACAGACCCATGCGCTGACCTTTGCCCACCGTTAATATAGTATTAATCGCCCTAACGCCAACATCAAGCGGTTGATTAACTGGTTTGCGTGTTAAAGGATTTATTGGCGGCGGTGTTAACGATGCTTTTTGTTTACATTTTATCGGGCCTTTGCCATCCAGGGGTTCGCCATTTGCATCAATAACGCGACCTAATAACTCATCACCAACAGCGAGGCCGTTTTCATGTGATAAAGGTTGTACACGCGACCCGGGCACAATTCCTTTGACTGATTGAGTGGGCATTAAATAGGTAACATCACCAGAGAAACCGACCACTTCAGCTTCAATTTGTCCGTGGCTTGTTTGTACTAAACAACGTCCGCCGACGGGTACTTGGCAACCAACAGCCTCAAGGGTTAAGCCAACACCTCTGATCAGCTTGCCTGAGGAGATCGCAGGCGCTTTTGGGATCTTCGCTTGCAACTGCTTAATTTTATCAGCTATTGCGAGGGTCATGCTGTAATCCTTGGACATTTAAAAATTGGGTAAATACGTCGGCAGTTCTGCGCTGAATTGACATATCAACCGCATTACTTTGTGTGCTGAGTTCACAACCGCCGCGCTCAATGGCCGGGTTTTCGATTAGTCTCCAGTTGTTTTCGGCGATTACTTGATCGCCAAAGTGTCCCTTAACCATAGCAACATCGACAGGATTCATTTGAAATTGATACTGACTTTCTTGTATTGGAAGCACTTTTATACCTTCGCTTATCGCACTCAAAAGCACATCATTTTGCGTGATTACTTCTACATTAATAACCGCTTTAGCTAAGTTAACAGCAAGGATAACCAGTTCATTTTCAAGTTCTTGATTAACTTGAGCCAAAGGATTGGCAGTTTGATCGATGATAGATTGCCAACTCCGCGCTAACTCGTCCATTTGCTCTTGACCCGCCAGCATGCCATCCGCTAAACCTTGCTTTTTGCCTTCGTCAGTGCCCTGTTCCAAACCTGCTTGCTTGCCTTGCTCTAAACCAGTGTCATAGCCTTCTTGTTTACCCAACGCGAAACCTTCATCGTATGCCGCAGCGCGAATCGATTCGATAACTTCTGCGGTGAGCGGCACTAAGTCTTCTTCAATTTCTGGTGGTTCATATTTCCAAGTACGTGCTTTGTTAAACGCATTGGTTCCATTGCTTTGCACGTCAGAGTTAATACTCGGTAAATCCCAAGTTTTGGCATCGTCAAAAGAGTCGACCGATGTCACTTTGACTGACTGTGATGGTGGCTTACTACTAGAAATACTCATTAGACGAATTCTTCACCACCGCCGCCGCCTAGATTGATTTCGCCGGCATCAGCCAAACGACGTGCAATAGACAAGATTTCTTTTTGTGCCGTTTCAACTTCGCTTAATCGAACAGGTCCCATGGCTTCGATATCATCAAGTAACATTTCAGCGGCTCGTTTAGACATATTGCCCGTAATTTTGTTACGCAATTCTTCATCTGCGCCTTTGATGGCTTTCATCAATGTCTCTTGCTGACTTTCACGCAATATAGCTTGAATACCTCTATCATCAACATCAATAAGATTGTCGAATACGAACATGAGATCTTGAATTTGTTGACTCATTTCTTCATCAGTTTCGCGGATAGCATCCATTAACTGGCCTTCAATATTAGTATCGAGGTAATTCATGATATTCGCGGCCGACTTCAGTCCACCCATTTTCGCAGCTTGCGCACCAGCTTGGCCAGCAAACTGTTTCTCCATAATTTCATTTAGTTCTTGTAATGCTGCTGGTTGCACTTCTTCAAGGTTAGCGACCCGCATTAATAAATCTAGTCTTACTTTTTCAGGAAACTGTGCCAAAATTTCGGCTGATTGCTCTGGCTCAAGATAAGACATAACAATGGTTTGAATTTGTGGGTGTTCGTTACGAATGATCGTTGCAACTTGCTTTGAATCCATCCATTTAAGTGATTCTAGGCCTTTTGCACTGCTACCGGTTAGTATCTGATCTAGCAAGTGAGCTGCTTTGTCTTCGCCTAGTGCTGAGATTAATGCGCCACGCACGAAGTCTTGACTCTTGAATCCAATCGTTGAGTAGTTTTGAATTTCCTCAATAAAATGCGTATGCACAGACGTAATTTTGTCCTGTGTCATGTCATCCATGGCAGCCATAGCGGCGCCTAATTTCTGGACTTGCTTCGGCTCCATAAACTTTAGAATTTGTGCAGCGTCATCTTCCGATAAGCTCAATAGTAATATAGAGGCTTTTTCTACGCCGTCTAATTTATTGACGTCGTACTTTGGCATTGCTGGTTTTGCATTATCATCTTCAGCCATAATTTTTACTCCTTATTCGTCCTGTAATAGCCAACCGCGAACTACTTGCGCTGATAATTCAGGCTCGTTAGCTACGAGAGCACGTACGGCTTTTAGCACATCTTCGTCTTTACGTAAATTGGGCAACATTAGAGAACCGTCAGCGGCAAAGCCAATCTGCGTTTCGTCAAATTCATCGTTTAGCATTGCCAACGGATCCTCACCCAAATCTAAATCTGACTCGTCAAACTCGTCATCTGAAAGACTATTCTCTGGGAAAATAAGCTTCATAAGCATAGGGCGAACGACAAAGAATATTAAAATAATAATCACCAGCGCGCCAAGTATCAGCTTCAGTATAGGCATAAAACGCTCTTGTTCCCAGAGCGGCGTTTCTCGAATTTCACCTATCTCGACTTTGTTGAATGGAATACTGACGACTTCAAGTGAATCACCTCGTGTCACGTTAAAACCGATGCCGCCTTGCAACAAGCGACGGATGCTTAGCAATTGTTCTTGACTCACTGGCGTACTTGAAACTGTGCCATCAGCTGCTGTAGTCGATGTATAGTCCACTGCGACTGACACACTCAAACGACGAATAACACCGGTTTGCTGCTTAGTATGACTAATCGTTGTATCTAATTCATAGTTACGAGTTTGTTCTTTGCTGTTGCTGCCAGGTATAGGAGAACCATTACCCCCGCCAGTAGCATTTTCAGGAATGGTCGCATCCATAGGCGGTTGATTTGATAGCGCTCCTGGTATACCGGCAATGACATTGCCCACATTATTTTGTTCTGAAATCATTTCACTTCGAATGGCAGGAAGATCCGGGTTAAAGCGGCGTTGAGTTTGCTCAACAAACGTAAAATCCATAGTTACATCGGTTTGTGCCGTGTAGTTTCCTAAACCTAAAACGGGAATTAAAATGGAGTCAATTTTTTCCATGTATTCGGATTCTCGTTTCTTCTCTAATTCGTATTCTTTGCGCGCTGCCGAGGTCCCTGCATCTTGTGAACCTGAATTTAATAGGCGACCATTATTATCTGTTACAGTGACTTTACTAGGCTCCATACCTTGTACTGCAGAAGCAACGATATCGACAATAGAGTTTACTTCTTCAGCGGAAACAACATTACCTCGTCTAGCGGTAACAACAACCGTTGCACTGCCTTTCTTTTCACGCCGTGAGAATACATTCTCTTTAGGCAAGGCCAGCAGCACACGTGCTTTAGCTATTGAGTTCATGTCTTCAATAGTGCGTGCAATTTGTTGTTCGCGAGCGTGTTTCAAACGTTCCATTTCAACACGTTGGCTTACGCCAAAACCCATGTCTTGCATTATGATGTCAGTGCCCTGTGAAGCTTCACTACTGATACCTTGGCGCGCCATACCAAATTTTGCGTCATTAAACTGCGATTCAACAACGTAAACCGTATTCCCTTCTAACTTGTATTCAATTGCATTTTGATCAAAAAAATCGAGGGTTTCAATTAATTCTTGTGTTGGCATTTGTGCCAATGGACGAAAAGACGGTTCTTTTGACCAGAGAAAAACAAAAATGGCAATAACGATACAAATAACCAACGTGACTACTAAGGTAATTTGACGCACCATTTCAGTCGTACCTAACTGATCCATGAGAGTCGGTCTGCTATCAACCGAATCATCAATTCCATCAAGGCTACTGGAGAGTGCTAATTCTGTACTTGCTGCTTCAGCCACGAGTTACTTCCTTAAACAGGCATGTTCATTATAGTTTTGTAGGCTTCAAGCACTTTATTGCGCACTTGCATTGTTGCTTCAAAAGCAATACCGGATTTTTCTTTAGCTATCATCACGTCCGCCAAACTTAAATTGGGATCGCCCATGTCAAATGCAGTTTGCATCTCACGTGATTGTTTTTGCAAGCCGTTGACATTGTTAACCGCTTGGCTAAGCAAGTCGGAAAAGTCGCTGGCAGATGTATTACCTTGAATTGCCGGCACATCCATTTTGATTGGCTTTATATCACCAACCATCGCTTGCATTTCTTGGTAGATAGAATTCGCTTTGATGTCCATCACACAACCTCTAGTGTCATTATTTTGAATAAATTACTTCGTCTAAACTAAATTTAGCAAATACAATGCCAGTTTATTTAATTCAATAAATTCAATGTGTTATATATTTATTTGAGGAACTTACTTTTTAGGTGACAAAAAAATGCCGCTAACGGATAGCGGCAAATAGGGATCGACATCCTGTCGGTACTGCTTATGAATAAGCATATTGGGCACTTCATTTAGCTGAGCACTTTATTTAGCTGAGCACTTCATTTAGCTGAGCACTTCATTTAGCTGAGCACTTTATTTAGCTGGGCACTTTATTTAGCTGGGCACTTTATTTAGCTGGGCACTTCAATACCAGATTCACGCATGCGAGCCAGTTTGTAACGCAATGTTCTGGGGCTTATCCCAAGCTTCTCAGCAACGTCTTTGCGCTTGCCATTAAAAGCTTGTAACGCGTCCAAAATAATCTGATGTTCTTGGAATCGAAGTTCCGATCCTAATAAATTGTTATCGACGTTATTATCAAAATCTGAAGTATCTTTTGAAATATCAGGGGACGTTAAAGTAAACATAGTCGATGTTGTTCTTTCAACATTATGCGCAGCTTCAATCATTAAATCTTCATTACCGATTTCGCCATTATCACTCAAAATTAATGCCCGTTGGATCACGTTCTCTAATTCTCTAACATTCCCCGGCCAAGTGTGTTGCATTAGTTTATGCTGCGCTGCTATCGTAATATCAGGCACAGGGATGCCCTGTGCAACTGCATGACGCTGAACCATATGTTTAGCCAATGGAATTATATCGCCAATGCGATGCGCCAGTGGCTGCCATGTAATTGGAAACACATTGAGTCTATAATATAAATCTTCTCTAAATTTACCATCGTCAACAGCTAGCTTTAAGTCACGATTGCTTGTCGCAATTACTCTGACATTTAGCGAAATAGTTTTACGCCCACCCAGTCTTTCAACTTCTCTTTCTTGCAATACACGCAAGATCTTAGCTTGTAACGCCAAATCCATTTCGGTTATTTCGTCTAGCAATAACGTGCCACCTTGGGCTTGTTCAAATTTACCCGGACAAGCTTGAACTGCGCCGGTAAACGCGCCTTTCTCGTAACCGAATAACGTCGCTTCCAACATATTTTCAGGGATCGCTGCACAGTTAATAGCAACAAATACCGATTGGCTGCGTGAACTCTGATCATGAATGTAACGTGACAACACTTCCTTACCAGAACCGCTCGGGCCTAATACCATGACCGTCGCTTCTGATTTAGCTACTTTTCTAGCCAATTCAAGCATACGAATACTTGAGGGGTCAGCAACAATGGGGGTTTTTGACTCTACCTTTTGTGATGGTGCATAGCGCCCAACTAAATTTAATAATACCTCTGGTGCAAACGGTTTTGATAAATAATCAGTTGCTCCATCACGCATGGCTTGGATAGCATCATCAATATTGGCAAATGCCGTCATTAACAATACTGGGAGCTTGGGGTATTTGGCTTTCACACTTTTGAGTAAAGAGAGTCCGCTCATTGCGCCCATTTGAATATCGCTTACGACCAAATCAAATTGATTATTATCGGCAAGTTTGATCATCGCATTTTCAGCACAATCGACCGGAGTAACTTGATAACCACCCAATAGTAGGGTGTCGACAAGCGCTTCTCTAAGCCCGTCATCGTCTTCGACTATTAGAATTTTGGTCTTACTCATATTGCTACCCCTTGATGTAAGTCAGTTGAGTATGTTTGAAAATGAATTTTAGGATCGATGCATGGCAATAGTAATGTAAAACAAGCCCCCTTACCTTCTGGGTTATTAATTGCGCTAACAAAACCCTGATGTGATTTTGCAACCGACTTAACAACAGCTAATCCTAATCCTGTGCCTTGTGTTTTTGTGGTGAAGAAGGGTTCAAAGATACTGTCTATTTGAGCGACCGATAAACCACAACCCTGATCCTTAATTTGTATACTAATAAATGGTGCACCGTTTTCTTCAACTATGTCGGTAATCACTTCAATCACATCACCTTCTTGCGATACTTCAATCGCATTGTGAAGTAAATTGCTAATCGCACCGGTTAATGCGGTTTGATTTCCCATTAACTGATGATGTGACGGTTTATTGTCGATTTCTAAATGAATTGACTTAGTCGCTAATAACGCATCGACGGCTTCGGTACTATTTACCAAAACTTGCGTTACGGTTAGTGGCGCCACAATCTGTTGCTCACCACTTTTCGCAAACAACAACATGTCATTTACTTGGCTCTCTAGATCTTTTAAACGATTTTGTAAATTTGTGGTGAAGCGGTTTGCCATCTCATTTTTCAAATTCAATGAACGCAAATTGGCTGCATATAGCATCGCTGAGGATAAAGGCGTTCTTACTTGATGAGCTAAAGATGCGACCATTTTGCCTAAAGATGACAAACGCTGTAAATGGCTTATCCGACTCTGTAGTTCGCGAGTTTCGGTGAGGTCAGTAAGTACAATAAGTTGACCTTTTTCTTCAACTAAAGGCGTAATGGAGATTTTTACTTTACGCCCATCACGCAATGAGACCTCATGGCCATCATCGGCTTGGGGTTTAAATGAACGTAAAATAATTTCACGCCAAAGTTCTTTTTCAAGCGGCGCTCCGAGTAATTCAACGGCTTGTTGATTAGCTTGCTTTATGTGCCCTCTTTGGTCCAGTACAATAACGCCTGCTGGCATTACCTCCAATAAATGATTAAGTCGTTTGGCTTTGTTCTTCAGTTCTTCAACCGTATCATCACTTTCCACTATTTGCGGTTCTGCGATGGCTTGTGCGCATACTTTATTAATCGATACCGGTTTTTCTAAATTAACAGGCTGACAAACTGCACGTTGACGTGAACCAAATGAAAATTGATTTTGTGGATCAATAACGAAAAAATTGTTAGTTAACTGCGACATAATCCTCTGACTACCTAAACTACTGGGTGTACTGAAGTAATGCACGAGGCATGCCAATATTTATATAATTGATTTTTATGGTTTTTTTATGATCTTTAACACCTCAATCACTGTCAATAAAATGACTAAGGCAGTAAATTCTGAGGACTTATTGACGGCTTATTTCGTATTTACGCATTTTTTCAACCAAGGTTGTTCTGCGCATGCCTAATTGATCGGCCGCTCTTGCAACGACCCATTCTTGCTGCTCTAACGCTTGTGAAATTAAGTTAATTTCTAAGTCAGATAAATATTCTTTTAGGTTTACACCATCAGAGGGTAATGCCGTACTTAATACACCGACTTGGCTTGCTTCTGATGTTTCTTCACCTTGGTTTGTAAAAAGTTCAGTTAATACTTCACGCTCTTGCTGTTCTTCAGATAGCGAACTTAAGGCAATAGGTGCACTGCCATATTGATACTTTATTGGCAGTTCTTTAATTCCGACTAATTTCTTAGGATACAATATTGCCAAGCGTTCAACTAAATTTGATAACTCTCTAACATTGCCTGGCCATGCATGTGACATTAACGATCGCATCGCGTCATCGTTAAATTTAACCATGTTTTCGTTGTTGTTTTCTAAACGGTGCGCCAATTCTTGTAACAATAATGGAATGTCTGCTGCGCGTTCGCGCAATGCTGGGCTCTCAATAGGAAAAACGTTTAGGCGATAGTATAAGTCTTCTCTGAAAGTGCTTTCGACTATCATATCTTCCAAGTTACGATGCGTTGCTGCAACGATACGGACATCGCAGTTAATTGTTTTTGTGCCACCGACTCTTTCAAAGATGCGTTCTTGGAGTACACGAAGCAATTTTACTTGCATTTGCAGTGGCATGTCACCAATTTCATCTAAAAATAAGGTGCCGCCTTCGGCTAATTCGAAACGTCCTTTACGCGAACCTATAGCCCCCGTAAATGCGCCTTTTTCATGACCAAATAGTTCACTTTCTAATAGCTCGCCTGGGATCGCACCACAGTTTATGGGAATAAACGGGCCTTTTTGACGATTCGACATATAGTGAATGTTACGAGCGATAACCTCTTTGCCCGTTCCTGATTCGCCTAATATAAGCACGTTCGCATCGGAAGGAGCCACTTGCTCTATAAGAGCGCGAACCTCTTTAATTCCGCCGCTGTTGCCAACCAAGCTTCTAAATAAGCGAGTTTTACCGGAAGTCGCGCCCAAAGAAGGGATATTCAAACGCCGAAAATCTTGACACTTTTTAAGTAATTCGAGCATTGTGGGCTGAGTAATAGGTTCAAATAATGACCCCATCATATTCTGATAGTTTTTGTCGCTGCTTAATTGAAAGCCAATATTAATAAATGGGATCAAAGGAAATTTTTCAATTACGTCTTCCGCCAACTCCGGAAGTTCACCATCGATAAGAACAGCAAATAGATCGTTTTGTACCTCAATCGTCTTAATGCATTGACTATAATCGCTATGGCTAGAAGCCTCACCCATAAAAGTCAGTATTACATTCAGATTATTTTTACGAAGTTCATTATCGCTGATAATCAGAATTTCCTTCATTGCTACCTCAGTGCGGGGTTGTTTCTTGATAGGTATAAAAATGGTATTACGAGAGTCTAATTTATACTATATTTTCATACATGGTATCTGATAAATAAAGTAAAGCCATAAAAAAAAGCGACCCAGCCGATTTTATAACCCTAACTAACGATACAACTTAATAAATAGGTAAATAAATAGGCAAATAAACAACGCCATCACATGTCGCAAAACACACATCAGCATACTATATATTTACCCTAACAACGCCTGCACTTGGCTTTGTTGTTGATTGGCCTGAACTTGCACTGTTAAAGATGCCTGTCCTTGCACTTGGGCAGCAGCTAAGTCGCTGGTTCCGCGGGCGTAGTCCAAGTCCTGAATACGACTCCTAGCCGCTTGAGTATTTATGGTCGATTCAGACAACACCCTAGCTGCAGTTGCAAATTGATTTTGCGTTGCCCCTAAATCACCACGAAAGCCGCCGATAGTTTCTAAGGATGCATCAACTATATCAAGGGCTTGTTGGCGTGATTCTTCACTTGTAACATTAATACTCAATAAGTCGTTTATCGATTCAGTTACGCTATTGGTTTCAACATCGATATTATTGCCTGAAGAGCTACCTACTAAGAAACTGATATCTTGACCGCCGGACAATAGCGGCTTCCCAGCAAAGTTAGTTTGCTCGACCGTTAGACTGATATTTTCTTGTAGTCCACTAATTTCGCTTTGCAGAGTTTGACGATCTGCATCATTTAGGGCGCCGTTACCTGCTTGCACTGTAAGTTCTCTAATGCGATTGGCATCATCAGAAATGTTAGCTAAGCCTGATTCTGCAACTTGCGCAAGTGCGATCCCATCATAAGCATTAGACACTGCTTGACGGCTACCTTGGGTTTGCGACGTTAATCGATCAATTATCAGTTGTGCTGCGGGGTCATCAGCTGCGCTATTAACTTGTTTGCCTGCGGCAAGCTTTTCCAACAAATTGGACTGTTTCTGCTGGACTTGCTGTAACAGGCTACCTGTATTGTTATTATCAACCTTAATCATCATTGCCTCTGTTGCTGCTCGTTCTGTTACGGCTCACTAATAGTATTTGGCATGTTTTTACAATTTACCACCCGTGACGTATAAACATTGAACGATAAACAGTGATCGATCAACGGCGGGAGATAAACAGTGGGAAATAAACGCAAAACTACAGAATTAATATTCACAATGGCTACTCTGCAAAATCAAAACGCAGTTAGCGTTGTCTTAGTATCGGCAGTTTAGTGGAGATCTTTAACTTTTTTTAATTTTATTTAAATTTAGCCATAGATAAGCTTGTGGGGCTTCTTAGATTAGTTACATCGTTGTTTCAATATTGATAATGCCGTCATGATGCGTTAAAAGTAATAGTATAAAAATCGCCCATACCTAAAAAGAATCTCATTCTTTAATAATTTGGTATACGACACTATCTATTTGATTGATTTCTGCATCTCTTAAATAGCTAAAACCGGCTTTTTCAAATGATTTTATTGATGCTATATTTTGTTTTTTTATAGATGCTAAGATGGGCAAGCTGTTAAACTTGAAATAGTCAGCAACACCTTTGCTAATAGACACACTTGCCAACCCTTTCCCTCTAAATTGTTGCGCGATTAAAACACCTATTGTTGCATTATCCGTTTTTACATCAATACGCAGAAAGGAGGCAGGCCTGTTATCAGATTCAAGAATATAAAGTAAAGAATTTTTATCATTCAACTTATGCGTGAACCAGTCGCAATGAGGTTCATAAACGATAATATCAGCGTTAAATGATTGTTCTCGAACCAGTTGATCATTAGACCACTCAAAAATCAGATCGACATCGGTTAATTTCGCCTCTCTTAAATGTAGTTGATTGGCCAAATTATGTCCCTCCTGTCATCGAATAAATAGTCTGTTAACGTGAACCGTAGTTTTCTATCTTAGCTAGCACTTTGTTCAAGTGATTGAGCGTGACAGCCTAGTACAGTATATAATTAAGCTCGTGATCTAAGCATATCACTAAATACATTTAACACATTATCAGCACCCGAGTAAGCTTCTTTTTGCACGCATTCATAGGCTTTATTCTGCTTCACCGTTAAGCACGCGGTATCATCATAATTAGCAATGACTTGTTTTGCTAATCCGATATAATCAACTTGCTGTCGCCAATCGACCGCACTGCACCAACCTTGCTGCGCCGACAGCGTGGCCGCAGGCATTTGGTTATCGGCGACCACCACAAGGACACTCGGCGTATAACAGCGCATTAATTCGAATTGCGTTCCACCCGCCGCACTGATACTTAAACGACTGTGCAACATAATCTCAGCCATATCTTGAGCATCGTGCATATATTGGATAGGCATACTTATTTTATACTTCACATTATCGTAATTTAGCCAACCCTTTTGAATATTTTCTATCAGCTGCTTTTGGCATTTGTAGGCTGCACCAGTGATCACTTTAACTGGATACTGAAACTTCAACTGACTCAATGCACCAAGCATTCTCAGGGTATGATTTTGGGCATCACCGCCACCAAAACAAAGTAGTAATGAATGCCTATTTGCTATGGGTATTAACGGCAAGTTAATAAATTCAGGGCGTAATAAAAGGTACTGAGGTCCTAAACACAGTCGGCTATTTGGCGCATTCTTTTCATAAACTAGTTGCCGCGCTACTGCTGCGCCATTAATTACTATATCAGCTACGTGCTTCTGATTTGCTTGTGCAAACGAGTTAATATCATCAAGGTAGGCAAAGCAAATACCGGCTGTTGCTAACGCCTGTTGATAGGAATGATCAAATTGATAGCCATCAAGCACAAGGATCTGTTGATAATTAGATAATGGTTCTGAGGTAGTGCGAGACATGCACGTTGCAATAAACTCAACATCACGCTTATTGCGCTCAATTATAGCATCAGCTGTGACACTTTTATGCCAATGGCTGTCATCAATAACCACAATGTCACCGTGCCATTGATGTCGACTTAATAGAAAGTTTTTACTGGTTTGGTTGCATATAAACACAACATCAATTTGAGCCTGTTGCGCAGCTTTTGACAGCGCAAAACAACGCATTAAGTGCCCTAACCCAATATGCTCATTACCCTCTACTCTGAAAAATAGCTGCATTAGGATTGTTTACTGCACTGAATTAATTTTCGCCCAACTCAATGGCGTGCCTTTTGGCATCGAGACGGAGGCAACACTGCCCAAAACCGCGGTTAAATGTTTGGGCGCTAAGCCATGCGCTGGTCGCACAATTTTCACATGTTCAGTAGTCAATATTTCCCCCGCTTTTATATCTTTGCAAATGTATATTGAACGACGATACTGTTTTGATTTTTCCTCAGCTTGGCTGCCGCCATAAGTTACGCTACCAATGGCTTGTGATGCTCTTGCTGTCTCGATAACTAACTGAGCTAGTTCGCTCGGTTCAAGTGAAAAAGCAGCATCGACACCACCGTCATCTCTGCATAAAACAAAATGTTTTTCAATCACACTAGCCCCGTAAACCACACTGGCAACTGACGCACCAATACCCGCAGTGTGATCTGATAAACCAACTTGGCAATTAAATGTAGCGCGCATATTGGGAATGGTCACCAGGTTTGTATTTTCAGGTAGCGCTGGATAAGTGCTTGTGCATTTAAGCAATATAATATCCTCACAACCTGCATTTTTCGCCGCCGTTAGTGCTTCTTCAATATCGCTAATACTGGCCATACCGGTTGACATAATAAGCGGTTTACCTTGCGCAGCAGCTTTTCTGATCAAAGGAATATCGGTCAGTTCAAATGACGCAATTTTATAGCATGGCACATTTAATTGTGCCAAAAAATCAACCGCATCTTCATCAAATGGTGAACTAAATGCGAGCATGCCAAGACTATTAGCAAGGGTGAACAATTCAGCATGCCATTCATATGGAGTTGATGCTTTGGCGTATAAATTGAAAAGCTTTTCACCTGCCCACAAATTGTCATTTTCCTTAATCACAAAATCGGGAGAATCAACATCAAGTGTCATACTGTCGGCGGTGTAAGTTTGCAACTTAATAGCATGTGCCCCAGCTTTAGCTGCTTCTGCAACCATTGTTTTAGCTAGGGTTAAGCTTTGCCCATGATTACCGCTAAGTTCAGCAATAATAAACGGCTTTTGATTCGGACCGACATCGAAGAAAAGGTCATCATTGCCTATTCGAATTGTAGTGTTACTGGACATATATTTGACCTTATGAGCTTTTTAAAATGCATTAATAAAATATGATTTGTGCGAACCCGCGCTAAAAGCTATTTTCGTTACTCGCATCGACGCTGCCATCAAAAATACTCTGTACACCTTCAATTAAACTTTGTACTTCTGCCGGTTGATCTGACATATCAGTTGCATAGTCTGGCATTAAGGTACGGGGATCAACATTACCGCTGATGATCATCACAGGGCAGCCAACCGCCATCGCCAGCCATTGTGGTGCTGATGGAACAGAAATAAGTAAATCACTCGATTTCAACATAGCTAAAGTTTGACGCATCGATTGAGTACCGTCAAATTTTGACCAAACCTCGAATCCGGCCTCTTCAAGCGCTTTTTCTAATTGCTCTGTTAGCGTGTAGCTGCGCTCTGCTGTGCGCGCTTGAGTTGCCAGTGCTATCACCTTTTTGTGTTTGCCCTTTTTGGCGATCTGCTTGTCCTGCGTGATTTGTATTTGCATATCTAAATCGATATCTTGCCACCCGCAGCAGGTCCGTAAATAAAATTCAGGATAACCGCGCTCTGGCAAGTAGTCAGATTGCCACCACGTAGTATGCCATCTCATCATGCTAAACCAGGTACTCTGCAGGTATTGACTAGGGTCATTTACAAAACTAGCAGGCAATGTTTGGTTTTGAAATTGGGTAATTAACTCAGCAATTGACATACCAATATAATTACCCTCAACAGGCTCACCTGCATCTTTTAAGAAACGCGATAAAAAGCTAGGCATAAACCAGGTGTCAAGATTAATTATTTTGCTATAAGCTTCACCAACAATGATTTCAGCAAGACCTAAAAATACTTCCATTGCCTTTATTATATCTTCTGGCCATTCACCCTTTTTCAATCCAAAGGTTTTCACTTGCGGCTCAGCTAATGCCATCACTTCAAACCCGGCGGCGTAGGTTAAAAAATGCACTTCAGCACCCGGGTGTTTACGTTTTATATGTCGTACACTTGGCACTCCAATGCACGTGACATCACCTAACCCTAGCATGCGAATAAGCAATATTTTCTCTTTGCGAGAGTCGGCTTCATTAGTCACAAGCATATCACTTACCTCGAATTATCTTGTTGTCTAGCCATATAAGCTTGATACATCAGTTCGGCTCGATACCAATCCTCGGGGGTATCAATATCTTGTACTAAGTGTCGCGGCAATATGATGGGAATACCGTATTCAGAAAAAATCGCCTTCGCGGAGAGATAATCGTCGGTTCTACCCCAATAAAACTGTCCGGCATCATGATATGCTTCTGGCAGGTCTTGCGAGCGCTTCGCAATATCTTGCTCAAAAGCTGGCAGTGCATAATCTTCTTTCATCAACAACGCTCTTTGAATTGGAAACGCAAAACTGGTGACAGAATATGCAAAGCTTTTATCCGATTGATCAATCAGTGCTTGCAAACCTTGTTGCAGATATTCAGCTTGCAAAAAGGGAGCGGTGGCATAAATGGCGCAACAAAACGTTGGATCGCCAATGTTTTTTTTAACCCATTCAATAGCATGATTAGTCACATCTCGCGTGCCCGTTGTATCGTCTGATAAGTGTTCGGGACGCATAAATGGCACTTGCGCGCCATATGCTTTGGCTATATTTGCAATCGCAGTATCGTCAGTAGAAACGATAATATGATCAAAGACGCCCGACTTCTTAGCCACCTCAATTGAGTACGCGATAAGTGGCCGTCCTGCAAATTCTTTAATGTTTTTTTTGGGGATGCGCTTACTTCCGCCGCGAGCGGGAATAATAGCGACGTTCATACTAATATCTCAGTCAATGCATCAACCACAGCTTGTTGCTGCTGCTCCGTTAGGCTCGGATATAGGGGCAGTGTAATTGCGCGTTCATAATAGCGTTCAGCATAAGGGAAATCACCGTACACAAAGCCTAACTGCTGATAAAACGGATGCAAATGAATCGGAATATAATGTACGTTTACGCCAATACCTTTCTCAACTAACTGCTGGTAAACGGCTTTTCTTGTTTGCCCTCGATTAGTATCGCCACCTTGCGGTTTTAGCTCAACTACGAATATATGCCAAGCACTTTGATTATCAATGCTGGTTCGCTGTGGCAAAATAAGAGGTAAATTAGCAAGTGCTTGAATATAAAAAGTCGCTTTTTGTTGCCTAGCTAGGATGAAATCATCTAGTTTCTTTAACTGCGATATACCCAGTGCCGCTTGCATATCGCTTAATCGGTAATTGTAGCCTAATGTAAGTTGTTGGTAATACCAATCGCCGGCTAAGGATATTTTTGTTGTCTCAGCATCAAACAAACCGTGATCGCGGGTAATTCCATGCTTAGCGAACAACACGATCTCTTGTGCTAGTTCAGGATTATTAGTTAACACTGCGCCACCTTCGGCGGTTGTTATAGATTTTACGGGGTGAAAGCTCAACACCGTTATATCAGAGTATTCACAGCTACCAATTTTACGGCCCTTATATGAGCCGCCTAAACCATGTGCGGCATCTTCAATTAACACGATGCCCAGACCACTGAGTAAATTGGCAATTGCTTGCATGTCACAACTAAAACCGGCGAAATGAACAACCACGAGTGCTTTAGGCAACTGGCCTGCTTGTTTAGCAAGCGCTAGTTTTGTGCCTAGTTTTATTATATCAATGTTGCGAGTGTGCTCATCCATATCCACAAAATCAATTTGTGCAGAACAGTAAAGGGCACAATTTGCGGAAGCCACAAAGGAATTAGGAGTCGTCCAAACAATATCCCCATGAGTCACGCCCGCAGCTAAACAAGCAACATGTAAACCGGAAGTCGCACTATTTACCGCTGTACAAAATTGCGCACTGGTATAGTCACAAAGCGCTTGTTCAAACTCAGGCACTTTACTTCCCTGGGTCAAGAAGTGGTTTTCCAACACATCAACAACTGCGTCGATGTCGTCACCGCTGATGTCATGTTTACCATAGGGGATCATAGCGTCTGTTTATCCATCGCTTTTAAGTCATCGACGCTGAGAAAGTGTTGATTTGTACCAGAATGATACTCAAATTTTTCACTTACCTTGTTACCTATTTCACCCAATTTATTTTTTGAGTAATCAATGGTCTTATCGAAAAATTTGATAGAAGGTGTAATCACAAAATGGTCATCAAACTCTAAGGAATGATGTGCCATTTCTTCAGGTACCATTACTTCGTGTAATTTTTCGCCTGGTCTAATGCCGATAAGCTCACATTCTCGAGTACCGCTCATTGCTTCGACTAAATCTAAAATATGCACGGAAGGTATTTTAGGAACAAAAATTTCTCCGCCCTGCATTCTTTTAAAATTGGTGAGGACGAATTCTACGCCTTCATCTAGGGTGATCCAAAAGCGTGTCATCTCTTGATGCGTTACCGGCAGGATTGTTTTGCCCTGCGTAAGTAAATTGCGATAAAACGGCACAACTGAGCCTCTTGAGGCAACCACATTGCCGTATCTTACTACCGCAAACCTTGGCCCATCGGCGCCAGCTATATTATTCGCGGCTACAAACAGTTTATCTGACGCCAACTTTGTGGCGCCATACAAATTAACAGGGTTAGCAGCTTTGTCAGTAGACAACGCAATAACGCGATGTACCTTAGCTTCAATACACGCTTCAATGACGTTTTGCGCACCATTGATATTAGTTTTAATGCATTCGTTTGGATTGTACTCTGCCGCGGGAACTTGCTTTAGCGCTGCAGCATGAATAACGTAGTCTACACCTCGCATAGCAGTAAGCAGGCGACTCGCATCTCGAACATCGCCAATAAAATAACGCATACAAGAGTCAGAAAATAGTTGCTGCATTTCATATTGCTTGAGTTCATCCCGGCTGTAAATAATCACTTTTTTAGGTTTGTAGCTTGCTAAAATATGCGATACATAACGATGCCCGAAAGACCCCGTGCCACCCGTTATTAATATAGTTTTGTTATCAAACATTATTACTTTGCCTTTGTGTAGACACTAATATTAGATTCTACAACGCTTTGTGTTTGCCAGATTTGGAATAATTCTACTGCGTCAAATTGTCTATTAACCTTAAGACCACGAGAATTAGCAGAGTCACAAACAGTGGTATTAGCCTTGAGCTGTGGCCCCTTTCTAGGTATTCCAATATACGTTTTGTAATCAATGAACGCGGGTGCAGAGATACGCTCTACAATGTTACGTTCAATATATTTATGCGCTGCTGTTGCATCCTCTGATAAAACTTTCAACGAGGATGTCAATGCATCACTTACCTTGGTGTCTTGACTAGATGACTTTTCAGATGCGTCATCTTCATATTGAAGACCGGCTAAATTGTCCGTCTTGTTTAATTCAGCTGCTTCATTGATTTTCAATGCATTTTTTAAGCCAATATCTGAAAAATCCAATTTTTCAATAAAAATTGAGTAGTCTGCGGTATCATTTAGATGTTTTATTGCTGATTCAAGATGCAGGCTTAGAGGCGAGAAAGGGATCCTTCCTTGCTTATAATCTGCCGTACTACTTAACTCTAATACTTGTGGTAAAACCTGAAATGAAATCACTAAATGCGTATAGGTCGCGACTTGCTCAAACCAGATAGATTGGTATTCTCCCATCAAACAAATAAGTACATTGCCAACGTAATTGTGCTGCTGCGCTTGCTCATCGTGTTTCTCAAGACATGCGGCTGCGCTTTGCCAGTCCTGTTTCGATCGTACTGATAATATAACTGATCCTGTTTTATTCGGTGATGCATCTGGACCCGCTGAGGGCTCTTTATTCGCTGAGGGCTCTTTATTCGCTGAGGGCTCTTTACCCGCTGAGGGCTCTTTACCCGCTGAGGGCTCTTTACCCGCTGAGGGCTCTTTATTCGCTGAGCTTATTGAATATTTCGCGGGGCTTTGCCCGACCGTATGAACCGAATAAGTAATAGGGTAAATAGTAGCAAGCGTGCTTAAACATTCACTCACCAAGTCACTTAACTGTGGCTCAAAGGTATTCACGGATATTTGACAAATATCTCGTTTCCTTAACACGAGGCGCTCGCGTATAACTGGAAAACTAGAAGAGGTATCAAACAATTTGTTAGTATTTTGCAATAACAATTTGACATCATTTAGGGTGTCATCCCAAGTTACTATAGTCTGCTGCGCAACGTCCACGGCAATATTGACGTCTTGGTGCATCGCCGCTTTACTTAGCACGGAATTGACGTAATTCATGGTCCCATAGAAATAATAGAAGAACAAAGAGTTGCCTTTTTTATAAGAATAAAATAAAAATTGCTTTTGTTTCTCAATAATAAGGAACACATCATCTTGATTGCTAATTGTGGTCTGCAACATGTTTTGTAGTTGACTAATTTCATCCAGAATTAACTGGCTATCATATTTACTTTCAAAGTCATCAATGAATTTATCAGCAGGTAATGTACAAAAACACGACTCAATATTTTGCAAAACACCTTGCTTTTGTTCAGGTGTACTCATCAATAAAATATTATCAATACTGAGCGCAGTAGCCCCCTCTATTCGAGCACCATCACTTGTATTGTAGCAATCAATTTTATGCGCTGCTAAGGCTTGCTCAATGATCGTTTTAGCCAGTTTAAATTCGTATTTTGTGCTTACCACCGGACGAAAATTGCCGGGTACTAGCAGCCCTGTATTATTCTCTTCTGTATATTTATAAAGCTCTTTACCCTGCTGAGTATAGTAACCTGACTGCGATGAATGGTGTTTTTGGTTATCCACAAACCCCATATCAACGCCAAACAAATAAAACTGATTAAAACCGAGTTTTAAAAACAAATTTATGGCGAAGTTGCTAACCGTGGGAAAAGAAAATTCAAGTGACTCTGCCTTATCTGCACCGATGACGTTAAGCGCCGAGACCGTCGCAGATTCTCCCTCTTTAAACGCAAACTTTACGTTTTTATATAAGTTACACGTATCGGGGTGGATACCATTGCAACTTAATAAGGTTATTTTCTTGAGGAACTCAAGGTCATCAACTCGATACGCCCAATCATAAGTTGCACGGTTGAGCTCTATTTCGGCATGAAAGTCGGGGATGATATTATTCCGCTGCAGTGCTTGCAATGACGTACCGCAAGACACAATAATAGCGCGCTCTTTCAGCTCTCGAATAGTGTCAAGGCTGTAGTCTAACGATGGCCCATTGCCGACAAAAATAATAGGCAATTCGCGTTGTTGGTCGCTGAGATATTGACTTGGTTTGGCACGCAAAAACGGAATATTGTTACGTAATGCTTCTTTGGTATGTTCAATCGCATAACAAGCGTGATCAAAATACTCGCCCATCGCAACCACTATCTGTAGTTGCTCTCGCAACTGCATAATAGATGCGTTTAAAGAGGCGTTGTAATAGCCCTGGTAAAAGAAAGTTTGGCTGAGAACATAAGGACCAATATTATAAAACTGACTTAATAGATCGCGAAATAAATGAGTACCATCATCACCAATATTAATATATAAATTAGCGCCCGACTCGTCTACTTTCTCTAATATATTAGCCCAATCTATAGCGAACAAAGATGCATAGAAAAAATCTCTATTGGGCTCGCAAATAAACAGCTTCTCAAGCTCTTTATGTTCAAACAAACTTTCTAACTGATAGCCTGCACCGAGTCCAAAAAGGATTAGAGATTTAATCGTATCAGGCAAGAAGCCAGCTTCATCTTCAGCTTTTAGTAACAATTGTTCGGTTTTTTTAACCAATCGATAGTGATAGTAATGTTTTAACTTCTCACCTTTATAGCCAAGAATAAGTCCATCTTTGTTTGGGAATTTCTCAAAGCTTTTGTAGTGGTTTTGACCATCTTCAGCTGGTTTATTGCTATATAAGCAGGCGCCATTATCTCGGTTAAATAAATTTATCTCACTGATTTGATTTTCAACTACAGCCCATGTTTGTGGTTTGTAGTTGGCAAACTCTTTATGAATATTAGGATAGTATTTTTGAAAAGCCGCTAAATTAGTTTGAAATCGTGACTGCTCTTTAGAAACTACTGATAGTGAGTGAATATTTGGGCTATCCAACCAAGGCGGCGTATATTGAGTGAACTTACCTTGAATAACGAATGGCGAATTTGAGTCTTTTATTTCTTGCCACGACTTCGTTCGAAACGCGTGCAGAACGGCGTCAAAGGTAGGCTCATAATAATGTTGAAATAGCATTACATCTTTCACCTCAACCTGAGCTGATAGTTCAGATAAGTCTTGAATTACCTTTTCGCTATTTTGACCTATTTGAAAGTACAAACTGGTTCCAGTTTGCATTGCCTTTTCAAGCACACTTTGCCAGTCTTTGACCAAACATGAACTTTTAAAATATTGTCCTTCAGGTTCATAAATAATTACGTGCTTAGCTGAGCAATTCTCAATCAACCAATCAATATGGTGACCCAAGCCTAAACCTAGAACAACCAGCACGTCAGCCCTTTTGGCTTTGATCTCAACAAATTTAGCATTCGCTTGATGCGCCTGCAAAACATCTTCTAACTCATCACTCTCCCAGTCTCCTCGAGTATTAGGCGCTAGTGATAAAGTACCGGCCAAAGAAAGGTAAGCAGAGTGTTGCGGCATTTGCTGACACTGCTCCGTAATTTCAGCTAGTGGAGACTCTCCATAAAGTGTTCTACCAAGCCCAAAATCAACAATATTGTATTCTTCATTCTGATTACAAAATATAGAAATATTACTGCTGCTTATTGAATGTAATTCATTAATTAAACTTGGAATGTGCTTAGAGAAAGCGGATTTATTTTGCTTGTGCGTTTTTTCTATATGAACAGCAGATCGTACTTCAATTGCTTCCTGCACTTCTTCGTTTGAGTGAATATGAACACGGATATCATTCAACATAATTAGACTTAATCACTTATATTTTTTAACTGCTTTTAGCCCACGCACCAACCCACTCAATTCAGATAGTGAGTCAGCAAAAAGCGACTGCACGGTCGCATGGAGTTTAATATTAATCGGCAATTCAGCTTTGGCGAATTGATCACGCCCAGCTTCATTTAGGTTATTGAGATGACGCTGGATCAATTCGTCACGCTGAGTCACAAGCCTGCGCAGTGCTTCATCATCGACGTGGTCAGTCGCAAGCACCGCACAAATTGATTGGTTTATAGCGCTAAGCTCCTCAGGAGTTAGCGCATGGGATAAATAGTCGTCTTTAATCACACTGATTGGCTTTTTCGACGTTGAATTTCGTATGCCTCTTGTTTTGCATCATCTGGAATACTAGCCCAAGCCTTTTTTATTGGTAGTAGCAGATTAATCACTTCATCTATTGTCTGCAAGTTGTTTTGCACGTTAGCATCCTGTAACTGGCGTATCATAAACTCATATAGTGCATACAGATTTTGTGCAACATCACCGCCAACATCCAAATCCAAGGTATCTCTTAAGTTAAGTAAAATCGCGTTTACTCTTGACAGGTGTTCTGCCTTTCCAGCAAAGTCTTTACGTTCCATACACCCCTTCGAATATGCCATGCGGTCGAGTGCTCCTTGCATCAACATCAGCGTTAAACGATGCGGATCCGCGCTTGCAATATCCTGTTTCAGGCTGTCTTTTTTATATGCGTTTATACCTTTGAGCGCCATGCAGTATTGTCTCCGAATAAAATAGTAAAGCTGTTCAATATGGAAACACAGCTAAGAATAATTGTTTATAGCAATAAACGTCTTAATTGAAGCGCTAAAACAAGCTTGCTAATAACGCTGAACTTGATTGTTGTAATCTTGCTACGGTTTGGTCTAAGTTCAAATATCGTCCACGCAGTGTCTGTTCAAAACTGACTAAGCGCAGTTCAAACGCCGCTCTGTCGTCCAACAACTGTTCACGCTGGTCCTTCGCTGCGGTCTCTCGCCCTGCTAAGATACCGCTAGATTTAGTGTATTGGTCGATAAAGTCATATAGCTTATTGGCAATACCATCTTCAGCGGTAAACAGTTTTGATACTTCGTCAAAATTGTTTTCAAGCGCATCGCTCAAACGACTCGCGCCAGTACCTAAGCCAAAGTCACTATTACCAATTTCTAGTTTGCCTTCACTGGTTAATTCGATACCAATTTGAAACAAGCCGCCCAATGCAGATGCAGAAACAGAACTACTTAAAATACTACCTAAACCTGCTTGAATACCTCTAACGGTAAAGTCGCCAGCTAATGCACCATCGTCTTCCAAGTCTGATTCACCGTATTTTGTCAAAGAGCGGATTTCATCGTTAAGCGAATTATAGCTTTCGACAAATTCTTTGATTTTTTCATCTAGGCCTTCCTCATCAAAACCGATAACCAATGTTGAAGGCTGAAACTCATCATTTGCATCTTTTTCTGAAACCGCTTTTGCCGTAAACGTCACATTTTGAATTGTATTTTTGAATTCATTGCTATCACTCTGTACCGTAATACCGTCAATAATAGCTTGTGAGTTTTGTGCCGTTTTCGTGGGCACTAAATAACTGGCAGTCTCAGCTGAATCAGTTGTGGCAATGCGATTAAGATCAGTAATATCGTTGTCATTTACTATAGAAAGGTCGTTACCTTCGCCGGTTATTTTTGAACTAAAAATCAATTTAGCGCCACCATCAGCGGTACCGGTGTTAATAATGTTTGCGGTAATACCAAAATTATCTTGCGCATTATTAATTTGTTCACGAAGCTCAGCTAACGTTGCACCCGCCGTTACATTAATTGAAAATGTATCGCCTGTGCCGCCAATCTTGAAGGTAAGTGAACCAGCAGTGCCTGTCACTGAGTCAGTTGACGCAGCGAAACCACCATTGGCAGCTGCTGCGGATTCAATTCTACTGCCGCTCGCCAAACGTTCAACAGTAATTGCATACTCGCCTGTTAACGCACTGTTCGATGCTTTGGCTGTGAATGGTTCGGTATCTTCAGAAGGATTGCGTATGGTAGGCTCGCGCCCAGTAAGGGCTTGGTCTTTGCGCAGTTCGTCTACTGAATCTTTAAATTCAGATAGTTTTGATTTTATTTGTCCGAGACTTGAAATCTCGGACTCAATTCTTTCGTCTCGAGCATCTAATCGAGCGGATTTTGGTCCACGCTCAGCCGCTAGTAATTGTGTTACCAGACCTTCGAGATCTAAACCTGAACCGACCCCTAACGATGAAATACCCATGTTTTACCTCATTAATTAAGCCTGCCCTTTTAGTAGAATACCAACACTACTGCCAAATTCAGACTGTAATTCGTTTATTCGCCCTGCAAATTTTAGCACTTCCTCGGAAGGAATTTGCCGTATAACATCTCCAGATGCCGTATCCTTGACCGTCACTACGGGTCTTTCCGACGCTTCATCTATTGAAAATGCTAGTTTCGTATTTCTACTTTGCAGAAACTCGCTAATGTCTAAAAGCGCTTGATTAAGTTCAACAACGCTTCCCTCTCGTTGATATCTATCGGCCTCGCTAGCGTTTGCTTGAGTAGTTTGAGCTATTTTTTCTGCTATATTTTGCTCTGCATTGGCCTCAATATTAGCATCAGTTTTAGCATTCTGAGACTTTATTTCATCCGTTGCTTCGACTTTATCAATACGTTCAAACACCGCCAACCCTGACGGCTTTACTAACTGACTTGCAACATTGTTGCCAGCTTGCGGGATTATTGTGTCCATTTTTAATTCCTTATATCAAATGAGAAAAACAGTTACACCAATATCTGGGTGAACCGGCAGTAAACGCAACTTACAAGACGCTTAATTAGCGTCTTGATTAACCTCGTGATTAACCTCTTAATTAACCTAGTAAAGACAACGCTGCTTGCGGTCTTTGATTCGCCTGAGTCAGCACCAGAATTGATGCCTGCTGAATGATCTGATTTCGCGTGAGCTCTGCGGTTTCTGATGCGAAGTCAGTGTCACGAATTTGACTTCTCGCGCCAGCTAAATTCTCAGCAATGTTGCTCAAATTTCGGATAGTTGATTGAAAACGATTTTGCACAGCACCTAAGTCCGATCGCACGCCTCCTACCGCAGAAATAGCGGTATCAATACTTACCAATGCTGCAGAAGCATCATCAAAAGTAGCGACCGACAACGCGCCAATACCCAAACCTGTGGCACTAAAACCAGTGCCGCCAACAATGTTTGATGCGGACAAATTGACGCTGATCGTTTGCCCACTATTTGCACCAACTAAAAACGCCGCAGAATAAGACGCATCCAAAATACTCAGATCATTAAATTTGGTATCCGTCGCAATTCGAGAAATTTCTGTTTTTAAAGCTGACACTTCCTTTTGTAAGGCCGCGCGGTCAGAGGATGAATTAATACCGTTTTGTGATTGCACTGCTAATTGACGGATCCGCTGCAACGACATTGTGGTTTCTGCTAACGCACCTTCAGCCGTTTGGGTCATAGAAATAGCGTCGTTAGAATTTCTTACGGCTTGATTCAATCCTTGTATTTGACTTGTCATACGATCTGAAATTTGTAAGCCCGCAGCATCATCTGCGGCGCTATTAATTCTAAATCCTGATGCCAATCGCTCAAAGGACTTATTCAGTGCTTGCTCTGTTTCACTTAGCTGTCTTTGCGCATTAAGCGATGGTACATTGGTGTTTACAAAAATTGACATGATACCTCCGATCAAAAAAGAGTGAGTGCTAGACTCTCTTTTTCAAAACTATTTTCATGCTAACTTGGTTCACTAGGCCAAATTAGCAACCTCGTCGCTTAACTGGTTCGACACAAAACCAAAAAAACGGTAGATTACCCCTCTACTGACTGTATCGGCAAAATCTGTAGAACCTTTAGCTGTTTATTTTAAAAAAATATCATTACTGACTTAACCCTTGAAAGATAACTACTTTTCAATGTTTAAAAGCCCAAGTTTCACACAAGAAGCACTATCTTAAGGAATAAAATTTCATTGGAATATTTCATTTCACTCAGTATTGTTGGTTTTTGTTGTCTGTGTTTGTATTCATATTATGTGCTGAAAAATGAAACGGTCACGAAACAAAAGTATTTTCATATGGCTGTCACTTGGGGAGTGGTATCGACACTTTTTGGGATTTTCAGTGGTGTTTTCGTGCTAGTCGCTATCTTTAGCGTCATTACAAAAGAGTGGGATAATGCCTTTCTACTGACTAAAATCCCCGTGTTTATAGGTACATATGTCTCGTTTTTCATCTTTACTAAATATAAAAAACGATACAAAGACAGACTTTAGCAAGAGTGCTCAACAGTATCTGTGTGGATTTTTTATGCCATTGGCACGGTACATGCTTAATATAGCTTGTCGAGGTAAAAACTAATAGCTTGCAGCACTGAACTATTAGGAAAGGAAAAAAGGTCGAGCCATAGGGCGGCCCGACCAACTTGCTCACGTTAGGAGTGGAGCAAAGCAGTTTCGTCGGCTTGCAGGATTGTAGAACAAGTTACTGGCCTCTCAACCTAAACTTCTATACTCTCAGTCTTGTAAGTCGGCATTTTAATTGATACGTGTCGCAATTTCTAATTCAGGCTCTCTATTTCAGGTTGGCAAGTCTATTACCCTCTTAGCGCTTATCGATGCGTCCTTCTATCAAATTCCTAGTTAGCCTGTCGGCCGCCATCCGTGGCAATATAAGCCTCTCAACGCTTTCCAATTAACTAAATTCTTATAAATATCTGACTTGTTAACGTTGAATGACATTAATTTGCCGTTTCGGCTATTGATTGCCGCTTTACTTTAAATTGCAGTGCCTCGCAATGCGAATCTAACTAACAAACGACTTACCATCAGTAAACAAAGTAATTCAAACATCTGCATCACCTTCTAGTCGATAATTCTGTTAACCCTGAAGTAAACTTAAAGCCGCTTGAGGGCGCTGATTTGCCTGGCTTAAGATAGTGGTACTTGCCTGCTGAATTATTTGTGCGCGAGTTAATTCAGACGTTTCCTTGGCAAAGTCTGTGTCTCTTATTTGAGACCTTGCTGCTGACACATTCTCAGAAACATTGGACAAATTACGAATAGTCGACTGAAAACGGTTTTGCACGGCACCTAAATCAGCTCGCTTACCATTAATAATCTCAATTGCAGTATCAATCTGAGCTAGTGCTCTTGAGGCATCACCAGGCGTTGCAACACTAAGCGTAGCACTTCCGAATAAACCTAAAGTACCAAATCCATTAGGTCGAGATACATTAACGTTAATCGTCTGCCCTGCATTTGCTCCGACCAGAAAAGCGGATGAAAAGCTGCCATCAAGGACGTTAACACCACCAAACTGAGTCGTTGTGGAAACGCGGCTCATCTCGACTTTTAGCGCTGACACCTCTTTTTGTAGGGCTCCGCGGTCAGCCGATGAGTTAATACCGTTTTGTGACTGAATGGCCAAAACACGAATACGTTGTAAAGCATTCGTTGTTTCCTGTAAGGCTCCCTCAATGGTCTGTGATAATGAAATACCATCGTTGGCATTTCGCACAGCCTGATCGAGACCTTGAATTTGCGATGTCATTCGGTCTACGATTTGTAAACCGGCAGCATCATCTTTTGCACTATTGATCCGAAAGCCCGAAGACAATCTTTCAAAAGAAGTATTTAGACTGGTTGATGTACTTTGTAATTGTCTTTGTGCATTCAATGCAGACACATTAGTATTGACGAATAAGCTCATGATAATCTCCTAACGATTTTCAAATAGTAAATTTTAATAATTAAGCGCATTTATTATTATTTTTATACGCATTTTTCATTTTTGGCACACTTGGTGCATTACATAAATCAAGTCATGGACTGACTTATTTCATCAAGCAGTCACTCGCCTGATGATGCAATTGCTGTAACAGAGCGAAAGCTCTTGCTGACTGACAGGTATATGGTGTTCCAGACCTCTATACCTCTCACTACCTCCTGGCATCATTCCTGTCAGTCAGCAAATTCCTAATTTCTCAGGTAAGTCAGTATTTTGGCGTTTATCACCCACACTTATTCTTCACAAATGTGCCTATCAATCTTTTTTAATGTCTTTTATTTGCAGTTCTTTTTAGCCGTTCTTTTTAGCTGTTCTTTTTAGCAGTTCTATTTAGCAGTTCTATTTAGCCTTTGAGATTGCTATATGCATAAAGCCTAGAGCTACAGAGGCAATGTATTGCCCTGAATTTTCGCTAACTAAAAATATAAACTAAAAATTGCCGCTGAGAATATTAATGCCTGCAGAATGAGCAGCAGTCGTATGCGTATTAACGAATAGACTCATGATATTTCTCCTAACGGTTGATGCATGTTGAACGGCCAACCTCTTTGGGTTGTTGCTCATTCAGCATGACGATATTTCAGCCTCAATGATTATTATTGTTTTCGTGTCTTTCGACTTTCATTGAATCATGTGTTGTCGCTCTTTGGCGTTTAACATCATGTTGCTTCGCGTCATTTATTAAGTGCTGTTTATTAAGTGCTGTTTATTAAGTGCTGCGTTTATTAAGTGCTGCGTTTATAAAGAACTGTATACCTAGCCAGAGTATTTATTGTTGTTATCTCCATGCTTACAATACTTATCGTGCAGATACGCAAAAAGCTTTAATAATAAAACTAAATAATATTGAAAGAATGGGGAGTTTGTAACATAGATAATGATAATTATTAATTATATCAAATGGTTAGTGAAATAAAATATAAAAATAAAAGTGCAGAAAAATAAGCGGCCAGGCAATGCCTGGCCTATCGCTCTTTGTGTGTCGAGAGTGAGCGGACTCTCTTCTGTCTGGATGGTGACGCTAGATACTACCTCCTGGCTTCATTCCCCAAACAGTAGGGTCAGTTAGACTTAACCAAGAAGCTGAAGAGCGGCCTGAGGACGCTGATTAGCCTGTGATAGTATGGTTGTACTAGCCTGCTGAATAATCTGGTTACGTGTCAACTCAGCCGTCTCAGCTGCGAAATCTGTGTCACGGATTTGGGATCTTGCACCCTGTACGTTCTCAGAAATATTAGTCAAGTTGCGGATTGTTGATTGGAACCGATTTGTTAATGCACCTAGGTCGGCTCTTGCGCCACCTATTCCAGAGATTGCCGCATCAATTGCCACTAGAGCTGCAGAAGCGCCACCGAAACTTGAAACCGATAAGTCATCGATGCCTAGACCCGCTGTAGAGAAACCGCTGATACCACCCAGGTTACCACCTGACAAGTTAACTGAAATTGTTTGTCCACTGTTGGCGCCTATTAAAAAAGCAGCAGAGAAGTTACTATCCAACAAGTTCACACTGTTAAATTGGGTGTCGGTCGAAATTCTTGATATCTCTAGTTTTAGAGCAGAAACTTCTTTTTGAAGCGCTGTTCTATCAGCAGAAGAGTTAATACCATTCTGTGATTGAACTGCTAACTGGCGGATCCTCTGTAAAGAACTTGTGGTTTCAGATAATGCACCTTCAGCAGTTTGCGTCAATGAAATCGCATCGTTCGCATTTCGAACGGCTTGGTTTAAGCCGTTGATTTGCGTAGTCATACGATCCGAAATTTGCAAACCTGCAGCATCATCTGAAGCGCGGTTAATACGGAAACCCGAAGATAAACGTTCGAACGAGGTGTTCAAACTGTTTGATGAATTCATTAATGAACGTTGAGCATTCAACGCCGACGCATTTGTATTTACGAACAAGGACATATGTCTCTCCTGCACTCTCAGTCCAGCGGCTTGCTGGTCCCCGGACGTGACTCCGGTGGTTTAATAACTACTTGTAGAACAATAACCATCCAAATGATAAGTTAATGTACTGGCTCTCTCGTAAAGGTTTATCGACAAACGTTGAATTCCCTTTAGCTAAAAAATGCTTTTTTTCTATGTTAGCGGCAAATAATTGCCGCCCCTACAATCAAAAGCAATAAAAAAAGACAAGAATAGCAAATAAAAACAATGAGATAAGAGCATTTAAAATGAATATAAATTGGCTAAAAAAAATATCTAATAAAAATATCTAATAAAAAGTATCATGATGCTTTCACTGACTTAAGTCGTTTAAATAATCATCTGCTTTTATGCTTTCGTCGCGCTACAGACCACCCCGCTTCATTGGTGTTGGCGTTTAATTAGGCAAAAGTGTTGCTCCATTTGAGCATTGGCAATGGCAAGATCTACCCGTGTATTTGGCTAGTCCGTGCTTAGTGGCCCTCACTGCAACTTCCTTTATGATTGCGGCTCGATATCAGCACACTGAATTGACTTCACTAACACGGCAGCAAAAAACAAGCTATTCAGTACTTTGGTAGTGGTAATGAAAAACAAAATTACAGTAACGGGGAATTGAAAACGATAGTTAGGTTTTCAAAGCTCCCCTAACTGTTGCAGAGCACGCGGATTAGTCAGCATGATTTTTCCATACCGAAGAGTAATCAATTGCTCATTTTTCATTTCTTGCAATAGCTTATTAATTGTTTGCCTAGAAACATTCAACATACTCGCCAGCGACTCTTGCGAAATCTTGATCTCTTCTTGTATAGATTCAGCGTAATTCGGCAAGGTATCAAACGATACCGCTTTATTCTGCTCAATTGCGACGTCATTAATTTGGCTGTTAGCCATTTCAACCCAGTTGTTTGATAGCATGGTTAAGCGTTTCGCTAGTCTTTCTTTAAGCCCTAATCCAGTGGTTTCGTCTAATAATGAAAATAGTGTGCGAATACGTTGGCATAGTTGACGAATAAAGTGAGGATATAATTCTGGATACTCAACTAACAACTGTTAAGCTGATGTTGATAAAAATGACACTAAAAGGCGTTAAATCATGAGTTCAGTGCAACAAAACGTAAGTGCAGAAGAATGGCAAGCTCGCGTCGACTTAGCAGCGGCATATAGGATCGTAGCTTATTACGGCTGGGATGATTTAGTTTTTACGCATATTTCAGCCCGCGTTCCTGGCCCTGAACATCACTTTTTAATTAATCCTTATGGCATGATGTTCGACGAAGTAACCGCATCGAGTCTGGTAAAGGTTGATATTAATGGCGAAAAGGTCATGCAATCAGACTATGAGACTAATCCCGCAGGCTTTATTATTCATAGCGCCGTGCATGAGTCTCGCGATGATGCAAGATGTGTAATGCACCTACATACTATCGAAGGTATCGCTGTATCGACACTCAAAGATGGACTGCAAGCTTACAGTCAACAATCACTCTTTGCGTTATCGTCACTCTCTTATCATGAATATGAAGGGATTGCGTTAAACCCTGAGGAAAAAGTGCGTCTGGTTGCCGATTTAGGTGATACTTCGTTTATGATTTTGCGCAATCATGGTTTGCTTACTTGTGGCTCGTCGGTTGCCGAAGCATTTACCGCGATGTTTTTGCTGCAGCGTGCATGTGAGATCCAATTAAAAGCACAAGCAACGGGACAAGCTATGATTAAAATTTCGGATCAAATTCTGGCTGGAATACAAGCGCAAGCTAAACAAGTAACCCGCTCTGCTGGCGGCTCCTTAGCTTGGCCTGGTATATTACGTAAATTGGATCGTGTTAATCCTGGATACGCTAATTAATATAATTAAACAGTGACAAATTGACGACTCTGGGAAATGATTTAAATGCGGCTTCCAGAGCTGTTTCTTGCTTTGCAAACTCAGTAGAAGCCTTTGCAAAATCGACATCTTGAATGCTAGAACGTGCGGACTGCAACGAAAGTTCGCTGTCTAAATTGGCTTCTTTAATCGACTGAGCAATATTCAATCGCGCACCAATAGACGAAACTTCAAGCGACATTTTTTCCAAACCGTTATCTAAACCCACCAGCGTATTGTCTATTGTATTTACAAAATCCGATTCAGATATTGAATCAGACGTCAGTGCAATAAACAGGTCGTTTAGCGTTTCCGCTAAATTTTTCTTTTCTGGTCTGTTTAAACTAATTTCTAAAGAATCGCCGGTACTGCCGCTGAAATTAAATTCCATACCGGCAAAGCGCACTGGTTGCCCTGACTGAAATGCTTGGGTAGACACAATATTCCCAGTCCCAACGTTAGTGACTGAGACCTGATCACCCGCCAGCACGTCAAAACGATATTGATTATTAGCCGCATTCACAGGATCAAAATTCTGCTTATGGAAATTATCAAACGAGCCTTGCTCATCTATTTTTGCTGTTTCAATTGAGACTCCTGCACTTTGCGCGGTCACTTCAAAGTTGAGGCGTGCAAATACTTCTTGGAAAATAGACTTACCCGACGAGGTGCTTTGCAGTGTTACGCTATCTGAAATTTGTATTTGGTTCTCACCATCATCACCTAAAAATGAGACTTTATCGCCACTCGCACTGGGGTTAAATTCAAAGGCTTGATTTGATGATTGATAGCCAGAGAAAACATAATCACCACTGGCATTACGGGTATTCATTAAGTCTAAAACCTGATCACGAATTTGTTCAATTTCAGCACCAATGGCTTTTCTATCTTGTCCCGCTAAAATACCGTTTCCCGATTGTACAGTGAGCACGCGTGCTCTATTAACCACATCATTGATACTTCGAAGGGCAGTTTCTTGTTGTTCAAGTGCACTTGAAGTTAAATCATTATTGCGTTGATATTGGGTGATTTTGTCCAACTCTTCGGTCAAGCGAATAACTTGAGCTGCACCCACTGGGTCATCACTTGGGCGTAGTAATTTTTTACCAGTTGCCAACTGTTGCTGAATATCGACCAAATTACCTTGGTTCGTATCAATACTTCTTAAGTTTTGATTGTAAATTAAATTTGTTGTTATACGCATAATTTATTACCTTACTGCATTCAATATGGTGTCGAACAACTCTTGTGCTGTACTCAATATTCTGGCTGCTGCTGCATATGATTGTTGAAATTGAATAAGATTCGCAGCCTCTTCATCTAAGCTCACCCCAGAAGTAGATTCAAACCAATCTGAAGACTGTGTTTTTAAGATTTTGGATGCCTCTAATTCAATTTGTCCATTGGCAGTTAACGCACCAATACTGCCAACAATGTTGGCATATGCTTCATTAAACGTGGCCTTGTTACCACTACTACCAATGCTTTGTCGTACGGCATCTTCTTGTTGTAAACCCGCAAGATCAACGGCATTTCTGTTATCAGCTATGCCGTTAGTATTAAAACTAATGTCAAAAGAATCACCCGCTTTGGGAATGCCTTCCAAGCTAAAATCGTAGCCTGGATAATCATCCAGCGCAGCAAAGTCGGCAGGCCAAGGTGGCGCCGCGCCATTGTCTTTTGCTTGCTGCAATAAATTATTTAAATCAGTTACCCCAGTCACCGTAGAAATGATATTCGGTGGCACTGCGTTATCTAGTACTTGAAATTCTGAAGCACTGGTAAACAAAACAGAGGCTGGAGCGCCAACGCTTGTAGGTAATTCTGATGCACTTTGGATATTGCCCGAACCATTAAACCCAGACGCTTGCGAATTGGACAATGTATTATCAATATTGGTATTGCTAACCGTGACAGCACGAATGGTGGCATCACCTAAATTACCTGCATTAGTGTCAACTCTCAGCGGCTTGGCGAAAGCTAAATCTTCACCTCTCGTGGTGGTAAGTTGTAGATCATTTGCTGCCGTTCGCAACGGTTGAAACAAAAATTCATCGCCGACTGCGTAACCTGCGCCGCTAGAAAGTTCAATTTCAATACCACCCATAATTTTATTATAAGTTCCCTGCTCAGCTGTAACGGTGGTTGTTTGTATAATTGGATTACCGCTTTCATCGAGCTGAGCCGTGCCATCGGAATTTAATGCCGACACTTGTAAATCGAATGTTGGTGGTGAGCCGGATGGACTGCTCAACACTTCAACTCGATAGTCAGTATTTGTTATTTCTCCACCGGCACCGGGCGTGAAGCGCCCTTTAATACCCAAACTTAAATCAGCATTATCGGGGTAATTAATACCTCTAAATTCAGGGATTTTGAAAATATCACCGCCCAATTGCTGATCAAGATCCATGCCTTGTCGATTTTGGGCATTAAACGAGTCTGCTAACGCAACTGACAGTTTCCCTAAATCACGTTGTGCAGGCTCTAAAATTTCTTCGCGATATCTAAACAAGCCACCTAAGGCGCCACCTAGTTTCTGTTCTTGAACATTCAAGGTAGTGTTGTTTTTTGGTGGTGCGTAGTTTGTCGACAATCTCAGTTGGGAATTGGTAAAATCAGGCTCGCCGCCAATTGCTAGTACGTTAAATGTGCCGTCGGCTAATACTAACGATTCCCCAGAAGTTAAATTTACGACTAGACCTAAATCACTATTTGGGCTTGGACGTGTTTCAACTGACATATATTCAGCTAATTTACGGATCGCTAAGTCTCTCTCGTTCATTAGTGCTGATGGCGTATCAACATCACTCGAGTTACCCACAATTTGAATCGCTTTGTTTAAGTTACCAATTTGTTTAATTAAAGCATTTGATGTGTTCACGCTGTCTTTAATTTGCTGCTCAACTTCACTCTCTTTTACCGAGATAAAATCACCAAGGGTATTAACCCGATTAACTAAACCTTGTGCTTGGCCTAACACAGAACTGCGAGAGGTTATATTGGTCGGATCATCTGCTGCAGTTTGAATTGACGCGAAAAATCGCGTGATCGCCCCCGAAATCGAGTTGGCTTCACTCGCTAATGCGTTATCGAGACTTCGTGCACCCTCAAAAAACGCCTGAGCTTCGCCCACACTGGTAGTGTCTCGGCGCAACTGATTCATGGCAAACTGGCTCAATACGCGATCGGTAAAGCCTTGATCAACACCGCCAGTCGACATGGTTTTAAATTCCGTGCGCTCGCGAACATAGCCTTCGGTATTGATATTGGCAATATTATTACTGGTTGTGTTTAGCAAGCGACTACTTGCATTAACCCCCGTTTTAGCTATTGAAAATAAGTCTGCTGTTTTGATCATGGTATTAACTCACCCAACATATTACCATCGAGAACCGCCATAACTTTTTCAGCATAGTGCGGATCGGTTGCATAGCCCGCTTCCTGCAAAGCGTTAAAATAGTCTTTGGGTGATTCGGTTTTTTGGATCGCTTGTTCGTAACGAGGGTTTGACTTAATAAAGTCTACATAATCCTCCATAGAGTGTGTAAACGAGCCATAGCTTCTAAACGATGCCTGCTGTTTTTCTGGTACGTTGTTAACGAACTCCAAGGTATCAACCGTGGCTTTTTCTCCGTCCCAACGTTTATCCGCTTTAATACCAAACAAGTTGTGACTGTTTTCACCGTCATTTTTATGGATCAGGCTTTTACCCCATCCGGTTTCAACCGCTGCTTGTGCAATCATCGCCTTAGGATCCAAATTGAGCGCTTTGGCTGCTTCAATCGCGTGCGGATATAAGGCGTCTACAAATTCTTTTGGAGAGGCAAATGCAGCAGATTTGAATGCGCCTTGGGAGACATTGTCGTTGTTATTTCCCATGACTCTGTTTTGTGCATTTTGAATTGCGGCAACATTGTGCCTATTGAGTACCGATAAATCGCCGTCTGCGCGAACCACGCCTGCCGGCATAACCCCGTTACCCGGATTCATCTGTTGCATAATCACTTCTGCAAGCCCTATGCTGCCATTCGCACTTAAGTCCGTTGCGATTTGTTTATCATGCATTTCACGATAAAATTTAACTTGTTCCGTGCTAAAAGGGCTGTCTTTATCTGCCAGCGCATCTTGTGCTTTACGCATAGACTTCAACATCATTTGTACGAATATCGCCTCAAACTGCTTGGCAGCCTCTTCCAAAGCGCCTTCATCGCCGGATTGAGCTGCTTCTCGCAATTTGTTAACACTACCCATATCATGATAGTTGCGCGACATCTCTAATTTAGTCTTGGTTACAGAGCTTAAGTCCATTAGATGATCACCAATTCACCTTGTAACGCACCCGCTTGTCGGAGCGCTTCAAGTATTGCCATTAAGTCACCTGGTGCAGCACCAATTTCGTTAACTGCGCGCACCAATTCTTCCAAACTCACGCCGGGGTCAAACAAAAACATGCGACTATCATCAAGTTGCACGTCAACGATAGATCGCGGGATAATGACCGTATTGCCAGTTGCCAGTGCATTGGGCTGAATGACTTGTATGTTTTCAGAAATAGTCACCGTCAGACCGCCATGCGTAATCGCAGCAGGCAAAAGCCTTACGTCTTGACCAATAACTATGGTGCCTGTTCGGCTGTTAATAACCACTCTTGCTGGCGCAGCTGCCGGTTGAAACTCAAAATTTTCAATTGTGGCTAAAAAACCAACTCGCTGACTGCGGTCACGCGGAGCCATGACTTTTACAGATGCCGCATCCATTGGCTTCGCGATAGCTGTGCCGCTTGATGCGTCCGCACCTAAGCGGCTATTAATAACGTCGGCTAATGCTTGAGCTGTGCTGAAATCTGGTGTGTTTAAATTAAGCGTTAAGTAATCATTTTGCATCAAGCCAGAGGGAATTGCTCTTTCCACAATCGCACCATTAGCTATACGACCTACGGTAGGTGTATTGGACACTATTCTTGAGCCATCATTACCTTGTGCTCCAAACCCACTGACCACCAAACTGCCTTGAGCTACGGAGTAAATTTCGCCATCTAAGCCGCGTAAAAAGGTGCGTAATAAAGTGCCTCCATTCAAACTCGACGCTTCACCAACTGAGGACACGGTCACATCGATCGTTTGCCCTGGTTTTGTGAATGCTGGCAAGGTTGCATGCACGACTACCGCCGCTACGTTCTTAATTTTGGGTTTCACATTCGCATCAAGTGAAATACCGAAATTAGCTAACATGGTTCTAAAACTTTGCTCAGTAAAAGGGCTCGTTTCGCCCGTTCCTGGAAGACCAACAACTAAGCCATAGCCAACCAATTGGTTAGCGCGAACGCCTTGAATGGTCGCCAGATCTTTAATGCGTTGCGCCTGCAATTTAAATGGCGTCAACAACAGGCTTAGCATGACTGTAACAGATACAAAAACAGACAATAACTTCATTATAAAATCCTAGAGTGGCCACCACGTTGAAGAGAAAAATTTAGTTAACCAGCCTTTTTCTTGAGACTGAGAGAATGAGCCTTTGGCGCTATATTGAATGCGAGCATTAGCAATTTTGGTTGACTGAATTTGGTTAGTAGGCGATATATCAGCAGCGCGAATAACACCAGTGAGGCGAATATATTCGTCACCGTTATTAAGGGTTAACCACTTTTCGCCACGAATAATCAAATTTTGATTAGGTAGCACTTCAACCACTGTCACCGAAATATTACCCGTGAGACTGTTGCTCTGATTCGCTTGTGCGTCACCTGAAAAGTCACTGCTAGAATCGACGCCCAATTGGATACTATCTTTACCTATGTTGATGACGTTGCCACCTAAACCAATAATCGGGTTTATATCAACCGTCGATTCTTTACTCGAGGTTGTTCCAGCTGACTTTGAGGCATTGGTGTTTTCACTTAATCGCACGGTAATAATGTCGCCAACACGACGCGCTTTGACGTCTGAATACAAACTACTTGCCATGGCTTTATTGAATAAGCTGCCATCTTCAACTATTTCATCTCGCGTCATGGTCGGCACTGCCGGCGCATAATATGGGTCATTCGCGGTAACCGGTTTAACCGCCGTTGACTCACAACCCGTGAGGCTGACAATGGCAGTAATACAGAGTGCGATTGATGAAAATAATCTCATGAATATATTCCTAAAGTTGCTGTATGACTTGACCAAGCATTTGGTCAACTGACGAAATAACTTTTGAGTTCATCTCATACAAACGTTGGCTTTCAATTAGATTCACAAGCTCTTCAGTCACATTCACATTGGAGGTTTCAAGTGTGCCTTGAGACAATGTACCCAGCCCTTCTAAGCCAGGTACACCTTGCACAGGGGCCCCAGAAACTGCGGTTTCAACATATAGGTTTTGACCGATGGGCTGCAAACCCACTGGGTTGATAAAGTCGGCAAGATTTAACTGACCTAAGACTTGTGGCGTTGCTTGCCCCCGCAGTTGCGCTGACACTTCACCGTCTTGTGAAATAGTCACTTGCTGTGCATCTTGTGGAAGCGTGATAACAGGCTGTAGCACGAAACCGGCACCAGGCGTCACAATATTACCCTGATCATTTAAGGTAAATTGACCATTACGTGTATAAGCCAAGCTACCGTCAGGTTGTTGAATTTCAAAAAAACCACGACCCTGAATAGACAGGTCCAATGCATTTTCGGTGGTCAGCAAATTACCTTGAGTATGTGCTTTTTGGGTAGCCACTACTTTTGAACCTGCGCCTAACATTAGACCCGAAGGTAATTCGGTATCCGCTGACGAGCGACCGCCCGGTTGATTAATGTTTTGATAAAGCAAACTTTCAAAAACCGCACGGTCTTTCTTAAAGCCTATTGTACTGGCGTTTGCCAAATTGTTCGAAACCACAGACACATCAGTTTGTGCTGCATCTAAACCTGTCTTTGCTATCCATAGTGCTGGGTGCATAAAAATCTCCGCGAAAAATATTTCGCCTATTGACTAATTTATTAAAGAATTCTGAGTAAGGTGTTAGAGCTAGTGACCATTTGATCTGCTTTCTTCATCAACTTGACTTGCATTTCGTAATGACGTTGCAAACTGATCATACTAACCATCTCTTCTACCGCATTTACGTTTGAGCCCTCGACCATGCCAGAACCCACACCCACTCTAATATCTTGCGGCGCAATACCGCCGTCCTTAAGGTCAAACAAACCGTCTGTGCGCTGTTTCATTGTTTCAATAGGCGGGTTGACGAGTTTAAGTCGCCCTACTTCATCTATCTGATTTTCAGGCGCGCCTTGCAATCGAGCGGTAATACGACCATCGTTACCGACCGTAATATTGCTCACGGGCGTCGGCAAAAACAGGGGGCCGTTTTCGCCCATAATCAAATTGCCTTTGGAGTCTTGAAGCGCGCCATCGACAGTCATTGTCAAACTACCACTGCGCGTATAAGCTTCTTCACCCTTAGGTGTTTGCACTGAAAACCAACCTTCGCCTTGGATGGCAACGTCAAGTTCTCGACCCGTCGTAATTAGCGGTCCACTTTCGTAGTTATTAGTCGGGCTTTCGGTCATGCTAAACACACGAGACGGCAAACCAGCGCCGTATGCAGGCATGGCTCGCGCTTGTTCTAACTGCGCTTTAAAGCCATTCGTTTGGGCATTAGCCAAATTGTTGGCGCGCACCGCGGTAGCTAGCAGGTCTTGCTTGGCACCACTGGCAGCGATATAGAGCATTTTATCCATTGTATTCGACTCTTTTTTGACGTAAATAGATGTGAATACAAATTTGTTTGCAAGGACAATGCCAAGGTTTTTTTGTGACTTATTACAGGTTTATTTGGGCTTTGCGACGTAAAGCGAATAGACCTGGTAGTGCCGGTGCGAACAAGAACATCGTAGCCGGGACCGGGACATCAATTAAGGGTGCCGTTTTCGAAAATGTAAATGTTCCTTTGCCTGACCACATAAGTCCTGAGCCAAAACTGCCTGTGTAGGTACCGTCTGATGTAACACTAATTCACCTTAAAAGTTGTAAAATAACTCGACATGCACAAGCCAAGCGCCTCGTGCTGCGCGCACGCACAAAAAAGCCGACTGTAATGTCGGCTGGGTGTTTTGTTTAGCGCTTATCGAATATTCAGTATTGTCTGGTTGAGCTGGTTGTTGACTTCAAGCGCTCTTGAGTTGGCTTGGAAGTTACGCTGAGCGATGATCATGTCAATCAGTTCTGTGGTTAAGTTAACGTTGGCTTGTTCGAGTGCCGACGAGTTAATGTCACCAAATGTGCCCGTTGTTGCTTCACCTGCTAGGGCTTCACCAGAAAGAATACTTTCTTTCCATTGCGTTCCACTTTGTTGAGTTAAGCCTTGTTCATTTGAAAAGCGCACCAGTGCCACACGCACAATAGGCTCTGATGTTCCGTTGGAGAAAGTGGCACGAACTAAACCATCAGCACCAATATCGATGCCGGTCAGTCGCCCTACTGGCAAACCATCTTGCTCAAGTGACGTTACTTCAAATGCAGACGCAAATTGTGTTGGTTCATTGGGTGTTGCATTGTTTCGATCGAGGTTAAAATCGATCGTAATCTGTTGCAGCGGCGAAGAACCGTTGCTCAGGATGTTTGCGCCTAAGGCTTCAGTTTGAAACTTAGAATTTAATTGTGCTAAACCATCCGCAGATTCAATACCGATAAAGTCACCGCCTTCACTAAATGAGATTTTAGCCGCTGACACACCATTACCCGTATTCGCGCCAACAGCATTTGTCGCCGTTGTAGGGTCAGAGTCAGAACCATCCGAGTTTGTTGCATCTACCAATTGATCATCAACTGCAGTAGCAACATACCATTCGTTGACTACCGCAGGATCGTTGTCCTTAATAAAGTAGTAAGTCATAACATGGCTATCGCCCAGCGAGTCATAAATAGTCACCGACGTTGCCGCGTTGTATGTTAATGGATCAGTTGGGTCAAAGTCAGCGGCTACTTTGGCTTGGTCACCTGCTGGTAAGTTAAAGCGAACGTCAACTTCAGTTGTTTGCTGTGGTGACCCCGATGAATCAGGAATGCGCACAGGCACCGTTGTACTTAAGGCGACAGACGCAGATGTTCCGTCATTGTTTACAGGGAAACCAAGCAAGTTGTCACCAGAAGAGTTAACCACAAAATTATTCGAGTCTAATTTGAATTGACCGGCGCGAGTGAAGGAAAAGTCACGCGATGTAATTTCTGGGATAGTGGCGAAAAATCCGTTGCCCGTAATAGCTAAATCTAATGAGTTGTTGGTGAAACTTAAACTACCCTGAGAAAATTGCTGCGCAACTTCTTGCGTCAAAGCACCGTCACCTACTTTAGTTTTACCTGACGCTAACAAAGAGGCAGCATAAACGTCGCCGAATTCTGCACGAGACTCCTTAAAACCAACTGTATTAACGTTTGCAATATTATTGGCTGTTGTGTCTAAGTCTTTTTGAGAGGCCGAGACACCACTGAGTGCAATATTAAATGACATGGGGAAAAACTCCTGTTAATTACCGATTTGGATAACGTCATCAAGCTTAATGCTAACGTCACCATCTAAATTAAGAATAACACCTTGGCCAGCACCAGTAAGACTAACGCTATCAACATGTCGATTTATGGCTGTTGGCAAAGATGTTGGTTCTCCAAGCACATCGCCTTGAACTTGAATGGCGTAGTCACCTGCCGGCAATGGATTGCCGTCTTGGTCTGTGCCATCCCAATTAAACTGCACATTGCCCGCTGCAAGTGTGCCGATATTCATCGTACGTACCACTTCACCTTGGCTATTTTGAATCGCAATTTTAGTATCTTGCGATGTTTCCTCGTTAATAATAACGCCAGTCACACCTTGACCAGGCTCGGACATATGGCCGATGTTGCCGGTTACCAGTACATTTTGCCCAATCAGACTAGATGCTTGCAACGCTTGGCTAGATGTCATTGAAGCCGCAAAGTCACCAAATTTGGTATTCAACTGCGAAATGCCATCTGCCATTGTAAATGACGTCATCTGTGCAACAAGTTGGTCATTGTTAACCGGTTTTGTTGGATCTTGATTAGCCAACTGCTCGGTTAGCAAGGCAAAGAAGTCTTCTTGTTTCAAGCTTTGCTCTGTACCATCCGCTATCTTTACTGCCTCTGGTTTCCAATAGAGGTCTGTATTTAAACCAATTTGTTTGCTGTCTAATGTATTCACTTGATTATCTCCGCTATAACTAACAACGTTAACCTAACTCTATTGACCTTGACCTAACTGCAACACTCGTCTAAAGATACGTTTTGTTGTGTCTGCAATTTGTACATTCGTTTCATAACCTTTGGAAGCGGACAGCATATCTGCCATTTCCTCTACAATATTTACGTTCGGCTTATATATGTAACCATTCGCGTCGGCAAGTGGATTGCCTGGAGCATATTCAACCATCAAGGGTTTGGTGCTTTCGACGATCCCGAGTACTTTGACACCAGCGCCTTTGGTCATATCAGAGCTAGCTTGATCTAACGCTGCGGCAAATACTGGGTGGCGCGCTTTGTATGTTTCTTCATAGCTACTGCTAACCGAGTTCGCGTTGGCTATATTACTTGCCGTCGTGTTCAAACGGACACTTTCTGCGCCCATTCCAGTACTCGCTATCTTCATAATATTAAATAAGCTCATTAGCCTTGACCTCCGCCTAGTGCCTTTTTCATGCCTTTTATCTTGCCAGTCAATATCATTAAGCCGGCTTGATAACGCATACCATTTTCTAGAAAGTTGTTTCTTTCGACCTGAGCATCAACGGTGTTGCCATCGCCGGTATCCGCCTGATCAGGTACTCTAAATTCAATTTCTGCTTGCATTTGTGAGCGACCTGAAAGGTGCTTATCGTGAGTTTTAACTAAACCTCCTTGGTCATACTGAGCACTTTTCATCGCCTTATTAAAGTCGATGTCTCGCGCTTTGTATCCTGGGGTATTTGAGTTCGCCAAATTACCAGAGATCACTTCCATCCTGTCACTGCGAACAGACAATGCTTTTTGATGAAATCCAACTAATCGGTCTAAACTAATGGCCATGTGTTTTTGCTCAATTACAAACCTACTTGCAAGTGTTGAGCAAGTCATGTGCCAATATAGAGAATGAAACTAAAAGAAATGGTTTTATTGCGAAGTGTAAAGACTAGACCTTAAGGTAGTAGAGGCCTGTAGGCTGGGTTATCATTTTAAATTTATTACTAGCATTACCTAACGATTCGGATGCACCAAGTAGTAAAGTACCTTCTGACTGCAAACAAGCGGAAATATCTTGCAGTATTACCGTTTTTCTTTCCGCATCAAAATAAATGAGTACGTTGCGGCAGAATACGATATCAAATTTACCAAGGGTAGAAAAATTTGAGGTTAAGTTAAACTGGCGGAACGAAACCCACTGTCTAATATCGGCGTTTATGGTCATGCTCTGATCTGGATTTAAGGTAAAGTAGCGACGTTTAACGTCGTCAGTTAACCCCCGATTCAATGACAACGTGTCATACGTGCCAGCGCTAGCAGTTTTTATTACTTTGCTTGATAAGTCAGTACCAATGATGTCGATACCCCGATTAAAAGCGCCTCTATTAACCCTTAAAAAATCAGCAATCGTCATAGCAATAGAATATGCTTCTTGCCCGGTGGAACTTGCCGCACTCCAAATTCTTATTCTATCTTGTTTTTTTGCCAGCTCCGGCAATAACTTACTGAACAGAATTTCAAAAGGGTACTTGTCTCTAAACCACAGAGTTTCATTAGTTGTCATTGCCTCAAGGGCTGCTTGAGTTAACACAGGGTCTTGTTGCGATATGACTTTTTGAATGAGAGAGTCGATGTCAGCACTGGCAAAACGATGCATCAATGGCACCATTCTGCTTCTCACTAAATACTGTTTAGCTGCGCCTAATACGATGCCACTTTTTGAATGTAAAAAGTGACCGAATCGTTCATAAGAAACCGGAGATAATTGTTTATTCACGCAGTGTTATTTCTCTTTTGAGTCTGAGCCCAACCATTTTTCAACAGCAGTGGCGAGTTCATCTGGATGGAATTTTGCAATAAAATCGTCTGCACCCACCTTCTTCACCATTGCCTGATTAAACACACCACTCAATGAAGTATGCAATACAACGCGCAATCTAGCTAATTCAGGGTTATTTTTAATTTCGGCTGTTAGTGTATAGCCATCCATTACTGGCATTTCAATATCCGACACAAGAATACCCACTTTATCAGTAACATCGCCGGTTTCACTGGCGAGCTCTTTAAGCCGAGTCAGCGCCTCTTGCCCATTTTTTGCCGTTTCAATTTCTAAGCCTAATGCCGTTAATGCTTTTTTGACTTGATTTCTCGCTACTGAAGAATCATCAGCAATGAAAATAATTTTGCCTGCACTTGACTTCACATCTAAGGTGGCCGCTAGGTCCTGGCTAATATCAGTTTTTAATGGCGAAATCTCATTTAAAATCTTTTCAACGTCAAGAATTTCGATAAGCTCATCTTCCACTTCGGTAACTGCCGTCAAGTAGCTTGCTTTCCCCGTTCCTTTCGGTGGTGGCAGAATAGCATCCCAATTAGTATTGATAATGCGTTCAACTGAGCCGACTAAAAAGCCTTGCACGGAACGGTTATATTCCGCGATGATAATAAACCCATTTTCCAAATTTTCAATCTTACGACCGCCAGTTGCCAAGCTCAAATCAATAATAGAGATGGTTTGGCCACGGATGTGCGCAATACCGCGAACCAAGGCGTTAAGTCTTGGTATTTGCGTTAACGGGGGGCATTGCAAGACTTCACGCACTTTAAATACGTTGATGCCAAAGCGCTGTTTACCATTGAGTCTGAACAACAGAAGTTCCAGTCGGTTTTGACCCACTAACTGCGTTCGTTGATTAACCGAATCCATAATACTGGACATTCATTACCTCCAATTTCAGTTTAGGCATGATTGTTGCCTTATCTAATATACCGTATTAAAGAAGCACGTTTAAGCGTTAAATGTGCCGAACTTTTGACACTCTCTGTGCATTGCAATCTGTGCATTGCAATCTGTGCATTGCGATCTGTGCATTGCAATCTGTGCCGTGCAATCTATGCCGTGCAATTTTATTCATCCCAACAAGAGAAAAACAGGTAAAAGACAAATGCAAACAAACACAAGTAACTCGTTATCGACAGCGTTGGGCGTTGGCTTGACCTATTTTTTAATCATATTTGCGACTGCCGCAAATGCATCTATGCATCAGAGTATACAGCAACAAGCAGCGCTGTATGTCGAACAAAATGCAATTATTGACAATAGTGCTGATGTGAATATCCAAGCAGCCGAGGTAGACAGTCGAATACGCATACCCGCCTGCAAGGCACCATTTGAATTTGAATCCTCTGCTGCGAGTCTTAAACAATCAAACGTATCGGTAAAAGTGACCTGCCCTAATACAAATTGGTATCTTTTTACGTCGGTACAGGTAGAACAAACAAAACCGGTGGTAGTTACATCAGAAACAATGAGTCCAGGCTCACTTTTAACTAAAAAAAATCTATACATTGCCGATATACCGACTAATAGACTCAGAGGGTCGACATACAGCAGCACCGAAAACTTAGTAGGAGCAAGACTTAAGCGCCGAGTGAGACCAGGTCAGATTATCAACGACGGTATGCTTTGTTTCGTTTGTAAAGGTGATAAGGTGACGATAATGGCGGTTTCTGTTGGCTTAAGTCTGAAAGTATCAGGTATTGCGCAACAAGACGGAAACTTAGGTGACACAATAAGAGTGCAGAACGCCTCATCTAAAAAAATAGTATCTGCAACGGTGTCTAGTACGAGCGAAGTTAGTATCCAAATCTAATAAAAAGAGATAAAATTTTGACGCTTTGGCGTTATGAATAAAAATTAGACGTAGTATTTTGAGCAAAAGCTGCAGAAAATGTGATTTTATTTCACTTTTTTGCTAAAGTTAGACAATGAGAAGTCGATAACACTAATGAGGTGTTATCGGTTCTGGAAAAAATTATGACTATTAATAATATAAACAACAATATAAATAAACCGCAAATTGATGGGCAAAAACTGGCACAACAGCAGATGCAGGGTCAATCGGCGGATTCAAAAACAGCACAAGTCGCTACACAGTCATCTGTGTTACGTCAAGACTCTGTGTCATTAACGCCGTCTGCACAACAGCTTTCACAGGCGCAGAAAAAGGACGTTGAGGCGCCAGTAAATCAAGAAAAAGTTGATAAGCTTAAAAAAGCCATCACTGATGGTGATTATAAAATAAACCCTGACGTATTGGCGCAGAAGATCGCCAAATTGGAATCTCAAATTTTCGGGAATGGAGCTTAGGGTCTAAATGATGACGAGTTTATTAAGTGCAATTGATAAACAAACCGAGCAATTAACTGCTTTGAAGGCATTGTTGGAAAATGAGCTTCACTTGATCAGCTCAAGAGAGCCCGAAACTTTGATGGGGTTATTGAAAGACAAAGAAGAAATGCTCACCTTGATTGAAGAGCAAGATAACTCGATATCTTCGTTATTCGAGAAAGCAAGGGCGAGTGGTGAAAGTATCGAAGAAGCCTTTGCAGCTATGGACAGTTGCAACAAAATCATTCATGAATGTAAATATCTAACCCAAATAAATGCAAAGTCGGTTGAGCAAGGCCAATTGCGCCTGACGCATCTTCGCAACCTTATGATGGAACTTCGCGCTCGCGAATCTATGACTTATGACCGAAGCGGCAAAACAACAGGTGATAATGGGTCGAAAGGATATACTGCATAGCAGTAGTAAATAGCAGTAATAAATAATTGCTGCGAATAGCCATATCGCATAATCAGAAAGCCATCTAACGCCCTGACTTTGACTTTCGCTTCTCACTACTATGCCCGCTTCTCACTACTATGCCCACTTCTCACTACTATGCCCACTTCTCACTACTATGCCCACTTCTCACTACTATGCCCACTTCTCACTACTATGCCCACTTCTCACTACTATGCCCGCTTCTCACTACTATGCCCGCTTCTCACCTTTATGCCCGCTACCCGCTACCATGCCCACTTCTCAATATTATTGCGGCTATTTCAAAGCTTAGATTCAAGTAACAAGATTTTTTACGCATAAAAAAGCCAGCGAACGATGCTGGCTTAATAACGTTAACTAATTTTAGCGCTGCACATACTGTTATAATTAGTATGTATTAATAATAGGTCACCTTTCTAATTTTCTTAGGTTTTGCTGTCGACAGGTAAATATCGAAAACACGAGACATATCCAGCTCAAGTTCAGTTGCATAGGTGTCTTCACCTACGGGGTAACTTTTTAGCACTCTTGCACCGCGTATTACACCTTCGACTGAGCTTTTCAATTGGTTGTTGGTTAAAATTAGGTTTGCTAACTCCTGTTCACCGTCAACTTTTTGGCCAAAAACCTGTTCAGCCAGTTCTCGATAAGCATCTAATTTTGATGCTTTTATCGCCATTAGTGTTTTTGTAGACTCATCACTGCCGAGTTGTGCTGAAATTGGCGCATATCCTACGGCGCTTAGCACAGGATAACTTGCCGGCTCAATGGTTTCCCATTCTACATGTTTAGTAAACATTGAACTACAGCCTGATAGGCCTAAACAAGTGATAGCTCCTACAGTAGCTACAATGATGCGTATTTTGTTCATCTTTGGCATTTTCTACCTATCCATATTTTTATTGATTATGCGGCTAGTTAAGTGCCCCATAAATCAGGGCGTTTACTCAACGTTTGTCGATAGCAGGATCAATGCAAAATATGCACCATTTTTAACAGTACTGAAAACTGAATAGTCTGGCACATAACTTGTATAGCTTTATGTATAGAAAGCACCTGCGCGCTAAACACGAGTTGTTGATGCGCGCCACTAGTTAGTACCATACAAGCCAAAAAGTGAATTGCCCAATGAAATTTGTACACTATATAACTTACACATTATTATTAACCACATTAACGTTGGGCCAATCAGCCAGTGCGGCGTGGTTTTCAGCAACAGGTCAAGCTGCCATTTTAAATGGTGATAAGACAGCAGCAAAACAACAAGCTACCGAAGAGGCTATCAAGCAAGCATTACTTTTTGCAGGCGCATCAGTGAGAAGTGTGCAACAAATGACTAACGGTTTGTTATTGGATGATCATTTAGAAATTCGCTCAAGCGGAGAAGTGAACACTCTAGAACTCATAGACGAGGTCTATTCGGATGGCTATGTTACGGTATCTATTCGCGCCGATATTTTTTCACAAGAGACTCAATGTTCAGCCGCTGACTATACAAAAAGATTGGCTACAACCTATTTCCCTATTCGCTATGGTTCGCAAGCAGCAGATGGACAAATACATAAATTAGGCGCTGCGGCAGCACTAAAATTGCAAGAAATATTTTCGCAAATAAGCACCGGATTAACGCTCAGTGAAGTCGAGCCCTACACGCTTAACTGGCACAATACTGACCAACAAATTCAAGCCACTAAATTAGCTCAAAAAACAGATGTACAATATGTACTTGCCGTCACTATAGATGATATTAGCGTTGAACGTAATCGAGCAAATGCATTTAAATTTTGGCAAGGTGAACAAGCTATTCGCAACTTTGCTTACACATTAACCTTATTGAATGGCGCGTCAGGCGAAGAGCTAATGACTAAACAATATCGTGTGTCGGAGGCTTGGGAATTTGATATGACGCGTAAAATTGACGTTAATTCAGACCAATTTTGGCGAAGTCGTTATGGCAGAGCTATACTTAAAAGCATGCAAACCTCAGCAATAGATTTAGAAGAGTTTGCCATTTGTGAACCCACAATGGGCAGAATTTTGGCGGTCGCCGATAATCAATTACAGATAAACCTAGGCAAAAATCAAAAAGTCAAAGCTGGCGATACATTAACCCTGTTCAACGTAAAACAAATTAGAGATTCTTTTGGTCAAGAGTATAAGCAATTTGTATTGCACCCTACTGCACTTGTGGTTACTCAAGTATTTGCCGAAACAGCAACGGTGACTAGCCGCGATCGCAGTTTACTGGGGAATATTCAAGCAAATGACTATGTTGCGCGACAATAAGGTTGAATTTGCTAACTTCAGCAAAAGTCACTGTTGTTTTACTTCTTATTTTCGCGCACACTACCGCTCGTCCTGCAGACCTTAATTTCAAGCAGGGCCACTTAAGAAGTGTCATTTTAAGTGCGCACTAAAATTTAAAGTTGTCCCCATAGTTTAATGGATAAAACGAGGCCCTCCTAAGGCTTAGATGTTGGTTCGATTCCAGCTGGGGACACCATAACGTCATATCAAACATTATATCGGCTTGGTATAGGCGATATCAAAACGGTTGTCTTTTTCGGTCACCCAAACTGCGTGCTGACCCCCGAAGTGTGCAGGAAAAATTAATGCACTGTTTTGTGCTGCGTAAGACAGAACATTTCGCCTCGTATTGCGCGCATCCTCTGCCATTTCACAAAAGATACTGTTCCAGTTTGGGCAATAGATTTGAATGAGGTGATGCAATATATCACCTACGAATACTGCATGTTCACCACACGATTCTACCTTCAGCACCATATGTCCAGGGGTATGTCCTGGAGCTGGTTCAAGCACTATTCCTGGTAAAACCTCGAAACGGCCCGTTATCGACTCAACCTTTCCGGCATCAATAATAGGCTGCACACTATCTTCAAAGACCCCCTGATTGACCTCTCCACCAATTTTATTAGGAAATTTTTTGATGTTTGCTGGGTCCCAATATTCAATATCAGAAGCTGAAAATAGATATCGTGCATTTGGAAACGTGGGTACCCAATGTTGTTCTTGTAGTGTTGTATTCCAGCCAACATGATCAATGTGCAGGTGAGAACAAATAACAATATCGATGTCTTCTGGCTCGATGCCAATCGCTTTAAGCCTCTCTATAAAGTCAGTTTGTAAGCCACCGAATACAGGTATACCGGGCCTTTCTTTATTATTTCCTGCACCTGTGTCGTAAATTATTTTTTTATCACCTATTTCGATGAGCCAGCTCTGCAAAAAAGCGTAAAACATACCGCTTTCCTTATCATATACATCCGCTGGAAAATCATCACTATATGTGTCGAATAACGCTTTTTCATAACCAACAAAAAAATCTGCTGGCCTCATAAAATCGCCTTGCCATTCTTCAATTCGTCTTACACTAATATTTCCAATTTGAAATTTGTCCATAAACACCTCAAGAACTAATTAATTAAAAACCATCACATACTCGCTATACAATATAAAATATGTATGGTATAGATAATGTTAACAGAGTATAAAATAAATGTTAAATAATATTAATATACTTAACAGTATATTAATATTATTTAACCGCAAAGCAGAGTCTACACTTGGGGGGAAGGAATATGACAGAATTTAATTTAAAAAAAGAAAGCGTGGAGTCGATGATTGAGGCACTCCTTAAAATTGTTGGCAATGGCAATGTTTCTATTAATGAGGAGCCCCGCACGCTAGTTTCGACTGACCTAAGCTGGCTTTCTGTAGAGATATGTGAAATGGCAGTTGCCCCTAATTCGAGTGAAGAATTAGTTTCCGTTGTTAAGACAGCAATAGCTGGCGGCTTTAACTGTGTACCTCGCGGTGCCGGAATGTCCTATTCGCTCGGTTACACCCCTGCTCACAAACGCACGATTACTATTGATATGCGTCGGATGAATCGTATTCTTGAAATCAATGAAGAAGATATGTATATGACTGTAGAGTGCGGCTGTAACTGGTCTGTAATTTATGAAGCACTTAAAAAGTTGGGCCTCAGAACTCCATTTTATGGGCCCTTATCCGGACTATACTCGACCGTTGGCGGAGCTCTATCGCAAAATAGTGTTTTTATGGGATCGGGCTTATACGGCAGTGCTGCAGATAGCGTCATTGGTTTGCATGTTATATTGGCGGACGGCAGCGTTCTAGTTACAGGATCTGAAGCTCATCAGAACGGAGTGCCTTTTGCACGACACTTTGGCCCAGATTTAACCGGCATATTTACTTCAGATACCGGATCAATGGGGTTCAAAGCTACTGCGACGCTTCGCTTAATTCCGTTTCCAAAGGCAACAGGATTTGCTTCTTATGGTTTTGAAAAGCTAGAGGATATGCTCGGTGCACAGAAAGAGATAGCTCGTCAGCGAATTGCTGGAGAGTGTTACGGCTTCGACCCATATTATAATATGAACTTTTCCAAGATGGAGGTTTCACCATCCCAGAAAAAAGAAGTTGGAAAACAGATCATTAAGGAAGCTGGATTGTGGAATGCCATAAAGGTGGGCATCGGGGGACAAGGATTTTTGGCGCGAGTTAAATACTCAATTCATCTTACGATCGATAGCAATACAAAACAGGGAGCGTCAGCATCGCTCAAAATTGCCAGAAAAATTTGCAGAAAATACCAAGGTAAGTCATTGACACCCAGCATTCCTGTTCTTATTCGTGCCGTGCCGTTTCAGCCTGTAAGACAATACATTTTAGGTTCAGACGGCGCTTGCTGGTTTCCGATCCATGGAATGTTCCCTTTATCGAAAGCAATAGAGGTATCGCTGGAAATCGAAGAGTATTACGCTAAAAACAAGGAACGGATGGATAAACATGAAATCAGGTATTCTTATCTTATGTGTACTTCAGCTCATGAGTTTCTCATCGAGCCATCCATGTACTGGCCTGATAAAATTGGTGACTTTCGTGCCGAATTTCTTGAAGAAGAATATCAGGAAAAGTGGAAAATACTACCCTTACAAAGAAGCGCTTGAGGGACGGGGAACACCATTGTGGAGCTTGTTAAATAAAATCAAAGATGCTGTAGACCCAGAAAGAAAAGTAAATCCTGGCTCTCTGGGTTTGGAATAGTTTACTTACTTAACTAAGGAAAATTTTATGACAATCAAAAAAGCATATGTTGATACCTTATTGGGGCAGATACATTTTCGTTACGGCGGACCTACTGACGCTATTCCTATAATTTTTTTGCATCAGAACACCAGTTCTTCAAAAATGTTCGAGCGCACTATGGAAAAATTATGCAATATTCACCATGTTATCGCTTTTGACTTGCCGGGGTTTGGCGAGAGTTATGATCCACCTGATTTCGACTCCATCAGTCAGCTCACACTGCCGATCATAGAGGCCATTAATGCCCTAGAAATAGATGAATTTCACTTATGTGGGCAACATACTGGTGCTGGTATGGCCGCAGAAATTGGTGTGCTTTTACCAGAACGTGTGCGCTCAGTAATGATGATCGGACCTCTCCTGTTAACGAACGAAGAAAAACAGTGGTATCGTGACAATTTTAAAGGCTCTGCCAAACCTGACAAGGATGCGCAGTATTTAAGAGCCACATGGGAGTACTTGGAAACTAACGGGGCCGGTGTAAATTTGGAGATGTTCCATGATGAATTCTGGCAATCATTGCGCTCTTGGAGAGCTCGAGGTATGGTTTATGGTTGCGTTTGGGACTATCCGTTTGAGGGTTTTTTTGAATTATTAAAATGTCCTATGCTGCTTATGTCAGCACCTGATGACGTCTTATACCAAGGTTATTTGCGAGCAAAAGAGGCGAGACCTGCTGCTTGTGCAGTGGAATTAAGAGGGTCTAATTTTGAAGCCTATCTTGATCCTAATGGCACAAGCAATGCGATAAGTAATTTTCTTAATAAAACAATACAACAAATCAAATAATAATCGAGCTAAAAAGTCGCTTAAATAAAGGCAGAATTGAGACTAAATTTGTATTCTACGAAAGAAAGTAAACTCGAAAGCAGCAAAATTAATACGAGGGTGCTGCGATAACAGCGCAAACTGCAAAGGGAGTTCTGATTATTTCCATTATACTTTTCTAATACACGTAGTTTTCCACTATTTAGCAATTTTCATTCCAAAGTAAGTGGCTAATTAACCTCGGAGGTAACTAGCACCTCATTCACTTTAACATTCCAAGGCAATAATGCTTCAATATCTTCAAGCGTTTCCGCATAAGGCAGCGCTTTGATGACATGGTTGAGATAAGCATAAGTAAGCTTCAAGTATTTCAACGCGGCGTTTGGACCTGCATCACTAAGGGTACCGACACCTCTGGCGCAATTGTACTCACGTGAATACCTACCGATACTAAGTCTCTGGCTATTGTCTTTGGTCAGGTCAGGTCAGATCGTATACACACACTTACCAACCTGCATTGACCAGTGCTTGCAAAGGTCTGGCTTAACCAAGACCTTTGCAGCTACCTGTGACTATTTAATGAAGATATGGAATGCCTCATGAAGCTTTTATTTCATTGTTTAATTTAGCTTGATTTTGTTGCGCAGGTCTCACCTTCGAAAATATAGTCTTTCGCGTCTATTTTCCTTGTCATTCGCCAAAAATCATCATTACGCCACGGTGTAATTGCAACGACGCGACCTCTTTTATTACGGTACCAATTGGTTGTACCTTCGTGCGTCCAGATCATTTTAGCGTGCGCACTATCTACCTTTTCATTGTAATCTTCGAAGATATCCTTGCGAACTTCGATTGTACGGCTCTTATTTTCAAACATTTTCTCAAGCAACAATAATACATAATTGATTTGTCGTTCCACCACCGGAATAATGCTGCCCCCATGACCAAGACCTGTATTTGGTCCAAGTAAAACGAACATATTGGGGAAATCTGGTACCAATGTGCCCATATACGCTTTGGGATTATCCGTATCCCATACATCTTTCAAATGCTGGCCACCAGATCCAATGACATCAAGAGAAGACAATATCTCCGTACTTTTAAAACCTGTCGCCATTATTAGTATATCTGCATCAAAACGCTTCCCACTATCGGCGACGAGTGTAGGCCCTTTAACTTCTTTTAATCGCTCCGGAACTAACCTGACATGTGGCTTTGCTACGGTCCGATACCAACCATTATCAAGCAGTATCCTTTTCCCATAAGGAGGATAATCGGGGACAAGATCTTCAAGCAGGTCTTGTCTGTCACCCAATTCGCTTTCAATGTAGCTGAGAAAAATTTTACGATGACGGTCATTTGTAGCATTAATGGAACGTGCTTTATCTGGCCACTCTGGATCTCGCTGCAAAGCACCATGTAAGCGGTCGTTAAATGTCCAGGCAAGACGCTGACGATACCAGCTTTGATAGAGCGGCACCTCTTTTAGTAGAAAGCGTATATGTTCAGGAACCTGTTGCTGGAATTGAGGGAAAGGTGCGGCCCATTGCTTTGAACGCGCAAAAATCGTCAAGCTTTCCACTTTATCAACTATTGCCGGTGCAACCTGCATGGCACTGGCTCCATTGCCGACGATAGCCACCTTCTTGCCCGTTAAGTCCAAATCACTTGGCCATTGAGCCGTATGACAGGTCGTTCCTGTAAAGGTATCAAGCCCTGCAATATCTGGGACAAAAGGGACACTCAATAATCCAACAGCGCTTAATATTACGTTACCAATCAACGTTTCTTGCTGACCATTGGGGCCCAGTGTTCGCACATGCCACTGCTTGGACCCGGTTTCAAATTTTGCATCCACCACTGTTGTTTCAAAATGTGTATTTTTCGATAATTCATAGTCCAAAGCTACCGCTTCTATATAAGCAATGATCTCGCCTCTAAGGGCAAAATAACGGCTCCAATCGTTAGGTGCAAAGGAGAAAGAATACAAATGATTGGGCGTATCTACTCCTGCTGCAGGGTATTTATTGTCTTTCCATGTTCCCCCAAAACCAGCATTTTTTTCGATTATAGTAAAATCGATACCATATTCCTGCAGTCGTATCCCAGCGCATATGCCGGAAACACCCCCGCCAATAATGATAGCCTTGAAGTCCTCAGGAACTTGCCCTGAGAAAGAGCGAGCATTTTTTTGCGGAACAGATGGTGATAGTTCGGCGGCAATAATCTCACCATAGTTTTCGGGAACTTTTTCCCCAGTCGATACACTAATCATGTGCGTTAATAAGTCGGCTGAGGGATCGGGAATGGCAACGGGTTTTCCCTTTTTCCATGCAATAATCGCATCAGCTGCAACCATCCGAATTTCACTTTGAATATCTTCTGGCAAACCACCACTGTCGTTATCATCTAAACCACGAGCCCGGTTTGGCATATACGGCGCAGCAAGCCAAGCTTTATCACCGGTTAATTGAACCAGCACCATCAGCAAAGTAGGAATATTGGCTGTGCAGATTGCTTTGCGAAGTCGAACCTCTAGTGCGGGATCGATTTGAGTATTTATCCAGTCTGACATGGCAGATTCCTGTACTAATTTCTTAAAAATAGTGTGCTGCAGACGATAAGTCCGCAGCAGGCGAAAAGTTAAAAGGTCATATTATAAGTAATACCGAATGTTCTTGGTGGGCGCAGCGAACCTACACGCGCAAAGCTATACAACGGGGCTGCGGTAATATTATTCGCCACTATATATTCGTCCGTCAAATTACGTGCCCATACAGAAATGGACCAATCATCACTTTTAGGTGAAAAGGTAAGATTTGCATTGAGATTAATAAAACCTTCCTGAAAAGCGTCGAGGTTATTAAACTCAGTAAAATACACATCGTCCTGATAATTGGCGTCGATAGAAAAGTCCATCTGACCAGAATCACCCAAGTCTACATAATAATCGGCAAAAATCGCTACTGTATATTCAGGCGCATTTGGTAATTGATTACCTGACAGATCACTAATTGCAGGGTTCGAAGGGCATATCGGGAACTGACGTCTTGCTGCTTGTCCATTAGCATAATAGCCATTACAAAAATCTGTAAATTCCGTATTGAGGTAAGTTGCAAAAGCACGAATTGAAAATTGATCAGTAACATCATAAGACGCATCAAGTTCTATGCCCCATATTTTAGCTGAAGCCGCATTAATAGTTTCGACAAGGCTAGCCGCATTAACGAACCCGACTTGTAAGTCAGAATAATCGTAATAGAACGCAGCGCCATTTAAGGTGAAACCGCTTGCTTTGTCATGCAGGTTAAAGCCTGTTTCATAGCTCCAAATAAATTCTGGTTCAATGATAGGATTGACACTACCAATATTGATGACACCACTCTTGAAGCCTCTCGTAATGCCTGCATAAAGCATCACGTCGTCGCTTACATCGTATTCCAACATTACTTTTGGGGTAATGGCATTCCAACTTTCTGTCTTGTCAGTATTAACAAAGGTGTCAAACGCCGAGAAAGTAAAATCACCTTTCCCTTCGCGTTTTTCATAATTGTAACGCGCACCAGCAGTCACGCGAAATTCTGACGAAATTTCTAATGTGCCTTCAATAAATAGGCCCAAAGCATTGGTTGTTACAGTTCCATTTTGACGGAAAATTCCGTCTGGGATAACCCCTGGAGGCGCACCAAAAATGATAGGACCGAGATTATTTAAGACCACCAGCACTTCGCCATCGAGCTCTTCATAAAGATATGAAGCACCGCCGAGTAATGACCATCCATCTTGAACATAATTCAGGGTAATATCCTGTGTGAACGCTTCACTATCCTCGGTATAATTGTTCTGTCCAAAGGCATCAACATCAGTAACATCAAGATCGTTCCGATTAAAGCGCTCGAACTGACGATAAGAGGTTGTTGATTCAACTGTTAAATCGCCGGGGCGCCATGTGATTATACTTTGTAAGCCCAAACCCTTTCGGTCATTGACTGCATCTTGATCCGAGTTAATGTCGCGTGTTTCAGGATCATCTGTCAGATCAAAGATCGTACTCCCTCCAAAAACGGGGCCAGGCATTAATTCTGCAGGCACAATAGACGGGCCAAAATCATGGAAAGCATAGTTGAAATCGTCTTCACGGAAAAAGTCGGCAACCACTAATACTTCCAAGTTATCACTCACATCATATAAAAGTGACCCTCGCACAGCGTATGCATCCCGATCATCAACAGGATTACCTGTCGCTCGGTTAACGCCATAGCCATCTCGGCTCTCGTACTCACCAGCAAAACGGAACATCAATTTATCGTTTATCGGACCGCCCACCGCGCCTTCAAAACTCAGAGCATCGTAGTTTCCGTAAGTAAAGCGGCTATATCCTTCTAATTCAGCAGAAGGTCGGGTTGTTACCATATTGACAACACCCGCTGTTGCGCCGCGTCCATATAATGTGCCTTGTGGACCTCGAAGTACCTCCACTTGAGATAGATCGTAAAAGCCAGCTAGCTGGGCCGCAGGCCGTGTAATAACCGCACCATTTTGCAAAAAGGCAACCGCTCCATCTGCACCAAGGTCGATGCTATTAAAGCCGATACCTCGAATGAAAGCCCGGTTTACACCAAACTGTTCACCAACCGAAAAATTAGGAATTTCAAGCGCTAGATCAGACGAGGATTGTATACCTCCTGCGCCAATTTCAGTACCCGATATAACGTTTAATGATCCCGCTATATCCTCAAGGGCTGCGCTTCGTCTTGTTGCTTGAACAATAATGACCTCAACGTCCTTTAACTCTTCTTCGCTACTGTCTTGCGCCCATACTTGATAAGGCAATATGACGGCACCCATTGCGACTCCCGCAACAAATTTATTTTGTATTTTCATGATTTAACCCCTTTAATATTGCTCAAAATATTTAATTTTTATACTTTTTAGTTTTGTTTCAACACTTCTCGCTTTAACCTCAGACCTGATTTGTCTCGGTCCCAGGTATCCGTTGTCACGCCTTCCGACCGAAGTTGAGCTTTCTGCACTTTTTGGGTTGGTGTTTTTGGCAATGCATCTACTATCCTGATATACCGCGGGACCATATAATATGGCATCCGCTTGACCAAAAATTCACACAGTGCTGTCAGTTCGATAGTTGCGTGTTCCACAAGAGCAATTATGACCATAACATCGTCTTCTGTTGCCTCACTAGGCACGCCTATCGCAGCCGCTTCACGTATTGCGGGGTGACTACAAACCTCAACTTCTACTTCAAACGAAGAGATATTCTCTCCTCTTCGACGAATGGCATCTTTTATGCGATCAACAAAATAAAAGTATCCATCTTCGTTCTGACGGAAAGCATCTCCTGTATGGAACCACCCATTTCGCCAAGCCTCGGCTGTAGCTTCGCTATTTTTGTAGTAGCCACTATTCATGCCCCATGGACGATCGGTGCGAATAATCATTTCACCTACCTGCCCTACTGGAATTTCGCAGTCATTGCCGTCCACCAATCGCACGTCAACGCCAGGACGTACCTTTCCGCAAGTACCTCTTACGGTCGGGTTAGGCTCTGAAACTATGGGTGATGAAATTTCGGTCATATTAAAAATCGTATAAATATCGATGCCAAAACGCTCAGTAAAGGCAGGTGCATCATCAGACAATGGCACCATAAATGCTTTCATTACTCCGTGCTCTTTATCGTTTGAGCTTGGTGGCTGTTTCATTAAAAATGTTGCCATTACGCCCAACAAGAAAACAACGGTAGCTTGTGATTGTTTTGCCGCTGCCCAGAACGTATCAGTGGAAAATCCACTTAACAGCGCAAATGATGCGCCTCTGACTAACATGACAAATGGAGGCGCCATACCACCGATATGGAAAAAAGGTGCGGCGACTAAATAGCGGTCTTCGCGAGTAACCATTGGCCAAGATTCGGGACCCGCATTGCTGTACATGTGTAAATATGATGACAGCACTCCCTTTGACGGACCGGTTGTTCCTGAAGTATAAATAATGGATTGTGGATCCCAAGGCTCAATAGCCCGAACGAGTGGCATAAGCTCATCAGGGAAGGTCTTTAAATCATCAAAAATATGGCTCTCTAAACCAGTATCGGTATCACAGGTCCCACCACAAAGTATCTGGACCTTTAGCTTAGCCAAATCAATTTCGGTCAGTCGTGGCACCAAGTCTTTGTGGACAACAATAATCTTGGCGTCAGAGTTGTCGATAACGTGATGCAACATGTTGCCGCAAAACGCCGTATTAAAAGGCACAAATATAGCCCCAATATAATTTAGGGCATAAAAAGCAAGCAATGCATCCGGACCATTAGGCAGCCAAACAGCCACAGTTTCTCCTTGCTGCACACCCAGCTTCTGAAAACCGACAGCGGCCCTAACAACCCGCTCTTTTAATTCGGCATATGTCCAAGTATCGCCATCTTCAAATTGGACATATACTTTATCTGGTGTTTCCTGTGCCCAGCGGTTAATTAAATACCGCACTACACATTGATCGCGGTCGGGTATCCTTGGGTCATAAAAGTCACTTTTTTTCATTTGCTTCTTAGCTCCGCTTTGAGTCGACGTCTAATTTTGATCTATTGTCCGGTGATATTATTTTTCTCTACTTCGGACATTTTTGCTGCACCAATTAACTTTAATCCAGCACTCACTAAACCAAATAGAACATCATTTTTTGATAATTTTCCTGCTGCCGAAAACCAAACTGGTAACCAACTTATAAGACCCCCAATCCAGATAGCGTCCATAGCACGAGGTCCAAGGTCAAACTCCCCAGCACTCGTACCATCATCAATTAATTTAGCAATTTTATGGTCAAATTCTTTACGTTTTTGCAAGATACGTGCAGCATCTTTAGGGTTTAGTTTTTTAATTTCTCGCAGGTAAGTCACGACACATGCTTGGCGCTTTATAACAATATCTCCTACCTGCCAGAGAGTCTGAATAAGAATATCGCGGTAAGTACCATCAGTTGATAATGCGCTTTGCAGCACTTCTAACGCTTCGCTGATACCGGTTTCACAGACAGCAGCCAATATTGCTTCTTTGTTTTTGAAATAACTATATATAAAGGGCTTGGTTACTTGCAGCTTATCCGCAATTGCCTCAATTGTTGTACCCGCATATCCTTCATCAAAGAAAAGTATCGTCGCTTCTTCTATTATCCGGTTTCGCTTAAGAGTGAGTAATTCACGCTTAAGGTGACCCTTAACATTTTTTGCGTCGCCACCTTGCTTCTTGCTACTGCCTGATTTTACTTCAGTCTCTAAACTCATAATTATTACATCGCCATTCTAAGAATTTCTTTAATATTGTGTGCACCTTCAACAGGTCGGGGGTTTGTTCGTCCCCAAATATCTTCTAGTGTCAAACTAGCAACCATGTCAAATTTATCCTCGCTAACACCAACTTCAGCCAATGTTCGAGGCATACCAAGAAATCTGATTAGCTCATCAAGCGCCTGTGACGCCGTTTTTTCTCCTGCGCCCAAAGCTTCTGATATTCGAACCTGACGGCTTGCACTATGCGACTCATTCCATTTCAATACATAAGGGGACATTACACAGGATGTATAGCCATGAGGCACATCACAAGCGCCACCCAAAATATGACCAATAGCGTGGCTAGCACCCATTGGTACGCCTCCTATAATTGGCACCATTGATTGCCACGCGCCCATTTGACACTTTAACCGTGCATCAAGATCTTCAGGATTTTCTTTTACTTGCTTCAAGCCCTTAGCCAGCATCTGCAGCGCATTTGATGCTAAGCCATCAGCAAAATCATTGGATAAATGTGAAGCTAGTGTTTCAACACAATGGTCAACCGACCGAACTCCGGTTGATAACCATAGCCACTCTGGTGTGTGCACAGTTATCGCGGGATCCAGAATAATAGCTTTGGGTGCCATATTTCGATGCATATACGCTTGCTTATGGCCACTTACTTCATCAGTGGCACCAGATAATGGGTTAAACTCACCGCCTGACAAGGTTGTTGGAATACAAATAGTCGCAATATCAGGGCCCGCATCAGCCATATTATCAAGTGGATTTAGCCAATCCCCCGTATCGGTGACATTTATCCGTAATGCCTCCATTTGTGATATATCAGTTACATTATGCTTAACCAAAAGGGCTGCAATTTTACCTGCGTCTGTTACCGAGCCGCCGCCAACTGTTAATATTAGGTCAGCGTTTACTTTGCGGGCTGCATCTGCAACCCTAACAACGTCAACTCTCGGTGCGTGTGGTTTTATGCCATCGATGGTTACTGCGTGACGTTCTCCAAGTGCTAACTCTATATCAGCAATCGCAGAAGTATTATTTTTGAGCGATCTACTAGCCAAAATTAGAACTCGCCTAAAATCATGTTGCTGAACTAACTCTTTTACACATTCACTAGCAGGGCGACCGAACATGACCTGTTCGGTTGCAGCTAAAATTACCTGATGCGATCCAGACATAACTATTTCCCCTATTAAAAATCACTTAAATTTACTAAATACATTCTTTTTACTAACATAATTTTTACATACTACTACCATTTTTTACATACTGCTATTATTATTTTATACTGAAGGTATTAAATTATATCGGAAATATTTAAATATACTATTGAGTATATTTTTTAAATATATATACTTTGATATGAGGCTTTAAAAATGCTTTCATATAAACTAAAAAAGTTTAAGGCGAGATCCTAAGTATTTATGGATAGACAAATTCCACTGCCGACTAACATTATCCTGATCAGCCGCGTCAATATAAGCTAATAGCATGAGCGACAGGCTCCGATTTTACTATTCAATAAGGAAAGAACATGTCAGGGCCATTAGAAGGAATACGTATAGTGGAATTAGCCGGCATTGGGCCTGGACCCTTTGCGGCTATGATGTTCGCTGATCATGGCGCAGAAGTGATTACAGTTCACCGCCCAGGAGCACCTCTGAACCCGCGCGACCCTTTAAATCGATCTCGCCTTACCGTGGCTGCAGATCTTAAAAATAAAGATGATTTAGAGATGGTGCGTGATCTCATTAATTCTGCGGATGGCTTAATTGAAGCGTTTAGGCCTGGCGTGCTTGAACGCCTTGATTTAGCACCCGGTAATTTAATTCAAAGCAATCCGAAACTGGTCATTGGACGAATGACCGGTTGGGGGCAAAATGGCCCTATAGCGCAAACAGCAGGACATGATATTAATTATATCGCTATTTCAGGTGCACTTCATGCATTTGGCAGAGCTGGTGAAAAGCCCACTCCTCCGGTTAATACCGTTGGTGATTTTGGGGGCGGTGCAATGATGTTAGTTTTTGCAATGACTGCTGCACTGCTCAAGGCAGAAAAAACCGGTACGGGAGAGATAATAGATTGCTCAATGGTAGAAGGCAGTTCTCTTTTGATGAGCACGGTTTGGGCCTTTCAAGAAACATATGGCTGGGAAATGGAAAGAGGCAAAAATTTGCTAGATTCCGGTGCGCCATTTTATGACACATACGAAACATTAGATGGTGAACATATTGCCATTGGTGCTTTAGAACAAGAGTTTTTCCACATCTTAATGACAGAATTAGGCTTAGCTGATGACCCATGCATGAATGATCACCTAAACCAAAAACATTGGCCCAGATTATCCGAATTATTCACTGACATTTTCCGAACTAAAACTCAAAGTGAATGGTGTAAAAGTCTAGAAGGGATCGACGCTTGTTTTGCTCCCATTCTTTCCATCAAACAGGCAGTCGAACACCCGCAAAATTCGGCCAGAAGTGCATTTATATCGGTCAATGGAGTTATGCAACCGGCCCCATCGCCAAGATATCAAAATGCACCATTACAAAAGCCCAAACAACCCAAACCTTTTTAATTATTTTGTTTTAAGATCGCTTTACTCAAAAGTGTTTTTGTTGAAAAAAGTTTGTTAAGTTCATCACAAACTAGGGCTACTCAGAAAGGAAAATTTCGTTGTAGGACATACATAAAGGAGCTTCACCATGAACGACAATAATAACCCTTACCAAGAAAATCTCGACAAACAACGCGCAAATTTTACGGCGCTTTCACCGATGACGTTTATAGATCGAGCAGCTAAGGTATACCCGGATCGCACCGCGGTGGTTCATGGTGATACTCGCAGAAACTGGGCTCAAACTTACCAACGCTGCCAGCAAATGGCTAGTGCGTTAAATAAATATGGTATTGGTAAGGGGCATACTGTATCGCTCATTGCCCCAAATATCCCAGAGCATTTTGAATTGCATTTTGCCGTGCCTATGTGTGGCGCAGTGCTCAACTCTATCAATACACGACTCGATTCGCAGACCTTCGCCTTTATCCTGCAGCATGCCGAAGCCAAGGTGCTGTTTGTCGATAGAGAGTTCAGTGAAATGGTCGCAAAAGCGCTCGATATGATACCCAATAATTATTTAGTTATCGATATCGACGATCTTTATTGGCAGGGTGGCGAGTTGATTGGTTCCATCAATTACGAAGCGTTTTTAGCAACCGGTGAACTCAGTTATCACTGGCAGCCACCGCAGGATGAGTGGGATGCAATTACGCTGAATTATACATCAGGCACTACCGGTGACCCCAAAGGTGTCGTTTACCATCATCGCGGTGCTTACCTCAATGCAATCAGCAACGCAATGTCTTGGGGGATGCATCAGCACCCGATTTATCTCTGGACGCTGCCGATGTTTCACTGTAACGGATGGTGCTTTCCATGGACCGTTGCGCTAATGGCTGGTGTTAATGTTTGCCTGCGTCATGTGCGAGCCGATACCATCTTTGATTTAATCAAGCAGGAAAAGGTAGGTTATTTTTGTGGCGCACCAATCGTATTGAATATGCTCAAACTAGCGGATGATTCCGTCAAATCAGGTATCGAACACAAGGTTAACGTCATGACTGCTGGCGCGCCTCCGCCGGCCGCGGTGATCCAGGGGATGGAAAGTCTCGGGTTTAAAGTGACTCATGTTTACGGTTTGACCGAAACCTACGGCCCCTCAGTTGTCTGTGCATGGCATGATGATTGGAGCGAATTACCACTTGAAAAACAAGCACAGCTGAAATCACGTCAAGGGGTGCGCGCACCCATGCTCGACGGCCTGATGGTAGCCGATCCAGTCACCCTGAAACCCGTTCCCCAAGATGGCCTAACTATGGGGGAAATTTTTATGCAGGGGAACCTAGTTATGAAGGGTTACCTGAAAAATCCTACAACCACTAACAAGGCATTTGAGGGAGGTTGGTTTCATTCTGGCGATTTGGCTGTATGGCATGCGGATGGCTATATCGAGATTAAGGACCGTTCAAAAGATATCATCATATCTGGAGGGGAAAATATCTCCAGTATCGAAATAGAAGATGTACTTTATCGCCATCCGTCAATACAGGAAGCTGCAGTTGTTGCCATGGAACATGTTAAATGGGGCGAAACCCCCTGCGCCTTTGTCACGTTAAAACTGGGACAATCGGCCACTGCACGTGAAATTATTAATTTCTGTCGCGACCATATGCCGCGTTTCAAGGCCCCTACTAGGGTGGTGTTTGCCGAGCTTCCAAAGACCTCAACTGGTAAAATTAAAAAATTTGAACTCCGTGATATGGCCAATAATGACGACTGAGTTCCCCAAGGTCTAAGATACATCAATACGACAATTAAATTAGTTGTTGGCTGAGCAAAATTGTAGCTTATCTTGTGGACTTGATACGCTAGTGCCTTGCGTCGTGAGTAATAAATCGTGAGTAATAAATCGTGGGTAATAAATCGTGAGTAATAAATCGTGGGTAATAAATCGTGGGTAATAAATCGTGGGTAATAAATCGTGGGTAATAAAGAGTAGTCTACGGCGCTTTTTATTTTTTCGTTATCACTGCAAGTCCGTCGACAATGGTGTATCAATACCATCATCAACTCAACTCTGGGATAAACGAGGTATTATATATCTTGCTTTTTGATAGATATTGAAGAGACTGTTATCACTTTAATATACCTTTATTTTTATTAAACATTTGATATCCTCTGCCATAGATTGTGATTATTTCTAAATTAGATTTGTTTTTCAATAAAGCGCGTAGTTCAGAAATCGCCACAGTGACATTATTGTTAACTCTATTATGTCTTCCCCAGCCATATGCTAATAAAAACGCTCTGCTCACTACTTCTTCTTCATGCTCGTGGAAAGCACAAAGGATTCTGAACATGGGATTGGATATTCTGTATTTAGTCCCTCTTACTGACACCGCATGTCGTTCAATAAACACACCTTTGTCGATATAAATAGGATGGCGCTGCTTTGGGCACAAGACACAGTGCGCATCACACACATTTGCTGCGACGGTTCTAGTGGTTTGATGAAGTTTTATTACCTGATTTTTACTGTATTTCTTAGATTCTGCCACTGGGCCAGAATTGAACATTTATTCTCCCTTTATTCATATTTTTCTCTGTTCTTATCATTAATTCCTTTTTGCCAGGCTGGTCGTCCCCTTAACCCTAGTACAAAATTGCAAAATATCAACCTTTGTAATTGCTGATTTTCTATACTCGCTAATGTCGGGTTAGCTTATTTAGAATAGTCACAATTAGTAGTCTAAAAAATAGGGCAGATGCTAGATGTTAGGTCTTACCCGAATTCCACTAATTTAGCGGATAGTTTTACTCCTTCATGTCGAATATCAATTCGTACAATTTAATCAAATTTTGTTGTCGCTAATACCAAAGCGAGAATACCTAACAGAAGGTTAATAATCGGTTAACACTAAAAAGCTGTTTGCCAGCATCACTGAAGTCACTCTTCTTACAGTAAAAATTGTAAACCCAATTAACCGCTTGTTAACTTGACTCGATATAGCATGCTTGCATTGAAGTTATTCTTCATCTTTGGAATTTCAAATTCGTTAGCCACTTTCTATCTGCTTCAAAGATTAGTTAGCTAGTTAATTTATTATCCCTATCAATAGACTTTATATTTAAGAGGTATTTCGATGAAGCAAAGAGTGACAGGATATGATCTCGCAAGAGCTTTAGCGTTATTTGGCATGGTTATTGTTAACTTTAAAGTCGCAATGAGTGCTGAAACGGGTCATGCATTTCTAATGAATTTTGCAACGCTACTTGAAGGTCGAGCATCTGCTTTATTTGTGGTGCTTGCGGGTGTTGGTGTAACATTTTTAACCGCTAAAGCAAGAAATTCTGTTGATAAAACATTGGTATTAAAAACTCGGATCTCATTGGTAAAACGCGGTTTATTACTTGTGGTCATTGGCCTTATATTTACCCCAATGTGGGAAGCCGACATTCTTCATTTTTACGGGTTTTATTTCTTAATTGCAGCAGCTATTTTTATGGTCCAAGAAAAGTCCTTATTGTGGATATCGATAATTATCATGTTGATTTTTCCAGTGTTGATGCTGCTGTTTAATTTTGAACAGAATTGGGATTGGGACACATTAACGTATAATAACTTTTGGTCTGTTGATGGAATGATTAGGCATATCTTTTTTAACGGTTTTCATCCCGTCTTTCCATGGGCCGCTTTTTTGACTTTTGGTATGTGGCTGGGCAGACAAGACCTCTCCCTAAAGTTGATAAGAAAAAAGTTGTTTTTGGGCGCTCTAATCACGTTAATTGTCACTGAATGTAGTTTTTATTACTTAAGAAACATACTTAATGACGCGGGTGGCTCAATAATGACGGCTGAAGAAATCACATTCCTGTTTTCCACATCTATTATTCCTCCCATGCCCCAATATATTATTTCTGCTGGTAGCTCTGCCGTTTTAGTGCTCATAGCATGTCTGTATTTATCAGAACGATTCTGTGAAACAAAGATCACCAAGTATCTTTATCAAACAGGGCAACTATCTCTCACCTTATATATTGCACACATTATTGTTGGCATGGGTTTCCTTGAGTCTATTGGACGCTTAGAAAATCAAAGTATAGATTTCTCGCTGCTTAGCTCATTGATATTTTGTACAGGGGGTATAGCTTTCAGTGTTGTTTGGCTTAAATATTTTGACGTTGGTCCATTAGAATGGATCTTTCGGAAGGTGGCAAGATAACAAAGATAGTAATCTTAATCTGCGATGTAGTCGCAACAAAAAAAAACATTATAATTTAACCAGTTCTTATTCAGTTTGAATAAAAACATTATGACCAAATAGGAATACATCATGTTTAGACCACCCATTTTTGCTGCAATACTTATTGCTGCAACATCAATCCAAGGGCTGGAAGCAGCAGACAAAACGCACGCCACATTTAGCTATGATATTTTTGCTGGAGGCGATAACATCGGAGATATGCAGGTTCAAATCATAAAAAAACCACAAGGTGGGTATCAAATTTTAGAGAGCACCACGATTCAAAAAAGCAGTAACTGGGATGAAATAAACCTCAAATCAACAGCAAATGAATTGTATTCGCTTGAAAATAGACTTATTAGCGCAGATAAAAAGACCTTTGATCACACAAAAGCCTACTGGTCAAAAATAGATAGCTCTGGTGCCGATCTTTGGATGAGTTTTTCAGAAATAAAAAATTTCGCGGAAAAAGAAGAGAGTGAACTGCTTGGTTTTTCCATTGCAGTCTTAGGTAATTTCATCCCCCAGGCAGGCGAAGTTCTCGGACTTTCGCAACTTCTGTTCGCCGATACAAAAGCGGTACCAACAAGTATACGCTTGCCTAAAAATTCACATCACACCACGTTAGCCAACTTACCAAAATACTGGTCAATTCATCGACAAACGTTGCCCGCCGAAATACGCTTATTAGATATTGAAACAACCTCAATTACTCAAATGAAAACTGAATACCTAGGGCTTAAAGTCAAGACTTTGGGTGGCAATGAAGTATCAACCAATCACTACACCCTAACTTCAGAAAACAGGGCTCCTCTTAATATCTGGCTTGCGGTCGATGAAAACGATGTCCCTTATATTTTTGAACTCCAAATAGATAATGAAAAAGGGCCCTTTATTATAAAACGTAAACCATGATGAGTAAATAATCAGGCAATACCTAAACCAACTGTTGGTTATTATTCCTTTTGCCTCCAGCGTCGCACTTATAACCACAACTGAATGACTTGGTCGAATTTCTTCGACCTTACATTTTACTTAAACAATATTTGAACTTCTCTGCCGCCAACAATGTTGCTCGTTGAATATTTCCAGCTTCCTTTATTACAAATTTTTTCAACCAGTATTAACCCTAAGCCATAACCATAGTCGGAATTATCCACATTAATCGGAGTTTCATTAATATCTACATTTTTTATAAGTGCCACTCGTTCATCCAAATTAATTTCAATTCGACCATTGTTTGTGTACTGCATTGCATTTCGTACGATATTGCCCAAAACTATCTTGAATGAGGGAAAGTTGCAGGTGATGTTGGCATCAGCACAATTGATCGCAATATCAACATTTTTATTGGTCAATAGATAACGACTATCAGAGACAATTGAGTTTATGGTCGACTTTAAATCAAACTCCGTTGTTTCAATGGATGAGCCTCCATCGTGATCTAACCACAGAAGTGTTTCTGAAAGCTGCTGCATGTCCTTCACTGCATTTTCTATTCTCAAAAGTGGTACTGTTATTTTTGGAGAAACATGTTGAACTTCTAAATACATATTCATTAGCTCAACATTCACTGAGGAAACAGATATTGGTGTTCTTAATTCATGACTAGCCGCTCTGAGAAAAAACTTATCTTTCTCAATTAATCGTAAATTTTCATTCAATGACACTGCTAACGTGTTGGCAAGTTCATTGAGCTCTTCAAATTTAAAATTCGGAATATTTATAATCTTATTATTTTCGTTTAATTGTGATGTCCATTCTTTTAGATCTCTAAGAGGACGAATGAATTTTAACGTCATATAGACAATCATGAAAATAGATAGAATAAACGTGACAATGACCGCCCATAAAATGGGCTCAAAAGCCTCATTCAAATAGGAATTGACTGACATTGACAGTTCTGAATCATCGGTTTTAAGATAAGCGATTGTCAGAAAATCATCTGCGTTTAGCTTTTTTCGTCCAATTAAGTAGACACGATTGGATAGCTCAATAGACTTAAAACCAGTCCATGAACTATTTTTGCTAATATACAAAGCTAGGTCTTGAGGCATTTTTTCGGTGTCAGCATAAAACAAAAAATCTTCATCTTTGGGCATTGGACTGGAGCGGTCTAACTGATATTCAGCAAGATATTGGTCAGACATTGAATCCATAATATAAATGATTGGAATGTCGGTGCCTTTATCGAAAATTTTAGCCCCTTTCCAAATAAAAAAAATCAATAATATCGAAACGATTATTATGCTTACGGATAAAACGTAATTTTTAACACTCCAGTTACTGTTCTCTAATAGCAAAACCATGCCCTCGTATTGTGTGAATAAGCGTTGGCCCCTGCCCTAAAACATGTCGAAGCTTATGCATATGAACTTTTAAATTATCGCTATCGGGCTGTTCTTCCCCCCAAATAGCAAAAAGCAATTCTTCTTTAGGAACGAGGTTCGGTGAATTACGCATTAATACTTCTAAAATAGTCCAACAAATAGGCGTCAGTTCTAATTTTATACCTCCTCGAGAAACTGTCTTTTTTTGGATGTTCATTTCCAGATCATCAACTTTGAAAAACTTACTTAGCCCACTTTTTCGTTTTGATAACGAGTATATTCTGGCTAATAATTCGCTTAACGCGAATGGTTTTACTAAGTAATCATCAGCGCCAGAATCAAACCCGTCCAGTTTATCAGACAGAGTATCTCTTGCTGTTAACATGAGCACGGGTACATCAATTCCCTTTAGTCTTAATTGCGAACAAACCTTTAAACCGTTGATACCCGGTAAATTCACATCTAACACCAAAACGTCGTACACGTTGCTGCTGGCCAAGGAAAGCCCGGTATTACCATTGCCAGCGAAGTCATGTATGATATTTTTGAGAGCAAAGAACTCCAAAATACTGTTGGCTAAGTCAATGTTGTCCTCAACTAAAAGCACTCTCAAATTCATATAATCACCATCCTTTTATATTAATGTTACTTGCTCTGTATTGGCAAGAATCACAGAAAAGACTGACACTTTGATTTTGTTGTTACTTATTCTGTTTTCTGTCATCAGCAATGTAAAACTAACCCACATACAACTAATACTACTTTTACGCGCTTTAGAGAAGCACTTCCAATGCTTCTCCTTGGCTTAAAAATCCTTGCGGACTTGCTGATGCGCCGTAAGCCCCTGATAACATGACCGCCACGTAGCCTCCTATTTCAGCAATCGGGAGGGATATATTGGATGCAATAATATCTAGTGGAGTGCATAAAGGACCCACAATATCGACATGGTGGGTTACTTTTGATTCTATGCAATTGGCCAGCAGAACTGGATAATTTTTTCTAAATACCTGTCCTAAGTTACCAGAGTTGGCCAAATGATGATGCATTCCACCGTCACATACCCAAAAGGTCTTGCCCCTTGACTCTTTAATGTCAACTATTTTACATAAATACATACCCGCATTTGCGACTAAAAACCGACCTAACTCCAAATGGACCTCGGTATCCATTAACTGTTCATCCAATTCCTCTACTATTTTATGTAAACCCATGCACAAACTTTGAATATCCACAGGTACTTGGCCACTATGATAATTAACGCCGATCCCACCACCTATATTAATTTGCTTGGGAATGACGTTTATTTGCTTAGATAATTCAAAGGCTAATTGCAAAGATTTTCGGTAAGACTCCAATAGTGAATCAACTGATAAATTTTGCGATCCACTAAAAATATGAAAGCCGACGAAATTTATTGATTGCTCATTCATCGTCGAAAAAACGTCAGCAAATACTTCAGCATCGATACCAAATTGTTTAGCGCCTCCAGACATCTTCATGGCGGCTCCCTTAAGTTCAAAATCAGGATTAATCCGGAATGCGACGTTTGCTTTTTTGTTGTGTAAGGTACATATTTGTTGGATCCGAACCAATTCAGTCTTTGATTCAACGTTTATAACCGCGCCGGAAATAATTGCTGCCAGCAGACTTTTTTGCGTTTTCCCTGGCCCTGCAATGCTGATCTTACGAGGATCTATGCCTGTACTTAGTGCAGTTAGCAACTCTTGATGAGAGGCTACATCTAAGCCATCGAGATAATTAGCGGCATGTGCAACTAAGTTAGGCATCGGGTTTGCTTTAATTGCATAATGTAGCTTTATCTTTTTCGGTAGTAAGTTTGTTAGGGCTATAATATTACTTTTAATTTTATTGCGATCATATACATAGCAGGGAGTACCACCCGCTATATGCTCTAGTTCACTGGGCGTTTTACCGGCAAAAATAAGTTGATTGTGTTTTTTATCGATTGATAACATTTACTGTAATTCCAAATTAGAAGATATCTCCTGAAAAATATTTTGATACTTTTCTTTCAGTGCTGTCTTGTTATGTTTGCCATTAGGATTTCTGGGTATTTCTATGCAAAAATCTATGTAATGTGGGCTCATATAAGTAGGTAAGTGTAAGCCGCAAAAACGCCTAATAGAGAGCAACAGATCGTTAACCTGCAAACCAGGTTTAACTGCTATTAGTGCAACAATACCCTGGCCTAAGTTTGTGTGTGGTACGCCAAATGCAACGATATCTACTACCGAATCATGTTTATCGATAACGCTTTCAATTTCTTGCGGGCTCACCCTATACCCGGTGGTCTTGATCATGTCGTCATTACGTCCAACAAAATACATAAAGCCTTCTTTGTCTTTGGTAACAATATCACCTGACCACACGGCTAACTGCTCGCTAGGTACTTCATTGATTCTATTTGGGCTTGGTTTAAATCTGTAGTCAGTCATTTCTTGGTTCGCCCAATATCCTTGGGCTACGAGAGGTCCAGCATGAACTAACTCTCCTTGCTCATAGGGCTCACATTCTTCACCATTGGCATTTATAATAAAAATTTTCGCATTTGGTATTGCTTTACCAATTGACTTAGGACGCTTCAATGCTTGTTCTGGCGGAAGAAAACAAGAACGGAAAGATTCGGTTAACCCGTACATCAAAAAGGGCTTAACGTTTGGCATTTCCCTTACAAGCTTTTTTAAAGTTTCTTCTGATAAGGAGCCGCCAGAGTTCGTTATATATCGGAGATTTTGCGATGCTTCTTTAGGCCATTCCAGATTGGCAAGTTGATTCCACGCTGTAGGCACTAAAGCAAGCCCTGTAATCAATTCTTGTTGCACGACTCTAATCAACTCTGCTGCAAACAAATAGTCAAATAAATAACAGCTACCGCCAGATAAAAACGAAATAGTCAATTGACTAAAGCCATAGTCAAAACTAATTGGTAGCGCAAGTAACAAGCGATCAGATGAAGAACTATCTAGGTATTGAGCAACACTTTGCGCACCAAGAATTAAATTACGCTGAGTCAAGGTAACGCCTTTAGCTGGACCTGAACTTCCTGATGTATAGAATATTGCAGCGGTATCACTTTCTAAAATGTCTGGAAGAGAACTATCACGCAATGCGAGTGTGTGTAGTTGGAACCATGATAAAACGGTTGAGGAACTGACGTATTCATCAGTATCATCGGTTAACACAATATATTTTATTGCTACTGGTAAAACCGACTTTAGGATTTCATATCGGGCCTTACTTGTTATAAGAATTGTTGCTGAACAATCAGACAGAATATGTCCTACTTGCGGTGATTTAAGCACTGGGTTGATAGGAACAAATATTCCTCCAGCAGCGCTTGTGGCAAAGATACTGATCACGCTTTCAAAGCATTTGGGTAAGAAAACAGCCACTCTTTCTGATTGATTCAGACCTAGCGACAAGAAAGAACGCGCGAGAGTTTCTATTTCTTCATTTAAGTGCGCATATGTTAACCATCGTTTCTTCTCGCCTATTGCAGGGCAATAAGGTCGTATCTCGGCTTGAACTTTTACCAGCTGATGAATTGTTTTTATCATTTAGAACCTAATATACTAATGGTGTTGTAAGTGTGTAATTGAATAAATTTGAGTTGCTGCCACCTCAAAAGGTATGCAGCTCTATCGCCATCTTTTGTAAAACCAGCACCATTGTTCTGGGTATTGCAGAATGATGCTTTCGAACTGTCGATATATTGCTTGCATTGCGAACTGAAAGGCTTTTGGTGATTGTCCTATGGGAAATTCAGAAACCGTTTCAATATGTATTATGTAAGTGTTGTCTTTTTGCAGCACCGCGTATGCAATAAGCAATGGCGTTTTTGCATAGGCTGATAACATAGCTGGGCCAGCGGGAGCACCCGTTTGTAGCTGAAAGAAGTCAAGCTCGGTATCACTTCCGAAGTGGTCTGAGTGCAAACAAACAACACCGTTTGAACCCATTTTGCCTGCCAGAGCCAAGAATGCACCCGCTTGAGATTTATCCACACAACAGACACCGTTTTTCGCATAAACACTATGCAGGCCAGCAGCGAATTTAGGGACCCTGGAAAGGGTAGTAACTCTTCCTGTTAGCTTTTGCAATGCAAATGGAACCGCTTCGTAGCAACTAAGATGCATAGTCGCGATGCTAAGAGGACCACCTGATGTGATTAAGGCTTTTGTTGCTGCATCCATCTCGAACGTGTATTCAATATCTTCAAACCAAAAATTTTCTAAAACGCCAAAAACGATATACTGATAAGCAGTGACTGCTAAATATCGTATTCTGTCATCACTTTTTTGATCCGGCATCGCAATTCGCAGATTATTGATGGAACGTTTTCTTGTTTTAGGTGATAAAGCAAAAATTATTCGAGCAATGCCAAACGCTATTTTCTTTCTTGTTGCTCTATTTCGTAACTTGAACAAGAAAATTATCACTAATATCGTCTTAGCTGCGACTCGTTGAGATAAGGTTAAGCCTTTCATACCGTTAATGGGTTTTTAATGAATGATGCTAAGTTACCAAACGTTTCAAAGTGTTTAGCTTCGAGATCTGCGATATCAATCTCTAATGAAAATCGTTTTTCTATTTCTATTAAGAGTAAAACAATAGACATTGAGTCCAGCTCGCTTAATTCTCCCAATAACTTCGTACTGTGCATAAAATTTGAAGTGTCTATATTTAAAATTTCTGATAACACATTTTTTAACTGTTGATTATATTCCACTGAGGACTCCTTATTTGATTAACTGCATTCTATAAACGAGTTAGTTAATAACTGGTTAATACAACAATAAAAATTAAATCTAGTTGTTTTAATCGAAATAATTGAGTGGCAGGTCAATTCTAAATACAAGTAAATGAAAACATTAACCCCCCATTAACCTACTTCAAAGTAGGCTTCTACAAACTGATTGTTATGTATCTTTACTTTTAGAATAAAGCAATTTCATGAAGCCAATAACATTAAACCGCTTAAGCCGCGCGTTAGGATCGTAATATGCAAAAGAGAGTTTTCGTCCCTGTTTTTCTGTTTTTTTTAATGGGTGTTTCGTTACCGGTATTATCAGAAGATAAGTCTCTAATAAAACACTGTGAACCTATACATTTAAAGTCATCTGAAGGATGGTGGGTCAGCATCTATGATGATGGCTCCGGATCATATGGATTTGGCGCAGGCCTAGCTAGAATTAAGGTGGTCAAGAACACTTTTAGTTATGAAAAAGTGTATTCCGTATTTGCAAAAGCTTTTTATAATACAACTGAAAATACGCAAGAACCGCACATGGCCGTATCATGTTTTACAGATACCGCCGGATTGCCCGTTGAGCTCCATCTCGCACAGGATCAACCCCTATTAGGCGCGCTATTCCAGTTAGCTAGAGAAAATGCTCATCCACCCATGAACAAATTTGAAACACGTTCGCATTACCATGTTAAGTCTTTTTTGAGAGATAGCCCTTGGAATGTAAGCCCCCACATTTTACTCAACAAAGCTAACTCAGCTAATGCCAAAGCATCCAACTAACTTACCCGTCCCCTATCAAATACAGTTGTAAACACCTTTCATGATCATACCTTTGCCACAGACCTAGTGGTTATTGGTAAGCCCATATATGATTTTATAGCGTTGTAGTGCAAGCCAAGTGTGTTTTCCTTGATAGAGATGAACGTTTAACATTTAAACTGATGAAGTTAAAATTGTTAAGTCATTTATCGCGGGTGTTTTAATCGACCCGCAAGATCTCGGCATTACAACATTGGACTGACTCGGCCTTGACGAATGGCATCTTCATGGATGCCAAAACAAGTACAAGTGCATATTGCGGCGATTGTGTATAGCCGTAATGCTATTCATCGACAGTTTGTTTTGCACACTTGCGCGGCTGCCAACCCGTGCGCCCAAATGCATAACTGGCTTTATGCGATAAACTTTCAGCGTGAATTACGTCCTTATATATTGTTCGTAATTCTCCAAAATTGATAGTTAAGGGGTTCGAGGATTCAAGTTGAGTGGTGAGACCATAAATGGGTTTTTCATTTTCAGCTTGATACGTTCCAAACAGCCTGTCCCAGATTATTAAAATACCGCCATAATTCTTGTCGATATAGTCCGCATTTGTGGCATGGTGAACACGATGCACTGATGGCGTGTTAAGAATGCCGTCGAGCCAACCGAGCTTGCCTACCTTTTCTGTGTGGATCCATGTTTGATAGAGAACCACAGCGAATAATGATGCTAAAATTTGTACTGCGTCGAACCCGATAAGAAGCAAGGGAATAAAAAACAGCCATTCATATAAACTCTCAAGCCAAGATAGACGAAGTGCGGTGGTCAAATTATACTCTTGAGAAGAATGGTGGACACTATGGACAGCCCAGAGGATCCGTCGTTCATGTTCAATTCTATGCATCCAGTAATAAGTGAAATCGACAGCGATAATTGCGAGTAGCCAGCTCCACCAAGTCACGGCAATCTTTGCGACGGCAAACTCCTCAACAAACAAAAAACCGATGATGAAGACGGCGCCAATCACCGTACTGTCTAGAATACGATTACCAATTTCGATGGCAACATTCGCCATAGTTTCCTTCCATCCTAGCCGCCGCTTTGTTGAAATATCGAAGATTGTTTCAATAATTGTAAGTACGTAAAAGATAATTCCGATGATGACTACAGCGGTGAAAAAATCATTGTATTGTAATATTCGAGCGTCAATTTCATTCATAAGTGGTTCCGGTTCTATAATTTAATTTGATGGTTAGAGGAGCTAATGAGTTTTCCTGCTAATCGTTTTAGTGCTAATCGTTTTAGTGCTTTGCTAACTAGCTTGGTCATGAAACTGTCGCTGATATAAATGATAATAAGCGCCTTTCATTAATAATAATTCTCGATGAGTTCCTTGTTCACAAACACACCCATTCTCCATTACTAGGATCTGGTCCGCATTCTTTATCGTGCTTAGCCGGTGGGCAATCACGATTGTGGTTTTGTGTTGCTGTAATTTGGAAAGTGTTTGTTGGATCATATGTTCTGACTTAGTGTCTAATGCTGAAGTTGCTTCATCCAGGATGAGTATTGGGGCATCCCTAAGGATCGCTCTGGCAATCGCGATCCGTTGTCTTTGTCCACCCGATAATTGGCCGCCATTCTCTCCGATGTAACTGTCTAATCCTTCAGGTAACTTTTCAGCAAAACCCCATACATCTGAAACTCTTGCTGCCTCTTCAATCTCGCCAGTGGTGACCGCACGATTACATCCATATGCAATATTCGAAGCGATGGTGTCGTTAAACAAAACAACTTGCTGAGACACTAGCGAAAATTGTTGCCTTAGATTATTCAATGACAATTGATTTAAGGGAATATCGTCAATGCTAATCTGCGGATCTTGAGCAATATAAAATCTCATCAGTAGGTTTGCTATACTCGATTTTCCGCTGCCAGACTCCCCTACTAATGCGATTGTTTGACCTTTAATTAAAGTGAAATTCACATTTTTTAGTACTAACTGGCTATTACTTGGATAACAAAAATTGAGATTGCGCACTTTTATATGTTTACTGAAAGACGTAATCTCTTGCTTTGCAGAATCAATTTCAACGGGCTCATCAAGCACACCAAAAAGACTGCTAGCGGCGACTAAACCTCGTTGTAAAGATTGATTGATATTGGTCAGTTGCTTTAACGGTCTAAGCAAAGAACCCATGGCGACTAAGGTAGTGGTGAACTCTCCTGCACTAATTTGTCCAATTACACCATCAAGACTTGCCAACCAAAGCACACCAGCTATCGCTATAGATGCTATGAGTTGAATAGCAGGATTACTTATCGCTGAAGTTGTTGCAAGCTTCATATATTGTCGGCGATTAATGTTATTAGCTTGACTAAATCGCGAACTTTCAAGGCTCTGTGTAGCAAATGCTAACACTTCTCTATGACTACTTATGGCGCGTTCCGTATGACGGGTTACTTCTCCCATTGCATTTTGCATATTTAAACTGATGTGTTTAAAACGCTTCGATACAAAATTAATTACTAATCCTATTACCGGACCAACAATCAAAAATATCAATGATAATTGCCAGCTTGAGTGCAACATTATGCCCAGTAAAACCAGAACGATTAAACTTTCTCTAATGCAAACAATGAAGACTTCCGACGTCGCTTTGGAAATTTGCTCAGCGTCATAGGTTATTTTTGATATCAACTTTCCAGCATTGTGTTTTTGGAAAAAATCCAAGGGTAAATATTGCAGGTGACTAAATGCCTCTCGCCTAATAGTAAACGTAATTTTACTTCCGATATAAGCCATACAATAGTTAGATAAAAAACTAGCAACACCGCGAAGTATAAAAATAACGATGACCAATAGCGCCCCAATCTTAAGCACTTTTCCGTCAGATTTAGCTAATCCATCGTCTATTAGCGGTTGAATAAAATAAATCATTCCAGCATCAACAACGCTAAAACAAATAAGACCAACAATAGCAACACATAGCATTGCCTTATGCGGTGCAAAATACGTCACTAGCCTAAGCAAGGTTTGATTTTCACTGGCTGAGTTTTCAAAAAACATAATTTCCCTAATTCGAACCTATGTATGGTAGTTAACATCAAAAATGACATTGGCTGATCCAACGCTATTGTTAATCAATCGCCTTGAGTCAAATTCTGAACGCATGATATACAGCAGAAAGTTAACAATGAGTTAATTGTCAACGGCAGTCTAAAAATGATGTTAGTTCGCTCAGTGAGGCGCATTTCAAGCTAACTAAAGGAGGATCTAGTACTGATATAACTATTCGCAGAGGGGTGTGTTCTTGTTGTTGGGCAGAATGCTCAACGCGGGATACTCTATTCAGTTTTTAACAAAGCATATCTACAACGCCAGTGTACATGGCATCTAATGATCCTCGCGCCTCACCACTTCGAGCTCTCACCGCTAGGCTCTGCAAAGTGGCATGCAATAATTTAGCAACCGTTTTTAGATCTCTATCTCGGGGCCAGTTACCCTCTTGCTGCGCTCTGAGTAGCCGCTTCTCAATAACCACATCAATGCTATTTATAGCAACATTTAAATCTTTTCTAATTTCAGAATGAGTCGCTGCCTCCACTGTTGCTGTGCAGGTTACAAAGCAACCCAGCGCTTGGTCGCCACTAAAATAAGTATCCAAGGCAGTGTTATAAAATAGTTTCATTGCTCTTTTTATATCCGGTTCATCGAACAATATTAGGGTCGACTGTGAACCAAGCTGAGTAAAAAAGCGTGAAAAAGCCTGACGATAAACTGACTCTTTATCGCCAAATGCATTGTAGATACTTGGCCTATTCATATTCATTGCATTAGCTAGATCATCTAAGGATGTTGCTGTAAATCCTTTTGACCAAAAAACCAAAATAGCTTTATCCAAGGCTTCATCGGAATTGTATTTTTGTGGGCGGCCACGTTTTTTTATCATTTTGTACTCATTCGCATAAAAATAATTGACATCAATTATTATTAATCATACATTAATATGCGAACCAGTACAAAAATATGAGTATTATTCATGAAACTAACAAAAATCAAACCATTACCTTCCAAAACCTGCTTATTGTGCAGTTTTGTATCATCGGATATCAACAGTGCTTTTCGGCGAGTCCGCAGATTTGTTTCGGGTGATCACATCCAGTACGTTGCAAAAGAGATCTATCAGATACCGGATTCTAGCAATTGCAAAAAAGCGTTGGACATGGTGATTCAACATAGTCCCGATTATCTGGTTAATCATTGCCTGCGAAGCTACGCGTTTGGTTTAGCCATGGCACATAGAGTCAAACAACCATTTGATAAAGAAGTATTTTTTCTAGGAGCAATAATGCACGACATTGGATTATTGCACACGTTTGATAAAGGAAATACATTTGAACTAGATGGTGCAACGGCCGCAAGGAGATTTTGTATAGGGCATGAGTTAAGCACTCAGAAAGCTGACTTGGTTCATGAAATGATTGTTCATCATAACTCTGTTGGCGTTGCTCACAAATTAGATCCAGAAATTGCGCTGCTACATTTTGGCGCAGGCGCAGACGTGGCAGGCCTTTGGCTTCATGATATTCACACGAAAACACTATCAGAAGTACTAACTGCGTTTCCGCGATTGGGTTTCAAACAAGGAATGTCAACGCTGTTATTGGACCAAGCCAGCAGAAAATCACAAAATTTTATGAAACCACTGATGCAATTAGGTTTTTTAAAAAAAATTGAAAACGTGCCTTTCTAAACCAAAAGGTGAGACAAAAAGGAAAATGCTAATGGCGGTTTTACAAATGAGTCCAGCGAGAAAAAGTCTATTTCACTCCCATCATTGCCAACAAGAAGACGAGGTTAGCATAAACTATAACGTGAGTATGCTTATGCACGTTTGCGCGTCTCGACCCAAATATTCAGGTAATTGCCCGCAAATATAATGCTGGCGCCAACGAAAACCCATATATCAATGGCCTCGTTATAGATAATCATTGCGGCAATGGCGATGATCGGTAAACGCACAAAATCAAGGGGCGCTACAATTGTTGCCGGCGCTATCGTCAGCGCCTTGGTGATACAGAAATGTGCCAGTAATCCACAAGCGGCAACCAGTCCTAACAGAGGCAGATCGGTAATATTGGGCAGTGCGATATCCCCATCGTATCCCGCTGAAATCAAACCAAAAATCAGTTGCAGCCCAGACAGATAGAGCATGATAGCTGCAATGCTCTCGGTCCGAGTCAGGCGCTTAGTGAACACGTACGTAAGCGCAAAAAATAGTGCACAAGATGCCGCCGCTAGAATGCCAGGATGCAAACTACCTATATCAGGACGAGCCACAATCAGAATACCGATGAATCCCATTAGCGCTGCGATGACGCGTATCAATGTGAGGCGTTCCCCCAACAAAAACGGCGACAGCAAAATAACCCATAATGGCGAGGTAAATTCTAGCGCAAAAACCTGTGCCAACGGGATCACGGTCACCGCATAGAACCAAAGATTCTGGCCAGTGAAATGAAACACGTTCCGAATGAGATGAGTGCGCCACTCGCGGACACCTATCTGGCGGAACGTTCCCGTAGCATAAACAAGTACCAGCACGATCATTAAACCTATAGCAGAACGGTATAACATGATCTCGAACGTATCAAAACCAGCACCAAGTTCACGCCCTGCAATAGCCATAGTGGTAAAACTGAATATCGCCCCAAGCATCCATAAAGCGGCTTGCATTGTCTTATTCATGACATACGTTCTATATTATTTTGGCAGACAAAGGGGTGGGTACTCTCGATTAATAGAGACGCCATGCAGTACACCTGATGCGCTTGTATTTTCATTGCAAATTGACAGTCAAAGCCATTCCAAAATATATCCGCGATAGAAGTATTAGCGAGAATGCTGGAAGAGTAAACGATGTTCTTGTTCTATTCAACAGGCGACTTTGTGGCTAGGATAAAAGGCATGTTACCAATGTCTACAATTCGCTGAACCTTGGTTAATCCTTTGACAACTGATAATTGGCATATCACCCGCCCCTTAGCCATAAATATTTAAGTCAGTAGTTTGGGCGCATGAGAGAGTACCCGAGACATGCAGCAAGAGTTATAGACCATTTGATTCTTTTTATCACAAATCAGATGGCTTTGCTGATAGATCCCGAACTTAAATGGTTCGATATCAATGTCATTGTTTAGAAACCAACTTTTGGGTATATTGCGATGTCTAAGCCTGAATAGAAGTTTGACATCCTCCCCGCTCTAAAGGGCGGGGATCCCTGCGGGTGAACGCAACTTCTGCGCCCTACCTTCGGTGGGTTCCTGCTTCACAGAGCGGCCTGACTGCGCCGACTCTCCACAGGCTAACAAGCGATATCCTCGCTCTAAAACATTGATCGCGCCGACCACATCGGCATTATTTGCATAACCACAATCGACGCACAGGAACTGTGCTTGCGTGAGTCGATTGTCTTTACTGACATGCCCGCAGCACGGGCATGTTTGGCTGGTGTGGTGCGGCGGCACCGCAAGCAGCATACCACCGTTCCATGCCACCTTGTAGTCCAGCTGCCGCCTGAATTCTCCCCAGCCCTGATCGAGTATGGC
>NZ_AUAV01000023.1 GCF_000428905.1 Brumicola pallidula DSM 14239 = ACAM 615
CGAGTTCGACGGCGAGGACGATCATGTTCACCTATTAGTGAACTATCCGCCTAAAGTGGCAGTGTCGAAACTGGTGAACAGCCTCAAGGGGATATCGAGTTTAATGATCCGGAAGAAAAAATATCCAAGCATTCAAAAGAAGCTATGGGGCGGCGCATTGTGGTCGCCTAGCTACTTTGCGGGGAGCTGTGGTGGTGCGCCAATTGCTGTGATCCGCAAGTACATCGAGCAACAGCAAACGCCACACTAAAACAAATGGACGGCTTCGCCATCCGAGCTATCCATCCCCGCCCTGAACGACGAGGCTTTCCGCTCAATTCCGGTAAATACATTATTTGGATCAACAATGCTTGAGCGAACAAAAAAAAACCCCACATTTTAATGCAGGGCTTTAGAATAATGGTGCCTCGACCCGGGATCGAACCAGGGACACGCGGATTTTCAATCCGCTGCTCTACCAACTGAGCTATCGAGGCATTTGCGACTGCGTTTTGACGCTGTAATTCGCTGTGGGGGCGTATTAAACGGATTTTGCCCTTCCAAGTCAACTCATTTCTAATGTTTTGTGACTTTATCTTACTAAAAGGGCTCAAACGGTTATTTTGTAGGCGGAACGTAACCTTCTATAGTTGGTTCAATACCTTCAAACAAATAGGCGACCATTTTTTCTTCAAGAAACTTTCTATCGTTCACTTCCATCATGCTCAACTTGTTCTCATTGATCAACATGGTTTGTTTTTTCTGCCAAAGACTAAACGCTTCTTTAGAGATTGTGTCGAATATGCGCTTACCAACATCACCTGGATATAACTGGAAATCCAAACCATCGGCTTCTTTATTCAAATACGCGCAACTTACTGTTCGTGCCATGTCATGTACCTTAGGATAAATATCAATTTTGCAGAGTATAGCTCAATAAACTAATGAACTTCAGCAATGATTGCTTAAAAACAGTCAACTAGGCGCAGTTTAATACCATGCCGGCGTTTAATAGTCGCTTTTCAACATCTCTAGTATTTTCATTGTAGGTGCCGACAAGCCAATTTTACTCGGATTGTATGAGTCAAACCAAAGTTGATTTGTAGGGCTCTTATCAACCGCATTATAAAACGCACCATCAAACTCAGCATTACTTTCATTAACTGTTTGCACCGGCGGCTCTTTCAACTCAATAAGCACAGGAAAAATCAACAAATGAAAGTGGCTGAAAGTGTGTTTAAAAGTCACGAGTTCTCGCACTTTCGCATCCTGCAAATTCACTTTTAGTAGGCTATTTTCAAGCATCAACAACGCCTGGGCAGTGGTTTTTTCGGATTCTTTATCGAAACCCGTTTCTAAAAAGCCCCAAAGTCCGCCCCAAATTCCGCTAGGTGGTCTTTGCTGCATCAATACTTGGCCATTAAACGAGGGAATTAACATTGTTGTGTATTTTGTCGGAATTTGTTTCTTGGGCTTCTTAAATGGAAACTCAGCCTGCTTTCCTTGCGCGAAAGCTAAGCAATGCGACTGCATCGGACAATCATCGCATTTAGGTTTTGAACGGGTGCATATTGTTGCACCTAAATCCATAATTGCCTGCGTGTAATCGCCATATCTAGGCGCGTGACTTTTAGCCTTGTATTCTTGCTCAGTTAATTCATTTTCTATGCTTTCATCTAACTTAACAGCAGCAGGTTTGAGTGCTTCAGCCTCAATCCACAACCTATCTTCTATTTTTTTAGTACCCGTCCAACCCTCAATCGCCATATATCGAGTGAGTACACGCTTTACGTTTCCATCCATGATTGCAAAAGCTTGATCCAAAGATAATGATAAAACAGCAGCTGCAGTAGAGCGCCCTATGCCCGGTAACGCAATAACCTCATCAAAGGTCGTTGGAAAATTACCGGCATGCAAATCTCGAACTTGCTGGGCAGCCTTGTGCAGATTCCTCGCTCTGGCGTAATAACCCAAACCTGTCCACAAATGCAGCACTTCATCAACCGGTGCATTGGCTAGATCGGTAACGCTTGCAAAGCGTTGCATAAAAGTATCATAGTACGGAATAACAGTTGCTACTTGAGTTTGCTGCAACATTATTTCCGAGATCCAAACTGAATAAATAGATTTGTTTTTTTGCCAAGGCAAATTTTTACGCCCATGTTGGTCAAACCAAGCTAAGAGCGCATTTGAAAAAGAAAAGCTACTGTAAGTCACATTAACCGCACATCTGCCAAAGAATGGCTTATAATACCGGACTTTTGTACCATTGGACCAATCTGTCGTCAGATTTCGACTAATCGGTTCATTTACTAAACATTTATTTAATAAAGATCACGATATACATGAAGTCATTCAAAAGCCAAGAAGAAGCCCGCGCAGCAGGCATATATATAAGCAAAATAAGAAGTTTTGTAAAACGCGAGGGGCGCCTAACTAATGCTCAAGCGAAAGCAATTGAAGGAAACTGGCCAAGCAAAGGCCTAAGCGTCGAGCAAGGCATGCTCAACTTTGAGCAAGTTTTTGGTCGCGCTGCGCCAACCGTACTTGAAATTGGTTTTGGTATGGGTAAGTCGTTCGTTGAAATGACAGCGGCGGCTGCGCAACACAATTTCATTGGCATTGAAGTACATCGTCCTGGCATTGGTGCTTGTTTAGCCGACGCTGAAGAAGCTGGCGTTGAAAACCTGCGTGTATTTGAACATGATGCTGTTGAAGTGCTAGCTCAGTCGATAGCTGATGATTCACTGCATCGTTTGCAATTATATTTTCCTGACCCATGGCATAAAACGCGTCATCACAAACGCCGTATAGTACAGCCTGATTTTGTGCAAAACATACGTACAAAGTTGGCTATTGGTGGCACTTTTCACATGGCGACTGACTGGCAGCCATATGCTGAGCATATGATGGATGTGATGACCCAGGCAGATGGCTTCGAAAACACCGCAGGCGAAGGAGCTAATGGTTATGTTCCTCGCCCAGATTATCGCCCTATTACCAAATTTGAAGTTCGTGGCCAGAAGCTCGGTCACGGCGTTTGGGATCTCATTTTTAAGAGAGTAAGCTAAATGCTGTCATTACCTAGTCAGTTGTTATTACGCAACACCGATATTTTTGAAAGTGGCAAATGGGCGATTGTTAATCCCTCTGATGCTGCTATTTTTGACGAACTGCGTGACTCAAGTATGGATATTACTGGTCTGCATCAATTTCATGATATCTATTTCCAGAGCGAGAATACCAGTAAGTTTGCGCAAGTTTTCGCCGCCAGCTTTAGTGTTGACGATCTCAAAGATAAACAGCAACTAGATGGGGCTGTTATCTTTTTACCAAAAGCAAAACAGCACCTTGAAATGCTTATTGCCAACATGGCTGACTTGGTTAAGGTAGGCGGTAAATTATTGATTGTTGGCGAAAATAAAGCCGGCATTAAAAGTGTTGGCAAATTGTTGGCGCATTTAGGCTCAACAGTTAACAAAATTGATGGCGCTAAACATTGCGGCTTGATTAGCGTTGAAATTGAAACGCCAAACAAATCGGCTTTTGAAATAAAGCAATTTGGGGTTATCAGAAAGTATTTAGTGAATGACCACGAACTAAAAGTATTTTCACTTCCTGGCGTATTTGGTCACAAACAATTCGATCCAGGCACTCAATTATTGTTAGCACAATTTGAGCCGCGTTGCGTCAAACTAGTCAACATGAAAGGTCAAGTATTAGACTTCGCTTGCGGCACGGGCATCATAGGTACTTATTTTGCAAAACTTAATGCCAAGGTAAAGGTCACTATGAGTGATGTATCGGCGCTTGCTATTTACTGCAGCAAACAAACACTTGAGCTCAACGCGGTTGAAGGAAAAGTAGTTGCTAGTGACGGAATGAAACAAGTTGAAGGTTACTTTGACCACATCGTTAGTAATCCGCCATTTCATACTGGCATTCGTAACGACTACAGTATAACCCAGCAATTTATAGCTCAGGCGCATAAACAGACTCGCCCGCGTGGCACACTGGATATTGTAGCAAATAAATTTTTACCTTACAGTGAGGTTATGAGTGGTTTGTATTTTCGCTCTAAAACACTAGTAAGCACGAATAAATATAATATTTACGAAGCGGCAAAGTAGCGGCAAAGTACCGGAAAAATACCGGCAAAGTAGGCCTTTAAGCGACTTTCATCAGTAAAGCTAGACCCAATATTGCCGGCTTTACGCCTTATGTTGTGACAAGTGACATTAGAAAATTAGATAAGAAGACTCAGTACATTATGAAAATACTCTTTTTGATATCTGAAGTAGAAGACATAGTAAAAACAGGAGGCTTAGCCGATGTTGGTAAGGCACTACCCATGGCGTTGTCTGAGCTTGGACATGAAGTCAATATTATCCTTCCTTATTATAAAGCTATAGCTGATTCTTTAACGTTATCAAATGCAACGCCAAAGCAAATTATTTATACCAACGGTCAAAGTTACGCATTTGATATAAAAGAGCTAAATTTTAACGGCATCCCTGTCTACTTTGTTGATTATCCAAAATATTTTAATAATGATAAACTTTACAGTGAAGACTCTAACGTTAGCAATGCAGAAAAATTCACCTTTTTCTCGCTAGCAGCACTCAAAACCGCTGAAGCGGTAGGTTTCAAGCCGGATATTTTACACACCAACGACTGGCATACTTCAATGGCCTGTTACTTTGCCAAGCATTCACCCCTTACCTACGAGTATTTTGCGCACACCAAATCTGTATTGACTATTCACAATGCAGCATTTCAAGGTACCGACAACTTGGTCAACATACCCAGTGTTGAGCCAACAGCAACGGGTATGTATGTTGAAAACAATTATTTGAATATGCTGAAAACCGGTCTCTTATATGCCGACAAGATTTGTCCTGTTAGCACTACTTATGCTCAAGAAATCGCCACGCCTCTGGGCAGTCACGGAATTGATGACGTTATTCGCCAACGTATAAACGTTGTCGAAGGCGTACTCAATGGATGCGATTACGAACAATGGGACCCGAGTACTGACGAATTTATTGCCGCGCATTATTGTGTTAACGATATGTCAGGCAAGGTGGCCTGTAAAAAAGACTTACAAAAGACGTTCGGTTTAAGGGTCAACTCAGAAGTGCCTATATTAGGCATGGTTTGCAGAACAACCCTGCAAAAAGGTTTTGGCTACTTAATACCCATTATTGAAGATGTTCTTAAGCATAATGTACAAATTGCATTGGTGGGAACGGGCCAAAAAGACATAACCGAAGAGCTTCACCGAATTGCAAATGCGCATCCCAAGCAGTTTGTGTTTATCGAGGAATTTAAGTCGGACTATGCGCACAAAGTAGAAGCTGGCGCTGACTTCTTCTTAATGCCTTCTGAATTTGAGCCTTGTGGACTCAATCAAATGTACAGCCTAGCCTATGGAACAACGCCTATTGTGCGCGGTATTGGCGGCTTGAAAGACACAATAGTCGATATTGATGAGCCCGATGGAACCGGTTTTACTTTTAGTCAACCAACGGCCCAAGCATTGCTTAGCGTGATAAGGAAGGCGTTGCTTGTTAGACTTGAAGACAGTAAAAAATTGCAGGCTGTTATTAAGCGAGGCATGCAGAAAAAATTCACGTGGAAAGAAGCTGCCAACAAATATGTGGATGTTTATCAGCGCAAATAACAAGCTGCAAACAGTGAGCAGTTAAAATTTGAGATTTACTTGAAAAAGCCGTTATTGCAACTAAGTTGAAAGTATACCCAAATCAAGTTTTCAATTGAGTCATATTTTGAATATACTAGGGGTAGAACTGTAAGTTTATTACAGATATAAAAGTTTGTTACAGCTCGAGACGCATTAATTTTCAGAAATTCAGATTATTAGTGCAATAAATCCGACAGCGCAGAATATATCGTGGGCTAACAATTGAAATTTTTCGTATAAAAAAACTGATGTTTATCAATATTCTGATAGACTCAATGTAGAATGTTAATAGAGTGTAAATAATGCAAACGCCAAATATCCTTATCGTTGAAGACGAAGTAGTTACCCGCACTACGCTGAAGAGCTTATTCGAAGCTGAAGGCTACAATGTATTTGAGGCTGAAAACGGCCACGAAATGCATGATTTTTTCCAGAACAACCAGATCAATTTGGTCATAATGGACATTAACTTACCGGGCAAAAATGGATTACTCCTAGCGCGCGAAGTTCGTGATAGAAAAAATGTGGGCCTTATCTTCCTCACCGGCCGCGACAACGATGTCGACCGTATTCTTGGTCTGGAAATTGGTGCAGATGATTATTTGACTAAGCCTTTTAATCCTCGCGAATTGACTATTCGTGCTCGCAACTTATTATCTCGCACCAGTAGTGCATCCGAAGATGATGATTTGCCAAGCAAAGTTAACTTTAATGGTTGGACTCTTGATGGCGATAGCCGCAGCTTGATATCTCCTGTGGCTAAAGAGTTTAGATTACCGCGCAGTGAATTTAGAGCATTACATTTATTTTTGAGTAACCCGGGTAAAATACTAACTCGTGAGCAGCTGATCATGGAGATGACTGGCCGTGAATTACGTCCTAACGACAGAACGGTAGACGTAACCATCCGTCGTATTCGCAAACATTTTGAGTCCCAGCCTGACGATGAAGAGTTGATTGTAACTATTCATGGTGAAGGTTATCGTTTTTGTGGTGAAGTAGATTAATCACTTAGAAACGGAGAGTTTAGACACTCTACAACTAAAAATGAAAAAGCCCGTTTAAAGACGGGCTTTTTGCTTTTAGAGCATGTCACTTCAGAACTTAATCACCGGCCACTTGCATAGATTCGATGAGTATAGAACCCGTTTGAATACTGCTTCTATGTTCTGTTTCAGCGCCAATCGCAACAATGTTTTGGAACATATCTTTTAAGTTTCCAGCGATCGTAATTTCATGTACTGGATATTGAATAATGCCGTTTTCCACCCAAAAACCAGCGGCTCCGCGAGAATAATCACCATTCACAATATTTACACCTTGGCCCATCAATTCAGTAACAATCAGCCCAGTACCCATTTTTTCAAGGAGTTCTTTATCAGACTCGCCTGTTGAGCTTAGTAACCAATTGTGAATACCACCTGCGTGCCCGTTAGTTTGCATTTTAAGCTTTCTTGCCGAATAACTCGTCAATAAGTAATGTTGCAACATACCAGACTCAACTATGGTCATATCTTGTGTACGCACACCTTCATTATCAAATGGTGAACTTGCCAAGCCTTTCATCACGTGTGGCTTTTCATTGATTGTTAGCCACTCTGGAAATACTTTGGTTCCTAAGCTATCTAACAAAAATGAAGACTGCCTATATAAGCTACCACCACTAATTGCACTCACAAAATGACCAAAAATTCCGGATGCGACATCACGATGAAAGAGCACGGGGACTTTTGCAGTGTTGATTTTTTTCGCACCTAAACGGCTCAGAGTCTCTTTAGCCGCATCCACGCCTACTTTGTAGGCTGAGTCGAGCAAATGGGCTTCACGGTTCATTGTGTAGCTGTAATTGCGTTGCATATCGTCGCCCTCTTGAGCAATGAGCACACAACTTAAATTATAACGGCTGCTTGCATAACCCGCGTTAATACCATGAGTATTTCCGTATACTCGCACACCTAAATTGGCATTATATGACGCACCATCTGAATTAATAATCTTTGGATCATAGTCCATTCCGGCAGTTTCGGTCTCAATTGCCATTTTAATTCCGACTTCTGTATCTAATTCTATCGGGTGGTAAAGGTCTAAATCTGGTATTTCAGTGGCCATAAACTCTTTGTCAGCGATGCCTGCGCAGTCATCTTCGTTAGTATATTTTGCGATTTCCACGGCTTTTTCGACCGTTAATCTTAACGCTGCAGGACTTAAATCAGTAGTTGATGCACTGCCCTTGCGCTTCCCTACAAACACCGCTATGCCTAGACCACCGTCATTTGTAAACTCTACAGTTTCAACTTCTTTTAGTCTTGATGATACGGCAATGCCCTGAACTTTAGACATGCTTGCCTCGGCCGCTGTTGCGCCCTTTTGAATAGCTAGACGCAATGCGTCATCTACGACATTTTGAATTTCTGCTAACTGCTTTTGAGATTCCATATATTATTTTTACTGTCCAAACTATAGTGTGACGGTTACAATCAACCATAATTCTAGCACTAAAGAAATCAAAAAACTTTATATGAATGCCGATTACAGCAACGAACCACTTCTTGACGAAAATGGTGAAATAATAAAAAGCAAAACTCAGCTTAAGCAAGAAGCAGAAGACATAAAGCAGTTAGGTGTCGCTTTAGTTGAGTTTTCGAATGCACAATTAAGCGAAATTCCAATGAACGAGGAGTTGCGTGATGCTATTCAATTAGCCAATCGCATCAATAAGAAAAAGGACGGTTTTCGACGTCAACTTCAATTAATTGGAAAGATATTGCGCAAATGCGATCTTGAGCTCATTGAAGATGGTATCAACAGATTACATGCCCACCATGTAAAATCTAATAGTAAATTCCATGAGCTTGAGCAACTTCGAGACGACATTGTGACTCACGGCGATAGCGTAATTCAGACTCTTTTGGATAAACATCCTGAGTTAGACCGACAAAAGCTAAGGCAAATGCAACGTCAGGCTATTAAACAGAAAGAAGCGGAAAAACCACCGAAAGCAGCTCGCGAACTTTTTCAGTACTTAAAGCTGCATATTGCAGAGTAATGTGCATGGCAGAACAATCACACTTGCGATAGAGCCAGTCAGTGCTCTTTTGCATGCAACTTAAGCGCTGCATTTTCTAGGAGATCAATCCTGCTATTAAGTGCTTGCGCTGTCAAAATATATTATTAAACTAGAAAATCTTATAATCTCACATGATGACAATCATATAATTAAATCCACAGCTCCAGTTGTAAAAGCGACGTTTACGCCCCACTTTATATCAATTGAAACGCTTTGCAATTGCCATATTCAAGGCATCAGAGTGCATTTTGAATACACTGGGACCTGACGCTCTAGGTGTATTCCCATGTTTAGCAATAATAAGTCCTAGGTCGGGCATAACCAAAATAGACTGACCAAAAATACCTCTTGCTTGAAAGTTATTATTATCGGAATTAAGCCACCACTGGTATCCATAGCCAGGATAAGTTGCTGAGGGGACCACTGAATTTTGCATCCAGTTTACTGCTAACGGAGAATCTTTTGGGGAGGCTAACTGTTCCAGTGCAAATTGACCTATGCGAGAAAAATCGCGCAACGTTGCCAGCAAGCAGCAGCCGCCGGTCTCAACCCCGTTTGGTCTATCTAATAGCCAAAGCGCATCACTCTCCATTGCATAGGGTTGCCAAATTTTATCTTGCAAATACGTGGAGGCATTATTACCTATTGCAGAACGCAGCAGTTCACCAATCAGGTTAGATTCAGCCGTATTATAATTAAAAACTGTGCCTGGCTTATGGGCTCTTGGTAATGCTTTCATATAATTAACTAGGGTAATGCCATTTGCACCGCCGGCTATTGAAACATCTGATTTAGGGTCGCTATAATCTTCATTCCATTGCACGCCAGAGTTCATATTCAAAACGTTCTTTATACTTACGCCTTCGTACGCTGAACCTTTGAATTGCGGCAAGTAGTCAACAACAAGATCATCAACGCCTTCAATATAGCCATCTTTAATTGCCGCTCCAATCAATAGGGAAGAGACTGACTTTGTCACTGAAAACGAGATCCAACGAGTATTATGATCGTTACCCTCAGTGTAGTTCTCATACACCAGTTGACCATCTTTTAAAACAACCAACCCAATAGCACTAGGCAGTTTGATAAAGTCTTGAATGCCATATTTTATACCTTCAACTTCATAGGTTACGTCAGCAAGGCCAATATCGTTAAAGCTCATCGGTTTTGCATTTTTAGCTTTAGCGACGACTCTTGTAGGTGCAATGACACCGATGTTCTTAAAACCCACAGCCCGCTCGTCTTGAGTCCAAAACAAAACCTCAGTTGCACGCTCTCTTAGCTTATTTTTTTGAATAAAAGCTTCGTCTGATAAAGCATCACTTTGCGCACCACTCGTAAATGCTAATAGTGACATTAGCGCAATAGAAAGCGCCTTCCAGCCAAATATAGTTATCTTGTTATTTTTCATTCGAATGTTGTTCCTGATATTAATAATTAGTACTTTTTTTAAACTAAAAATACATATGCTATTTATTGTCGGTGTTGAACAATTAAAATGGGATTGCTGTGGATAGTGTGCATTCAGTTATAGAAGATAGCAAGTTGCACAATATACGTCACATACAAGCAGCCCTTTAATATAGTCGAATTGATTTTGCAATCTCAATATTTTGACAACGTTGAGGCGTATTGGGGCCAGTATCTTTTTTTGTCTGCAGATAAAGATTGGGGATGTTGACTTGCAGTTTTAGTAAATGACGAGTCTAAGACTCGTCATCTTTCTGCGCTATCTACTTCTGTTGCCAACGCAATCCAGTTGAGAAACGGCTATCGAAACCCTTCCATGGTTCAGGTAGTTTGCCATCCACTTGCACTTGATCGGAGCTTGGCGGCAGGTTCAAATAATCACACGCTTCAGATTGTTTTTTCACATGACAATCCATCATCGCTAAAGCAAAATGTTTATTGATATCGTTTAACACTGAACTTGACCATGCTGGTTCATAATAGTGGCCAAAGTCAGTTTCACTTCCCCAAGCTTCTTTTGGCGCAGGATGCGGAGCAATGTTATGGCGAGCATTTATTACTGTTAATAGATACGTACTAGGAGCTTGCGTCTTTTGATATAGCGACTGTATGCCTGCGTAACCAGAAATATCATCAAGATTTCCTGATACAAATAATTTAGGCACTTGAATGTTGGCAAGACTTTTATGCGTAAATAAATTATTCTGGCCACCCCATGCAGCAAACATAATTGCCGCTTTCCATTTATCGTCCACTTTTGGCTTTTCGTATTGGCCTGCAGCGCAACTATTCAGGGCTTTTTGCACCAAGGGCAGCATCTTTTCGTCCTGCGTTCCGGTAAACATACCCGCTTGTTCTAGCGTGAAGTTATAACACCCGCCTACCGTGTTCAATGCGCCAAATGCGCCCATTGAATAACCAATTAGACCTGCATCTTTGGTATTAACAACAGTGCTTAAAAAGTGTTTTTCTTGGGTCATAAAATCAAGTGTAAATTGCTGATCTCGACTGCGGTTAATCAGCGTACTTGGGAAGCCATTGAACGGCGCATTAACCATATCGACATCTTCGTTTGTTGAGTCTGTATGATCAATTGCTGCCACTACGTAGCCGTTGCTAGCTAAGTGCTCTCCAAGATAAAACATAATTTGTCTGTACCCTGTATAACCATGTGATATTACCACTACTGGATATGCTGATCCAGAAACTAACGGCACCGCATCTCTTACAGCATTGGCTTGAATACTGAATTTCTTGGCTAATCGGGTTTCGTTTTCATAGGAAGTCAACGGTGTTCCTTTGTTATATTCTGCTGGATACCAGACCTCAATTTTAAGTGTTCTCGGCTTACTTTGGTTTGTTAGTAAATCAACATACTTTTCATTAGTAATATCAAGTGTCTTAACGCCAACCTTATACTTGCCGGCCGCTGCTAGTTCAGGTTGCATATCGGGATGGACTTCAGGATATAAGTGCTGGGGCTGCAGTTTTTTGCTTTTAACCGCTTGAGAATTCGTATCAGCAACTGCTGCGACATTTCCCGCTTCAGTGCTTGGATTGCAACCACTAACAAGTGCAGCAAGTAATAAGTAGGAACCAATAAGTAAAGCCGGTCTCCATTTGTCAGTTTTGCCTTTGGTATTGTCTAAATACTTGTTCATAGTACGCACATTTTCCTTATTATTATGTTATTTGCTGTTCTATTATTTGCGCTGCAACGGCTTATTGTTCGCCTTCATATTTAAGGCCCCACTGATTGCGCAGGAGGTCCATTGTCTGCATTATTTGCAAACTTTCGTCATGCGCCATTATTGGACTTTGTAACAATCCTTGTCGTATGCAATCGTGCATATGTTGTATTTCAAAACTGAAATTTTCGTTATCACTAAATGGGTAACTGTAAGTTTGCGGTTCTTGCTCTTGTATGTGCACAGAAAAGGCTTGTGCAGCGAAGAATTGAGGCACTCTAATATAGCCCTCAGAACCAGAAATTAAGGCTTCACAAGGTGCTACTTGATTATAACCCGAGGATAATGAGGCGATTCGCCCATCAGTATATTCAAATAAATAGAATGAACGTGCGTCCACACCAGTGATGTCCATTATCGCTGAACTTTGGATTTTTTCAGGAGCCCCTCCAAACACTAGGGATGAAAATGTAATTGGATAAATCCCAAGATCGAGTAATGCGCCACCAGCCAGTTTTTTATTACGAAGTCGATGGCTTTCAGCTAGTTTTGGATTGATACAGAAGTCAGCTCTGACACTTAAGATATCGCCAATCACATTATCTGCAAGGATCTTTTGCAGCATGCGAATAGCAGGTAAAAAACGAGTCCATACCGCTTCCATAAGAAAGCACTTGTTTTTCCGCGCTAGTGCGAACAGTTCAGCGGCTTGGTGGGCGTTCAACGTGATCGGTTTTTCACACAAAACATGTTTATAATTTTGCAGGCACAACTTAATTGACTGATAATGAGAATTGTGGGTATTGGCGACATAAACAGCTTGTACATCACTGTCATTCACGAGCGCTTCATAACTGTTGTAAACACTACGAATATCATGTTGAAACTTTTGATTTTCAGCCCATGCATGTGCTCTTTGCATAGAATTAGAAGCACAAGCAATTAATTTTCCAGAATCTAGACAAGCCAATCCATCTGCGAACGTATTTGCGATATTACCGCATCCAATTACACCCCAATTTAGCATTATTTATCCTTAACCCGTTGTTAAATTTACATTCATTAACCGACAATGAAAATCTTAATTGAGCGCAGTGCTGGTTGAGATAATCTTAATGAAGCTCATGATTAAAATCAATCGGTGAAAGTTGTCAGCTAGACTATTTCTGTCACCTTCAATCCTTCGCCAACGGTACAAACATAGACATTCGCGACTAAATTGAATTGCTTTTCGTATTCTGCTTCTACCGCGTTAGTTATTGATGCAATGTCATCTGTGCGGCACAAGCATACAATTGCGCCACCAAAACCACCGCCCGTCATTCGCACAGCTCCCCGGCCTTGTAAGGCTGTAGCGCAAATTTTTACGAGGCCATCGGTTGCTGGCACAGTGACTTCAAAATCATATTTTAAAGAATAATGAGACGCGCTCATCAATTCGCGCAACACTGCCATATCATTATTTTTTAGTGCGTCAACTGCATCCAGAACCCGTTGATTTTCGCTAATAACATGGTGGGCGCGTTTGTATTCATTCAGACTTAAACTGTCTTTTACCGTGTTTAACTTTACCATATCAGCCGCGCGCAAGGTGCTTACCTGCATCTTCCTAGCAGCTTGTTCGCAATCAATTCGACGCTGGTTGTATTCACTATCAACAAGTCTTCGAGGATAATTTGAATTCACAATAACAATAGCTAAATCATCTGGAATAGCCACCGCTCGTGTTTCTAAACTTTCACAGTCCAAAAGCATCGCATGGCCCTTTATTCCGCAAGCAGATATCATTTGGTCCATCACGCCACATTGGCAGTCGATAAAGTCATTTTCTGCCGATTGTCCCAGTACGGCTATTTTAGCTGGCGATAGACCTAGTTCGCAGGCATAATTAAACATACCACCGACTGACACTTCCAGCGCAGCGGAAGAAGATAGACCACTCCCTTGAGGAACGTCGCTATCAATGAGCATGTCAAAGCCATGAAGTAAAAATCCTTCGCGCTTAAAAACAAAAGCAACAGCTCTTATGTAATTACCCCATTGAGAATCACCCGGCACTATTTCCTGACTAACATCGAACTTTTCTGCTTCACCTGGGTAGTGGGTTGAATACACATTTATCATTGTATCACTGCGTTTTTTGAATAAAATACGGGTGCTGTACTGCAAGGCACAAGGCAAAACGAAACCATTATTATAGTCAGTAAATTCACCAATTAAATTAACCCGACCAGGTGCATTTGATAACGCTGCAGGATAGCTTGCGTAAATATCAACAAAGGTTTTATAGAAAATAGAGTCTTGTATTTTTTTCGTCATAATCTTGCCCAACACGCTCTTTCAGAGCTTTAGTCCTTGTAATGTATAGAAGGAACGTCACGGAGAATCTTCGCGGCTGTTTCTGCAGTTAAATCTCGCTGGCTCTCAGCTAACATTTCATAACCCACCATGTGCTTTTTGACTGATGCTGAGCGCAGCAACGGTGGATAAAAATGAGCATGTAATCGCCAATGTTTCGCATCTTTCAAGTCAAGCGGCGCATTATGCCAACCCATTGAGTATGGGAAGCTACAATTAAACACATTGTCATATCTTATAGTGAGCTCTTTGAGTACTTTTGCTAAGGTGCGTGATTGACTATCATCAAGTTGAGCGATCGTTTGCACAGTATCTTTGCATATCAATAATGTTTCAAACGGCCATTTTGCCCAGTACGGAACGACCACAATCCAATGTTCATTTTCTATCACAATGCGCTGCTGCTCTGTTTGTTCTTTTTCAATGTAAACAGCTAGCAAACCGCGTTTATGTTCTTCATAAAAGGCCAATTGGTGTTCATCTTCGGCTTGAATTTCAGTAGAACGGTGATTGTGCGCCCAAATCTGACCATGTGGATGCGGCTGTGAGCATCCCATTATCTCACCTTTATTTTCAAAAATATGAATACAGGAGTAGCGAGACGATAAATCAATAAATTGCTGCTGCCATGTTGTGACTACTTTACTAATTTCATTAACTGAGAGTTCTGGTAAGGTTTTATTGTGCTCCGGAGAAAAACAAATAACTCGGGCCTCGCCGGTTGCTGCTTGCGCTTCAAATAACTCGTCGGGGTCAATACGAGCGTCATCGTTCAAGGTTGGGGTCAATGCACCGAAATCGTTGATAAAAGCGTGAGTATATTCATAATTTGGATTTGTATCGCCGTTTGCTCGTGTATTATTTGGGCACAAAGGGCAACTGGGATCATGGCGATCAGGAGTGGTTTCAGTAGGTGCCTCTGTTGCTCCTAACCAAGGCCGATTATTGCGATGTGGGGAAACTAAAACCCACTCGCCATTTAATAAATTCTTGCGGCGATGTGTAAATTCATAGTTTTTAATCATACTTTAATGACACCTAATATAGAACAGATTCAATTAACCCTGACCGCATTTCTAATTCTCATGGTAGCTTTCACAAGATTACAAATCAACATTAATCGTATTTATACGATAAAAATACTAACTTGCTATAGTTATTTTTTGCGAGTTAAAACACAATAAAACTACCTACTTAATTTTCTATAACCACATTTAAAACAAACGTTTAACTATTCTCATACCGTTTTATCGTAAAACGTATTGTTAATTTTTTGTCATAAAAAAGTAATATTAATTTATCTAATTTAAGCAAAATCATTGTAATTCTCAGTCAATTGATTATATTTATACGATAAATAGGTTTTAACCTATTTTTCCGTGCCAACACACACAGACACACACACAAATATCAGTACGCTAAAAAAAGAAAGCTCGAAAAAGCAAAGGGGATACACGAATGAATAAAACATTATTAACATTTGGTAAACGCACATCAGTTGCGATAGCAGTCGCAGGCGCGTTACTAAGCTCAAATCAAGTTATTGCACAACAAGAATCAGCTTCCGATCCTGTAGAAGTTATCCTTGTCAGCGGCATCAGAAGCAGTCTTAAAGCCTCTATGCAAGACAAGAAAAGTTCAAATTTAGTATCAGATGGTATTAAAGCCGAAGACCTAGGTAAATTTCCTGATTTAAACGTGGCTGAATCATTGCAACGTATAACGGGTGTTTCTATTGACCGAAGTGGTGGTGAAGGCCAAGCAGTTACCATTCGTGGTTTTGGTCCTCAATTTAACACAGTACTTGTTAATGGCCGTCAAATTGCCACCGACAGTGCAGGACGCGAGTTTAACTTCGATGTTTTGGCATCTGACCAAATTGTTGGCGCTGATGTTTATAAGAGTACTAGCGCGACCATGCAAGAAGGTGGTATTGGCGGTACAATCAGTCTGATAACCGCTAAGCCATTCGACTACGAGGGTTTCAAAGCCGTTGCTTCTGTTAAAGGCATGTACGAAAGCTTGAGTGAAAAAACATCTCCTTCTGTTTCTGCATTAGTCAGCAACACATTTAACGACGACACTATGGGCGTATTATTAGCGGTAAGTCATCAAAAACGTGACATACAGATTAACCAAATCTCAACTGCAGGTTGGCGAGGTGGTCAGACTATTCAGAATAATCGCGACGGGGTTTTGTTCTCAAACGCATATATTCCAAGAAACTGGGATCAAATAGTTGATAATCAAGAACGTACTCGCACAAACGCTAGTTTAGTATTTCAGTACGCGCCATCAGACGACATTACTATCAGCTTGGACGGCTTCGTTTCAAAGTTCGAAGTTGATTCAGTGGTTACCGATCTCGCGTCGTGGTTCGAACCTGATCGTGTTGGTTCAGCGACTATTGACCCAGCAACCGGCACTTTGCTTACATTTAGCCAAGACATCGGTTTGGATGCTCAAGGCAGTGGTGATCCCGCAAGTGACTTCGTATCAACAACACGTAACTCGCGTGATGTTACAAACGATGGTTTTGGTTTGAACGTTGAATGGGATATTAACGATTCATTAAAAGCGGAGTTTGATTTATCGACTTCATCTGCTGAAAACGACCGTGCTGGTAAAGACCGTTTTAACGTTGTAGGTATTATAAATAGCTACGAGTTTGATGGCACTGGCAGTGTTCCGACCGTTCAACATGACGGTTTTGGCGGCGGTAGTTTACCTGACGCTTCGTTGTCTCGTTTACACTATAATGAAAAAGGTAATGTACGCACAGAGCAAGACGAAATTACTGAATTCAAAGCTGACTTTACCTACCGTCCAGATAGTGATGTACTAGACAGTGCTAAATTTGGTATTTACAGACAAGAACGTGAGAAAAATTCATTTCAGATATTTGGAGGCCAATGTGCGTTCTGTGGTTATGATACGCCGGCGCCAAATGATGTAATCAACTTCCGTCCATTTACTGCGAATAATTTCTTCCCTGGCTTAATCGACACTTTCTACACTTATGATGGTGATGCGATGGTCGATTACCTAGCGTCAACTGGTAACCCAATTGTTCCTACATTGCAAAACAACCGCTACACAATCAATGAGGACATTACGAGTTTGTATATGGATTTCACCTTTATATATGATATTGGTGACATGCCGTTGTCAGTCAATGTGGGTGCACGCTACGCGCAAACTGATATTGCCGTTTCTGCTGTACAAAGTTTCTTATCTGATGTAATACCAACAACAGATGCAACATTGTTCCAAAACGTATTTGGTCCAGCAACCGATATCCTGCAAGGTGGCAGTTACGCTAACCTTTTACCGAGTGTGAATACTAAATTACAAGTTACTGATGAAATGATTGTTCGGTTCTCGGTATATGATTCACTAACTCGTCCAACAATGAATCAGTTATCACCAGCGACTACCTTTAATGAGCCGCGCCGTCAGAATTTAACCGCATCAGGTGGTAATCCTACATTGAAGCCCTTCCAGTCTGACAACTGGGATATTTCATTCGAGTATTATTATGGCGATGCTAACTTGTTTACGTTCGCATTCTTTAATAAAGAAGTGGATAACTTCATTACGCGATTGACTGGCCCTGAAACTTATACGTTGAATGATCGTTTAACTACGCCTAATAACAGATGTAGCGTTACCAATACTGCTCTTTGCAGCAGTGATGCGACAGCAGGCGCAGACGAACTCAATGGTTTAACCGAACTCTACACAGTAACTCGCCCGCAAAATGGTGATGCTGCGACAGTAACCGGTTATGAAATAGGATTAACTCACTTGTTTGATAACGGTTTTGGTTTTCAAGCCAACGCAACTATCGTAGACAGCAACGTTTCATTAGGTAGTGATACAACTCAGTCGTTTGCTCTTGAAGGTTTAGGTGATTCTCAAAACTTAGTCGTGTTCTATGAGAATGACCAAATTCAAGCACGTATTGCTTATAACAATCGTGAAGGTTTCCTACGCGCGATTGATAACGGCTTTAACGGCGAACCAATTAATACGGAAACATTCGGTCAATGGGACGTTAGCGCAAGCTACGACATTGATGAAACGTTCACCGTATTCTTCGAAGGTATCAATATTACTGAAGAAGAATTGGTTCAAACAGGTCGTTTCGCTAACCAAACTTACTCAATAGAAGACAATGGTCGTCGTTTTGCACTTGGCGTACGAGCGGTATTCTAAAAATAAGAACAAATAAGCAAATGTAATCTTGGTGAATGCCAGCTTGAGTTTCCTAGGCTGTGCATTCACACTTTATATAAAGGCTTTGCATAAAGGCTTTGCATAAAGGCTTTGCATAAAGGCTTTGCATAAAGGCTTTGCATAAAGGCTTTGCATAAAGGCTTTGTTTTAAAACTAGAGCATGTGTATAAAGCTCAAAGCATATTTACTTCGCTCCACACAGCGTTTATCGTTGCCTAGGGGGAAAGCCTTTTGAAACTGCACATTTAACGGATTACGAAAGCTATGTCTGACGCTATAAAAACGATTGCAATTGTAGGTGGTGGTACAGCCGGTTGGCTAAGTGCAGCTATCATTGCAGCTCATCATAAATCAAAGTCAGGCGACCGCAATGCGTCAGGGATTGAGATTAAATTAATTGAATCATCGGATATTCCCACCGTAGGTGTTGGCGAAGGTACTTGGCCAACCATGAAAAACACCTTGCGCGATATTGGTATTAAAGAAGCAGACCTATTTGCAAATTGCCACGCTGTATTCAAACAGGGTGGTAAATTCGTAGATTGGGTACACGGCAATGGCGATTTTTATTATCATCCGTTTACTGTGCCCTTAGGCTATGGCCGAATTGATTTGGCGCCATATGTTTCCGATATCGAAAAGTACGCAGTCGAAGCAAACTTCCAACACCACGTTTGTGAAGCTGGGTTGGCACCTCGGACTATTTCAGAATCTGAATATAGCGGTCAGTGCAATTATGCATATCATATCGATGCGGGCGAATTTGCTGAACTATTAAAGCATCATTGTAAAAGCAAGCTAAATGTCACTCATATTGTCGATACAGTTAATCAAGTAACCTTAGCAAGTGACGGCAGTATTAGCTCTATCAGCCTGAATAAGCATGCAGATGTTGAAGCCGACCTATATGTCGATTGTACCGGTTTTGCTGCCTTGTTACTTGGTGGTAAATTGAACGTTCCATTTATTAAAATGGATGATGTGCTTTTCAATGATTCAGCTCTTGCTATGCATGTACCATATGATAGCAAGGACAGTCCTATTGCATCTCATACCATTGCAACCGCTCAGAACGCAGGTTGGATTTGGGATATTGGCTTGACTCACCGCCGGGGTGTGGGTCATGTATATTCAAGTAAATATCTATCAGATGAAGAAGCCGAAGCTAATCTTCGTAAATATATTGGTGAAGCAAGTAAAGGCCTAACCGCGAGAAAAATATCCTTTGAATCCGGTCACAGAGAGCGTTTTTGGGAAAAGAACTGCGTGGCTGTTGGTATGGCGGCTGGCTTTGTTGAGCCTCTTGAAGCTACAGCTATTATGTTAGTTGAAATTTCAGCTCGCTATATTGCAGAAAATTTACCACCAACAAAAGCAATAATGCCCACGGTTGCAAAACGTTTTAACCAGCAAATGCGTTATCGTTGGTCACGCATCATTGATTTCTTAAAACTCCATTACATGCTTACTAAACGCCCAGAGCCCTATTGGCAGGCACATACTAACCCTAAAGACATACCAGAAAGTCTAAAAGAAGATCTTTCAATATGGGGCTACCGCGGTCCAACAAGCGGAGACTTCAAAAGTGCGATAGAATTATTTCCGGCCGCCAGTTATCAGTATGTGATTTATGGCATGGGCTTTAAACCTGACTTCTCTCAGCAAGCGCATCTTTATCAAGAACAGCAGCAGGCTGACATGATCATTCAAAGAAATCAGAAAATAACTGAACAAATGCTACAAACACTTCCCTTGCATAGAGAATATATTGAGAAGTGGCTTGCAAACACACAAATGAAGTAGTGAAAATATGAAAAAATTGACCTTAGTAGAATTAAGTAATAAAGCACATAAAGATTTTAAAATAAAAAATAATGCAGTTATTGATCATATTGCAAAACAACATTTAATGAATTTACGCGCGACCGAATTAGGCCAAGCAGCGACCTGCTATCCTGTATTTGCAACCAAGAATACGCACAATGGATTTTGGACCTTTTCGGCAATGACAAGTTTTACACCTAATGAAAATTTATTTGTAAAAAATGACAAATTTGATGTTATTTATCGTCCAACAAGTATTCAAACATTTCCGTTTTATCTTATGCAAGCACCTTCTGAAGGAAATACCTACACCATAGGTATTTTAGAGGACCAAGGTGATTTTTCAAAAACCACTGGCGAGCCATTGTTTGATGAAAAGAGTAGTCCTACTGAAGGAACCAAAAGGCGTGCTCAACTTTTAGATGCCGATGTTCAAAAAGACATACAAACAGCTCAGTTTAGTAAAGCATTAGACGACCTTGGTTTATTCAAACCACTGGACATGAATGTTCAGTTAGCTGATGGCAATTCTAAAAAAATTAGAGGCTTACACACGATAGATGAAGATCGCTTTCAAATCCTTAGCATTGAAGAACTAGATTCACTGCGCCAGCAAGGTTATTTGATGCCGATCCTTGCAATGTTGATATCACTTTTACAAGTAAACAAACTAATCACCCTTAATAATCAAGATGTTGAAAGAGCACCGATTGTTGAAGTGAAGATGGAAGTAGCAAAGGATGCTGTTATTTCTTAACTAAGCGGTCTTATTAAGCTATTCACTTAAAGACAGTTATTTTTTAGCAACGCTCAATGTTCTGCTTAATCGTTGTTCCCTGGTGCAAGCAGCTATTAATTTAACGAAGTAAAATAGAAGACTAAAAACAATAAAGACTCGCCATTTTATTTAATGAGCGACTAAGGAATAAGTATGTCAGACAATCTAATTCAAATTTCGGTGTTTTTGGGCGTGACTATCCTGATCGCATTTTTAACTTATATGCACTGCCGAGGTAGGGGGCATAGCTCAACTAACCAAACAAAGGAATATTTTTTGGCGGGAGGTGGACTTGCTTGGTATTTTGTTGCTGGCTCAATCACGTTAACTAACCTAAGTACCGACCAATTAGTTGGCATGAACGGAAACCAAATGGCCCTGTTGGCTCTCTGGGAATTTTCAGCGGTAATAGGATTAATTGTTTTAGCAAAAGTATTCCTACCTGTTTATTATCGATATAAATGCACAACGACAACCGAACTTCTTGAGCGCAGGTACAACGATAAAAATATTCGTGCTGTTATCAGTGTCTTATTTTTTGCCGGTAGCGCATTAATTTTTTGTCCAGCCGTCATTTACAGTGGCTCGCTATTTATGATCAACATGTTCGACTTGAATGTGAATATTATGTATGTTGCGCTTGCCTTTGCAGCTATAGGCGCAATGTATGCCATATTCGGTGGACTACGAGCAGTTGCTGTATCTGATACTTATTCTGGCGTGTTGCTATTAGTGATGGCTCTTGTGGTAGTATTTGTTGCCTTGGAAGCAATAAACTATGACTTCTCCGGTATTCCTCCGGAACGCTTAACGCTAATTGGCGATAACGAGTCACCGATCCCTTGGCATACATTATTAACAGGTATGATATTCATCCAGATGTTTTACTGGGGTACAAACCAAGTTATTACGCAACGCGCAATGGCGGCTCCTAGCTTAAAAGAGGCACAAAAAGGCGTTTTTGCAGCGGCGGCTATACGTTTATTGATTGTCCCAACTATTATCGTTGTGCCTGGTATTATCGCTTTTAAACTATACGGCGACATTGGTGATGCTGCCTACGGAACTATTGTAGGTAATTTATTGGACCCATCATTGTCTGGTATTTTTGCAGCCGCTATGGCTGCAGCGGTATTAACTACGTACAACAGTAATTTGAATTCAGCGACGGCACTGTATGTGTGTGACATTCATCAAGCGTATATTAATGACAAGCCTAACGTGCCTAAATTGAGTGGATTTGTTACCGCTATTTTAACTATTATTTCACTAGCTCTAGTGCCGGTGTACGCCAGTGCAGATAGTATTATTAATTTAATTCAGCAGTTATATGGCTTGCTGAGTATGCCAATCCTTTCGGTATTTGCAGTGGGTCTATTATTCAAAAACGTACACGCTAACGCGGCGATAACATCTGTCGTATTTGGTATTTTATTATACGCTTCTTTGTCCTTTGAATTCTCACCAATACATGCACCTTTTGGTCTGCACTACATTCACTTAATGTTTATTACTCTGGTTTCTTGCATTAGTGTTGCATTGATAGTGAACAAAGTTGTGTTTGGACAAAACCCAATACTTTCTTGGGCGAATACAGCAGAGATGACTGAAGCTTAGCAAATAACGCCTGTCCTTATATTGAGCCGATGCGTTGCAAAACCATCGGCTTTCTTATGTCTCATTAAATAACGAAATTATTAAGATATAAGCTTGTAATTCTTAAGTTACAATTGATGCCATCTCAGAGAAACATGACAGGTATAAGTATGAATTGAGAAGTGATAGACGTTATAACAGATATGTTGGTTACTTTAGGGTAATTGTCACGCTTGTTTATTTATTCCATGTTGGTACAGTTAAGGAAAATGGACTGCGCTGGACGATACCTTTTTTCGTTAGAAGAACTATCTCATTGCGTATAAGAAACTTCGAAAGTGCTAAAATTAAGGTTAATGATAATCAAGGTAATCCGATTGAGATTGCAACTATCGTTGTTTGGTCTGTATCAGATACTGCCGAAGCAGTGTTTGAAGTTGATGACTATGAAAGCTATGTCACGATCCAAAGCGAGTCTGCATTAAGAATTATGGCCAGCAGTTTCCCTTATGATCCTAGCGATGATGCTGAAGCTGAAGTTGCGCTGAGAAGTCACCCTGTTGAAATTGGTGAGCGCTTAAAACATGAAGTTCAAGAACGACTCGGCAAAGCGGGCATAACGGTTCAGGAAGCGCGAATAAGTCATCTTGCTTATGCACCTGAACAAGAAGCACCTGAACAAGAAGCACCTAAACAGGAAGCACCTAAATGACAGCTCTATCTAATAAAGTAGCGTCACTGAAGATAACTAATTTGTAAGTAAAGCTGACTGATTTAAATCAATAAATGCTGTAAGCCGCAACTAAAACATGATTAGCGGTTTAATTTTGTCTACTTATTGGCCACTGAATTGAGCCATGATTCAGATCAAAGTTGTATTTAACCCGAGGGTGTAGACTGGCTGAAAAGAGCCAATTATGCATATACTGGCTCTTTTATTCATTTACTGCTCAATATGGGAGTCGGCTATGAGTGATAAAAAGATTATTTTAATCCTCAAGATTGCGATGGCGTTTGGCGTTTGCTTAATCCTACTAGGCGTTTACTTTCATTTGTTCAATCAAACAATTGAAGAAATGGGCGTAAATGGCATCATCATCAGTGCAGCCTGCGTTGCAATCGGCATGGCATTATCTTTACCAACAAAAATGTTTCTTACCTTTGTTCTCATGAAAAGAGAAATCGAGCAGGACTAAGAGGTATTCTAAACACTTATAAGCCACGATACAGTGGTCACGACCTATTCAGAACTGATGAACACAAAAGAATAATTATGATTAAGTGTGTGTTGTATAGCTAAGGCATATTGTTCATGCTTTTTGCACATCTACAGTCGGCTCAGTTCTTATATGAAGATTCGCCAAGGAGCGACCACTATTCTGGGTGGTAACTGTGGTGAAAGTCCACGTGATGTTGCACACTTTCTTACTACACTGGATAACAATGGTGCAGCACTCAATGTTGGATTATTGGGGACCCTGATGAGGTCCAAGATAATTCCACCTATGCCGCCCCCCATCAATACCCCACAGGTATTGATTTTGTTATCGTAAATGGTATCCCCGTTATTGTAGAAGTTAAAATGACTGGTGCTTTACCTGTAGAGGACTAAAAAATTAAAACCTGAATACGGATGCGCCATCTACAAAAAATATAATGATTGTAGGAATACATCACTTCATAATAAACGTATTTATATGATATATTTAAAGTTAACTTAGTTTGTTGCTTAACTCAGTTTCAATTTAGTCAATCAACACGCTAACATCAAACGTATCACGAGGATTATTCGACATGACTGCTTTATCAGACTTTGTTCAATTAGATAGTCGCCAAGCAAGTCTGGTGATTGATTGCACATCAAACACGCCAGCTATCGCCTATTTTGGCAAACGTTTAAATGAACAAACCTCTTTTGACATGCTAAAGCTGTTGTTAACACGCCAAGAGGCAAAATGCGCCGTAATTGTTGAAGCGCCTATTTCACTGACACCATCAATGGGGGAAGGTTTCACGGGCGGTCCTGGTATTGAGCTAAACAATGACAGCAACGCTTGGTCAATAGGCGCCAAGCTGCAAAAAATTGAGCAGCTTAATAGTCAAGAAGTGCGATTTGAATCTTTTGATGAAGCACGCAAACTAACACTCAGTCACTTTATTAAACTCGACGAAGTCAGCAATGTAATAAGCGCATCAACGACATTAATTAACCACAGTAAAACACCGATTGGGGTTAATTATTGCGCAGCACCAACAATTCCTATGCCCGATCATATAACCAAGTTAATGTCCTTCGAGGGACGTTGGTCAAATGAATTTCATCGCAACACTATCGATTTATTTTTGGGTTCTGTGCTGCGTGAGAATCGTAAAGGCAAAACCTCACACGATAGCTTCCCGGGTGCTATATTGCATGAGCAATATACGAACGAGAGCCAAGGTGAATGTTATGGTTTCCATTTAGGTTGGAGCGGTAATCACCGAACGCGAATTGAGTTATTGCCAGAGCAACGCACCTATATTCAAATGGGTGAGTTGTTAATGCCCTCAGAACTTACCTTGCAGAAAGGTCAAGCTTATACTTCACCAACGCTCTACTGCACATACTCACAAACAGGCTTTAGCTCACTTTCGAACAACTTCCATCAGTTTGTACGTACTCAAATTCTCACTACAAAACAGCAAGCAAAGCCCAGACCTGTGCATTACAACACGTGGGAAGGTATTTATTTTGAGCACAATGTAGATACCTTAAAATCCTTAGCCGATCGCGTTGCCAGCTTAGGGGTTGAACGTTTTGTATTAGACGACGGCTGGTTTAAAGGACGTCGCGGTGACTATGCGGGTTTAGGTGACTGGACCGTGGATTATGCTATTTATCCCGATGGTCTGTCTCCGATCATTGATCATGTTAATGGCTTAGGCATGGAGTTCGGTATTTGGTTCGAACCTGAAATGGTTAACCCCGACAGTGATTTATACCGCGCGCATCCAGATTGGGTATTGCACACTGAGGGCAATGAACAACTACGTTTTAGAAATCAGCTGGTGCTGGATCTAACACGCCCACAGGTGGTGGATTATCTGTTTAAGTGTATTGACGATATCCTAAGCGAATATTCAAGTATTCGTTATATAAAGTGGGACATGAATCGCGACATTAATCATGCCGGTAATGCTCACGGAAAACCAGCCGTCAGTAAACAAACTCATGCCTTATATAAACTCATCGATGACTTGCGCGAAGCCCATCCTGAGGTAGAGATTGAAAGTTGCTCATCCGGCGGTGCACGCGTTGATTATGGCATTTTAAGTCATACCGACCGCGTTTGGACCTCAGATTCAAATGACGCCATTGATCGTCTCGATATTCAACGTGGTTGCTCATACTTCTTTCCATCAGAAGTTATGGGAGCACACGTTGGACCCCGAGATTGTCACATTACCGGGCGTCGTGTGAGCATAGAAATGCGCGCAGGGGTTTCTTTCTTTGGTCACTTAGGTTTAGAAATGGACCCTAGAGAATTGAGCGAACATGAAATGCAGACACTTAGTGATATTATTGCGCTGCACAAAAAACACCGCGCGCTAATTCATTCAGGAAAACTCATTCGCTTAGATACGGATGGTAACTCGGTCGATTTTGGTATTGTGAGTAGCGACAAATCGCACGCTTTGTATGCTTATAACTGCGTTACTGAGACTAAACGTACAGTCCCTAAAAAATATAGATTTAACGGTTTAGATGCCTCTAAAACCTATCAGTTTAATAAGATTTGGCCAACTAACCTTAAAGAGTATTCAACGTCTATTTTAGCAAAAATAGATGGCCAGAAAATAAGTGGGCAGGCTCTGATGCAACTGGGTATGCAGTTACCTATAGGCTTCCCGCAAACGACGCTTATTTTTGAATTAAAGGCAGTTTAATCATTCGGCTATTGAAGATCGTCGGCGTGACATTTGACCGCCGCCTCAGATCACACAAACGGGTTCTGCAACACCTTCAATTCCATGCAATTGATAGATGAAAATATTACCTGATTGTGGCTCTATCATTAAACGTTCGGGGGCCAGTGAATGCTTGGCTGTGGTCACAATCAGCCAATCCATCTGTGGGCCTCCTATCGCCACACTCGACGGCTGACTGACAGGCATATCGACCACTAAATCAATCTTGCCCTTTGGGTTGTATCGAACAACTTGTGAAGCTCCCCAATGTGCACTCCAGAGGTAATCCTCTGAATCCACTATTGAGCCATCAGGAAACCGATGTCCTTGCGTTGTTGCAAACACTCTTTTATTGGATAGTTGTGTCGTTCTTGTGTCAAAATCGTAAGCGCTAATCGTGCGCTTTGGTGAATCGGCGTGATACAGCGTTTTGCCGTCCTTACTCCAACATAAACCATTAGAAATTGACACATTGACTACTTTTGCATCACATTGTTTATTCGCGTCTATACAATATAGATTGCCCAAAACAATGTTATTCAAATTGCTGTCATCATCGGCCGCAACAGATTCATTCATAGTGCCAGCCCAAAACCGACCTTGTCGGTCAGTTCTGCCATCATTAAAGCGATTCGTTTTTATATTCTTTTCAGGTTGGGCCAACCACTCAAGTTGTTCGGTAACAAGATTATAGCGCGCAATCCCAATATCAAATGCAGCGATAATTTGATTTTTAATTGGTGTAAAAGAAAAACAACCAATTCGATACGGCATATCAAAAGTTTCAACACCATGAGTTCTAGGGCAATAGCGTTGAATTTTGGCGCCAATGATATCGACCCAATAAATGACTTGCTCAAACTCATTCCACAGCGCGCATTCGGCTAAAATACATTGTGAGTTAATACTGAAAAGTAACTTGCCCACCTTTTTCGGCAGTTGAGTTTTATTCACGCTTACATCCTCTTTTTCAAGTGTACAAAATCTGCTTAAGCCGTTTCTTGATTTACTTCATTTATACTCTGGAATACAGAATTAAAGCCCAATAAAGTGGTCGTTGTTACCTGACAAATTTCGGTTGAAATTGATTGTGACTCTAGCACGCTAGCAAAACAAGAACTTAAGTGAGGAGCGCCAATAATACTGACTTTATCCATTTTAGCGAGGCTCCATTCGGTGGCATTCATAGAAGCACGAACATCGCTCCCTATGAGCAACCCTGAAAGATAGGAGGTTGCTTCATGGGCACTCAATTGCCCAAATAACTGCCTCGAACGCACACTAAATAGCCCATGAATTAAACTACCCATTTCACTATTTAGGGTAAAAGCAGCGCCGGAATCAAATGCTTCTTGGTTAAACACTCCCTGATTAAACACTCCCTGATTAAACACTGTCACTTTTTCTTGGATCAACACGCTGTGATTTGCAATCAGGTCAAACAACTCGCCAGTTAACGCTGTTTTAAAGAGCTTAATTTTGCCGTCTTCAACTAGTACCCATTTAGTATGCGTACCCGGTAAACAAACTAAATGTCTACCAACTTGGTTTTCCTCAGCTAATTGCAGCCAACCCAAAATTTGTAACTCCTCCCCGCGCATGCAGTCGTAATTGTTATTTTCGAGTTTACAACTCAAGCCCGGAATAACATTAATATTGTAACCGTTACACTGAAAATTCACGCACGATTTAGCCAGTTCTTGGGGTGAAATGGGACTAGACAAATAGGGTGTCTCTTTCCAACCAATACTTGAGCCAATTTGTCCTGCCATTAAGACGGGTAGTTTGCCGTATTCAACTTCCCACGGCGAAATGCATTGCATTAAGGTTTCCTCAAAACTCAAGGCTGACTTACTTACTCCTAACCCTGCCCTGCGAGTGACTAGTTTCAAACTGCCATCGCTTTTAACTTTACAAAGAAAAGCGCGAAGTCGACTCGTCCCCCAATCAACAGCAATAAAATAGGAAGATCTTTGCATTAAGTTCTCCCACCATCAATATTGATGGCTTGCCCCGTAATCATGGAAGAATTATCTGAGGCCAAAAATAGCGCTAAATTGGCAACGTCATGAGGTTTTATGCGTTTTTTAAGCGCCATCGCGTCAGTCCATTTTTGCTCTTCTTCCTCGGTTAACCAACTGGCTAGTTGTCGATCGGTGGCCACCCACCCAGGCAAAATAGCGTTAACTCGAATATTGTCGCCGCCAAAATCGCGAGAAAGTGACTTCGTCATGCCCATTAATCCTGCCTTTGCGGTCACATAACCGGTCATTTGCTGTGGGCCAATAAGCGCATTAATAGAACTGAAATTAATAATACTACCAGAGGCATGCTCTCGCATAATTTTGAAAGCCGCTTGTGAAGCAAAGAACGCAGGGTCTAAGTTGACCTGCATACACTTATGCCAATCATAGGCCGAGATATTTTCAACGTCTTGGCGAGCATCATTGCCCACATTGTTGACTAGCACATCCAAGCTACCCAATGCTTTTGATGCTTCTAAAATCGCCAATTGTAGTGTTTTAGGATCAGTCACATCGACTTTTCGATACCAAAGTTGAGCGCCATCATTTTTAGATTCAATCCCAGTAATTAATGTTGCTGAGGCTTGCTCATCGATGTCAATAAAAGCAACTTTAGCTTTTTGCCCGACAAATGCCTTTACCATTGCAGCGCCAATGCCAGTTGCGCCTCCAGTTATAAACACAACCTTACCAATGAGACTTGAATACTGTGTCGCGTTTTTGTCAATAGAATCGGTCACCCAATCCTCCATTTGTCGAGGTGTTGAAGAATATTAATCACGCTGTGAACACTTAAATATTATTAACGTAATCAGTTAGGGCCTTTTGGGTTATTATCATATTATACTAACTGAAAACAAATATGATAATTCAAACATAAAATTAAGTATGATATAACTGATTTATTGTAGATTTGGAAATTTTAACATGCAAACACCGCAACGGCATAATCTAACTCATCAGCTTACTCACGACCTAGGCATTGCTATAGTAAATGGGAAATATCCCATTGGAAAAGGCATGCCATCAGAAGCTGACTTATGTGTAGAATATGATGTGAGTCGCAGCTCGACGAGAGAAGCGGTGAAAATGCTTTCTGCCAAAGGACTTATTTCTTCTCGTCCCAAACAAGGCATTAGGGTGTTACCTGAAAGCAGCTGGAATATGTTTGATACTGATGTGCTAACTTGGATTTTAAGCAGTAAACCCTCGCTTTCTCTGCTTAAAGAATTTACACAGGTACGCTTTGCGATTGAACCTGAGGCTGCAGCGCTGGCAGCTCAGAATGCAACTGATGAACAACTTGCAGGCATAGAGTTTGCTCTCAGTAGAATGGCGGATGCAGACAATGGCTTAGACGATCCATTAGAAGCTGATATTGAATTTCACACCAGTATATTAAATGCCAGTGGCAATCGGTTTTTTGCGCAACTCTCTGACTTTATTGGCACCGCCCTACGGGTGAGCATTCGCTATACTAATAAAATAAAAGGTGTGCCTGGCGCTGATGTGCAAAAACACGCCGACATTTTTAACACCATAAAATCAAGGGATGACAAAGCTGCTCGTGAAGCAGTTTCAACCATCCTCGTTGAAGCTCTCGAACTTATCGAATCCAAGCTCTAGGCGTTTAATATGGCTGAGCATACTCAACGACGGCTAAAGACGTAGTATGAACACCGAAGAAAAGTACTACAGCATCGAAGCAATATTGCTTGCGGCTGGCGAGAGCAGTCGCTTCAACGATACTAAACAGCTTGCTTTTGTTGATAAAAAGCCAATGCTGGTTGGCACTGTAGAAATGTTAAAACAGGTTAATTTTAACTCAATTACCGTTGTTTTAGGCGCAAATGCGAGTAACATTGAAAACGTCTTGCAACAGGTTAATCTAGAACCGGGTTTAGAAAGTATCACGTTACCAAGCGTGACCTCCATCATTGCCCATAAATGGCAACAGGGAATGGGTGCTTCAATAGCTGCAGGTGTAACGAATTTAGCTCAAGAAATCACTCATGTTTTCATTGGATTAACTGATCAGGTGGAAGTTCGGTCAGAGCAGTGTAGTCTTATGGTAATAGAATCGCGCAAAAATCCTAACAAGATTGTTGCCGCTTTTTACAATGGTAAACTAGGTGCACCGGCTATTTTCCCTAAAGCATATTTTGCCGAGCTCGCTTTACTAGAAAATGATAAAGGCGCGAGAAACATATTGCGGGCTAATGCGACAACCATTATCAGTATTGATATGCCAGAAGCGGCGAGAGATATTGATACAAAGAAGGATTTATTGTCGTATGAATCGAATACGCAAACGTAACAAAGCACGGGTTGAAAAACCCCAATATTGAGACATATAGAGGACAAAGGGATGATTAGTTTTACCTTAAATGACAAACCCATTAAAGTTGATGCGGATCCAAAGATGCCATTACTTTGGGCATTGCGTGATTTGCTTGATATGACAGGAACCAAGTATGGCTGTGGTATTGCTCAATGCGGCGCTTGCACGGTACATATGGACGGTACACCAATTCGCTCGTGTGTTATGCCACTTTCTACTATTGCGGGAAAAAATATCACCACAATAGAGGGCTTACCCCGTGATGCCAGCCACCCTATTCAACAAGCTTGGTTGGAGCACAATGTTCCACAATGTGGCTATTGCCAGTCAGGTCAAATAATGAGTGCTGTTGCTCTGCTTGAAAGTAATCCTAATCCCGATGACAGCGCTATTGATAATGCAATGCAAGGCAATATTTGTCGTTGTGGCACCTACCCTCGTATTAAAGCTGCCATTAAAGATGCTGCAAAAAATTTGTCGACAACTATTGCCTCCACTAGCACCTCCACTGTCACCCCCACTAGCACCTCAACTGGCACCTCAACTAACGTCGACTTTAGTTTAGCTAAAAATGCAGGAGAAAAAGCATGATTGAATTATTTCAACAGGCCGCTAATAATGCATCAACTAAGCAGACAAAATCGGTTAGCCGACGTGATTTTTTAAAGTTAACCGGCATGACCACCAGCGGCTTTGTTTTGGGATCTATGTTGCCTGTTAGCTTACCAGCATGGGCGCATGGAAATGCCTCTCATGCAGGCGATAACACACTCAATTTATTTGTTACGATTGAAACTAATGGGCGCGTCAACATTATCTGTCACCGCAGTGAAATGGGCCAAGGTATTCGCACCAGCATTCCTCAAATTGTTGCCGATGAACTTTGCGTTGCTTGGAAGGATGTGCATGTCGTGCAAGGCTTAGCCAACGAAGCTTATGGCAGTCAAAACACCGATGGGTCACGTTCAATAAGAAACTTTTATGCAAAAATGCGTGAAATGGGCGCAACCGCAAGAACCATATTGGAGCAAGCTGCCGCGGAACAATGGGCGGTGCCAATAACTGACGTTTATGCTGATGATAGTTTTGTTATTAATAGAAATACGAAACAAAAAATATCTTTTGCTGCACTAGCTGAACCCGCTTCAAAAATAAAACCCCCTGCTCCCGATGCGTTAACCTATAAATCAAAGAAAGACTTCAAATATATTGGTAAACCAATACAAATCCTCGATTTACCCGACATGGTTACTGGCAATACTATCTTTGGCCAAGACGTGAAACTCGAGGGGATGTTGTACGCTAGTATTGAGCGTAACCCTGTGGTTGGATCAAAAGTTGAATCGTTCGACAAAGCCGCAGCCATGAAAACTGGAGGTGTGGTCGACGTTTATAAGATGCCTGAACAACCAACACCTGTGGTTTTTAATCCTGCAAATGGTGTTGCTGTTATTGCAACTAATACTTGGGCGGCATCACAAGGCCGAAAAGCACTAAATATAAAATGGGGCGACAGTCCTCATAAAGACCATGACTCAGCAGAATACTTGGCGCAATTAAATCAACGCATTGTCGGTAAAGGTAAGACCATTAGACAAGGCGGCGATGCTTATGCTGCAATGCAACAATCACAGCAAACAGTTGCAGCAACGTATACCGTGCCTTATCTCGTGCATGCCCCAATGGAGCCACCTGCAGCGACGGCCGTATTTAAAGACGGTAAGTGTGAAGTATGGGCCTGTACACAAACCCCTCAGAGTACTCAACAAAATGTGGCTGGTGCGCTTGGTATTGCAAAAGAAAATGTAACCGTAAACGTAACGTTGCTAGGTGGTGCCTTCGGACGTAAATCAAAACCTGATTTTTCAATTGAAGCGGCACTCCTTGCCAAGTATACAGGAAAGCCCGTGAAGGTAGTCTGGAGTCGAGAAGATGATATTCGCCAAGGTTATTACCATGCAATTAGCTCACAACACTTTGAGGCCGGCTTAACCGCCGACAATACGGTGAATGCATGGATACAACGAACCGCCTTTCCTAGCATCAGTTCGACATTTGATGGCACTACAGATGAGCCCTCTGACGGCGAGTTAAGTTTAGGCTTTGGCGATGTGCCATTTCATGTTGAGAACTTGTCCTGTGAAACGCATAAAGCACCTGCTCATATTCGAATCGGTTGGGTTCGGTCTGTATGTAACATTCAGCATGCATTTTCTCAAGGCAGTTTTGTCGACGAACTAGCTCATGCAGCTAAAGTGCCTACGCACAAAATGTGGCATCAGTTGTTAGGCAATGACCGCCTAGTTAATCCAAAGGATCAAGGTTTTGAATATGGTAACTATGGAGAGACACTAGAGCGTTTCCCTATTGACACCAAACGCTTGAAAGATGTATTGGATGACGTCGTTGCTAAGTCTGGTGCTGACCAGCCGACTGACGATGGCGAGGCATGGGGAATTAGCGCGCATCGAAGCTTTGTAAGCTATGTAGCAGTGGCGACAAAAGTACGTGTAAAAGACAATAAAGTAACTGTTCTCGAAATGCATTCTAGTATTGACGCTGGCACAGTGGTTAACCCTGATCGCGTTCGCTCACAACAAGAGGGGTCAATGATATTTGGCTTATCGTTAGCGATGATGGGCGAAATCACAGTAAAAGAGGGCGCTGTCGAGCAATCGAACTATAACGACTATCAAGTGTTGAGAATGTCTCAAAGCCCACTGATCACAACTTATATTGTTGAGTCAGACGCAATACCTGGTGGCGTTGGAGAACCGGGTACACCGCCTGTTGCACCAAGTTTAACTAATGCAATATTCCACGCTTGCGGTAAACGAATAAGAGATTTACCTGTAAATAAACATTTTACTGTCTAAACTCGTAGTAATAGTCGGCGCATTGATAAACTTGGTTAGTAAATATCGGTTTGCAGTGCGTTTTTATGTGGCGAATTGGGACTCACTCTCTGTACGCTGTCAACTTAAATGCTCGAGAATTAGCGCATTGTAAACCCGGCGCTGAAGAAAATAGACTTTAGGAAAGCAAGCCGAATGATACTACTTGATACCCACCCTTTTTTACCTAAATTATCAGTGTTTTTTGGATTACTTACTTCAATGCTGATTTTTACATCTGTTGCTTATTCTGCTGAAGAGACTAAAAACGCTCAAGACAAAGAAAAAGAAAAAGATAACCGCATTTCATTAGGCGATGGTATTGGCAAAGCCGATATTCCTATGGAACGAAGCCTAACTGGCTTTGACAACATTAGCGAAACACTTTCGCTATGGGAGTTTGGTGCCGGCGGAGGGGCTTTTTATAATCCGAAATATCCGGCCTCAAGTGAAGGACGAGTCTTTGGTCTAGTGCTCCCCTTTGTGGTGTATCGAGGGGAAACGTTCCGTATTGGGGACGGTGGCGGAGCAAGAGCTGTCCTTATCGAAAACGAAACATTTGAAGTTGACTTTTCCTTTGGTGCAGCATTGCCCAGTGACAGTGAAGATAATAGTGCACGTGAAGGCATGCCTGAACTCGATTTTTTAGGTGAAATTGGTCCACAGATGATTTTCATGTTGGGTAAATATGATTTCGATAAAAATGCAAAAGGCGAGAATATAGGTACTAATATTGGCAAAGGCCGACTCGATTTTCGACTGCAAGCTCGAGCTGTTTTCTCCACCGACTTTAGTGACATTAATGCTCGCGGCTTTATTTTTGAACCGCAAATATCTTACCAGCACCGTGGCTTCAAACACGAAGATACTGCATTTAATATTTCATTTGGTGCTGTTTTTGCCACCGAACAAACACATGACTATTTTTATGAAGTTCGTCCCGAATTCGCAACTGCGGCTCGCCCGGCCTATGATGCTAAGGCGGGCTATTTGGGCTCAGAACTAAGTTTAGGCGTTTCATTTCGAGTAAGTGAGGATATTCGTGCATTTATTGGCGGTTCGGCACAATTTCATAGCTTAGCAGCGAACAAAGACAGTCCACTGTTTGAAAAAGAAGTCACCTATTCTATCGGCGCAGCTTTTGTATGGCGTTTCTATAAGAGTCAGGCAAAAGCTAAGTGGTAAGAGGCCCTAATCTTAAGGGCCCCTAATATCAAAAATGACGAACTTAATGACATAACCTGTGCTGAGAGTTAATCGCTTATTTTACGGTTTTGACCGGTAACACAATTCGTGATTGATATCGATTAGCGTGATGAATCGAATTGTTTGCCACAACGGCTTTAATTTCATCATAATTATTGCCTCCCGTATTTAAGTTACGCGTATATTGTGGAAACTTACTCGATGAAACTTCAAGTCTGATCCTGTGTCCGGCTTTAAACAGATTGCTGGTTGATAAAGGGCTGAAGTTGAGTTCATAGACTTCACCTTTTTTCATAAACAACGGTGTTTCATAACCTTCTCTGTAACGTGCACGCTGGATAGTGTCGTCCACATTATATGCAACGCCATCAGGGTCTACGTCAACTAGTTTTACTGTAAAGTCAGTATCTTTAGCGTCGGATGATACATACAACGTAATATCAATATGCCCGGTAACTTCCATATCCTTATCAAGTGGCTCACTGGTATAAACAAGCACATCTTGTCGAGCTTCTATCGCTCTCTGATCATAGGAGCCGCCAGGTGAAGCTCCTGAATTACAGCACACACTGCCGCCTATTGCTTGCACTGGATTCATTGGGTCATTATGATAAAAAAATGAGATGGGGCAATAGCAAGACACATCATTATCGAACATGAAATATTTGAAGTAGACTCTTCCTTTGCCGCAGTGTTGCCCGGTGCCGGTGAAGATAGAAGTGCATGCACAGGTATGGCGGAGCTCTATTTTTTGAGCCAGATTGGTGCACAAATGAGTTTCTTTTGGGGTAAATACAATTTCGATAAGAGTCAGGAAAAAGCAAACACAAGCTGATGAGCTAATTTATCAGTTTAAAAGAAACGCTAAGCTCAACTGAGCTATCGGCTCCAACACCCAACAAAAAGTCACCTATTTCGACATTTAATTGATTACAAATATCATAGAGTGCCAAGTCATCAGTGTGCATTTCAAAAACAACATTTATACTTGAGTTAGCTTTTACTAATAGGCGTTTGAAGCCTTTTAATTCCTTCACCGGTCGGGTAACAGAACCGACTAAATCTCGAATGTACAATTGTACAATTTCTTCAGCATCCACATCACTTTTATTTTCTAACGTTAAGGTGACTGAAAATGCCGAGTCTAGTTTAATTTCACGCTGGCTAATGTTGACGTGGTGATATTCAAAATTAGCGTAGGACAATCCAAAGCCAAACGGATATAAAGGTGAAAAATGTGTATCCAAATGGGTTGCTGCCATTCCTAAAGAAGTCTGTGCAGCCCTAACAGGGACATCGTCAATATCAACGTAACTCTCTTCAGTCGGCGGACGACCTGAATTTTTTTGCGCATAATAAATTGGAATTTGCCCTACAACTCTGGGGAACGACACCGGTAACTTCCCCGAGGGAGATACATCCCCAAAGAGTAATTCCGCAATAGCGAGCCCGCCCATCGTGCCCGGATGCCACGCATATAAAATACTATCTACTTTGTCGAGTATGGGCTTTAAGGTCAGCGGCCTGCCAGCTAACACGACCAATACAATTGGCGTATTTGATTGCGATAAGTGCGTAATAAGTTCTACTTGTGCCCCGGGTAAGTCGAGGTTTGCTCTGCAATGTGCTTCTCCTGACAAAATCGATTCTTCGCCTAAATATAAAATCGCTACATCAGCGTTATTAGTCAATTCAAGGGCTTTGTCAAAATGCTGAGTGTTGATATCCCTTGATGTACAAAGTACAGATTCAAATTCAATCTCAATACCCTCTCCTGCTGCCGCCTTTAGACCGCTAAGACCGGTTACACTGTGCTGCTCTTCACCGTCGAATACCCAAGTACCTAATTGTTCATAACCATCATCTGCCATTGGCCCAATCACAGCGATACGTCTGATTGTTCCTCGGTTAATAGGCAAAACTGGGGTGTTACCCTGACGACTTTTATTTTGTAGTAATACACAACTTTTTTGCGCAGCTTCTTTGGCTGCTTGTAGATTCTGAACATTCATTAGTTGCGGCAATATTAAAGGGTCTGTGAATGCGTTTTCAAATAGGCCCAGCGCAAACTTGAGATGTAAAACATTTAGCACCATTTGATCGACTTCGACTTGGTTGAGCTGATTTTCGGCAATTAGCTCTGCCATATTGTCGATATAACAATGACTTGCCATTTCCATATCAACACCAGCTCTAGCGGCTAAGTAAGCCGACTCTTTTTCACTAGCAGACAAGCCATGTACCTGAAGTTCTTTTATTGACTCCCAATCGCTAACCACTACCCCTTGATAATTCCACTCGTCTCGCAATACCTGCTTCAACAGCCATCGATTGCCAGTGGCTGGCACCCCATTTAAATCGCTAAAGGAAGCCATAAAAGAAGCCACACCTGCTTTAGCTGCTTGGTGAAACGGTGGCAAATAAACGTTGCGAAGTTCATTTTCAGGAATATTCGTCGTATTGTAATCGCGACCACTTTCACTAGCACCATAGCCAGCAAAGTGCTTTGCGCAAGAAGCAATAGCGCCTGGCGACGATAAATCATCAGTTTGAAAACCCTTAACCATAGATGCACATAATGCGGAACATAGAAATGGGTCTTCACCCAAACTTTCAGCTATTCGCCCCCAGCGAGGATCACGCGCAATATCGATCATAGGAGCAAACGTCCAATTCACGCCCACGGTTGCGGATTCTTGGCCTGCTATTCTTGCCCCTTTCTCAACGATCTCAGGCGACCACGTTGCCGCTTGCCCTAGGGGAATTGGGAATATGGTTTTAAAACCATGAATAACATCGCGCCCAATCAGCAAAGGAATACCTAAGCGGGTTTCCCTTAACGCTAAACGTTGCAGTTCGTTATTGGTGGCTAAGTCAACTTCATTGATAACAGAGCTAACCCTGCCTTGTCTTATTGCGTCGGCTAAATCGTCGGGTATATGAGCTCCGGCACTAGATACTTGAGACAATTGTCCCAACTTCTCATCTAATGTCATTTTACTAAGTAACTGTTTAGCTTGGCTGATAATCTCAGGAGAATACAAATGGGACATACAAAAACTCTTTTTCGAATTGGGTTTAAAAATAGCTAAGAACTTGAGTCAGTCAAACGACAACACAATTAGCTTGCCCAATCTTACACAATGCGAATAGAGTAAACATGAGAATAGCGCAGTCCAGCGAAACAAGACAAAGTGGACTGCTACTGAGATAAGCTGCTACTGAGATAAGCTGCTACTGAGATAAGCTGCTACTGAGATAAGCTGACACTGAGGTCAGCTGACACTGAGGTAAGCTGACACTGGGGTAAGCTGCTACTGAGATAAGCTGCTACTGAGATAAGCTGACACTGAGGTAAGCTGACACTGAGGTAAGCTGACACTGAGTGTCAGAATGTTAAGTAAGAATGAAAATCAGGGTATACGCTTATTGTCTTCTTTAGACTTTCAATGTGCTTTTATTATGCTTTCAATGTGCTTTTATTATAACGATACTTGATAGTGTCCTATTTAACGCAGCACAAGGCCTAGCTATCGCATATTGTTTGTTAAATTAACCTAGCAACATTAGTTTAGAGAATTAGTTTTACAATTATTTAACATGAGCCCATTAATGAGCGCAGAAGTTGCATCAAACGAAAAAATCCCCTTCCTTCAAAAAATCATTTATGGCCTTGGTGCCCTCATCAATAATCTATTATCTGCTGCTATTGGTGGCATGGTTATTGTCCTAAATTTAGGTCTTGGAATGAACCCCGCTTTAGTTGGCTTAGTCAGTGCACTGCCGCGTTTAACCGACGCCATAACCGATCCATTAATGGGCTATATATCTGACCATACCAAAAGTAAATGGGGTCGCCGTCGACCGTATATTTTTTGCGGTGCCATTGCGGCTGGTATTATTTTTGCGCTTTTATGGCAACTCCCTGAAGGCAAAAGCGAAGAATACTATTTTTGGTTTTTTCTCGTTGGCTCATTTATTTTTTATTTGGCCTACACTATGTTTGCAACGCCTTGGGTGGCCTTAGGTTATGAACTAACACCTGACTACCATGAGCGCACAAGACTCATGGCAACACAGAATTTTATGGGCCAAATTGCCTATTTAATTGCGCCATGGTTTTTATGGTTTATGCAAAATGACCTCTTATTTGAAGACATGATGGCAGGTGCTGCTTGGTTAGCCGTCATCATTGGCGCTTTCACAATATGCGTTGGCGTGTTACCCGCTATCTTTCTAAAAGAACCCATAAAACATGTACAAGCGGGGCCTATCCCGGGCGAACAATTTATTACACCCGGTGTAAAAGGATTCCTCAAAGGCTTCGCGACAACGGTCAAATTTAGGCCTTTTCTATTTTTGTGTGCTGCTACCTTTTTAGTATTTAACGGTTTTATGATGGTTGCATCATTCCAGTCCTACGTCATTATCTACTATATATTTGACGGTGATACTTCAATGGGAGCAGAATATGCCGGTTGGTCTGGTACTTTGGCTGCTATATCTACTTTTTGCGTCATTTTTATTGTAACCAAGTTTTCTACCCACTTTGACAAGCGCAAAGGCTTCTTTTTTGCCATTGGTATATCAGTGGTGGGTTATGTATTGAAATGGTTCTGCTACACCCCTGATTATCCGCTACTAATGCTATTACCTGTCCCTTTCATTGCTTTTGGTCTGGGTGGTTTATTCACCCTAATGGGCTCTATGATTGCAGATGTGTGTGACATGGATGAACTCAATACGTATGAAAGACGTGAAGGCATGTTTGGCTCTATATACTGGTGGGTTGTGAAGCTTGGAATGGCTGCAGCACTTGCTGCGGGTGGTTTCTTGTTGAATGCAACTGGCTTTGACGTTGCATTGGGTGGCGCTCAATCTGCAGAAACAATTTACCTAATGCGCATCTTTGATGCCTTCATTCCCGCTTTGTGCTCTGCCATTGCAATATTAATGGTGTATTGGTATCCAATTACTGAACAAAAAGCAGGGGAAGTAAGAGACGCCTTGGACGCTCGCAGATTGCCTGTCACGACTGATAGCAAGTAACCAAGATATCTGCTGGCTGAGGTGAAAATCACATCACATTAGCCAGTTTGATTGCTCGTTTGCGAACTACAGAATGCATTGATATAGTAAACATATCAACATCGTATTAAGTAATCACCCTGTCAGCTATGCTGTTAAAATGAAGAACACCAAAACAGGCTAAAAAAAATGGCCAAGCCTAATAAAAAAGCGCCCGAGTCCTGCATAGATATTTACTGCAATAAATGCAAGGCACCGTTATTTAAATACCGCAAAGGCGGCAAAGGACTATTGCTTAAATGCTTTAAACAACGCATCACTAAAGACTTCACTTTATTGCCCTGCACTTACCCAAATTGTAATATGATTTTTGCCAGAGAAACCTTAATAAGAGGCACTCCGGCATTTAAAATGATCGGCGGTAAAGTGTTTAGTAAATAAGTCCTTTATACCATTTTGTTACTATTTACAGTGGCATCAGAACTTAAGACACTGGTTATTAATTGGTTTTAACGATAGAACGCTTCAACCTTGCCTTTTACCGTCATCGTAAGCGGTTGTCCGCGACGGTCCAACGCTTTGTGCGACGGGACTTTCACCCAGCCTTCACTGATGCAATATTCCTCAACATCAGCCCGCTCTTTGCCATTGAACATAATCCCAATTTCGTGCTCAAAAATTTCTGCCACGTGATGTGGGCTGTGCGGATTTACGCAAAGGCGATCCGGTAAAGCTGGTTTAGATGTAGTGTCGTTCATGGTCTTAGTCTACGGTGAATAAATCGTACGATATTGTAGACAATACAGGCCTTATGCTCAAGAGCGACATTAATAAATGTGAATGGCTTGTCCCACATCTCTAAATTTAGCTAAACAAGCGCTAAAGATTAACAGTATATTAACGTTACAATCCTTGTATTGTGTTTTTTTATACAAGTCGCGTTGGTAGATGACTTCTAATCAGTCGGACGTGCTTCAAGCACTCGATATGGAGTAAGACCAATAATTAGAAAAAATGTGGATGCAAGGCTGCATCCACAGAAATGATATAATACTTGGCAATATTTTACATACCTGCCAACTAGCTCGCACTATAAAGCCTGTTTCTGCCAATCGATACATCAATTCGCACAATCCCTCCTGAACGAGCAAAGAGCATTTGACTGAACTGTTGATCCAGTTCATTTGCCATTACTATATGCTTTTTTCCATGTTCAGAATAAATAGTCATTTGTGCATCATCATTATTGCTTACTGAGTAGATAACTGGCACTTGACACCATGTAAAAGCCAAACTGTTACTGTCGAGGTTGATTGTCTTCCATGCCTCATTGATATCTAGATAACGGAACGTTGTTGCTTGCGTGGTGAACTCTTGCGCTCTTAGCAAGAAAGGGTCAAAGCTAACCCTACCTTTTGTCACAAAACAGCCTAGTTCGCCCATTCTAGTCAATAGTTCTTCTTTGACTTGACCCGTCATGCCGGGTTGTTGAGCACCAGCATGTTTTGGTGTGTGTGAATAAGGGTCTGCTGGGAAAGCGCCATACTCTTGCGGTGTTTTGTTAAATCCGATACCCAAACGAACATTATAATAGTGGGCGATTAATGCTTGCGATGTAGCTGACTTACCTTCCTCATGAACACTTCGTATTGCCACTTCTTGCACCGCCAGTAATAGCTTAGATACCATGTGCCAGTAAATACATCCTAGTCCTTCAAACCCAAACATGCCGCCAGAGCGACCGGTAAAGGCACTGTGATTAAAGACAGATTCATAGATATCTAACATTGAATCTAACGCATTGTCGCTTGCTAAATCTGGATATTCTTGTGCTATTAGAGGCCAAATGTGTTTGATGGCATTGGCGTTTGTCAATTCACTATTAAAGCGATAGTTGTCCAAGATATCGAGTTTAATCAAGCGATTATCATCCTGTGCGAGCATTTTCGCTAACAGTGGGTGATTCATTACAGCATGCTTAGGAACACAGTTTTTACTGATAAAACCTTGCTGTTTTCTATCAGGGTATAGCATAAAGGTTTTTTGGTCTGCTCTGTACATGTCGCTTGCGTACAATGTGTCCATAACATCAACCGCTCTGTGAGAGCTTAATGCTCCTGAACTTAGCGCTGCCACTTGCCCTTCTAGCATGTCGTACAAATGACTCACGTTCAGGGATTTTTGGTTAATGCTAAGCACATTGTAAGCATGGTATAAACCTGACTCGCTATAATTCGCTTCAATACTGCGAGTTATTAGTGGTTTGGCACTAGAAAGCAAGGCCTTGAGTTGATTTATACTAACAACTTCCTGAGTATAATTACCTGAATGCCGATACATTTTTGCGCGATATTCACTGGCTAATGTACCTAACTTTTGTAAAGTAGAAAATTGTAAACTTGATGATACTGGCCCTTGATTTATCTGCTCACTTACACTTTGCAGAATATGCGTGGTACCGGTTAACCACTCGGCGACTTCTGTCGTCATAGCAAATTGTTTATTGGTGTCTTCAATTGAGACGAGTAATTGTGTTACAAACGTCAAATAACGATTCAGATAACACAACGTGACCATCGACAAACCTTGTCCAACCAAGGCATTGTTAGCATCATTCCACTCTGGGCGCTGGGTATTTAGCCAAATTCCACCATCAATAACTAGATTGCTCAATTTTGATAGCAGCGGTATAAATAGCTTCTCTACTAGGGACACTTGATAAACTTGACCCTGAGCATCTAGCACTAATTTGCCATCAGACCCTAAGCGTTCGATATTTCGTTCGATGTCTTCAGCAAGTTCATTATCAAATAAAACCGTGTCTTTGGGCGAATCAATAATGTTGTGCAAGGGTTTAATGCGATACGGCACATTGGCATAACTGTAAACTGATTGCTCGAGTAAAGACGCCAATTTTCCAGGGTGGAAATTATTAGAAGATTCTAACAATTTCAGCAAATAAATAATTTGATGGTCGCCCCAGTAACCAATGTAACTCCATGGGTCATCTGGCTCTTCAATTTCCCAATCAATACCTTGTTTAGTGATGCGATATGGATTGTAACCATCTAGTGTCGACGCGTTGACAAATTTTGCGATAACCGACTCAATAAATGAAGGATAACTTAACGTTAACGCTTCCCAATTTTGGAAGATATCGCGCCAATTACCTTGATAAGATAGGAGGGGTTGACCTCGGTCGTCTTTCAATTCGATCGCAAACTGATTCCAAGGGCGACTAGGGTCGCCATGACGACGACCAAAAGTAATCGGTAAATATTCGTAGACCAATCGACTCAACTGCACATCTTGTAAGGCTTCAACAGATGACATTAGCTCATCCAAGCTTACATTTTCTGGCAGATTGCTCAATGCAGCCTTTTGCCTTGCATAAATATCATGATTAAAATGCTGTAGAGTCTTGAGTAAATCGGCACGCGAAACCAGATATTGATTAGCAAAAATACCGCCACGCAAAACATTGAACAGCGTGTTTGCATAGTGGTGCAAAGAAACGTCTTCTTCTGCGGTTACTTGGAATCCATCTGATGACGCCATAATGCGCGCTAATTTGTCACTACCGCTTAAAAATGATTGCTGCATTTTTTCATTGACATCCGATTTATTCAATAACGCATGTTTCAGTGCCACGACATCCGTTTGGTCTTTTTCAACATCAACATTGATTGACCATTTTTGATCGCTATGCGCGCCTAACGTGATATGACTATGCACTAAGTAACAACTGCGCACACCACGACTATAATCTGAGCTATGCAGCACTTGGCCGGCTTTAAATAAATCTAAACTTGAAGAAGTTAAATGCACCGTTGAACCCGGCAAACCTAAGCGAAAAACCGTATTTGCACGCAGCGCTTCTACTGGCTCAGCGCGGTCAGTAATTGCTGAATAAAGCGTGTATAACGCCAATCCAGTTTCCTGGTCTACTTCGGTCCATTTATAAGCGTCAACCAGATTACTCGACTGTGACTGAGTAAATGAAGGCGTGCCAGCGGGCAGTATATTTTGTAAGCCATCGATTAACTCAAGCGAACAAGGTTGCGCAGCTAGATTTTCTAGTTTGCATTGTCTACTGATACCAAACTCACTGGAAAACTGCCAGGAGTAGCGAAATGCCAGTTGTAAATCATGATTTATTTCTTCGAAACAAAGCACATTGCCTAAGAGATTTTTATACAAATTTCGGGTTACGTGATATCTATCATCATGCTCACGATTATAGGGTTCCCAATACACACTTTTATGCTCAGATTGGATGACTTTAATAATAGTTTTTGGACCCGTATGCGGCGTACTCTCGTATAACTTATCCACTGTAACGTAAGGAAAAACAGCTTTATCGGGGGACACTCTGCCCATAGTTAGGCCACCGGTAGAACCGGCAAATAACCAATGGTCTTGATCAGAAACGACACTGATAAAAAATGGGGCCATCTGGTCAACATGACTAATTTTGTAATAGGTGTCGCCATCCATTTGTATATAAGCACCGCTAACGGTGTCATTCGGCTTAGCGTCAGCATTAAGTGACTTGTTGTCCATATTCAAACTCTCTTGTTAATTAGGCTGTTTTTGTTTTTATTCTGCCGATTGATAGATTCGCACATAGTCTACTTCCATTCTTAATGGGAATATAGAGGCGTCGATTGGGCCGCCAGTGCGACCCCAACTTCTGCCTATGGCAAGATTTAAAATTACATTGTAAGGGTGGTCAAATGGCCAAGCATCGCAGGTTCTGCTACCTTGCCAATCCTCATCAGATGCGCATGACGTTGCGTACTTGTAAGGATTTGAGGGCAGCATCCATATCGCCGACCATGTACCTTGACCGCGCGGTATGCGAGCACTTACTTCTACTTTACCGTACAAGGAATAACCACTGCCCTTTATCTGTGCTGAAGGCCCAACTGCAGAGTCTATATTGAGGCTATCGGCTGAGTATAAAACACCATCGCTGGCCTTATATTCAGGGCCACCAAAATTAAGTGCAACAACAACTGGTTGCGCATATGGATGAAAGTCTACTATTGGTCCCTGCTCAAGGAGTTTAAGATCGTTTGACTCGGGTTTGCATGCAGCAACTGAAAGTGTGGAATTTTTGCCGTTAGCGTTATTCATATGGATCCAATTTAGTCAATTTACCGATTATTCAAGACATAACATAATGAACAATCGCGCGAAGTTAATCATTTGCCCCGTTATTACAATCTAAACAAGATAGAACGGACTATTACTAAGACAAGGTGAATCGCTAATAAGCCAGTTCTGTTTTAAAGAAGCAATAAGTGCTCCCTTCATGGCACCCTAAATTAAGTAATAACAGGAGATTCACTGAAGCCCGGGTCATTGGCTGGGAAATATTAAATGTCACCGCGACGTTCAATCAACTTCTCTTTGATTTGATGTGCTTTCTCTTCGGTAATGTCGTAATTCCACATCATTAGAATAGCCAGTGCAGCGGTACTTGCAGGAATAATAATATCGGCAATCCGCAAATTAGTCATTGTTTCCACACTTTGAGTTGCGACACCAGCGTCAAACCCAACAAGCTTTAATACAACACCACTTAATATTAATGCCAATGCCTGACCGAGTTTGACCATCAGCCAGTAAATAGCCGCAAAAGTGCCTTCTTTGCGAGGCATGCCATTATTTAATTCGTCAAGATCACAAACATCAGCAGTCATGCTCAACATTAATGTGAATAAACCGCCTATGCCGAAGGACATCAAAGGTATAGGCATGAACATTAACCATGGGTTTTCAGGATTAAATCCATACCATTTTAATGCGTAACCAAAAATTGATAGCACGGTAGATATAATAAAAGCTTTACGCTTACCCCATTTGTTTGCCATCCAACTGACGATAGGAATAACAAGAAAGGCGGTGACAAAAGCACTAACAGTAGAAAACCACGCAGGCCAAGAACCGGTGGCACCGTAGTCGCCATCGAACATATGAAATACAATAATAAAATAACTAAAGGAGGCAACTAACTGAAAACCATTGAATACAAAGAAGGTGGCACCGCAGAGTCTTACAAAAGCAGCATTTTTGAATGCTTGGCCAATACTTCTGAATATTCCCATAACATTACTTGAAAGCGTTCTGAATGAAATTTCCGCCCTATTGTCAATATGAGAGCTATCGATCCCCTTACAAAATAGTCCGGGTACAATCCCTAAGACGATACAAGCACCTGAAACATATATTGCAAGATGCCTAACTCCTTGTGCCTGACTATCAAATAAATCGGGGTCGGCAATCATCACCCAAAACCAGGGCACAATCATCCATGCAATTTGCCCCATAAACTGCGAGGTTGCCATTAGACGAGTTCGCTCCTTATAGTCAGAGGTCATTTCATAGCCTAAACCAACAAAGGGGGTTGCAAACATGGTGTTACCGATGGTGAAAGCCATCGAAAATAACAGAATATACCAAAATGTGTAGTTTTGAGAGTTAGCAGGATCAAGCTGCCACAACAAAGCAAAGCAAGTGCCACTTAAAATTGCACCCACGACTATGTAGGGCCGACGTCTACCCCATCTGGATTTTGTATTATCTGTAATGAAACCCATGATAGGGTCAGTTATAGCATCAAATAAACGGGGTAAACCGCCTAATAAACCTGCTAATATTGGGTCTACACCAAATGCTGTTATCAAAAAGAACGCAAATATTCCTAAGGCTGCAGGTAGCAAGTTAAGTACAAGTGTTCCCGTTCCATAAGCGGCTTTTTCGCCCAATGGGATTCGATCTTTAGCGGCAGTATCGTAATGCGACATATTTTTATTCAAATGCATTTGTAAATAGTTTGTAAATATATGTTATTTAGAAGGCATTTTCTAAATAAAATGACGATAATTCGGTAGCTTGAACTTTAAACGTGTTGGGTGGGATAAAATAATAAGAATTATCGGTATTTTGGAAAACATAAAAGTATAAATAACTGATAGAAGCACAAGAAAAAGACCCTCAACAACCCCAATAAAGTCCTTTTAAACTCAAATAACTTGCCAATAGTAAGCAACAACTGCTGTACTGATCTATTGATTTTTACGTTTGATGTCAATTTATATGAAATTATTATCTGCTATTACCTTCATCATAGTACTAGTTAGTTTTAACTTACAGGCGAACAACATGACAGAGCAACACAGCAAATCTTTATACACAAAACCAGTCTTTGAACCCATGCTAAATAAGCAGTGGATTGGATTAGGTATTGCTTACGGTTCTTATCGTGATAACGAAAGCCCGGATAAAAAAAGTGTATCGTCTGAACAAGATATTCTTGAAGACATGACTATTTTAACCACTAATCACGGCATATCTTGGAACCTTATCCGCATGTATGCCGCAGACCCAGCTAGTGAGCAAGTGCTGAAGACCATAAAGAAACACAACTTGCCTGTACAGGTAATGCAAGGCGCTTGGTTGTCTTCAACCCAAAGCGATACTGAAAATGAACAGCAAATTTCTGAAGTTATTCGACTCGCAAATGAATACAAGGATATTGTTGTTAGCGTTAACTTAGGTAATGAAATTTTTGTTGACTGGTCTGCGCACAAACTGGAACTGAGCGATATTCCACAATATTTAAACTGGGTTAAAAAGGTGAAAGCGGCTGTAGATGTGCCGGTAACACTTGCAGATGACTATAACTTTTGGAATAAACCTTGGAGTCAAGAAATAGCACAAGCACTTGATTATATCGTTTTGCATGCTTACGCGATGTGGAATTCACAAGCATTAGAAAATGCGGTGCCTTGGACCGAAAAAACATATCATGATATTGCTGCACTGCATCCAAATAAACAAATTGTTCTTGGCGAGTCCGGCTGGGCTACTAGTTCTGTCAGAAGTAATGGCGATGAGGGTCTCATCATTGGAGAGGCCAATGAAGAAGCACAGAAAACATTCTTCAATGCTTATCGACAATGGCTAAAAGACAATCGTATTGTGTCTTTCTACTTTCAAGCGTTTGACGAAAAATGGAAAGGCGGTGAAGATAAACCAGACGCTATAGCGGAAAAAAACTGGGGGGTATTTAACTCAGACAGAACGCCTAAGTTAGTGGTTGAAACCGCATCTAAATAGGAACTCGTTGACGGTGATGGGCAGCGTTTGATACTGCGTTCATCACCGCTTAATTAAGCGTCTTGCATCACCAATTTAGGGCTTCGGTCAACGTAAAACAGGCCCCAGTGTTTTTCTGGCTCTTGTGGGTCATCTGAGCCCTTCCAAGGTTCATCAAAAGCCTCAAATACAAACGTTAATATCTTTTCGCTATTAGTCCACCTCAACAGTTGTTGGTAGTACTCAGCTTGTAAGGTATCAGATGCATTCCAGGTTTCTATGCCGCAACCATTAGATTGTGTGGTCCAGCCAGCCTCTGTGATCACAATAGGAACACCCGGGTTACATTGCTGCACAGAATAGTAATTCTGTTTGGTATACTCTAGTGCATTGTCGATACTTTGGAACTCCCATACTGGGTAGGTATGAATAGATATAAAATCAAGCTCAGCGACCAATGGGGCGAGTTTGTTAGTCCACGGTACGTAGTTTTCGCAAAAAGTAATAGGTACGTCGATTTTACTTTTAATACGTTGTGCAAATTCTACTAGGCGCTCAACTGGCACCATATGATCAGTCCAATCAACGCTTGCTTCATTACCTATTGATACTGAGAATACGTGCTGAGGATAGCGGCTAGTTAAATCGATTAGCCGCTCAATATCATCACTATTTGCTTGACGATTCAAGGCTAACTGCTGTTCGCTAAAATGTGCACCCCAAGGACAATTTGGATTACTAACTTCGGCAGCAATGTCGACTCCCAACATCAATGCAAAGTTCAGGTTTTCGTTGGTAATTACCGACAGAACCGTTTCTGCATGTTGACTACAATCATAAAGTCGTAGGTAAGACCAATCTTTCAACAGTAATAAGTCTTGTTTAATTTGCTCATAACTAGGGTAAATGCCTAATCTTGGGTTTTGCCCTTCTCTATAACCTGAATAACAGATGGCTTGTCCATGTTTGCGGCCACTAAGTTGTTCAAGAGAAGTTAATTGCCCCGATTTATTTAGCATATTTATGCCTTCCGTCCTTGTCTAATATGCCCCAATAAGCGCCAACATCGCCCTCATCTGCTACCTTCCAGTCTTCATCGAAAGAAGAGAAATAGAACATATCAATCCCTTCTTCTTGCGCCCAATGATAAGCATCTACAAAATAGCGAATTGCGTTTTCATAAGAAGGAACAGCCGCTCTGTCAGGTGTACCTAGATCCGGCCAACCAGTTTCACTCACAATAACAGGTTTGCCGTTGGCTACTTTTACAGCGCGGGTATACATATTTTTCATGTATGACAAGGCATGTTCAGCAGGGTAACCTTCCCAAAAAGGATAGCAGTTGGCAAATATTACATCACATGCATCGGCAACTGAGGGATGATTTTCAAATAGAAAATAGGCGTCAACATATCCAACTGGAATATCTGGTGCACCTTGTTTTGCTCGATTAATATAGGCGACTAATTGTTGTTCGGTCATTTCTTCTCGCAGCATGACTTCATTGCCGACTGCCAGCATATCTGCATGACCGGCTTGAGCAATATCGATTGCATTTTGAAGTTCTTTTTCATTGTTCTCAACATCATCATCTAACCAAACGCCGACCATGGTTTTTAGTCCATATTCAGCCGCAATTTTGGGGATTAATTCATTACCTTGAGTACATGAAAATGTGCGTATCCATTTTACGTAGGGCGAAATTAACTGCAAACGCTCATGTATTTGTTGTTCTGTAATTTGAATGCCAGGCGCTTGACCTGAAACATATGGACTAAATGATAATCCATGGATCTTGTTGTCCAATAGTCTTTTAGCTTCTGTTTGCAATTCAGAAACAGATAATTGGACTGCAGTTAGACGCAGATTACGATAATATTTTCCAGACATAGTCATCTCTATTTAAAAGTTTAAAAACTAAAGCGCTTCTAGTGCCTTAATTGTGTTTAATTTTGATACCAACTCATGTTCAAATTTAAAGAATAAAAAATCGCCCACTGTTAATACTTAGCGGGCGATTGCTCGAGACTCGTTTAATCAATTCATTACAACAAAACACTGCTAAGAAACCTTCGTTTGTTAACAACCCTATTTTGCGACTTCAATGAATGAAAAACAAAACGGCCTCGCTGGGAGCTATTTAAGCGCATATTGAACTACTTCACGTAAAACGGAATGTTCGCATGAGCTGCATTATTATTACCATCAAACGCATACACAAATAAACGATAAGCACCTGACTTTTCAGGGGCAATTAGTTGAATAACTGCATCTTGATTTTTAATCACACCATCTACTACTGTCGGCAAATACTCAGGGTCTCCACCGACGTTGTCAGAGCTTGATTCCGCGCGGACTTTCCAAACATAACGTATATCATCACCTTCTGAATCAACCACCTCAACTGCAGCTTGATATTCTTGACCTGAATATAAAAAAACGTCATCAAACGCACCTTTTTCATCCAAGATGATTGGACTAATGCTAGGGGCTCGATTTTCAGGCCAAGTTCCACGCCATATGTGATGCATAACATCTACCGCTTCTGTTTTTTCGCCACTGTCTAAAAACATACCGTACCAAGTAGACGTTTTTTCCTGTTTTTGGCCCCATAAAAATACATAGTTGCCTATCGCCTGGTCGCCATATGGTTCGAGCACTTGCGAATAGCTTTTTGAATAATTACTGGCTTTTTCCGTACTGGTATTCTCCACTGGCGCGCCCCACTCAGTGGTGTGCACTTCCCAATGTCCAACCGATCCCCATTCCGTTACGAAATAGGGCTTATCAAAACCAAATTCTTTTATATATTGGGGTAGATTGAGAAGATCAGCGTACATCTGAAAGCTTATAAAATCTAAATCCGGCGCTCGCTCGGCTATCGCCACTAGTGCTTTTTTATCAAAGCCTGCCAATGCTGTTGTAGTTGGATGGTTAGGATCGAGTTCTTTGATCATTTTTGCGGTGTCATTCACGGCATCAAATACTTTTGGATTAGTGAAATTAAAGTTCACTTCATTGCCAATAATCCAGGTTAATAACGCGGGGTGGTTTTTATACTTTTTAACTCTTACTCTGTTTTCAGCAAGTTGTTTGGCTACTGCCTCTTCATCATTGTAGTCAAAGCCATGGCGCTCTCTCGCGAACTCTAGGCACAATGAAACGGTAATTCCCATTGCGTAAGCACGATCTAATAATTGCTGTGCAGGTTCAGCATGGTTATCAACGGCCCAATTGCGCATTGAATTACCACCGAATTTCACGAGACTATCTAGATCAGTTGACGAAATACCGGCTCCTCGAACTTGATACGGTTTCCCCCCTCTTAATAACTTATATTTTCCATTTTCTTCAATAATCTCGACTTTAATAGGCGTTTGCTTCTGAATTGCCGTTTTAGTACTTGTTGTCTTAATAACTGACGAAAAGCCGGAGTTTAGTGTGTCTGTAGCATAGGCTACGCCATAAATATTTACAGCACTCAGTATACTGGTCACAAATGCGCAAGATAGAATCTTACTAGGCTTCATGTTTACTCACCAAATTATGTTGTTACTTGAAATAGTAGTTTTGCTATTCACTTACAAATACAAGTGTTATTATTTTGTTAATACTAGTTTGCGTTGTTATACCCATCAGTCTCAAACAAAATGCGGCAAACTGGACCTTTTGACAGGTAGAATGGATGAACGCCATAGATATGAGCAACAGGGATGTGTAAACTCAACTGATGTTAATATTAGGTAAACAAACTGTTCGATGATCAATGCAATTAATCAATCTGTAAAATTGGCAATAAAACAAGACGCTACTCACCGCTTTTGGTTTTGGCAAGCCAGCTTTTGGCTGTTTCTCAGCACGGTAAGTTTTCTGACCCTAACGTTGTGGTACAGCCAAGTTACATTAGCAAATGTTGTGCACACCATCTTGCAAGCGATTCTGGGTTTATTCTTCTCCGTAATACTCTACAGAATTTTCGATCGAATATGGGACAAGTCCGTCATATACAGGCTGAGTGTTGTCATGTTTATGGTATTTATCTTCGCGTTTATTTGGACTATTTTTAGAATGCAAGCCCTCGCTTGGTTGACCCCTGCCGATCAAGTATGGGGAGAGTTTGGGGGGTGGTTTTTTGCTAGTATATTTATTTTCTTATGTTGGACCGGATTATTTCATGGTATTCGCTATTATGAGTTGTTGCAGTCAGAACATGAAATTATGCTCGGTGCTGAAGCCGCTACTCGAAAAGAACATATTAAACGCATTGAAGCGCAGAGCGTTGCGCGTGATGCAAAGCTAAAAATGTTACGCTATCAGCTTAATCCCCATTTTCTGTGTAACACCTTAAACGCCATTAATTCGCTGATTGAAATTGAAGAATCTGAAAAAGCGCAGGCAATGACAGTTCAGCTGAGTCAATTTTTACGTCATTCCTTAGATAATGACCCCGACACTAAAATCACCTTAAAAGATGAAATAGCGGCGCTCAATCTTTATTTAGAAATTGAAAAAACCCGCTTTGCAGACCGCTTACAACTTAATTTTCATGTCGATGAGCATGCTCAAAAAGCACTGGTTCCAAGTTTGCTATTGCAACCCATTATTGAGAACTCGATGAAGCACGCAATCTCAAAAAATGAAAAAGGTGGAATAATTGAACTGCGAGCGGGCATTAATCAAGGTAGACTTATCATCGAAATTAGCGACACCGGTGCGGGTAATGTGCAACGTAAACCGCTAGACTTAAAAAATGAGACCGGGGTCGGTTTAGCAAATACCGATCAACGTTTATCGGTACTCTACGATAACGACTATCAAATAAATACCATGCGCCGTGCAGAGGGTGGACGCTCTACTTGCATTAATATGCCTTTCGAATTATCGGATGAAAAATGACGATATTAAAAACAATTATTGTTGACGACGAACCGCTCGCGTTAAAACTATTGGCTGCAAAATTGAATAAGTTGCCGAATATCGAGATAGTTGCGCAATGCTCTAACGGCAGAGAAGCTATCGCTGCTGTTATAGAACTTACACCCGACTTATTATTCTTGGATATTCAAATGCCTGGCTTATCTGGCTTAGACGTCGTTAAGCAACTGCAAAACGATACGATGCCACTGGTTGTTTTTGCAACCGCCTACGAACAATATGCATTGGAAGCATTTGACGCTTATGCCGTTGATTATGTGCTTAAACCGATTGACGATGAGCGTATTCAGCGAGCCGTCGCTAGAGCACAAGAACGCCTTTCAATAAGACCAGGCGATAGAATTGAAAATAAAACTGAAGTTATTGGTGCCATTGCTCAAATAGAACAAAAACAAGAAAAAACCATTACTTGGATGGCAAATGATTCAAGTCATCAAGATACACAACATACCGACATTAAAAATCGTAAGATTGTGATTAAAGACCGCGACGAAATACATTTGTTAAAACAAAAAGATATTCAATGGATTGATGCTGCAGGTGACTATGTGTGTGTGCATGCGCTGGGCGAAACTCATGTCAAACGTTGTACCTTGAAAGAAATGTTAATAGAACTAGATGAGACCCTATTTAAAAGAGTTCACCGTTCAACTATCGTTAATTTAGATTTCATAGACAAAGTCATTCCGCATACAAAAGGAGAGTTTTTCTTAATGATAGGCGAACATGACAAGATAAAGGTCAGCAGAAACTACAAAGAGGTAGTGAAAACTTTTCTTGCAAACTAGATTTTATCGATAACCAGTTGTCACACACAGCAATTAATTTGGTGATAGCAAAAGCGGTAAAGTTTAAATCTAGTAAAAAATACAAAAAGGACCCGTTTTGCAAACTAAGCAGCACAAATCACGATTTAATCTGCCCGCAGGCATCTATGCGCTTGCTCATTCCGTAGGACCGTTGCCTAAAGTATCGAAAATTGCATTGCAGGAACATTACCTTGCACCTTGGGAGCAGTTGGGCGGAGATGCATGGCCTAAATGGCTGCAAAGTATTGACTCTTTTTGTATTGCAATTGCTAGCCTTATTAATGCGACAGCTAATGAAATTTGCCCGCAACCTAATTTAGCCTCGGGCTTTTCAGCGTATTTAACCGCTATTGCTAAGCTGTCAGAAAATCAAGGTAAGTGGCGTATTTTAATGCACCAAGATGCTTTTGCCTCTATGGGTTTTGTGGTGACCGGCTTAGCTAAATCGTATGGGCTAGAATTGATATTAGTTCAAGGCAGCCCAAATGATCGTGATGCGTGGACAACTGAGCTTGCAAAAGGACATGTGTTGGCCTGTTTATTCACGCATGTGCATTCAAACACCTCTATGAAATCTGATATTGTACGCTTGGTCGAACTGGCAAAGAAACATGATACTTGCGCCTTGGTTGATATTGCACAATCAGTAGGAATTGTTCCTGTTGATGCCAACGAATGGGGTGCAGACGCAATATTTGGGTCTTGTGTGAAATGGTTATGTGGCGGACCCGGCGCTGGTTTTATGTTTATTAAGGCGGTTCAAATTGCTAAATTGAACCCGGACCCCGTTGGTTGGTTTTCGCACCAGAACCCCTTCGAATTTGATATAACTCACTATGCACCAGCTAACAACGCTAGACGCTTTTGGGGCGGAACGCCAAGTGTCGCATCTTATGTTACAGCCTGTGCTTCTATTAATATGATCTTAGACATCGGTGTTGCCCAAGTTGCTCTGCATAATCTTGAGTTGAAACGTTACTTATTACAATGCTTACCCAGCAAGGTAACAATTAAACCAAGCGAAGAAGAGCTTTATCAACAAGGTGGGAGTTTGTGTATTGGTTGCGATGACATGGACACAGCGGCAATAAAATTGAATCAAGCTGGAGTGAGATATGATCGACGCGGTAATATCTTTCGGCTATCCCTGCACATTTCGAATAGCCTAGATGATGTCGAAAAAATCGCAGAGTGCTTTGTTTAACAATTAGCCAAGGCGATAATAGTCTGCTTTTTGGTGAACGCATTTAACTTGTAATGCGTTGTTGCCCAGCCAATTAAAAAACGCTCAAAGTCGGCCCATGCGAAAGGAAGCAAATCACGCCATTCGGTTTCAAGCGCAGTAAAATCGACCTCAACATGATAGTGCTCAATAGCCATCTTCAATATGCTGAAGTATTCATCAAATAAGTTATCAGCGTGTAACGCCAATTCAGATTCATTCAAGCAACTGCCTAGAAAATACATCAGATCTTTGATACCGGCTCCGCGCCCAACATATTGAAAATCAACCGCTGCCAAGTTATTACCATTCGCACAAAAACAAAAATTTGCAAGCTTAGCATCGCCATGCACAAAGAATAGATTCAAATTCAAACGACTCAAAATCAATGCAATCAATTCGACACGATCAATTTAATATAATCAATTTAATATAATCAATTTAAAATAATCGATTGGATAGAACGGAAAAATTCATTATCTAACAACAATGCTTTGCTTTAAATTCATTTCATACAAATGCAACAGTGGTTTATACAACTAGAGGTGTTTATGCAAAACAATAACGTAGATACAGGCGCGAAATGTCCATTTATGCACGGCGCTAATACACAAGTAGGTGGGGACAGCACTAAGAGTGTTGATTGGTGGCCTAATCAACTTAACCTTAAAATTCTGCATCAAAATAACAACAAAGTAGACCCCATGGGCGCTGATTTTGATTATAAGGAAGCGTTTAACAGCTTAGACATAAACGTGCTTAAAGCAGATATTGCAGCGCTATTAACTGACTCTCAAGATTGGTGGCCTGCAGATTATGGTCACTATGGCCCTTTCATGATTAGAATGGCTTGGCACGCCGCAGGTACTTACCGAGAAGGCGATGGCCGCGGTGGTGCAGCATCAGGCAATCAACGTTTTGCCCCGATTAACAGCTGGCCCGACAATGGTAACTTAGATAAAGCGCGTCGCCTATTGTGGCCAATTAAGCAAAAATACGGTCAAAAACTGTCGTGGGCAGATCTCTTCATCTTAACAGGCAACGTTGCAATTGAGTCGATGGGCTTACCTACTTTTGGCTTTGGCGGCGGACGTGCAGATATCTGGGAACCAGAAGAAGATATTTACTGGGGAACAGAAGACAAATGGCTAGCAAATGATCGCTATACTGGCGATCGCGAACTAGAAAAGCCATTAGCCGCGGTGCAAATGGGATTAATTTATGTTAACCCCGAAGGGCCTAATGGTAACCCTGACCCACTTGGCTCAGCTCGAGATATTCGGGAAACATTTGCAAGAATGGCCATGAACGATTATGAAACGGTTGCGTTAACGGCCGGTGGACACACGTTTGGTAAAGCGCATGGCGCTGCACCTGAATCACACAAAGGACCTGAACCCGAAGCTGCACCAATAGAGCAACTGGGGCTAGGTTGGATCAGTGATTACAAGTCGGGCAAAGGTCGCGACACAATCACCAGCGGCGTTGAAGGCGCATGGACACCAACACCAACCACGTGGGATATGAGCTATTTTAGTGTCCTATTCGACTATGAATGGGAATTAACAAAAAGCCCAGCTGGAGCAAAACAATGGCAAGCAGTGAGTTTGGCTAAAGAAGATCATGCGCCTGACGCAGAAGACGCTTCAATACCGGTTGGTATCATGATGACAACGGCTGATATGGCGATGAAAATGGACCCTGAATATCGAAAAATATCACTGCATTTCAAAGAAAACCCAGAAGAATTTGCCGATGCTTTTGCCCGAGCTTGGTTTAAACTAACGCATCGCGATATGGGTCCAAAGTCACGCTACTTGGGTGAAGACGTGCCACAAGAAGACTTGATATGGCAAGATCCATTACCTCAAGCTAATACGCATATGCTCAATGAAAAGGATATTAAGCAAATAAAGCAGAAAATAGCCACCTCTGAACTAAGTGTGCCAGAATTAGTTTATACCGCTTGGTCAAGTGCATCTACATTTAGAGGTTCAGACAAAAGAGGCGGCGCCAACGGTGCACGTATTCGTCTTGCGCCACAAAATACATGGGAAGTGAACCAACCAGAGCAATTAGCGAGAGTGTTGGCTGTTTATGAAACCATTCAGGCAAGCTTTAACAAAGAGCATCAAGAAAACACAAAGGTTTCTATTGCAGATCTGATTGTGCTTGGTGGTTCAGTCGGTATAGAAAAAGCAGCTAAAGCCGCTGGTTTCAATATTACAGTTCCATTTAATGCTGGCCGAGTAGATGCCACACAAGATGACACCGACATTGACTCATTCTCAGTATTGGAACCAGTAGTTGACGGTTTTAGAAATTACAGCAAAACACAGTTCACGGTGTCAACAGAAGAACTTTTGCTGGATAAAGCACAACTGCTCACCTTAACTGCGCCAGAAATGACCGTGCTAGTTGCCGGAATGAGAGTGCTTGGTGCAAATTATGCAAATACAGATGAAGGCGTCTTGACGCCATTTCCAGGGCAATTGAATAACGCATTTTTTGTTAATTTACTCGACATGGATACGCAATGGAAGCCAACTAATGAGAGTGCAACTAACTTTATTGGTAAGGAGGCTAAAACGGGCAAAAATAAATGGACAGCAACACGTGCTGATCTCGTTTTTGGTTCGAATTCGCAACTCAGAGCAATCGCGGAAGTCTATGCCTGCGACGACGCTAACCAGAAGTTTGTAACCGACTTTACCAATGCGTGGGTCAAGGTAATGGATGCAGATCGCTTTGATCTGAGCTAATCAACAACAATAGAATGAGTGTTTTGAAAAAATTATCAAAAGAATATTTTGAGAATACATTTAAAAATACTCACGAGTGCTGTATAACCGCGGGATGAAAATTCCAAAACGTTTACAGCCTCTCGTTGAAGATGGCCTTATTGATGATGTACTTTATCAGCTCATGAGTGGCAAGGAAGCCACTGTGTTCGCTGTTACCAGTCAGGGCGAAGTTCGTTGCGCCAAAGTATATAAAGAAGCCATGAAACGCAGTTTTAAAAAAGCGGCGCAGTATCAAGAAGGCAGAAAAGTTAAAAATAGCCGCCGTGCAAGAGCCATGGAGAAGGGTTCAAGTTTCGGGCGCAAACAACAAGAAGATGCTTGGCAGAATGCTGAGGTCGATGCTCTGTTCACTTTATCAAAGGCAGGTGTTCGGGTGCCCCAGCCTTTTGGCTGTTATGACGGCGTTTTGTTAATGGAATTAGTGACTGACGATGAAGGAAACGTCGCCCCACGACTGAATGATGTGTCAATGTCCGCTGAACAAGCCTTAGAAGACCACGCACAAGTTATGCATTACGTTTTATTGATGTTATGTGCCGGCATTGTGCATGGCGATTTATCTGAATTCAACGTGCTTGTTGATAGCTATGGCCCAGTTATTATCGACCTCCCGCAAGCGGTCAATGCTGCTGCAAATAACAACGCATTTAGTATGTTACAACGAGATGTTCGTAACATGACCGACTACTATGCTGAATTTGCTCCGGAACTGAAACAAACCCATTATGCCGAAGAAATGTGGGCATTATTTCAAACAGGTGAACTAAGTCCTGAAACCGAATTAACGGGTTATTTTGAATTTGACGAAAGCGAAGCTGATGTCGACACCGTACTCGAAGAAATCAAAGCCGCATTTGAAGAGGAACAAGCTAGGGTTGAACGCATGAACGATGCTAATTCAGATGATGAGTAATCGACTTGAGCAAAAAAGCGCCTGAATGAGAGCGTTTATGTAGGCCTTCTTAGCAGCGGCTCATCAATTAACCCTAGTTACCTGTTCGACATATATTTATACAGCGTGGTGTAGGCTTGTAACACCTGTTGCGAGTCTTCTACGCTGCCACCTTTGTCGGGGTGTTTTGCATGTTGTAACTTGCGGTATTGCTGTTTGAGTTGCGCTAAAGATAGACATTCAATCGACGTGATTTGCAGGGTCAATATTGCTTCGTTTACGGCTTCTTGTGAAAAATAGTGGTTACCATCAACGCCTGCCATTTTCTGCCAAAAACTATTGAGTAAATCATTAACGCCAGCCTGATCGGTAGCACTTAAGTTTGTCCAATCAAGGTAATAATCAGCCAGCGGGTCTGAGGCCTGCAAACCCGCATCGAATGACAAAATAGGAGCCAGCTTTATTTGCGTTGCCCTAATATCTAACTCACCCACTTTTTGCTCTCGCCACTCATTTCGCAAATGGTAGAGTGAGTGAAATAGCACAAAGTGGGTTTGAAACAAGGTCAGCGGATCGCGCAACGCATCCTCATCAAATAGCGAATACGGCGGCTGTTTCAACAAGGTGATTAATTCGAACTCACTAATACCCGCAGTAAATTGCGATTGAAATGTGTTCAAAATTTCTTGCAATAGAAACTGCAGTTCATCATGTTTATCAGACATTGTTTACTCTAATGACCAGTGTCATCATTCAGATTATTCAAGTTCAGCAGTACCGATATTCTCACCCTATTAGCCCTTTGCTACATCGACAACGACGCGCCCTCTTACTTTTCCTTCAAGAAGTTGACCAGCTGTTTGGATAACTTGATCAAGTCCTATCACAGTAGAAATATCGGTGAAGTCGTCTTGCGTCAAAATAGTCGCCAATCGCTCCCAAGCTTCAACTCTATCAGCAATAGGGCGCATAACGCTGTCAATTCCCTTCAGAGTAATGCCACGCAATATGAAAGGAGCAACACTAGCTGGAAAGTCCATTCCTTGAGCAAGACCACAAGCAGCAACCGTACCGCCATATTTAGTGCTTGCACATATATTTGCAAGGGTATGACTGCCAACTGAATCTACAGCGCCAGCCCAGCGTTCTCTGGTCATCGGTTTACCTGGTTCAGACAAGGTATTACGATCAATCACTTCAACTGCCCCAAGCTTGGTCAAGTAGTCGCTTTCATTCATTCTGCCTGTAGACGCAACAACCTTATAACCCAATTTTGACAATATGGTAATAGCAAAGCTACCTACCCCGCCATTTGCACCTGTTACTAATATTTCACCAGACTCTGGCGTTACACCATTATTTTCTAGCGCAATAACGCAAAGCATAGCAGTATAACCCGCTGTCCCAATTGCCATTGCGTTTTCTGGCGTGATGCCACTGGGTAGGTTAATCAGCCAATCACTTTTCAGACGGGCTTTTTGAGCTAAGCCACCACAATGCACCTCACCCACACCAAAGCCATTAAGTAGAACCTCATCGCCGGCACTAAACTTTTCGCTACTGGATTTGGTCACAGTACCTACCAAGTCGATGCCTGGTACCATAGGGAAACGGCGTACAACAGGACTTTTCCCAGTAATAGCCAAGCCATCTTTATAATTTAAGGTGCTGTACATCACATCAATATCTACGTCGCCCTCAGGCAATATCGATTCATCAATATCTTGTAATACAACCGTGTAGTTATCATCAATTTTATCTATTAAAATACCTTTAAACATAATCGTTATTCACCTTAATATTGAGGAGTTAATTAACCGTTGGTGGCTTATTGGCAATAAGTAGTAATGACGCCAATATTCCAGTATTAAAAAAGAATAGGGCTTAAATATGATTATCGCAACCAGCAGAGTGGTTCTTTTAGTGTTTAGTAAAAACGCTGGAAATCAAACTTATCTAGCAACGTTGCCAAGTGCGCCGACTCCAGCTTAATTGTGACGTTTTTGTTGTTTACCATTTACTACTATTGTCTTAGAGAGTTTACATAACTTAGATACTCAGGTTGCAGAAATCAGATTTCATGTTAGCTCGGCAAAACCAGATGGAACAAATGATTTTATTTAGACTATTCAGCGACTTTTCTAGCCCTAAAGTCTGAGACTTTATTGTCGATTGTTAACTCAACGACAATAGTCGATGCAATGACCGTGATAGTTAGCGTTTGTTTAATTATTGATTTTTGGTAAGCTCTATCGATATAGTTATACTAAAAACCAAGCGTGCATTAAGCATGCAAACAAACATCAACTCGTTTAATCAGGAATTCAAATGAAAATAAGACGTTTTTACTGGTTTATGGCTTTTACTTTTTTAAGCATACTCAGCAACCGAGCATTTGCCCAGCAAACATTAATTAATGCTGATGCATTACTCGACGTTTCAAATGGTGAAATAGTCGAAAATGTATCAGTGCTAGTTGAGAACAATAAGATTATTCGCGTGGGTCAGCAAGGCAGTATCAATTCAGCTGATGCAGCTGTAATTGACCTAAAAGGAATGACATTAGTACCCGGTCTAATGGACATGCATGTTCATTTAACCAGCGATGCTGCTGACAATTTTTTAGCCGCTAAAGGAAATTCAGTACCGCGAGTAACGGTCAAAGCAGTTAAAAATGCAGAAATAACGCTCATGGCTGGTTTTACTACGGTCAGAAATTTAGGCGCCAAAGGTTATTCGGTTATTGCAGTTAGAGATGGCATTAATGCGGGTGAAGTCCCTGGACCAAGAATATGGGCAGCGGGTTATTCAGTTGGCGTCACGGGAGGCCATTGCGACGATAACTTCTCACCTCCTGAAGCACAAAGTAAGTCCACGGGCGTTGCCGACGGGCCTTGGGCGATAAGAGCTAAAGTGCGTGAAAACATCAAATACGGAGCGAATACTATTAAGGTTTGTGCAACCGGTGGCGTATTTTCAAAAGGCACGAAAGTTGGCATTCAACAACTAACGGAAGAAGAAATTAGAGCTGCGGTAGAAGAAGCGCACATGCGTGGATTGATAGCGGCTGCGCACGCACATGGCACCAACGGCATTAAGGCCGCTATTCGTGCTGGCATCGACTCAATAGAACATTGCAGTTTTCTGGATGATGAAGCAATTGAACTAGCGATTAAAATGGGCACTTACTTCTCGTGCGATATCTATAATACCGAATATACTCTTGCTTTTGGCGAGGCCAATGGTGTTCCAGAAGAAAACATTAACAAGGAAAAACTAGTATCAAAAGCGCAGCGTGATAGCTTCACAAAAGCGGTTAAAGCAGGCGTTAAAATGGTTTTTGGTTCTGATGCCGCCATTTATCCTCATGGCGATAACGGTAAGCAATTTTCGCGCATGGTTCGCTTTGGTATGACACCTTTGCAAGCAATACAAGCAGCAACCATTAATAGTGCAAAGCTTCTAAAACAAGACGCTGATCTTGGGCAAATCAAAGCAGGATATTTAGCCGACATCATTGCGGTGAAAGGAAATCCATTGGAGAATATTGCAGTCTTAGAAAACGTTCAGTTTGTTATGAAAGATGGCCTTGTTTATAAAAAATAACCGCCCTGTATAGGAGCTTTCATTTAAAAGAAGGCCTCCTAACTCTCCCCCACAGTATCTCGCAACAAGTCATACGATAAAAAGACGCGTTACCATTTTTAATCTAATTTTAATATTCCCGCAAAGTCTTTTTTAGATACTTACAATATAATATGCATTTCAAACTTTAACTATTACAGGTGCATTATGAAAAAAACAGGTGTTGTTACTTTGGCGCTCGCTACATTAGTTGCGTCCCAGACCGCTTTTGCTTTTGCTTTTGAAAAAGGCGACATACTTGTTAGAGGAGGTTTAGCAACAGTTAGCCCTAATGAATCTTCATCCAATATCATAGTAGGAAGTGATCTTGGTGTTAATGTTGGTGTCGACAACAACACTCAACTAGGATTGAATTTCGCCTACTTCATTACCGACAATATTAATATTGAAGTGCTAGCCGCAACGCCATTTAAGCATGATGTAAACTTTGGTGTAGCTAATCCGTTAGGTACCGGTAATCAGCTTGCTGAAGTGACACATTTACCACCCACGGTAAGCGTTAACTATTATTTCAATGCTGGTAACACTGCATTTAAGCCATATGCAGGCGTTGGTTTAAACTACACCCTATTTTTTGACGAACAATTTACCTCTCAAAATGACGCCATTGGCCTGCAAGACTTATCATTGGATAACTCATTTGGCTTGGCTGCGCAATTAGGTGCAGACTATATGGTAGATGAAAAATGGTTGGTTAACGCCTCAATTCGCTGGATAGATATTGACACCGAAGCAAGTTTTAATCTTAACGGTGCACAAGGCAGCATTGAATCTATCGAAATCGATCCATGGGTTTACACCGTTGCTGTTGGCTATCGGTTTTAATTCAGTAGATTAGCAAATATACACTAAAATAATCGCTAAATAATGTTGCCGTGATGGATGTCGATGACGGTAACACAACCTTAAAGACAATGAACACGAAGTAAGCATGATTTACACTTAAGGTGCACAATCAATTGTTACATTCACTGTTCACAGCTTTACATAGAGGAATAAAAATGAAAGCTTTTAATAAGAACGCTACTAATAAGAACGCTACTAATAACAACGCTACTAATAACAACGCTACTAATAACAACGCTACTAATAAAAGAAGCTCTGCTCACACAAGCGTAATTGCGATTGCACTTTCAACACTGGTTTTATGTGCTGGTACAGTCAGTGCCAAATCCGTAGCAGACAATGTTGTTTCTGAACAACGTGCGGCCCTTGAAAAAAATACAGATGGTCAAGGTTTTGGTCCACAGTCACCACGTGATATCGGCCAAAATGCGGGGACTAATTTACGCAGTTTTGGAACGGCTCCCGAGCGCAGTGATCTTAACCTATGCAACATTCATTTTCACAAAAATGCCGAGCATAAAGGCGGGGATTTTACTACTCATGCTGGCAACGGTGACGGCAAAGGTACCAACACAGGTTATGTATATAACGGTAAATTGTCGGCCGCACAAATGAAACCAGTCAGCAACCAAGTGTGTGCAGCTAAAGGCGACGCTTTACAATCTGGAGATACCTTGGAAGTACATTTTGTATATTCTTCTGCACAAGTTGCACCAGGTCCAACACTAGGCGCTTGTTTGGCTGAAAGTACAATGAATCCAGGTTTACGAGTTGAAGGTCAAGTGATTGTGCTTGCTAACGATACAAACGCAATGGACTTCAGTGAATTAGCAGAAGTGACTCAAGTAGACGGTTATTACCAAGCGCCAAACGTGCCGACTAATATGGGCACACCAATTCAGTATTTAGGTTCAACCACGGGTCCAGCGTTCAATGAGAAAGCATCACCATTGAAAGTAAGTTGGAGTGTCAGACCACAAGTGGCTGTTGTAGATATCAACAGTGTTAGCGAGTGGTGTGATGACAACGTGTTCAAAGAGGACCATGCGCATGGTGTGCGTAATTTAGTGCAAAACCCTAAGCTACTATCACCTATTACTAACTAAAATATAGGTGCGAACTACTGCAGATAGTTCGCACTATTTTAGTGCTAAACGGTAACCATTACCGCGCAATGTTTGAATAGAGAGCTGCGGCTCTCTTTCTAATTTCTTCCTCAACCTACTGACGTAAACATCGATAATATTGGTGTTAGGATCGCTGTATGTCTGCCAAATACGACTTAATATACGCTCTCGCGAAAGCACTTTATTTTGATTCTCTGCAAAGTATAATAACAACTCAAATTCGATTTTGGTTAATGCTAACTCCTCTCCGTTAAGAAAAACAATTCTCTCTTGCAACGCTAACTCTAAGCTACCCATTTTTATGTTGTTTTGATTGGTTTGCTGTGGTGCACTCATTCGCCTTCTTAGGGCTGAAATGCGAGCTAGTAGTTCGTCAAAATCGAAGGGTTTACATAAGTAGTCATCAGCTCCCATTTCCAATCCCTTGACTCGCTCAGATACTTCATCCAACGCTGTTAACATAAGGACCATGGGGGGGCTTGGTAAGGTCTTGATTGAGTCAATAATCGACAAGCTATCTTGAGCACCAAACAACCTATCCAGCACGACTACTGGTGGCATATGCTTCTTAATAAATGGCAACACTTCATGCAGCTCATTTAAACACGTGCATTCGTAACCTTCAGCTCGCAAACCGCGAGCTAAGAAACTAAGGAGTGGCTTTTCGTCATCTGCTAATAGGATGTTCATGATAGTTTACCAATAGGTAATATAACTGAAAATACGGAGCCCTGTCCTGGCGATGACTCAACAGAAATTCGGCCACCATGGGCCTCGACTATGACCTTTGCAATAGGTAAACCCAAGCCTAAGCCCTCATTATGTTTACTAAAGCGAACAAAACGTTCAAATATATTATCTACTTCTGCAGCCGAAATACCCTCACCTGAATCTTTGATAGAAATAGTAATAAATGTATCCGTTTTTTCTAATGTTATTTCTATCGGTTGATTCGATTTTGAATATTTTGTCGCATTATCAAGTAAAATAGACAGCACTTGGCCAATGCGTTGTTTATCTATCATAGCAATTGCGTTATTTGACTCATTTGCTAAAACTAATAAAATGCTGCGGTTCACATCATGCTTTTCCCACTTGCTTACTTCTGACTCGAGCATCGGCATAATTTGAACTGGCGCCATGTCTAAATTAAGTTGGCTCATTTCCGCGCGAGTTAACAATAATAGGTCATCCACTAATCGGCTCAGGTTGACTGCTTGTTCGAGTATAGAAGCTAAGGTTTGGTTAAAGTCTTCTACCGACGCAGACTGCATTCTGAGGGTAACTTGCGCTTCTCCTCTAATGATCGTCAGCGGTGTGCGTAACTCATGCGAAACATCAGCTAAAAACTGACGGCGTCGAGAATCAATTTTAGTTAATTGTAGGTTGGCATCAGTAAGCTCACTGGTACGCTGTTTGACCTCCAGTTCAAGTTGTTTACGTAAAGCAGCTTCATTATTTTCATGTTCTTGAAGGCGTCGCGCAAGTTGATTTATCGACGCCGCTAGTTCCTCAAATTCATCGTCCAATTTAACCGATATAGGCTGCCCATAATTCCCTGAAGCAATGGCATTGGTAGCATTACCAATTAAAATTAGTGGCTGATATAATTGGTTAAAAAGCCAATAGCAGCCATAAAGTATGAGCGGTAGCGACAACGCACCTAGGCCAAAAGTAAACCACACAATAGTCGTATTCAAGGTATCGATTCGAGCGTTAATTGCTGCCACTACTCTGCTTTGGCGAGCAACAGCTGAATTAATCGCTTCTCTAAACTGGTCATCGATGGTGACCTCGAGCAAACGACGAAGTTGTTCTTGCTGGCTAAGAGGCGCCTGATTATTACTGATCACAACCGCTTCAAATTCGGCAATAATCTCATCTATCAAACGCACTAGCTCGTCGGTATCCTCAACACTACCTTGCGTAAAAGATACGCCCAATGCTTTACGTTGCTCTAGCTCTAACTGCCTAATTTGCTCCAATGATTCCTGAATAACTTTTTGCTTTTTTCTAACGTATGCCTGATTCGCATTGCGTCCAAAAATTATTTCGTCGGTAAGTTGCTTAAATAATCGATATGAAATACTCGATAGCTTTTCATGCTCGACCAGCAGCGATTGCGCAATGTTACTTTGCTGCAAATTTCCGCGCGTTAAATGCGCTGATATAGCGGTGCTGATGAGTGCGATAAAGAGAATAAAAGCAGTGGTTAGGCCGAAGTAAAAAAGTTTACGTTTGTACATGCTTATCTACTTTATTAGAGGGAATTGCGTAGATTACACATACGAGTTGGTCTTAGCAATAGACCAAATAAGTGCGTCAACCGATTTATCTTCAGGAATGACATTGAAAGGTGTTGCATCAATTTATGTAGCCTACCCTGCTAACCTGGCGTCTTTAATAAATAATATGTCCATGATAATCGATGGGTCCCACTCACGCATTGCTGCTTCGCAACTGATGCGAATGTCGTCGAGTTCACTAATAGTGGCAACTGAAAATGACTCATCGACGATGATATGCACCAATATATAAAGGTCTCTCCCGCGTTTGCTGATCCGCACTTCGACATGTTCATAAGGCACAGCGACAAGCGTTTGCTTAAGTTTTTTCTCAATAACCGCAGTAACAGCTTCCGGCGGTGCTTTATTAATCACTTCTTTCAAACTATCGAGCATGATTTTGCCGGGTATTGGTAAAATAGCCGTTCCTAATAAAATAAGTAATATTGGGTCAACAAGAGGGGCGTATGCCGAAAAGCGGGTTTGTTCAATAAAATAAGCAAGGGCAAAACCAAGTAAAATCGACACACTGAGCACGCCATCCACAAACCAAGTGCGCGCATCAACGCCAACCAAGTCCGAACGCAAACTACTGCTTTGATGTTTCATATAAGCAGATATGGCAAAACAGCCGATTGTTGCAATAGCACCATAAATCATCGCCAGTCCATATTCAGCTGAATTGCCCCCTGTTAATAAGCTAGTAATAGACCCGACAACGGCATATAAACAAGTGGCAATGATAATTAATGACTTAAATAGATTCAGAGTGGGTTCGATGGCGGTATAGCCAAAGTGGAATCGATCGTCGTCGGGCATCTGCACAAGGTTAGCCACTTTGAGCGTTAGCAAAGCCATGAAAAAAGCAATCAGGGAATAGATACCGTCAAAAAGGATAGCACCAGAATGAGTAATAAGTGCAAAGCCTAAAGCAACAAAAACAAATAATCCAGCCACGTAGAAAGACAGTGTTAATAAGCGCTTTTCTTTTTTCTCGTGAAAACCGATGATCATTAGAAATAGACTGATAAGGTTATAATTTGCGGATTCTACTCCACTTTTTTAAATTAGATAGTGATTTAAAAAATAATTTTTTAGTCCTTTGAAGGGCTAATTTAAATCTCTTTTTGACAACATACGGGCTTAATAAATGCCTCATTCTACTTCAGTAGTCGCAATGCCTTGGTACCCGAGGCTAATGGCAATAACGCCGTGATAGACAACAAAATTCAGCTCGCTGGCTCCGCATATAGACGGATCAATAATTACCTCAGCCATGGTTTTAAGATTAGGTATCTATTCAAACATAAACTCGTCAAAATCCGCTCCTATTGCATAGTTCAGGTATAGCGTTTATTCTTTTTGCATGCAACTTTCGAGATACCTATTGAGGTAGTAATAAATGAAAAAAATCAAAAATGAAAGTGCGCTGCTAAAAAAAGCCCTTACAGTTGCCGAAGGCTATGCTATAAAACGAGGCTACAAGGCTTTTTCACCTAATGATTCAGCAAAACAAAAAGTTGAAAGTTTGTATCGGCTTTTAGTACATGACAAATTAATCCCCCCTTTACCCCATGACAAAGAGGATTTGGCTAGTTTAAAACATCGCTTAGTCATGTGGATCAGTAGCAAATTGCCCGCTGATCATGAATTACTGAGGTAATGGTAGAACGTTGTAGATTGCAACATGCATACTGTATAGAACGATCAAGTGATTAACCATAAGCCCATTGCACCGATAAACGAGCCGGCCATGAAACTCAATAAGAGAAAGTAAATATCTATTCTTTTGGACGGTTCTGTGTCTTTTGTCGATCGATTAATTACAGTTAATAGTACGTCTCTTTCTACTTCAAATGCAGCCGCTAGTGACTTACTGGTTTCTAACGAACCAAGGCCTTGAACTTCAACACGCTGGATCGTTCGTAGACTCAAATCACTTATTTCAGCAAGTTGTTGTTGAGTCCAACCTTTGCTTGTTCTTATCTCTCTAATTTTAGTCGAATTTAAATCCATTGCTCATCAGCCTTACAAAAGTGTATTAAAAATAATAGCGCTAAAGAAACCGATCGCAGCAAACAATAAACCAGTGATCAAACCCGGGCGGGCGCAAGGAAATACCCAATGATCGCCGTCAATATCAATACCCTTACTTCGCAAAGTTATATCGATAGGACCAGTAAATGAATTTTTAATGTCCACTAAAAGCTCATACTTGTTGTCATCAATAGAAAAACTATGTATCGAATGTTGTCCTAAGTTTTGCTTTTTCGACACTAATACGTTATCGACGTAAACGCTTTCTCTGGCCGTCAGCGTCGACAAATCAATCTTTACTGTATATTCACCAATATCAAAATAGCTAATAAATTTAGTGCGCCAGTATGGGAATATTTTTTCTTTGTAAGTGACTTTATTATTTATCATTTTATGTCTCCTAATTAACAGAGCTCAGAATGACATTAAATAAACGTAAAAACGACGACAGTTTAGTGTCAGGCACATATTTGACACCTGACAGCGAAGCGCCACCTAAATCTCTTGCATCACAAAAACCTAAGTAACAACAACATAAATGACGACTTATCAAAAGTGCAAATTACACTTATTCTGCACCTGGACTTATTATAAACTCTTGAATTATCAACGCTCGAAATCGTATGAATAAAGGAATTCCATGGCCCACCTTAAATTGTTAGAAGCAGAAGCTATTCACATTATGCGCGAGGTTGCCGCTGGCTTTGAGAATCCATGTATGTTTTATTCAATTGGTAAAGATTCAACGGTGATGCTGCATTTAGCGCGTAAGGCTTTTTATCCAAATAAAGTTCCCTTTCCACTTTTGCATGTGGACACCACTTGGGAATTTCATGAAATGGGTGCGTTTCGCGATAATCTGCAAGATAAGCACAACTTAGATATAATCGTGCATACGAATCATGAAGCGCTCGATTCAGGCATTCATCCTATTGAGTCAGGCTCGGTTAAATATAACGATCACATGAAAACCATTGCACTAAAGCAAGCACTCGATAAGTATAAGTTTGATGCTGCATTAGGCGGTGCTAGACGTGATGAAGAAAAATCCCGCGCCAAAGAGCGAATATTTTCAGTGCGCAATGCAGACCACCAATGGGACCCTAAACAACAACGTCCCGAACTTTGGTCTATTTACAACACGCAAATAAATAAGGGTGAATCGGTTCGTGTATTTCCATTATCAAACTGGACCGAACTCGATATTTGGCTTTATATTCTTGAAGAAAAAATCGATATCGTACCGCTATATTTCGCCGCCGAACGCATGAGCTGGGTAGACGAAGACAGCGCACAGTTACTCGGTTTGGACGACGATAGGATGCTACCGCACTTAACTAAGAATGAAACTGCCAGTTTACAAAAACGCTGGATACGCTTTAGGACATTGGGTTGTTATCCACAAACTGGGGCTGTATTAAGCAAAGCCACCACACGAGAAGAGATTGTCCTGGAAATGATTTCGAGTAAAACAAGCGAACGTGAAGGTCGCTTGTTAGATAAAGATCAAACCGGCTCAATGGAGAAGAAAAAGCGCGAAGGTTACTTCTAGACTGATCTAATTAATATGAATAAAAGCTCTCAAATCCCAAATAAAAAGATTGCGTTTTTAACTAAACATGGCAAAGAAGCCCTGCTCTCTCCTATTTTTGCTAACACTTATAATAGCCAAATTCAGCACACCAATGCCTTCGACACAGATACGCTCGGTAGCTTTGATCACGTTACTGAACGCAAATTGTCAGCAGCACAAACAGCATTGAAGAAGGCTTACTTAGCTTGCGAGTTGACACATTGCTCACAGGGCCTGGGTAGCGAAGGCAGTATTAGTAGTTTGTTTGGGATTGGCTTGTTAGATGAAGAATTTTTAGCTTTTGTAGACACACAAAACAATATTGAGATTGTGGCTAGAGTACAACAACCCATCAAGCTGGGGCCTATTGATGCAAAGCATAAAGATGAACTATACGATAAGTTAAGCATGTTTGAACACAATCAATATTGGATGTTAAAAACTATGGACGGCTGGGAAAAAGGACTCAGCGTGAGTCATCTAATGGCACAAACCTTAACCTTTCCTGTTTACCTTGAGCCCGACTTTCGGGCCATGTATTGCCCACAGCGCCAAGTAGTGATCAGCAAAGTGGGGGAGAATTTGATACAACGACTGAGTTCTTTTTGCCCTCAATGCGCCAAGGTAGATTACTCGCCCGAGCACGCTAAGGCTACCTATTTGTTGTGTGAAATATGCACATTACCGACTAATCAAATGCAGCCGCTGCGTCCCACCTGTTCTTATTGCGGATATCATCAAACCGACCTCAATGAATGTAAAACAGGAAGTGCGTTTTATTGCAATTTTTGTAACCCTTAGATTTGCAGTTTGCAATGTATATTGCGCTGTCTTTAATCAGCGTTGATGATGATTAGCCAACATTGTTTTTTTTCATCGCCATTTCAGTATTCCCAGACTACCTTGAATATTTGCTTTACCGTTTTTGTGCCACCCTCCTCACTTCTCTCACAAGTAAAGATAAAAACGTTATATACTGTTGGCATCAACTTCGATCAAAAAGGCTCTTATAGGGTCAACTACGAGCATAATTATGGTAATAGCCAAGTCCCCGTCCAAGCTCAGCCTTCCTCAGCATAATCCGGGTGTAACTACTGTTCTGGAATTTCTTATTCTCAAGTTCCCAGCCATAACGAACGCTACGTGGCAACAACGCATGACTGATGGCAAAGTTCATTGGCATGACGGGTCTTTAATTAATACACAAACTCCTTTTGTGGCCCAGCAACGGGTTTATTACTATCGCGAAGTTGAACATGAGCCTGTGATCCCTTTTGCGGAAAAAATCATTTTTCAGGACGACTTGATTGTGGTGGCATATAAGCCTCATTTTCTGCCCGTCACACCAGGTGGTAAGTATATTGAAGAATGCCTACAAAATCGCTTGCGTAACACCTTAGGCAATCATAACCTGCAAGCAGTGCATCGCATCGATAAAGCCACCGCAGGTTTGGTATTATTTTCAGTTAATCCCAATTCACGTCAGCAATACCATGCTCTATTTGAAACACAACAGGTCAACAAAACCTATCAGGCCATCGCTAACACGATTGACAATATCCCAATAAAAAACCAGCAATGGGAGATTAAAAACCGTTTGCAGAAAACCGAACCCAGGTTTTTAATGCACATTGTTGAGGGCCTTGCGAACAGCCATTCCCGCATTCGCTGCCTGCAAACTTCGGTCGACAAGGCCTTATTTGAGCTACATCCCATCACTGGCAAAACCCACCAACTGCGTCTACATATGCAGAGCCTTGGTTGGCCTTTATTACATGATACTTACTACCCTGAGTTACAGCCTAGTAAGCCAGATGATTACGCTAAACCTTTGCAACTATTAGCACAAAAATTACAGTTTATTGACCCTGTGACACAACAACAACGATGCTTTTCTAGCAACACCGAACTCAAACTAAACTAACCGACACGTTAACTAACTAGATGATATTAGCTCACTTATTTGCTGCGCACGGTGTTGTTGTCAAAAATGTCAGCATCGCGTTACACCCGACCATATAAAAATGTCGTCTACATTACCCGGTTTTCAAAAGATTCTATTGATTTAAATCAATAATGCATTATACTTTCAAAAATTATTGAAACTTCAGAACATAAGCGCACTTCTGAAATAATCTCACACTGAATATGGAGAAAGGTAATGATGACACCCATGATTGAATCTTTTGTAATGCACTTTGGCGAGATGGGGAATAAATGGGGATTTAACCGAACCGTAGGGCAAATTTACGCACTACTTGTCATGACTGAGAACCCTCTCACTGCCAATGAAATTGCAGAAACACTGAGTATTTCACGAGGCAATGTCAGTATGGGACTGAAAGAACTAAATGCGTGGCAACTTGCCGCAACTATTCACAAACCGGGTGATCGCAAAGAATACTATCAAAACAAAGGTAATATTTGGGATATGGCTAATCGAGTTTTTGAAGAGCGACGCAAACGTGAAATTGATCCCACCCTAACCCTATTGCGCGATATTTTACTTGACCAAGCTGCTAATGACTCTGAGAAGTACGCGCAAAGTCAAATATCAGAAATTCATGATCTATTAGAAAACATTACACATTGGACACAGAGTTTACAGTCGTTGAGTCCAGAAAAACTCAATACGTTAATGAAGCTAGGTTCTGGTGTAGGAAAAGTATTAGACATGAGAGATAAGCTGTTAATGAAAAAGGAAGGATAATAAGAGCCATGTAAGCAGTTTCACTATATAAGGCAATTATCGCTAGATTGTTATTTTCAAGGCGACAAATTAAGTAGGGCGATCGCCTTCTTTTGTTGTCTTTTCCTAAACGGATTTGTTATCTCTACAGGAGATTATCATGTTTGATATACTCATACTTTCCAGGATCCAGTTTGCTGCTAATATCAGCTTTCATATTCTTTTTCCAACCATCACTATCGCACTTGGTTGGTTACTATTCTATTTTAAAGTGCGTTATGACCTTTCAAAACACCCTGTCTGGATGCGTGCATATCGTTTTTGGGTAAAGGTATTTGCGTTAACGTTTGCCTTAGGCGTTGTCAGTGGAATTACAATGTCTTTCCAGTTTGGCACCAACTGGCCTGGTTTCATGGAAACTATCGGAAATATAGCAGGGCCATTACTCGCATACGAAATACTGACTGCATTTTTCTTAGAAGCCACCATGCTCGGCATTATGTTATTTGGATTTCGTCGTGTGCCTTCGTGGGTGCATACCGGAGCAACTTTTTTAGTGGCTTTTGGCACTACGATGTCAGCGTTTTGGATAATTGTACTTAATTCTTGGATGCAAACTCCAGCAGGTTTTGAATTAATTGACGGAGTGGTCCACGCCACAGATTGGTTTGCCATTATATTTAATCCTTCATTTCCGTATCGATTTACGCACATGCTAATGGCGTCTTCGTTGACTGTTTGTTTCTTAGTGGCGGGGCTGTCAGCTTATAGAATTTATCGAGGTGATAATAAAAAAGCCCCCAGAATAACCTTGCGAACCGCTATCTTTAGTGCGGCTTTGTTGGCTCCTATGCAAGTTTTTGTAGGTGATTTACATGGCCTCAATACATTGGAGCATCAACCACAGAAAGTCGCCGCTATGGAAGGCTTGTGGGAGACTGAGAAAGGCGCACCATTAGTGTTATTTGGTATTCCCGATAAGGAAACAAAAACCAATAAATTTGCAATTGAAATACCTAAGATGACTAGTTTTATCTTAACCCATGACTTGGATGGTGAAGTCAAAGGTATTAACGAGTTTGAGGGTAAGCATCCCCCAGTTGCTCCTGTTTTCTATAGTTTTAGAGTCATGGTTGGCATTGGGTTTAGTATGATACTTGTCGCTTGGTGGTGCAGTTACAGTCTAATTAGAAAAAAAGCACTGGCTAAAACGCAATTGTGTATTTTAATTGGGATGACTTTCATCGGATGGGTTGCCACGTTAGCTGGCTGGTATGTAACAGAAATTGGTCGTCAGCCATATCTGGTCAGTGGCGTACTGAAAACCGCTGATGCTGTCACAACAATAGCCTCAGACAATGTGCTCTTTACTTTTATACTTTATGTGACGTTGTACATTGTGCTGCTCACCGTGTATGTAAAAACGTTGTTTTTACTAGCGCGTAAAGCCATCGAAGTCGAAGAATATGATTTAGCTCCACCTGGTATTGCTGCAACTCAGAGCGAGAAAACCGGTGAGCATAAGGTCGCAGCAACAGGGGATCCAACGACTCGTTCGGTTCCGTTAACTCAAGCAAAAGGGGTTTAGTATGGATTTTATGTTTTCAGCGCAAGGCCTACCTATTGTCTTTGGTGTTTTAATCTCTATTTCAATTTTATTGTATGCAATATTAGATGGCTATGATTTAGGTGTTGGTATTTTATTGCCTATGGACAACGCAGAGCAAAGAGATGTCGCTATATCGTCTATAGGGCCTTTTTGGGACGCCAATGAAACCTGGCTAGTGCTCGCTGTAGGATTGTTATTGGTAGCCTTCCCTGCAGCACATAGTGCTATTTTGAAAGCACTTTACTTACCCGCGACCCTAATGTTAATTGGGTTAATATTAAGAGGCGTCGCTTTTGATTTTAGAGCAAAAGTTAAGCAGACGCGTAAAATTGTCTGGGATTACACATTTAAAGTCGGTTCCTACATAACTGCTTTTATGCAAGGCTTCATGCTAGGACTCTACGTGATGGGACTTGAGTACAATGTATATTCGATATTGTTCGCCACTTTTAGCGGGTTTTGTGTTGTTGCGGCATATAGCCTTATTGGGTCAACTTGGCTAATAATGAAAACGACCGAGGAATTTCAGAAAAGAGCAATCGGCTGGGCGAAAAAAGCCGGCGTGTTAAGTGCATTAGGCATTTTGACCGTCAGCTTAATCAACCCGTTGGTAAATCAGTCGGTGCTTAAAATATGGACTCAATTACCATGGGCTTATCTTTATGCAGCTATCCCACTACTGTGCTTTTTAATGTTTATTTTGGGCTACTTAGTGCTATCACGGTTACCGTTAGCGGACGATCATGGTGCTTCATTACCATTTTATATGGTGGTCATTGTGTTTATTTGTTGCTTCTTAGGTTTGAGCTTTAGCTTTTATCCCTATGTTGTGCCTGGCGAACTGACTCTATTTGAAGCCGCAAGTGCGCCCGAGTCACTGCGTATTATTTTAGTTGGAAGTTTATTTGTATTGCCGTTTATTGGCGGCTACACCGTGATTTCATATTATACGTTTAGAGGTAAGGCTGAGAAGTTACGTTACTATTAAAAAAGAAACACAGGTAACTGCAAGGTATCAGCTTATTCGGAGCATCGGTTAATGCTTAATAATTAATTCTGGTTAAACTGACTTACATCCACGGCTCTAATTTTTAATGTTGCCGTGGCTAAGCTAACTTCAAGAAAAAAAGCAATCAAGCCTCCGGTTAGGAAGATCATACACATCATAAAAGTGATTATAATTGTGATATCCAAATTCGTGCTGATCAAGCCATTTATCATCACTAACATAACGGTAAAGCACGTCACTACAGCCGATGCAATTAAGAAATTTATTGACCAATTAGCAAGTCTCATGCGTTTGTTTAACGCTTTAATTTCTAGTATCGCTTTCTCATTTATACGTTCTGGTTCTTCCCTTGCCAAATTGCCAAACCATCTTGCTCTATCTATGATCCTAGATACGCGGCCAGTGGCTACGTTGACCAAATTACCAATACCGACAATAAGAAAAATAGGGGCCAGGGCCAACTGGATAATTTCAACTGCACTTTGTGTAATAATTGTTTCCACTGAAGTCTCTTTTTTAAATTTACACTATATACCTAATTCGCAACCATATAATTAAGCCTGCAATAATGAAAGTAAAAGGTAACAAAAAGAGTATAACGATAACTTGTCGTTTTTGCTTACTGGTTAAATCTAGACGCTCGACAGCAATTTTCTTGTTACCAAGAAATGCTTTGTAATCTAGCTCTGACAACCAGTTCACGATATTCAGTCCCATTTGTGCATTACTATATTGGTCAATATAAACGTTAGTTAAAAAGTCTGCATCGGTGAACACTATTAATCGGGTATCTGAGGTTTTACCTTGCTTTATACTCTGGGCATCCTTTTCTTCAATAACAACATAAGAAAAAGGGACAGGACCGGCTGTATCAATGCCTTCATCAAATTTCACCTCTAAATTTCGATCACTTTCAGCCCAACTATTTTTTGTCGATGCGGTTGAGGCAATGACGGCATGTTTTATGTTTGGGCGACGATTTTCCAATAAATTGATCGAGCGCGGGCGAACATAGAAAGTATAATCCAAACCTTCGGTTATGGCTTTATGCTTTTGATAATTTTTGGTTGCTGGACTACCAACGTCGTCACCAACATGGCTAGTTAAATCAACCACAATATCCGATTCAACATTGAGTCCCCATTTGTTGAGAAGTGAATTTAAATCAGGATTTTGTCGCATCTGCGCTGCATTCAAGGGTTTATCTGGTGTAGTAACAACGGTATGTTCAATCAGAAATAAAGCGTCCCCGCCTTTTAATAAATAGCCTTCAATTAAGCTTTCTTCTTCTTCGGTTAGTTCATTTTTTGGACCCGCTATAATCAATACATCGGAGTCATCAGGAATCGACTGACTAATACCAAGCATCAACGGTTTGCTTAAAATATTGTTGGCCGCAAGTAACTGAGTAAACTTAGACAAGCCCGTATTTTGTTCATTTTCCATTGAATACTCGCCATGCCCGGTCAGAAAGTAAACCGTCTTTTGAGCACGACTGACACTCGCAATCGCATTTGTTAGACGTTCTTCTGACAAGGAGTCCTGAGTAAAGTCGACGTCCTTGCGGTTGTTGCCAGATTGAACAATCACTTTTTGCTCTTGACTATTAATCACATTGCCAAATGTTGCGGCGTAGGCAACTTGTTCAATAGGGTCGATGATTTCAGTTGTCACTACTCCGCCAGACGCTCTCTCATATTCGTTGAAAAGGTCTTGCAAATATTTCGGAGGAACCCCCACATACAATGCAGTTAGTTGAACATCACGTTCAAGTACGCTAACAAATTCAACTGTGTTTGCAGACAAGGTATGTTGCTTGTCTTTTGTTATATCCCATCGAAGTGTCGAGCTATTAGCTAAATAATTACTACCTCCAATAAACGTCACACTGGCAATAGTTATCATCATAACAGTAGCAAATTTTTTCCAACGTTTGGGCTCAAAAATCGTTACTAACCTAGAGTTGGCTGTATTAAATCGATACGTTATGGCCATGCCTAGTAAAATAATAAGCACCATGCCACTGCAAATTAGCAAGCCTGTGCTTAGATAAGAAAGCTCTTGTTCAATATAAAAAAGAGCGACGCCTAGGGCAAGAACGAAGAGTGACAAGCCACAAAAGAATGGCAGCAGTACAAGCAAAGATGAGCGCATGCTAAAAATTGATTTGCTCATTATTGCCACAGCCTATTGTCGATACTCAACCTTGTTAAAACTAAACAAAGAATGATGCCAGTTAGATAATACGTAATATTACTGGGCGTAATTATGCCAACCGCAAAATTTTCTAAGTGTGTTCGAGTGCTAATTTGCATAAAAAAATTCTCTACAGAACCGGTAAAATACTTAGTGAAACTAGCCGCAAAATAAAGTGAAAATATCAACGCGTAAGATACTAATGCTGCAATTATCTGATTACGCGTCCAAGAAGAAACAAGTAAGCCGATAGCAATAAAAAATGCCCCTTCTAACCAAATCCCAACATACCCAGAAAGAATACTGATTGGATCTGGATCACCAAAATAGTCCAAAATAAAATAGTAAGTTGCGGTCATGCCTATCAATAAGGTGAAAAAGATCAACATACTGAAATACTTACCCAATACAATCATGGTAAGCGTTAGTGGTGACGTGAGTAAAAACTCCATCGTGCCATTGGCTTTTTCTTCCGAGAACATTCTCATCGTGAGTAACGGAATTAAGAACACAAACATAAACTCCATCAGTATGAAAATATCACGCAAAGATGCTTCGTGATTCTGGTCAATAATGAGAAAAAAGAAAACATTAAACAGCGAAAGCGTGGCTATCAGAATGATGTATGCGATGGGTGAGCTAAAATAGCTGTGTAATTCTTTTTTTACTATTGCGAAGGTTTTATTCATTTTACACTACCCCTGCACTGATGATGCAGACACAAGAGGTCTTGGTGGTGTCTCTTGATGATACTCGATGAAGATTTGTTCCAAGGTAATAGGATATGATTGAGCTAATTGTTTCTTTTCCAGCAACTCATTTAAGGGTTCATCAAGCACAATTTTTCCGGACTTCATCATTAATACACGCTGCGCAACTTGCTCAATTTCATTTAAGGTGTGGGTGCTTAATAAAACAGTTCTCTGATCTCTCTGGTTTTTAATTAAAGCAAGCACTTGCAGAATTTGTATTGGATCAAGACCACTCGTCGGTTCATCCAAAATAAGTAATTTAGGTTCATGAATAATAGCCTGAGCGATACCTACACGTTGCTGATAGCCTTTGGATAAGGTCGCAATTTTTTGCTTTTCAACCCGATTTAAATCGCAGTCATCCAGTACCTTAGCAACCTGAAATGATTCTTTTTTTGCTGAGACTCCTTTTATTTGAGCTGCAAATTTTAAGTAGCTTTTGACTGTCATGTCGCTATATAAAGGGGGTTTTTCGGGTAAATAACCTATTTTTTCCCTAACCGATAAAGAATGCTTGGCAATGTCCTCACCATCAATAATAACGGTACCAGCGGACGCAGTGAGGAAAGTCGTCAGTATGCGCATTAAGGTGGTTTTCCCTGCGCCGTTTTTACCTAAGAAGCCAACAATATCACCTTTATTTATTTCGAATGAAACATTTTCTAACACTTGGTATGCACCAAATTTTTTACTAATATGTTTAGCAATCAACATCTACATCGAGCCTCTCGCACTAGTGCGCTAAAAATAAAATAAAGTGCCTAAGACAAGGAAGTATAGAACATACACTTAATTAGGAAAGCTAAATAAGTAATCCATCGGTTATTACCGAATGAGTCTCTAAAAGATCTACACTTTGACGCCTGTCTCTTTCTCTTTATTTAGCTTTATTGGCAAGTTGAGTTTGACTTGTAAGTTTGCAAAGTTACTGAGTTTATCTTTAAGTCGTTGCGAATAAGTCACAAAATTTATTGAAATGATTAGCTCGTCTGTAAAGTCAACTAGCAGGGCTGAAATGACAACACCACTTATTTTTGATCATGCACTCGAACCGCAAGTACATCTTGTTTCACGCCGTGCAACACTGCGTTGGCTGTCGAACCAAGAAGTAATTTGATCCCACTTCGACCATGCGTGCCGATCACAATTAAGTCAGCATGAATTTCATTTGCAAAGTTTTGTATTTCATCAGAGGCATCGCCGGCCTTCAAATGAACATTTTCCTGTTTGATACCAAATTTATGAGCAATATCATCTAGCTTTTTTTGAGCCCTAGCCATCCGATCAGAATCATCAATCACGCTATAATCTGCCCCATAAAGATAAGGTTGAATATAAACCGCCGATAACGGGATATATACAAGCCTTAGATCGTCTGGAGACTGACAAACAGTCAGTGCTTTGTGAATAACGGTCTCATAATCTGCACTAATATCTATTGCGACTACTATCTTTTTATAATTACTCATATTTTTCTTCCCTTGAAGCCGTTCAATCACACGTGCGATCGTGTATCGGCAGTTTATCTAAAAGTAACCTTATATTATCAAAGTAAAGTCAGTGGGAATTGACCCAAATCAAATCTAAATCCTATTTTTAGTTTATTTTAAATTAGGTGTAATAATACCAAGTTGAAACGTGAACGCCGTCTTCATAACGCACGTTATTTGAAAAGGATATTGTCATGAGTAAACGCACTATGTTATTTGGCCTAACATGTATTTTCGTATTGGCTAGTTGTGAAAAAGGAATCGACTCGCCAAAGGGCTTTAGTTTACCTGAGGGCGATCCTGAAGCAGGTAAACTTGTGTTTGTGAAGCATCAATGTCTGTCTTGTCATAGCATCGCCGACTTAGAAGATGACAGTGTCGAACATGAGCATGAACCTCCAATTGCACTTAGTTCAAATTCAGCAATCGTGAAAACCTATCCCGAATTGGTTACGAGTATTATCAATCCTTCACATAGGATATCCAGGGGCGCTCAATGGGTAACCATAGATGAAAATAGGCATTCTGTAATGCCTGTTTACAACGATGTTCTGACGGTCTCAGAATTAATAGATGTGGTTTCCTACATACAACCATATTACAAAGTTACTCCATGGCCATACACAGTTTATCCAATTTATGGAATGCAGCATATGGCTTGGTAGCCACAGAAAATAATCGTATTTCGAGGATCCCAAATTCGTTGTTTAAGAGCCCCTCGTTATGCAAAATGCCAAGGTAGAATAGTATTTCCTGAGTCTCCCGAAAAACCAGGTTTCTATGCACATTATGTTCATGAATAAAAAGCGTTACAATTGCCGAGCCAAGTATGTGCCCCGCATCTTGAAATTGAATAGTTAAGCCATTTAACACCTCAACTTCTTTCTTGTATTGAATACCTTTACAAAGCCTAAGCGTCCTTTCTACATCTTCCTCAGTATATTCAGGCAGAAGCGGGTCTTTACCTTTTCTAGCTCTGCGTACATTTTTTCCGGGTTAAACTCAAAAACCTCTTTTTGAATTCGTTTAACATTATGCCCTCCCTGATGCATCCCTCAATCAAGCAGGACACACCCAAAACTAGATGATTCAACTATGTGACAAGGCCCCGCCACTTTCTGTGCTGCACCATGAAACGTAATTGTTGCCATTAGTTTTCCTTGTCCTCTAGTAGTGCATATAAGACTACTTTATTAGCGGAGTATAGTTTTTGACCCCTATCAATATCCGTCGCTCGTATTTGAAGAATTCTAAAATAGCGAGCACCGTGCCCATGGCATAATCATCGTTGTACTCGCTATTTTGCCGAGCGATTTATGTTGGACTAATGTCGTCACTTTCACGTCTGGAAATATTTTCCTCAGGAAGGCCAAATTCACCGTCTTTTAACAAACATCTATTATGTTGACCTGTATCAAAATACCTTTGCAAATAAAACGTACAGTTAGCATCGCGATACCAGTCAAGTATTTTATTTATCCAGTTTTTGGGAGAGCCACCATGGTCGCAAAAGTAACCTCAACATGTAAAACGGTTGTTTTATTAGTTTGCATGTCAATTTTATTTGCTTGCACGTCAAGCCCAAAGATCCGCAGTTTAGTTGACGATACAGCCCAATTCGATAGTTACCAAACCTACGCTTTTCACCCCAATATCACCCCAACTGGTAGCGATTACGATAGTTTGTCTTTTCGTTATATAAAACTGGCAATAGAAAATGAAATGCGGGAAAAAGGTTTTACGCAAACACAAGATGCTGAACTATGGATAAACTTTACTGTGTTTGTTAAAGACAAATTAGAAGTAGATAGCGCCCCATCGATGTCCTTATATTACCGGTTTAGACGTGGTTACGGTGTATGGGGAGACTACCCAATGATGCAAGAACGCATTAGACAATATACTGAAGGTAGCCTTAACATTGACCTAATTGATCAAAAAACGAATCTTTTATTATGGGAAAGCGTGGCCATCGGCAAAGTATCCAACAGCACCTACGATAACCTTGAATTTAAGATTAATGAAACGGTCAAATTGATGTTTGAAAAACTGCCAAATGGATCACGATAAACACAGGAGCCACGGTTGTTTATACAAAAGGATTAATCGATGAAATTTAAAGACTACTACAAAATTTTACAGGTAGGCGACACTGCAGACTTAAAACAAATCAAAAAGGCCTATCGTAAACTTGCTCTTAAATATCACCCTGATACTAGCCCCGAACCCGATGGCGACGAAAATTTTAAAGAAGTAGCCGAAGCTTATGAAGTATTAAAAGATACAAAGAAAAGAGCAGAATATGATGAGTTGAGGCGCTATGGTGGATGTTCAACTGACGGTTTTGATGCACCTCCCGGTTGGCAATCTACAACCAGTAATAATCAGTATCAGGGCAACGAGCATGGTGATTTTTCTGAGTTTTTTAATTCATTTTTCGCTGATAGAGGGCAAAATTACGAGGGTTCACAGAGGCATAGCCCTGATTTATTTAAAGGCCAAGATCTCGAAATGGAATTACCTGTCTTTTTAGAAGAGACCCTCTCTGGCACCACAAAAGCACTTGATTATCATGTACCGGTAATAACGAATAATCAACGGCAACAAATCAAAAAGTCACTTAAAGTAAAAATTCCTGCCGGTGTGACCGATGGCGAACGCATCAGGCTAAAAGGACAAGGCGCACTTGGGCGTCAGGGCAAACTAAATGGTGACTTATATTTAGTTATTCGCTTAGTTCCCCACCCACTATTTGACCTGCAAGGTAGTAATTTGATATTGAGTTTACCTCTTACTCCTTGGGAGGCTGCACTAGGCATCAAACTTGAAATTCCCACCCTAGACGGTAAAGTAAAACTCAATATCCCTGCTAATAGCCGCTCTGGTCAAAAATTAAGAATAAAGGGTAAAGGACTCAAAAGTAAAACAGGTCAGGGAGATTTACTTGCGCTTATAAAAATTGATATTCCACCCTTAACTAATACTGAAACGAAACGCTTGTGGAGCGAGTTAGCTGAGGCCGACAAGTATAATCCTAGAGCTGACTGGAGTTAGAAGATATGGTCAACATCACCCTATACATTGCTATTGATGAATTATGCGCAAACGCAGGCATCAACCAAGAGGTGATTTTAGAAGTCGTTGAATATGGCATCGCAACCCCTCAAAGTGGGGAGACGTTGTCAGAGTGGATCTTCGATTTAGAAAGTGCTCATTGGATTAAAAAAGCGATTCAGTTAAACCAGCAGCTTTTACTGGATTGGGTAGCTATCAGCCTGGTGATAGATTTAATGAAAGAGAAAGAGAAACTGAAACAAGAAAATAACCAGCTCAAAAGCAGATTGAGTAGGTTTAGTAGGTTACTGTAATAATTGAAGCGTTCGTAAATCATTTTCGCATTGGTACTTTACTCGGCTGAGCCCTCATTAGCACTTCTGAGCACTTCTGAGCACTTCTGAGCACTTGGTTATATCCTGAGTAGACATCGATCACAGTGATGACGCGTTTATAAATTTTCATATATGCCTGCAAAGCCCTAAAATTTTGAACTTACTTATTCAATTAATAATTACTAGTTTGCTTTTTCAAAAAACCGCCTTAAGCGACTTATTACTGTGCAGACTAAATGCCGATTGATTCGAGCGCACGCCCCTTGAGAAAATATAATTTAAGGCTTGAGAGTCCAAAATTGATAATTGACGATTACTCACAGAGATAAAGTTTGTAAGCTGAAAAGTACAAACATCTGGCAGTCAACAGTACGGCACGCAAATATAGAAATTTAATTACGCAACTTAATCACATAACTCAATTGCGGAAGGTACTTATATCTAAAACCACTCAGGATATTGAATTACTTGAGCCTTTGGCGGCGACTAAAAGCCAAGCACCTTCAATTTGATCTATATCAATAATTAAAAACACGTAAGCGCTATCTTAGATGTGTGAAAGCTTGTGAAACTTATTAGTTGACCCACAACTTGATAATAAAGGAAAAAAGATGAACAAATATTCTGTTTTACTGATGGCAATTGGGGTTATTTCTTTGACCGCTTGTGATTCCGGTCCAGACTCTCCTCGCGGGTTCAGTTTGCCTGAAGGCGATGCCGTAAAAGGGGAACAAGTACTGGTCAAACATCAGTGTCTGGCCTGTCATACATTAGAGGGAGTCAGCGTAGAGACTATTGAACCTGAGCTACAACTTCGGGTCCAGTTAGGAGGAGAGGCAACTAAAGTGACTACTTACGCTGAACTGGTGACAAGCATAATTAATCCGTCGCATAAGATTGCAAAAGGTTATATGCTCGACGCAATAACCGACTCTGGCATGTCAAAAATGCGAAATTACAATGATGTTATGACGGTCACAGAATTGGTTGATTTAGTGACCTATTTGCAATCTAAATATAAAGTAAAACCTTATGAATATACGCCATATGGTCGTTATTATTAAAGAATAAAGGAAAACGCTAAAACGTGTAGGCTCGGATCCGTACGCGCTGGTTTATGTATAAAATCGTGGAGAGTTTATATTTCTTGGGTTTATCTAGACATACTAAGCACGGATTGCGTTAGAGCAGATAAACCGAATCTAAGCGAGACGAGACGACTATAATTACATGGGAAAATTAACAAGAGACCGCAGACAAAAATCCTGCGATAGCTGCGGGCTCAGCGAACCGGTGCTTTATAGGATTAAGCCGCAGTGTCAGGAAGCTTGGCTTTTTGCCTGTTCTGGCTGCCAATCAAAAGCAAAAATGCAACCTGACTATGTATATGGCGGCACTTGGAAACAGAAAAAGCGGAATTAGACAGTTTATGTGAAGCTATAATTAGGTGGTCTATTTTACAAAACCACCTAAACCAGCAAAGGCAATCAGTTTTTTTTATCACTGAACTTGATATACAACAAGATAACACACAGCACCACCCCAACTGGCAGAATTGCAATTAAGGGTTTACCAGACAACGCAAGCTCGCCCGCAATATGTACAAGAAACGCAATCCCCGCGAACGCAAGTAACATGGCGATTATTTTGGTAGGTTTATTCATAAGTAATTCACTTTGGCCTAGAATAATAATATCAGATTCTTACGGTTAGTAAGATGTTATAGCCCATTACTATTTACACAATTATGGCAATACGACCCACTTATAATAAGCAGGCTGGTAACTCACAACGTAAGCAGGCCTAGTTTAAAAGCTTATACTATCAATCTTGATCCCGCAATCTATATGCTTATGGTTTACCTTTTAAGAACTCGACTGTAAAGCCTGAGCATGTTTTCGGGGCCTAGTTGTGTGGTGTATTCAATACCTAACAGACGAATGTTTTTTTAGATACCTTACTTGATAGTTAGACCGCTGGTTAGTGTGTTATTATTTGCAAATACACTTTCAATGAGTTGTTAGGTATCCCGCACTTAGCGAGGTTACACGAGACAACGCAGAACGAACTACCTCAGGGAACGCATGCGCAATACAGTTACTGAAACCATCACCCACGTACATCATTGGAACGATACCTTATTTAGCTTTAAAACTACTCGCTCGCAAAGTTTTACCTTTGAAAATGGTCAATTTGTGATGATAGGACTTGAAGTAGACGGCCGGCCTTTGTTACGTGCTTACAGTATCGCCAGCGCTAACTATGAAGACGAGTTAGAATTTTTTAGCATCAAGGTACCTGATGGTGCGTTAACATCACGGCTCCAAAAAGTTCAAATTGGTGACGAGGTAATACTCACGACGAAGGCAACGGGTACGCTAGTAGCAGGCTATCTAAAACCAGCTAAGCATTTATATTTATTATGCACAGGTACCGGATTAGCGCCCTTTATGAGCATCATTAAAGACCCTTTTATTTATGATGCATTTGACAAGGTAATATTAGTACACAGCGTTCGTTTAGTATCCGAACTTGCCTATAAAGATGTGATTGAGCGCGAATTACCTGAAAATGAATTTTTTGGTCCCGACGTTCAAGAGAAGCTACTGTATTACCCAACCGTAACAAGAGAAGACTTCCATTATCAATCAGTAAACGAACAAGAGAATGATGCAAGTCACCATGTTCGTATTACGGACTTATTAATATCCGGTCAGCTCACTCAAGACCTAGGCATGCCGGATATTAACCTTGAAGATGACAGATTCATGATCTGTGGAAATAACGATATGTTGCAAGATCTAATGAAGATCCTAGATGATAAAGGCTTTAGCAAGGCTAACTCACGTAACTTAGGGGAATATGTGATTGAAATGGCCTTCATCGAAAAGTAGTGACCGCCCTCTATACACCTAAATAAAACACCTAAATAAAACACCTAAATATATCCCTCCTTGCATAGCCTGCTATGCAAGGCTTTAATATGTTGCGGTCCAATTTCACAGCAGCCACCAATAATAGATGCACCGCGCTTCGCCCAACTCACAGCATGCTCAGCATACTGTTGAGGGCTCATATCTTTGCGCATTTCAAGCGTCTCGACAGTATCACCAGGGTATAAGGAGTCTACCGATACAAAACCATTAGCATATGCACCAACTCTTTCCCTTTTCGCACTCAATAGCGGCCAACATGCACTGATTGCTTCCGGCTGACTGCAGTTTAATAGCGTTGCCTGGGTATCGAAAGACTCGAGCGCTTGTAACGCGTCTTTTAACGATTCACCACTGCGTAATTGCTCTGGATTATCGTCACTGACCGTCAATGCAAGCCATACCGGTTTGCCACTTTCAAGTGCAGCAGTGCAGGCCGCGCGTGCTTCGGTTATGGACGACATGGTTTCGCATATAAACAGATCGCTAGCTGGCGATTGCAGTTCAACAAGGCAACGGTAGGTAGCAAGAGAGTCTTCGAACGACAGCGATACATCAGGGCGATAGCTAGCAATTAACGGTGGCAGGCAACCTGCTATTTGGACGTCATTGCACTGCGCTAAGTCAATTGCCTCTTGGGCTGCACTCATCGCTAGCCGATGCAACAGTGCTAATTGCTCAAGATGATTTTCTCGTTTAAGCCGTTGTGGTGTCGCAGTGTAGGTATTGAGGGTAATGACGCGCGCACCACTGTTGATGAACTCACGATGTAAATCTCTCACCAACATGGGCTCATTTAACATGATGTCAGCAGACCACATTGGCGTTATTGCACGAGAACTTCTGCGTAATAACTCTTGCCCCATGCCACCATCGAGTAAAATAATAGGACTCATTTAGTTGCCTCCGATTTAGTTGAAAATAACGCCTTAAAATGGCTCATCATTCAATAGTTCAAACACTAGAAAAATTGATATGGACGTGGTTTTGGAGGTCAGTAAAAAACATTAATTATTTACATTTATTTATGACTGCCATCACACATCGGCTGCGATGCAGTTAATTTACAACCACAAAAAAATATTTTTTTAGACTCTGTTGCCGTGTATTTCACTGGTGCAAAATCAGAACCACTGTGAGAACCATCACAAAAAGGTTGTTTACCACTTTTACCACAAGAACACCAAAAGTAATTTTTGCCAGATTCTACCTCAACAGCATAGGGTGTATCAGACGCTCGAATTGCCTTACTCATAATATTTTCCTCATAGTTATACAATATGCATGACGCGAACCAGTGTGATTTTATCAGTTCACGTTGAATGATGTTGAATGATGTTGAATATAGTGCGGTTGATCGTTTTTCAAGTCAACGACCGTTTACGTTATGCAAAATTTGTAGATAGAAATTTGTAGATAGAAACTTGTAGATAGAGACAACTCAACTCTCCTCTCCTCTATAAAAATGCAAGAAATACGAAAGCTAAGTCGATAGTGGCATTGCATGGCGCGTTCATGCAGTCTATTGTTGTCACAACGAAAGGGGACATAGTAGAAAAATGTCGTTAACTTCAAACAGGGTTTTCTTACAGTATTTGACAATGTAAATGCTGCGTTAACTAATATTGAGTTTACATTGATTATGAATACTAACGACAAGGTTAAAGGGAACTCTGTTTCACTGGGGTTTTTACATATCCTTTCACCCTGGCGAACTATTCTATTTTACTCCCTCATGCCCATTGTCATTGCGGCCTTGTTAATTGTGTTTACACTAGTATCTATTGAAGCTCACAGCCGCACGCATATAAATCGGTTAACCCAGAGTACCGCAGATGGTATTGCCTCGCTGCTAAAGTACGATATGAATCACCGTATCGAGTCGCTGTCTGAGTTTGCTAAACTGTCACAATTAACTGGCGATATGACTAACGATCAGTGGCAGTCTGCCAGTAAAACGCTATATAATATTCGCAGTGATTATCAAGCGATTGGATGGATTGATAATAACTATTACATTCGCAGAGTGATGCCCAATGAGGGCAATGAATTAGCTAAGGGCGTTAATTTAGCACTTAATTCTCATGAGTTATTAGCAGCGCACAAAGCACAACAGCAACGGACCGCATCAGTAAGTATTCCTCCGACTTCTATCCAAGAACGGCCTGGCCTCGGTATTTATGTTCCTATATTTAAAGAGCTATCGCCAAATAAAGAGCTACCGCTGAATAAAGAGCTACCGCTGAATAAAAAGCTACCGCTAGACAAAGAATTACAAGGCTTTGTTACCAGCCTACTATTGTTTGATGAGTATATTAATACGGTATTGCCTTTATATTTGTTAGCCGATCATCAATTTTCACTACTTATCGATGAACAACGCATTTATTCAGATGACATCACTCCCGAGGTACACAACAGCACCTGGAAAAAACAAGCAAGCTTTCTGCTAAATGACCACGTTTGGGAAATAAGCATAGTGCCAAAAGACGCTTTTTTAAGTGATGCTCACTATCGAATGATGGCTATTTTAACCATGCTCGGTGCCTTGTTAATTATTTTTGTGGGCTTAGCCGCTTATACAGCGTTATTTGCAAGAAACAAAGCGAGAGCCATGATAGATGACCGTAATAAAATAGACCATCTACTGAAGAATCTGCCGGGCATTGCCTACCAATCTTACAATAAGCAAGACAGGCCAATGATTTTCGTCAGTAAAGTATGCGAAGAATTAACAGGTTGGTCGAAAGCGGCGTTTGAATCGGGTACGGTAATGTGGGGAAAGCTGATCCACCCTGATGACTGCCAGCACGTAAATGAAGTTGTCAATAAAGCCATAGTTCAAAAAACTTTTTTTGAACTTGAATATCGTATAATCACCAAGAACAATAACATTCGATTGGTTTGGGAGAAAGGCGAAGCGGTTTCTTCTATACTTAATAACCAAGCTATTCTTGAGGGGTTTATTACCGACATTACGAGTATTAAACTAGCTGAAAAAGAGATTGTACGTAGTCATGCTTTTTCTGATGCGATTGTAAATTCGGTAGTTGAAGCCGTTATTACAATTGATCAAAAAGGATCTATTAAAAGCTTTAACAATGCTGCACAAGCTATGTTTGGCTACACCTTTGATGAAGTAAAAAATAAAAACGTTAAAGCCTTAATGCCACGTAATTTTGCAGACCAGCATGATCAATATTTGGCTAACTATTTACGTAATCAAAAAGCCAGCATTATTGGTGTTGGGCGCGAGCTTCTGGCCCTGCGCAAAGACGGTAGCATGTTTCCCATTCATTTATCGGTGAACGAAATCCAATCCAATGAAGATACCATGTTTGTCGGTTTAATTAGGGACATCACTCTGCAGCGCATGGCTGCGGATCAGACGCGTAAGCACATTGAACAAATGGCCCACGCCGAGAGGCTGAATTCCCTTGGCGAAATGGCCGCGGGCATTGCACATGAAGTGAATCAACCCTTAACCGCAATATCATTATTTTCGCAGTCGGGTAAAAATTTATGTAATAGCGGTAAATTTGAGCGCCTGCCTGAGATACTTGAAAAGGTCAGTCAACATTCACGCCGAGCTGGTGCGGTGCTCGAACGCATGCAAGCAATGACCAAACAGGGAGAAAGGCAAAAAGAGCAGGTTGATTGCAACATACTTGTTGACGACGTAGTGAAATTAGCCGAGCCGGATGCGAGGATACGAAATATTACTATTAAAATAAGCGGTCGCGAAGTCAACGCAAGCGTATTTGTCGATACAGTACAAATACAGCAAGTAATGCTCAATCTATTGCGTAACGGCATGGAGGCGATGGAGGCGATGCAGGCTTCAAATACAGAAAATCAGAACATGATTGAACTACGTATGCAAATATCACCGCAGATAGCCCCGCAGATACCTCCGCAAGCCCCTCCCAAGAGCGTAATTAAGATCTCGGTTATTGACTCCGGTTGTGGCTTATCCAGCGATATGACTAATAAGTTATTTACCGCGTTTTCATCTACTAAAAAAAATGGCATGGGCATTGGTTTGTCTATTTCTAAAAGTATCATTGAGGAGCATGGCGGTACTATTCACTATGCCAGCAATACACCGACAGGATCGGTGTTTTACTTTATATTGCCTTTGGTCGAATAGACAACTCAGCAATCGCTTTTACACCTCTGTCATACAGCACAAAACACGATCGTAGCTCTGTTTTACTTATGTAATTTTCTCTAAAGAACGACGAAATAATGCAAGGCTAGCAACGAAAAATACAGTGCCCAAGCAAATAATAATAGCAAGTTGCGAGCACCTGCTATTAAACCCATAAGGGTTGATTTACCTACCCCGTCAGGGCCAAGGTTGGATGTGCACATATTAGGGATGTCCGACAGTGAAATGTGGTTACCCCTAATTGTTGAGTAAAACTGGCGCTTGTAGAATAAGGGAATGAAAAGCGTCTACTTAACAATAACTAATAAATTCGTCACCGGAGGATTTGACATGACTGAGCAACTCATTAGCGATCATAAGCACGTTAGCATTGGCGACCTTGATATTACCATCCGTCCTATAACGCCTGAAGACAAGGAGATAGAAGCCTCTTTTGTACGCAACCTGTCGCTGCAAACAAAATATGAGCGCTTTTTTGAAGGGATCAATGATTTGTCACCATCGATGTTGAACGTGTTGTGCAACATCGATTACATAAATACGATGGCCTATGTTGCTACTATTGCTAGCCCTGCCGGCGAAAAAGAAATTGGTGTGTGCCGCTATGCGGCAGACAAAACGCCAGGTGAATGCGAAATGGCGATCACTGTTGCCGATGACTACCCGTACGATGAGATTGCAACGGTGTTAATTGATACCTTAGTTAAACACGCGAAAAGTAATAATGTTAAAACGCTTTTTTCTACCGATTTAAGCACGAACTATAGAATGCATAAATTAGCTGAGCATCTTGGTATGACCGCAAAAACACATCCACAAGATAGTACTTTGATTGTTTACACCTTGGTTTTATAGCCACCACTTATACTATAAAAAAATAGGCGACTAGGTAAGCCCTGCTTACTTAGTCAACATCAGTGATTGGCTTAGCTGAGCCATCACCAGCTCTTCATTGGTAGGTATTACCAACACCTTCACCAGCGAATTCACGTGACTAATAACGTTCTTGTTGAGCCGGTTTGCACTTAGTTCTAGCGTGACCCCTAACCATGTCAGACGCTCACAAGTTTGTTCACGTATTAGCGCTGAATTTTCACCAATGCCGGCTGTAAATTCAATTATATTTTGTACAATATCCCGCTTTGTAGCCAAATCGGGAGCAGTATTAATCGCCGCATCGGTGATAAACAGCGGTTTATGATAAGTAGGCACATCTAAAGCAAATATATGGCTCATTCTGCGCTCAGTACGTAAGCCTTTTTTGGCATCCACGATAGGAGCCATTAGCTCATCGGTATGCAATTTTCCTTTCATTATTGCGTCCACGACATTCTGGTGAACTGCATCTACAGCTGCAGCAGCGGCTGCGTCACTATGTGGCACATCGATTATCTTTATGCCGTCTAAATTGCATGATGCTTCTATGGCAACAGCTATAATTTTATCTTTTGGACCAATTAATATGGGCTCAATTACGCCTCTATTTTTTGCTTCCATAGCACCAAGTAAAGCGACTTCATCACAAGGGTTAACATCGCCTGACATTACCGCAAATACAGGGGCCCGAATATCAGATATAGAAATCGGTTTGCCATCAACAATATATAGACCCTCGGATAACTCATTATTTAAAAACAGCTTACGTAAGTATTGTGAATGCATTTTGTAGGGCATTCTGGTGGTATCGAAATTCCACGCCATTAAATCGTTAATATGAGTACGTTCGACCATTAGGTAGTCGTGCACCATACGCGACCAAATCAGATCATTGACGACGATGAACCAACTTGCGTTTACTTAGCGTTTCGTTCAACGAAGCGGTCCAAGCATGCGGTTTAAGCTATCAGCCGGTACCGCTACTCAACAATTAGTAATTACCCTACGCTTATGTGGATAACCACAATTGGATAAAGGGCTAGAAGTCAATACAATGTGAAAATATTCACTCTGGAGGTGTCGTCAAAATATGCTCAAGCGCACATCAATTATTAAGCAAGGGACCACTCAAAATGAAGCCCAATTGCAACTAGAAGAGCTATCTCATGTGGCTAGACTGACTATTATTGGTGAAATAGCGTCAGACATTGCACATGAGGTAAATCAACCATTGGCGGCTATTTCTTTATTTTCTCAAGCAGGCAAGCGGCTGCTTGACAGTGGTCAATACGAACGAGTAGCAGAGGTGTTTGATAAGTTAAGTCAGCATGCCCAACGAGCAGGTGCTATTGTTGAACGCATACAGTCGATGGCTAAACTGCATGACACTGAAAAGAAATCCACCGATTGTTATGTTTTAGTGACTGAAGTTGCTCAACTAGCAAAGGCCGAAGCAAGTATTCATGACATTGAAATAAAGGTGAGTGTTGCTAAAAAACTTCCATCGGTAGTAGTTGATGTGGTTCAAGTGCAGCAAGTGATACTCAATTTGCTACGCAACAGCATGCAAGCTATGCGAAAAATTACTCGCCATAATGGTAACGTAGTTATTTTACGGGCTAGCCTAAATAGTATTGGCGAAGTTGAAATTGCGGTTATTGACAGCGGTGAGGGCGTATCGGCTAAGGTTGAAAAAAAGCTGTTCGAACCGTTTTTAAGTGCCCAAGAAAGCGGTATGGGCTTGTCGCTTAGCCGCGCAATCATCCAAGCACACAACGGACGAATTAACTTTCACAATAATACAATTTGTGGTGCAACGTTTTATTTTACGTTGCCCGGTGCTGTGCGAGATGACTAAAAACACGCGAGGTAACGACTATGCAAGAAGAGCAAATAGTATATGTAGTTGACGACGATGAAGGTATCAGAGAGGGCTTGAGCCTGCTGCTAGAAACTACCGGCCAAAAAACCAAGTTATATAGTAGTGCGCTAGACTTTTTAGATGACTACCATAATAAAATACGTGGCTGCCTTATTTTAGATATACGCATGCCGAGCATGACCGGCCTAGATTTACAAACAAGACTGAACGCGCTAGGTGCAACCTTACCCATTATTTTCATTACTGGGCATGGCGATATACCCATGGCGGTTGAAGCGATGCGACAAGGCGCTCTGGACTTTATTCGTAAGCCTTTTAGAGAACAAGACTTACTAGATAGGATCAACCAAGCTTTGTCTATCGATGCAGGCAGAAGTAAGCATGAAAGCGACCGCAGCATTATATTAAGTAAGCTAGCACTACTTTCAGAGCGCGAGCGACAAATATTCGAACGCGTTGCCAAAGGTGACATGAACAAAGTTATTGCCCATGACCTTGGTATTAGTGAAAGAACAGTTGAAGTACACCGCTCGCAAGTGATGAAAAAGTTAGCCGTTAAAACGCTAGCTGAACTGGTGCGTTTTAAGCTTCAAGAAGAAAATAATGCGCAATAGCAAAGCATAAATCCAAATTTTGCTACTGGGCTATTCTGCTCACTTACGCTGATCGGAAATGAATAGTGCCATAGTTCGGTGACATAATGAGAGGTTGGCTTTTATGGCTAAAACCTCACTTTTATGCGCCTACTCCTATCTGCAGACGCAGATTTGCAGCCGCAGGATCGTCTACCAACATCACAAACTAATTGAACTTTATCGGCTTATCTGACTACCAAGGGTGTTAGTTGTAAGGAGCGTTAATTTTGACCTTAAAAACAGATTAAAAGCGACCAAAATATTAGACATCAATAAACATATAAAACCAGCAATTACAAAGGTCTATATTTTATAAATTTTATAAATTTTATAAATTTTATAAATTTTATAAATTTGGACTTTAAACACAACTAAAGTATATAACGGGTATGTGGATTACTACTTTTGCCGCACAAAACGTATGATATTACATTCCTAGAATATAGTTAACTTTGCATGAATGGATTAATTGTAAAAACAAGTCAAGATACAAATATTAGGAGAGTAAATGTTCAATTCTGGCCCTGTGGCAGAATCTAATAAATGCGGTAAAAATCAGCTCATAGGCCTTCATCAAACAACTAGAGCCGTGGCAACAAATGTGTGTGATGAGCACTGCGTTTTATGTCCAAAGCAACGTCATCCTATTTATATCGACAAAGGCGTGTTTATTGAACGACACGCTGTGTCAGTAAAAGGGACTAAACACAGAATATCCAACCCTATGTTCAGAATTCTTTGTGCTTTTCACGAGTATGAAGGAGAGGTAGTGAGCAGAGCGTTTTTATTAGCATATGGTTGGGGAAGACATAATAAAGTTAACAATAATGTCACTGTGGCTATTTCTGAGCTACGCGCTTTATTAAAAAACAAATCTAATTTGGAAATAATCACAATCCACGGAAAAGGATATCAAATGTTTAATAAAAATAAAGGTCGATTTGCATGATAACAGTCCCTTCAATATCTATTAAAAAACAAGATATACAATACCTTGTTTATCCCAGAGTTGAGTTGATTACAGATTGCATATCGAACAAGAAAGGCATTTTCGAAGTGTTGTGCATTGTGATGAAAGACTCAGAACAATTATGCCCTATGCGTTTTTTTAATGAATTAAGTAATGATGAAATCTATGTGATTTACCGTCATATACTGGAAAGTCTAGAAACACAAACGACGTCAACTGTGTCACTTAATATAAATATTAATTTTTTAAACTCACATCACGTTGACATGCTTTTGTCAGCATTTGGCAACAGTACAATCATATTAGAGCTATTGGAAACCAGCTCTTTACAATCCATAATCCAAATTCAAAACCGATTAAATGAAATTAAAGGAAATCCGAAAGTACGTATCTGGTTGGATGATTTTGGGTCTGCCCGATCAAATTTTGATGTCTTGAATATGCTCAATTTTGACGGCGTTAAAATGTCCAAGGAGCTTTTTTGGGACTTGTACGAAAATGATAAAATTTTACTAAAACATCTGATCAAAATGATTAAAAGAAAATCCAATACTATCGTGATAGAAGGTGTTGACAGCTTTGACAAATACATTTTTTGCAAAGAACAGCAGTGCATGATGCAGGGCTACTTTTTTAATGAAATCAGAAATAGCGCCGTTTGTTGATTATGCATCCTCAATTGCATGAAACCACCCTGAACCTGATTTCATTGATACACTTTTATCGACGAGCTTACAGTGATAACGAAAAAATAAAAGGCGCGGCAGATTACTCTTTATTGCTCACGATGCGAGGCACTGGCATATCGAGTTCACAAGAAAGGCTACAGTTTTGCTCAGCCGCTGTTGAAGCGATTACATCGTTAGTTGTCGAGGGCAACGTAACAACTAAAAAAGGGAAAAATGTTGTTTCACGGCTGGACAGAGAAGAAATCGATTTTATTCAAAACATGATGTTCACAGATGCGCGCCATCACACTGACTATTAAAGTGAGAAAAAAAATAGTTTATAAATGAACAAAATGTTAACACTCAAGCTTATTTTCATTATCCAACCGATAATTTAATTGTCGCATTGATGCATCGCAAACCTAGGGAAACTTAGGGACGCAAAACTAAAGGACCTGTAAAATGGTAGCCAGTTGCCGAAAGTGAATTAGCACTTTTTGTTTTTTGAGCTGTTTTACACATGGTCTTCTTTATGAAGACCTTTTTTTTGCCTTAAATTTTGTAATGTATGTTGAAAATAATTACCAAAAATTAATAGGAAGAACCGCCGTTAAAATTAACAATTACCTACACCTAGCGATAGCAGTATTGCTGTGCACGTATTCAATTAGTAGTTTCAGTGCCTTTATGGTCACTCAGACAAGTTTTGGGGTGGATCTTGACAGACCTGTGACTCAAGACACGACCCTGATCAACCAGAGTAATAAGCCGGTACGGGTCAGGGTGGATTTTGAAAAACCGAAATGGGCCAAAGATAAGTATTATTTGGGCGATCAGCTAGTGGCTTATCCGAAAATTGTGGTTATTCCGCCTAAGGGCAAAATCCAAGTAAAGATAGCCCCACGGATAAAAAAAGAATTAGCAGACGGTGAGTATGTGGCCTTGTTGGTATTTAAAGAACTGCCACCACGAAACAGTGACGCTCAGGTCACCATGCTGATGAATCTGGGAGTGCCTTACTACGGTAGAAAAGGCAAGCTGGAAACCGCCATGGATTTTGACAATTTACGTATGACAAAAATTGAAAATGGCTATCAGCTGCTGGGAGCGGCACAAAACAATGGCAACTTTTCTTACCCACTTTATATCAACATTAAATTTTACCAAAATGAGAAGATCGTCAAAGAAGAAAGCTTTAAGCAGGGTTTCTATCGCGAGCATTTAGTCGAGCTAAATAAATCAATCTTGATGAATGCAGTTGCTGATCGTGTAGAGATTGTTTTTGCCAATGAAAAGCTTGATTTTTCGCAGCGATTCACTCTTCCAATCGGATCCAGTTTTCCATTCGGAAAAACAGCAAGTGAATAAAGTTCTTTTTACACTGCTGTTTTTTTCAAGTTTTGTGTGGGCTGAAGAAGGTGATTTTTATATTAATGGCAATGCAGTAAAAGCCATCTCCCTGACGTTGGGTGTCAGCAATATTGATTTTGGCGATGTTTACAATGATACGGAGGTCGACAGTGAGATGGTAGATTTTTCGGTCAATGCCGAAAATGGCTATGACTATACGGTAGAGATAAGTAATGACGACAGCATGGGTATTGTGCAAGTTTCGCGCAACGCCAGTGCAGGGTATACCGCAAATAGCATTACTTATATACAGACTGCTAACGGGGTTGACCAAGCCCACGAATTTTATGTAGACTTCGATACAGCAAATATGAACGGCGATTTATCCGCCACTATTACTGTGCAGGTGGCCTACAACGATATCCACGAATAAATGTCCTTTCATAGGTTGGACGTTTATTCATTTTGAAGCAAAGTAAGAAAGAGAGACAAAATACAATGAATAAATTATTCAAAGCAACACCGATGAAAAAGTTATTATTAGCATCGTCTATATTAGCCATTTCATCAACGGCAATCGCTGCCAATACTTCTCCATTATTGGATACAGCGGTAACAGATACCTTAACGGTAACGGCTAAGTATGTAACACCGCTTGCGCTTGGTTTAGATACATCAACAATTAATTTTGGGGATGTTTTTACGGATTCGGTTATTGATGTTGAGACGGTACTTGCTACGATAAATGGTGAAGCTGGCGAAACATTTACCTACACTATTGCATCCGATGGTGACAATGTGACACTTTCTGATGCTGGTAGTACATTGGATTTCGCTGATACGACAGAACAAACGCTTAGCTTTGATGTTGGTCTAAATACCACCGACATGACTGATGCAGATACTAGTGAGATTGTTACCTTCACTGTTAAATATAATGCTATTGCTGATACAACATCAGATAAAGCAGCAGCCGTATAAACTTAATCATTTTCGGGCAGCCTAATGGCTGCCCTTTTTATTTTGGTTACAAAACAATGAACAAATTTTTATTTTTATTCATGCTTGTCTATTCAGCATCAGCTTGTTCGCTAGAGATTATCGGGGTGAAAAATGCAGAACTGCAAGACCTCTATCTTTATAACGGTAGCCGGTTAACAATTTACCCTGAGGAGGGAGCGCTGGTTTCTGTGCAAGGTAAAGCCAATAAACGGGTTAAATTGGATATTAAACAAAGTGGCGTTATCTATTTTGCACCAGGGATCAGAGTTGTAGATCTTCGTGCCAAAGACCCGATTATCACCCTAGATAGATACGGGGAAGGGGAATTTGCTATAGGTTTTTCGCTACGAGGAGAAAAGCATGTCAGCGGTAAGTATAGGAAATCAATTAAATATCAAGTCAACTATGTTGATTAAATCGACTGAGTTAATAACCCTATTACGTTTTACCTACCTTCATATTAAATAAAAGAAGGATACTATGACCTTATCTGCAGGCACGTTTCTTTGCAAAAAACATCCTACAAGGCCACCCCTTTTTTCGCATGCACTGTATATCTTTTTATCTTTTTTATGCCATCCCCTTGATTACGTCGCCGACTCTAAAAATGGTAATTAAATTAACTTGTGGTCTCATTTTTGTTTTATCTATCATGAAAAAAACGGCGATGATCTCAGCAAGTGCTTTACTGATCATGATATGCACCCTAGGGCTTCTTAAGCCTGCCATTGCCGACACGCAAGATGACTACTTTGACAATATGATCACCCTTAAGGTAGGCCGCTACCTGAAGTTAGAGTTCTATGAAGTAAAAAGCGATTTTGATGGCGGCATTTATCTCGATATCAATGATTTTCTGGCAATGACCGAGCTTAGCCAATATAGCCAACTTACTATCGAAGGCGGAAATATACATCTCCATATGGCAGGCAGTCTGTTTGACGATACAAAAGCAAGGCACATTAGTAAAGAAGTAAAAAATCTCAATATTATAATCGTAAACGAGCGCCTATATTTTGATGAACAGGCCATCAGTGACTTGTTTCCCCTCAAGTCAATAAAGTGGCTGCCAGAGAGCTATACATTGGCAATAATACCGGATTTTAATCTGCCGCTGGACTATCAGGTTGCAGCACAAAAAAGAAAGCGCGCAATTGAAGAAGACAAAAATAGCCAAGAAAATCTTCAACAGACTGACTTTTTTATGCCAAAAGACAGGAGACTCGTCGACCTCGGTATGCTTAAGCTGCGCTATGACATAGATGATATAAGTACTTATTTTAAAAACGGAGCGCAACAAGACAAAGGAGATGTGGAAGCAGAATATAGCTCGCAGCTACTTTACGGCGACTTTAATATTAGACATAACATTTATGCCACAGGCGAGTTAGAAGATATCAGTCTGAAATACCCCTATATCTTTAAAGATAAGACGGTCACTATTGGTGACAGTTTTATACAGAAAAACGATATTCTGGGCTACAACACTAGGATCCGTGGTTTATCAGTAAGTGACAATGATTACACAGTCAGTCGTTCAGGTAGGGACGTGACCATCAGGGGCGAAGCACCCAGAAATGCCATGGTTGAAGTCTACCAAAACGGCAAAGTAGCAGATTATCAGCGTATTGAGGGAAGTGAATATCAGTTCACATTAGAGATGAGAAGTAACAACGATGCGTTCAAAATAAAAATATATGACCGCAACGGTGTCTTGCTCGAAGACAGAGTAGTCAATGTTATGCAGGGCCGTGATTTTCTAAGTCAAGGCGAATGGGACTATAACTTTTTCTATGGCCAAAACCCGCAGGGAGAGAATAAAGCCTGGGACGACCAAAAATTCGGCATCGCTTATGGTGTGACCAACAATCTAACGTATGCCTTTGACTATTATGACACGCGTAATGAAGACAAGCTTTATCAATACGGTAAGCACATGGCGGGATACCGCTTTTCAAATTTATTTGTCCCCTTAGTAACCAAAGTTTCCTATTATGATTCACTTTTAGACGATAGTGAGGGCTATATTGGTGAGATAAAAAGTGAGTTGTTTTCTCATAAATTATCATACAGTTATGAGCGTTATAGTCATCAATTGGCTCAAGATGAAAACAAGGACAGTTATCAAGAAGCAGAAATGAGCGGCAATTATGGCAGAAGTGATTATTTTTTCAGATTCTCAAGTAAAAAATACCAAGACAGAACAGAAAATATTTACGATAGCGGACTTAGCTATGATGTCAGCAAAGCAATACGCATTAATGTAGATCTAGGCAAAACCGTACGCAACCAAAATGAGCGCCAGTCTAATTACACAGGAGAAATAGGCTTAGATTATAACCAGGGAGATTTCACCTACAATGTCGACGCGAGTTATGATCAGCGCCGTGACGCTAAGTGGCAGTATACCGCTAGGCTAAGAAAGAGGCTGCGTCAGGATAGTAACTATGCCTATCAACTTGAGGTGAGTTATGATGAAAGCGATGATGTACGCCTAGAAATGTCTTTTGAATATAAATTTAACGACTTTCTAAAAACAGATGCTAACTACAGAAGCAATAGAGAAAAGCAATACAAAGTGAGAGCTAGCTATGAAACGGTGATCAATTTGAAAAAACCATTGGTGGCTAATAATGCCAAATATCCTGATAGTGGATATGTAGAGGGAACCATTTTTATTGATAAAAATGCCAATGGCAAAAAGGATAACGACGAAGAACCTCTTGTCGGCGTAGGAGTGGGTATAGGTCAAAATAAAGTAAAGACCAACAGCGCAGGTATTTTTTATCTTAGCGATGTAAAGCCATATAGAAGTAACAAATTGCTTTATGATTATTCCGGTATCATGCTCGATCCGACACTCACCGCAGATAGTGATCAAACAATAACGCTGCTGCCTGCATCGGGTAAAAAGATATCTGTTGGACTTGTCCCCTTATCCTTGATCATGGGGTCTATCCTCCTACCAGAAACAGAAGATAAAATAACTAAGAAGTTTTTTAGCTATGTTGAAATAGTCGTTGAAAAAAATAATGAATATTACACCAGCATAACGCCTGAGTATGACGGTTTCTATGTCTTACAAGACCTAAAACCAGGAAAATATAAGCTGAAAATAAATTACTTGGGCAGCGAAACCATCACGCTTGAAGAAGAAATCCTTAGCGTGGTCGTTCTCTCTGGAGAGACTGGCGATTTTTATGAGGGACTTGATTTTACGGTTTCCGAAATCAAAAAATAATCGTTCTGTGATTAAGCTCGAACCGTAACTCAGTCAATGCACCTGAAGGCCAATAATAACAAGAAAATAGCGAACGTTTTACTTATCGGTTTATTAATTGGCTTTACTTCATTATGGATGTTGAGAGCCACTACTCGGTTGAATTAATCCGACTCATTGCTACGTTTAAAGGATATAAATGCAACGACACCCCAAAGAAACGTTAATCCCCACAGTAATAAAAGCTTATCCATTATTTGATAAAGTGTTGCCCCCATCTGATTGGCAGCAACAAAAGCTTGGATCGCAGGTGTGCTTGGAAATAATGATGATAGCCAAATAATAGGACTTGGAATAATTTCAAGTGGCCAAATAACACCCGCAGAAAATATAAGCGGCATTGAGCTTATCAGGACCACAAAAGTGACCAATTCGCGTCTTGGTAAAATCGCGCCTAACCAGATACCAATAAAGCAAGTTGAGAGTAAAAACGGCATCAAAATAGCCAACATTGTGGGTATATCAGCAAGCCGATTAATGCCGTACATTTCAAAACCAACACCAAAGTAATATAAACTTAAAAAGACATAAATACCGACTAACGTTATGCTTCTTACAGCAAAAACCTGACCCGAACTGTATTGACGCCAATACCCGTGGCCTGATTTTTGCGTTCCTCCCATTAATCCTGCTGCCATTGCTAAGGTTTGTTGCAAAATAAGCACAAATACCGCAGGGACAACATAATGTATATAGCCCATACCAGGGTTAAACGTGGGTTTCATGTTTAATTTCACGGAAGATACATGGTCACCCGCGTAATCTACAGGCAGACCTTGTGTTAATAAATGCGATACCTTCGTTTTTGCCGCAAGTGTACTACCAGCATTCGCCAATCCTTCTATTATGGTGCCGTACACTAAAAAGAAAGAGGCGTCTCCTGCATAAGCCAATACAGGACTTTTTCCAAGTAATAGGTCTTTGTAAAAATGTTCTGGAATAACGAGAATACCGCTAATACCGCTAATACCATTATTGCGGTGTGTTAAAAGGGCTTCTTCTGCCGCTTTAATTGAATAATCCCTTTGCACCACTGTAATTTGCGGTGTTGCATCCACCATTCGTTCTAACTGGTAACTTGCCTGACTCTTATCTAGATTAACGATACTGATGTTTTGTTCTCTGGGCGTCTGATTCGCATAAGGCAGTGGATATAAAAATGAATAGAAAATCACGCCAGCAAACATAGTTAACACCACAGCAGAATTGCCCATTATTGCTTTAATTTCAAGCATCAATAATGCAAGCTTCTTCATAATGCAAGCTTCTTCATACGGCAAGCTTCTTCATACGGCAAGCTCACTGCTATTACGCCGTTTTGTTATCAACAAGTAAGTTAGGAATAAAGGCAACAAGTAGCCAAGCATGGGCAGTAATTGCGTCAATGCGACTATCCAAGAAACACCGTAGCTAACCTGACTCACTTGCACTTCAATATAGTGACTGATAGGTAATAAACTTCGCCAAATTAGAGCGGCCGTATTCATATCAGTAACCGGAAATGTGATACCCATAAATGCGAAACTGGGTGCCGTAAACGCGCCAGCTACACTGATTGCTCTGGCAGCATCATGCGTTAGAAAATAGAAAAATGCGCCCATGATCATACACGCTATACAGGTGACAAATTGAGCAAACAGTAAGGCCACAAAACTGCCATTCATTGGCCAATCAAAGCCAACATAAAACCAAAGTAAAAAAAGTGCCCCCTGCAGCAGAAACAACGGTATATAAAAACTCAAGGTAGTCATCACCTGCCCTACGGATAATCTAGTTGACCCGGCGGCAGCGCCTTTATTGGCGGCATTGGCAGTGATAATTAATATCGTGCCAGCAACAATAAAAATTTGCCAGAGCGCGGGAATAATGGCGGAAACAAGAAACTGCGTATAATTGGTGTTTTTATTAAATAACGGCGTAATTTGAGTTCTTATAGTCAACGCTCTGCCGACGGCACTTTGTGTTGTAGTATTGCCATCAGAAAGAGATCCCAACACCTCTATTTGTGCATTAGCAGTGCCTACGGCGCTAATAATCGCTGAGCTGACTAGTTTGCCAACTAAAATATATTGGCTGTTATAAAAGGCCGAAATTTGTGGCGATTGTCCTCTATAAATATCTCGATCAAATTGCCCAGGAATAACAACATATGCGTAAATATCACCGCTGATTAAGGCATTTTTTGCTTGGCTTACATCTGAATAGTTGTCATTGACCGCTAGAGTCGCACTGGCATCTAATTGACGACTTATTGTTCTGGATAATTGGCTGTGAGATAAATCAACAACACCGATAGGCAAATCGCGGGCAGTGCCATGAAAAAAAATTGCCCAAATAGAAAGTGCCAATAAAATAGGTACCCAAGTAAGGCAAGAGAATAGCCACTTATCTCGGTAAAACAGTTGCCATTGTGCTCGAAAAGTCATTGCTTTCTTCCAAATAAATTAACTTAGAGTTCTACCATCACACTCATACCCATGCGTAAATTATCAATTGACTCGACCGGCCTTGCTTCAACTTCAAAGGTACGTAAATCAAAACCTTGTGTTGCGTCTGTTGAGCGCCATGTAGCGAAATCGCCCATTACGGCGACGTGCGACACTTCAAAAATGATACGCTTATCTAAAGCAGGGAGATAAGCCGTAAAGCGCCTTCCTTTTTCAAAGTTGTTTAGTAAATCTTCTCGCACATTCAACACCGCCCAAGCGTCTTTTGTATCGATGATGGTGACAACTGGAAATCCTTGAGGCGCGAGTTCTCCGCTGTTGAGTAGGACCTGTGAAACTTCACCGTTAAACCAACTGGTTATTTTTGTGTCAGCAACAGAAGCTTGTACTTCCGCTACAACGCCTGCGGCCATAATTTCTTTCTGTTGGGCTGCCACTATGGTTTCTTCACGCACGCCTTCTTGCATTAATTGATACATTTGAAATGCCGCATTCTCGGTATATTTTGCTGCCTGTCGCTGAGTATTTGCCTCGTCTCTTTTTTGTTCGGCAACAACACCATCATTGTATAAATTATTAATACGTTGGTAAGTTTTTTCCATTAATTGCGCAGCTGATTTTGCTGTTAACCATTGGTCTTTTGATGCCTGAATTTGTTGTGTTCTGGAACCTTTTTCTGCTTCTTTCGCCATGGCGCCAGCGGCTTTTTGCCCAGCAATGGCTTGGTCAAGCTTCGCTGCAATTTCAGGGCTAAATAATGTAAATATCAATTGTGACTTGCTTACTATATCCCCTTTTCGCACGAACACTTGGTCAATCCGACCCGATACTTTGGAGGAAATACTATATTGTTGAGCTTGAATTTGACCTTGAAGACGAACAGGCTGAGGTTGATACGCTTGATAAAAACGAAAAGATAACCAGCCGATTAATAACACGACTGCTAATACCATAACGCCAATTTTTATCTTTTTCATAATGTCCTTTTATTCCTAGAAGTCTGTTGATAAGGCCGTATTTTGATAATGCGTAAACGTATTCATTTCACCGCTTAATGCAAGCAGTTTGGTTAATGAGCTTATGTATTGAAATCGAGCAACAGATTGTTGGGTTTGGATGCTTGATAGGTATAGCTCAGCATCAACAACATCAAGTGAATTAGACAGTCCTTGGGTAAATCCTTTTTTGCGCAAAAGTAGGTTTTCTCTTGCTAACGCTAAACTAGAATCAAGCCCAATAACTTCTTCAATCGCTTGTTGTGCCTCAAGATAGGTTTTTTGAACTAACACTTTCAAATCTTGTTTAGCTTGTGCTTTTAAATATTGAACTTGATAAACCGCACTGTGCGCTGCCTTGACGTTATCAGCGCGACCCGAATTATCAAATAATGTGACGTTTACACCTATTCCTATAAACCAATCAGGTTTTAGCTCACTGGTTAATGAGTCTTGTTCATAAATATTATAATCGCCGTATAAAAACACATTAGGGTAGTATTTACTTTTTTCAGCCGCGATTAAGCTGCTCGCTTGTTTCTTTTTAGAATCAAGGATATCTAAACCAGGATAGGTATTGAGTGTTTTCTCAATAAAGCTATGCATTGATGGCATTGTGCTGTTGATAAAGAGTGCGTCTCTGGGTAGAACTACCGTTTCTTGATTTAAGATTTGGCTTAGCGCGGATGACGTAATATCTAAATCTTTTTGCGCTTTCTTGTAATCAACATGCGCTTTATCCAAAGAGGCCTCTGCTTGTAAACGCTCAATACGGGCAACCTGCCCTTGCTCTTCGAGTTTTATGGCAAAATCAAGATGCTGTTTAAGGCCTGTTTCAACATTTTTTCGTGCTTTTAGGACGTCTTCAGCCAACAAAACTGAAAAATAATATTGACTCAGTTCTTCAAATCGAACGTGGGTTTCCATACCAAGTTGGCCTTGCGCTTCATCGAATCGCCCTTTTGCCGCATTTTGAGCTGCTGTTATTTTACCGCCGGTATAAATGGGCCAAATGACACGCACGGACGAGAAATACACATCTTTATCTTCAACCGTTGAGGTAAGCCCGGCAAGACTCTCTGAAATTTGACTGCCTAACAAAGTTATATCATCGTTTAGGCGCGTATAATTAGCACCTAATGAAACTGAAGGTAAGTTCAAATCCTCTTTAGCTTCTTGTAAATATTTGTAACGGTCAACATTAGCGGACTGAGCAGCCAAAGAATTGTTGCTTTTTTGCAGGAGCTTCCAAGCGTCTGAAAATGAAAGGTGACTTGCCTGTGCTTCAGCAGAGTGAGCACTTGGCATATTTAGCAAAAATAACCAAAAAAATAGTCCGAAAAATAAGAGTGAAATCTTCAGTTTCATGTTTCGCGCATTCCCCTAAGTATTTATCCACTTAATAATATCACGTAATGCAACGCCACCTTATAGGTAAAGCAAGTATAATAATAAATTCAGAGGCTTAACAACGTCAGTATTGACTCATATCAATTTTTATGGCGGATCGCTTATATCATTTCTTGATCCACTGTCCATTACTACGCAGATAATGGCCAGCCTCAGTTTTCTCATACGCTTTTTTAGCAGCGAGTAATTCTACCTGACTCAAGGTAATACTGTTTTTAGTCGCCAGTTCCTGATATTTGGCTTTACGTTTTGCGTTGATATCAGTGATCAATGTCATGACTTCAGTGCTCATAACAACCGCTCCTAGATAACCATTTTCCTGTTCGCCTACTAAGCCCGTTGCTTTTGCCGAATCAAGCTCGATTGCGAAAGCGGTAGCGCTGAATAGAATGGCGGCAAGCAGTAGCGTTTTTAAAGTTGTCATTGTTTTCATGTTTTACTCCTAAAATAATTTGCTGTCGTCACTGAAAATATCATCCAGTTCCTTGTCAACTTTGACCCGAATTTCATGATCTATTTTGACATTAATATTTATAGTAATGGGCTCTTTTGTTTCAAGCTGTACCGTATGAGTACATGCACTTAAGAGCACAAAACCGATGGTTATAGCTAAGATTCTCACGTTTATTTTCCTTTTTCCAAGTAGCGTTTTTCAATTCGTTTTTCAATAGAGTCTTGTATTGAACCGGTTATCCTAAGGGATTTCAGCAAGGTAAATATATTTTCTTTATGACCATAGTTAAATATCACTTCTTGCTCCTTTTCCGGATTACGTCCGGCGATGGAGAGTTCTAAATCCAACCAGCCATCAGAAGCTAATTCGACTTTGCTGGATAGTTTGCGATACTCAACGTTTTGCAAAAATGATAGCTCTTTCTGTTGATTTTTAATTAAATCAAAGGCTGCGTTATCCTGTATTTTTAGCTTCCCCGGGCCATCGCTGGCAAGCATGCCATGTTGAATAATTCCATTCTCAGAGCCAAGCTGAAAAGGTAATATGCCGGACATTTCTCCAGTCACCTGTATACCCTGCTGTTTTTGCAGCGCCGCTATATCGGCTAAGTCTAGGCTGCTGACACTGATATTAGTACGCTGCTTTCTGCCATCAAACCATAGGTTGGTGACTTTAAAAGTGCCACCAATAAGTTCACCTTCAGCTGATTCAAGTTTCGCTACGCTATCAACAATATCCACAATCAATGCTACCTTACGGATCGGGATACCAACATTGATTTCCTCTATATTAATTTTGCCACGGCTTAGCTGAAGCCCAGCTGAATTGAAACTGAAACCTTCATTTAATTGCAGGAAAAGTACCTCAAAATCATCATATGTTAAGCTGGTGTCTGTCAACTTCAAGGTGCCAGAATAATTTGAAGATGAAAACGTGCCTGAAAGTTCACTGCTGAAGGTACCTGCCAATAGTTGTACTTTGCTATTGAACTGATTAACTAGGTTGTGTAAGGACTTGATTTGCTGCTCCGCCATCAGCACCTTGACGTCTTTTTCTGTATGATTAATTTGCATACTTAAACCAGATCCCAACTGAAGGCTATGCTTACCCGCCGTTTTCATAGTCGACAGATTTGCGCTTAACTCATGCTCAAAAGTTAGCTTATTGAGCTTTTTATCAGTATACCCAATACTCTCCAGTGTTGATTGCCCGGTTAACTGCAGCCCACTGTCCGCTTTGATAATAATATCACTGGTATTGATAAGTTTAACCAGCTTTGTCTGCGCAAAAATCACATCAGGGATCTTGTTAATTAGTTTAATTTGCCACGTTTTAGCAGCCGAATTTGACATCTGCCAATCGGTCTTTATCTCACTGAGCTGAATTATCGAACCCAATTGTGATGTCGTTTTAATGCCGCTTATATGTTGCCGACCCGACAGCGATAAGTCGAGCTTGTCAGTATTTGAAAACGATACTCGATAGTTAAATGAGTTAGTCAGACTATCTGCAATGGCCCAGCGAGTAGCGGGTGCGCTGACCTGCATTTCTGCTGATCCAGATACCATAGTCCAATTATTATCGTTTTTGGTTAGTTTGCCATTGGAGTTGATTGCTACTTCACCGTTTAACGCCAGCTTATCATTTCGCAAATCAGCTAAACTCGCGGCCAGATCGAATGCGTAATCCAGTGATAAACTTTGATCAAACCCGAGTTCAATAGCTGATAGTGTCACTATCGGATTTAGCTGAAATTCAGGCAGGAATAATTCGACGCTGCTGGTCAATAAAGCATTCCCTTTTATAATGAGGGGCTGTGTTGCGGTTAAAAGTGCCGTGGCTATTTTAAGATCCTTTAGCTGTGCTGGTATGAGCTGACATTCTGCCAGATCCGCTGATATTGGAAAATCGCTGGCATCAATGCGCGCCTCAAAATTAGGCAATGTCAGATCAATTAGGAGTTTACCTTTAGCCTCAACGCTAATGGGACAACTTTCGAGCTTGACTTGCGGTTTAATGTGCAAGCTATGTGACGTTTCAATACGATTTCCCGCCATAGCAAACTGGCTATCTATCTTGGTATTAATCAAAGCCTGCCAGTTCAGGCGCTGGTGCAAAAATTGGGTTTTTTCTTGCAACAGTTGGCTTTGCTCGATGACTCGGCTCGGTGTCCAGTTTATCGTCCCCTGCAGTGTCCCATCGATGTAGTCTGCAGTTGCGTTAACATCGCCTGACAGCATAAAATTCGATGCTGACCTTTGTTTTAACGCAAGCTCCAATGGCTGCTGCAAAAAATATGACTGAAGGTTAAGCGACTTAATGGTAATCCGAGGCAAGCTAGCAGGCAAAGCAATATTGGGTAGTTCCAGCGAAACTGGTGCAGCGCCTACTTGAGTGTCAGTATTTTTATGATTAATCCGCAGTTTATCGATATTCAAGCGACTCGTTTTACGTCGCCAGTTATCTAAAAACCAGCTAGCATTATGAATTTCAATATCGACAGACTGTGTATTTAGGCATAGCTCATTTATAGAAAGCGTAGGCGACAACCCTAAATCAAATTCAAGGCAGGTAACTTGCGCGCCCTTTGGCAAGGAGTCTGCAATTACCCACTTAGCAAGTGACACTCTAAACACATAGCCGCTCAGCAAAGTCACGAGTACCAAAACAGCACTACTTAGTAGTGCAATTACCCCTCCCCTAAGCCAACGTATTTGTAAGGACGTATTCAGATTAAATCCCTTTTAAAAACAAAAAGTCACCAGACTTAATTCAACTACAGATATTATCACGTAAAGGTATCTTTAAGCATCACACGACTCGACGCGATTTTTGACTGTTAGCAGACATTGCAGCATAAATCTTGTCGGTCGCAAATAGCCTTTTCTTGTGTGGTTTGTGAATTAGCGCGTACCAAAAATTTTATCACCAGCGTCACCTAAGCCTGGCAAAATATAGCCCTGGTCATTCAGTCGGTCGTCAATAGCGGCCACATATATATCAACATCAGAATGTGCTTTGACAACGGCTTCTATTCCCTCAGGGGCTGCTACCAAAAACAAACCTAAAATATGCTTACAACCTTTGCTTTTAAGTAAATCAATTGTCGCGATTAAGGTGCCACCGGTGGCCAACATCGGGTCAACAATCAGAGCAATGCGTGAGTCAATATCACTAACTACTTTGTCGAAATAAGCCACCGGCTGCAGCGTTTCCTCATCTCGATATAGGCCTACCACACTAATTTTGGCATTAGGAACCAAGCTCAAAACACCATCGAGCATGCCTAAACCCGCCCGTAAAATCGGCACCACTGTTATTTTTTTGCCTTTAATTTGGTTGACCGAAATAGGCTCACCTGCCCACCCTTTAATCTTGATATCTTCAACTTGTAGCTCACGCGTAGCCTCATATGTGAGTAAGTTAGCGACTTCACTCGCGAGTTCTCTAAAATCTTTACTACTGACACCATAAGCGCGCATCAAACCAATTTTATGTTGAATGAGCGGGTGCTTTATTTCATAGATTGACATGGTAATCCCTTTACTAAAACCTGTATTTGATATTGATAAGGATACTTTTGACATCCTCCCCGCCCTGAAGGGCGGGGATCCCTGCGGGTGAACGCAACTTCTGCGCCCTACCTTCGGTGGGTTCCTGCTTCACAGAGCGGCCTGACTGCGCCGACTCTCCACAGGCTAACAAGCGATATCCTCGCTCTAAAACATTGATCGCGCCGACCACATCGGCGTTATTTGCATAACCACGATCGACGCACAGGAACTGTGCTTGCGTGAGTCGATTGTCTTTACTGACATGCCCGCAGCACGGGCATGTTTGGCTGGTGTGGTGCGGCGGCACCGCAAGCAGCATACCACCGTTCCATGCCACCTTGTAGTCCAGCTGCCGCCTGAATTCTCCCCAGCCCTGATCGAGTAT
>NZ_AUAV01000024.1 GCF_000428905.1 Brumicola pallidula DSM 14239 = ACAM 615
CACCTATTAGTGAACTATCCGCCTAAAGTGGCAGTGTCGAAACTGGTGAACAGCCTCAAGGGGATATCGAGTTTAATGATCCGGAAGAAAAAATATCCAAGCATTCAAAAAAAGCTATGGGGGGCGCATTGTGGTCGCCTAGCTACTTTGCGGGGAGCTGTGGTGGTGCGCCAATTGCTGTGATCCGCAAGTACATCGAGCAACAGCAAACGCCACACTAAAACAAATGGACGGCTTCGCCATCCGAGCTATCCATCCGAGCTATCCATCCCCGCCCTGAACGACGAGGCTTTCCGCTCAATTCCGGTAAAATTTTCCACTTCACGGGATTCAGTTTGAGATAAAAATACAGAACAAGCACCTTGTAAAAGTGCTAAGGATAAAATGATTGAGAGGATTATATATTTCATGCACGGCTCAATGATTAGCTGGATAATGAGGTTATTTTGCCGCATTAAAAGAACAATCGTTAGAGCGCTTTGTCATCAATTGAGATGACAAATGTCATGCTGTTGAGGTTGAGGTTGAGGTTGAGGTTGAGGTTGAGGTTGAGGATAATTAACGACAGCTTTATAGTTTGGTCAACCGCATTATTAAAATCCAGAGTGGGTAGTGGCCAGTTTTCGACTTTTTCCAAGCCTAAAGTAAAGTGTTTTTTATAAATGAAATTAAACTAATATTGGCATTGCGCCAATTTATGGTGATATTTAAGTCGTTTAAAAGTATGGTTATGACTCAAAAAACCAATACTATGACCCTTCGATTTACGTAACAACAATGCTTGCATTTTTAGGCTTTATTTATAGTTTTTGTTCATTAATCCAGCGTGTTTGCTAATTAAATCACCGGATATGTAGCGTAAATAGTAATCTTTATTAAATACATCGCATCACCAATTAAATGAACCAAGCCAAGTAAAGAAAACGTATCTAAGCAAATTATAAACAACACTATAGACAGTTAAAAAAGGAATATGGATGAATCAGTCAGCTAGCATGCACAAACACGAGAGTAAGTTAGGGTCATACAAAATAGCCCTATTGCTGTGCCTAATAAGTTTAACGGGTCTTCTTTCAAGCCAAACAATGGCGTTCACTGCGGCTCAAAAACAAAATTCAAGTGCACAAATGGCGACTGAAGTTAGCCCCAAACACACAGCGGTAGTTGCGAATGCTGTGCTGATGACACCGTCGATTTTGGATCTTAGTGCTACGCAGCAAGCAACGTTGATCAGTCAGGGTAAACTTAGCTCAACTGAACTCGTGTCAGCCTACTTGACTCGCATTGAAGCTATGGATAGAAAGGGTCCGAGTGTTCAGTCGATATTATCACTTAACCCGAATGCGCTAGGTGAGGCAAAACAAAAAGATGCTGAGGTTGCCCAAGGTAAAACACTGGGACGTTTGCATGGTATTCCGATCCTCGTTAAGGACAACATTGAAACAAGTGAGTTACCAACAACGGCCGGCGCTATTGCTTTGGCCGAAAACAACACCCAACGCGACGCACCTATCATTGCTAGATTAAAAGCCGAAGGCGCAATCATCTTAGGCAAAACCAACTTGTCACAATGGGCAAACTTTCGCTCGAACGATTCCATCAGTGGTTGGAGCGCACTGGGTGGTCAAACTCGCAATCCACATAGCCTTGACCGTTCTCCTTGCGGCTCGTCTGCGGGTTCAGGTGCAGCAATCGCGGCTCAGTTTGCGTCTCTGGCTATCGGTACAGAAACCAACGGCTCTATTATTTGCCCTGCTGCAATGAATGGCATTGTGGGTGTCAAGCCGACGGTGGGGTTATTATCACGCACTCATATTGTGCCTATTTCAGTAACGCAAGATACCGCAGGTCCTATGACACGTTTTGTTGAAGACGCTGCGCTCATGCTGTCCATTATGGCTGGTACCGATCCTGCAGACCCTTACACAAAGCTCGCGGACGGCCGCAAGCGCGACTACACAAGTGACTTAGACAAGCCCTTAAAAGGCAAGCGTATCGGTGTTTTTACCGCGGTGCAAGGTAACCATCCAGCAATTATTAGTGCATTCGAAGCATCGGCAAAAACCATGCAAGCTTTAGGTGCAGAATTAGTGATTATAGAAAAATTTGAGACGCCTGAAGGCTTTTGGGATAAGGCGCTCAATGTGTTGCTAAGCGAATTTAAGCATGAATTAAACCTCTACTTAGAACTAGCAGCACCCGCAGTAAAAGCACGAACCTTAGCCGACTTAATTGAATTCAATAAAGCTAACACTCGCGAAATGGTGTTATTCGACCAAAGTCTGTTTGAACAATCACAAGTAACCACAGGGTACGACAAAGACTATCTCGACACGGTCGCCTTTTTACAAAACGCGACTAGAAAACAAGGAATTGATTTACTACTCACTAAATACAACGTCGATGCGATTATGATGCCCAGTCGAACCCCAGCATTTTTAATCGACCCTGTTTTTGGCGACAACTTTGCTGGCGGCAGTGCAGGTGCAGGTTGGTTAGCAGCCATTGCAGGCTATCCGCACGTCAGCATTCCCATGGGTGAAATGAAAGGATTGCCTATCAACCTTAGTTTTATGGGAAAGGCTTGGGACGAAGCACTGCTATTAAACTTGGCGTATCACTACGAAAAAGAAACCAAGGCGATAATTAAACCTAGTTTTGCGGTCGGCGCATACTATACGTCTTATTTTAGAGAAGCGATGCGACCTTTGAAGAAAAATTAATCGCTGCCTATTAACAAGTCTGTAAGTCTGAAATAACAGTGAACTAGTCAAAAGCGCATAAAAAAGGCTGCTTATGAAGCAGCCTTTTTCAATTCAGCTTAAATTTTGCTCAGCGCAACCTATGCCGCTTTCTGCATCCAAGCTGAACACCAACCTTTAGCATTCACTAGTTTGCCTGGGAAAATTCCGCAAGGACGCCATTCTTGACCGTCTTCACCTTGTATGTATTGGCAATTTGAACAGTAGTGACCTTCCACTGCTGACTCGTGGACATATTTTAGTGCGACAGCAGTTGGGTCATCTAATTTAATCTGCTCTTGTGCATTAGCGCGCAGTGCAACGCCGCCAAGAGTTAAGCCGATAAGAGTAGAGCCTGATAATTTTAAAAAGTCACGACGATTAACATTGTTCATAGTGCGTATCCCAATTTGTAGACGAAAATAGAAATGATTCTCTTTTACACTACCCCTAAAATGCAAAAACTCGCCAGATAGAGGCGAGTTCTTAGGAATAGTGAAGTTTTTTATGCTTCTGTTTATACTTATACAGAAAAAATTTAGATCCATCCAGTTAAATTAAATAAATAAGGTGTTTTTGAACTCTCGTTTTATCAGTTTATATGCCTGCAACCAACATCTTAACTAATCGTCATCAATAAAGCGCTGGTCAAGGGGCAAACTGATTAAGAGCCAAACGATAAATGTTAAAACGCGAACAGCGACGCCACAAACCAACGGTAATTACTCTGAATATAGTATCATTATTACGCGTTACTACGTCTCTTTAGGCGGCATAATAAATGGTTTCTCATTCGTTTTGGCGTATCCCAAACGAGCAATTCGATGGCTTAAGTGATAAGAGTCTAAAGACGAAATCGCCACCGATCCAGCAGCTTCAATATCGACATAGCCATCTTCGCTAACCCAATAAGGCTCTACAATTACCTCCACCACCTGGCCAATCACCAGCTCAGTTTGATTAATTGCTAACAACTGAATATCTTGCACCTGCATGCCAAGCTTAATGCGTGACTCCAACACATACGGTGCCTTTACCTGATCCGTTGTTTGCGGCGTTAGCCCTATTTCTTCAAACTCACTCACCTGCGGATCAAACCTCGCTGATGCCCAGTGCGCCTTTTCAACAATGGAAGCGCATATATGGTTAATTGTATATTCACCCGTATCTTTAATATTTTGCAGGGTATCGCGAGGTACCGTATGTGGACGCATTATCATTCCTAATAGAGGTGGATGCGCACCAATATGAAAAACAGAACTGACAATAGCCAAGTTATCAACGCCTCTGGTACCGTCTTTACTGCTAGGAGAGCGCGTACCAATTAGGTTACCACTTTTAAAACCGGACAATGAATTAATAAAGTTGGCCCTAACGCGTTGCTCCATATTATCAATGTCGCTTGCGTTAAAATACTTTGGATCCGCTTTAACCTGCTTTTTGTTCATTTCAATCATCATCCCTTTTGGCAATAATCTCAATACCAAAGCCATTGTCGATAATACTCAGCTCGATGGGGGAGCAGCAAATGTGACAATCAACGATTTGTTGTTGCCCAATATCGTTTGCTTCATCAATCTCCAATTCGTTATAAGTCATACAATATGGACATTCAAATTTTTCAGCGATACTTAGCGTCATTTTATTACCCTGTAAACATATATCTTTTAAACACAACAGCCTAAAAAAACGGCCATTTTCACACCGCACTCACGTTCAGCGGATTAACGAGTGCATCATTAATTTTGTCGTCACGTTGCTCAATCTAACATGGTCTACTACGAATAGAATGTTAACTTGGACGTATTCATGGCTATAAAATTTTTAGCAGGATCGGATAACGCTATTGGCCTCTGGCCCGAGCGTCTGCATAGAACGTCAGATACCCCGCCGAATAAAAAAATCAAAGAACCGAAAATTTTAATTACAACAAAACACTGTATATGCAGACAGTTATTTAGTATGCTAATTCTTTTTTGGTAGCAAAATTATGCAGCGGCCCTTACCCACTTATTATTATTTGAGTCATTTTCATGAATTTTTAAAGTTTGTCACGGGCCCTTGTAACGCTTTATTAGATGGCAATGACATACAATTCATTGACGATTTCATGGCCCTTTCGAAACACCAGCAATGCCTAGTTGTTCGTTTTATTAATCGTAAGTCGATATTTGTAAAAGCCACGTCTTATGCTTACGAAGAAATCGAAGATATTCCCGATAATCTTAATTTTTTATTTCAACAACATTGGTTTATGCCAGTGCAATCAAAAAATATTGAAGCCTTTATAAATCACCTCACCAAACACGAAATCATTCAGGTCATCGATGAATTAAACGCGCCAAGCTTTACTGAAAAGCCAACATTGATGTATAAAAAATCCCAAGCCAAAGGCATATTAGCTGCCTGCATCTTAGATCCAGCTTACGTAAATGATGTCCACAAAACCGCTGTTGCAAGGTCGTATTGGCAAGAAAATTTTGAACAACATATTAGTTATTTTTTGTATCTCTATTTTGGTAATTTCAGATCTAAATTGAATCAATTTTCAATGCGTGACTTAGGGGTTATGCGCACTCGTAAGGAGCAAGCGCAAGTACTTGCTAGATTCGCCGACATTGCCAGCGCAAAATCAGCTTTTGTAATGCACTCGCGATTAAATGACATACGCAGCGAATTGCCTTTATTGACCCACTCAACGACCCTAAACCAACTTCAGACGTTGCCAAGCCCTGTAGGATCCAAAGCAGTTGAATTGGATGCCAAGGTACAATTTTTACTGGCTTGCGAGTTATTGAAACAAGATGCAACTGACGCCATCCGAGTTCTCAAAACGATAAACACCGATATAGCGCAGGAAAAATGGGCGCGGGAAGCTTACAAGCTGGGTCAGAAGGACGAAGTTGAAGCTGAACTAGAACGCATAATAGAAGCCCCATTATCTGAAGACTTATTAGCCTTTGCTGAAGACTTTTTAGCGCGTAAGTATCACAAGAAACGCACCAGTATATTGACTGATATGTTGCGCGAAAACAGCCAAACGATCCTTATTGACGAAATGCACAAAGGAGCCGTTGAACGCGGTGTCGTGGCTTATTATGAACAACGAAAATGCAGCGCCTTTCGCACCGAAAATGAATTATGGCGCGGGTTATTTGGCTTGTATTTCTGGCATGAAATATACGAACTACAAGGCTTAGGATTAACCAACGAGTTTGAACATATACCGGCATCGCTGAAAACAAATCAATTTTATGAATTTGCCTCAAAGCAAATCGATGAGCGCCTTAAAAGCACAGACACAAAGGCCAAGTTGATCCAGCAACTGTCGTTGTCCGCGGCAAAAAATTATGGTCAGGGTAATATTGTATTTAGATGGCGAAAAAACATATTGGAACGCCTTATTTTACTGATTAACTACAGTAAATTAGAGGCATTATTGGCGTTATTAGAAGCCATGACTCAAGATTGGAAAAACTTGAGTGATGGGTTTCCGGATTTAATGCTGATAGATAATGAAAAGCTGCGTTTTGAAGAGGTAAAATCAGAGGGTGACCAATTGCGTCGCAATCAACTTCTCAGCATACAAAAGCTCCGCAGCTTCGGCTTTGATGTGCGTATTACCAATGTAAATTGGACTGTCGATCCCATGCAGCCTTATGCCGTCATAGATATTGAGACTACAGGCGGCAAAGCACAGCATCATCGTATCACCGAGGTGGGTATTGTTAAAATGATTGGCGGCGAAGTGGTGGCTCAATGGCAATCATTAATAAATCCTCAGCGGCGTATTCCACACAATATTACGTCATTAACCGGTATAGACAACGACATGGTAGCTGAGGCTCCCTTATTTGCGGAAGTGGCTGACGATATTGATGAATTCACACAAGGATGTGTGTTTGTTGCACATAACGTTAATTTCGATTACGGCTTTATTAAAGAAGAATTTAATCGCTTGGAGCGCCACTTTCGACGACCAAAACTGTGCACCGTTAGAGAAATGCGAAAACACTACAAGGGCCTGCCCTCATATTCTTTGGCAAATCTCACCAAACATTTTAGTATTGATATGCAACGTCATCACCGCGCAATGTCAGATGCCATTGCTGCAGGTGAATTATTAAATATGGTGAACGAAAAGCGCCTTAAAGATAGACTATCTTGAGTTCTTTATAGATTTAAGCTCAATGATATTTCTTGCAATAGCAACTAATCCAAATCGCAAATATATAAGTAAAAATGTTATGCAGATAAGTTTTAAACAAAAAATGAAGCAATTTAGCGATGATGAAACCTCGCGGATCATTGAAATGGCGTGGGAAGACCGCACGCCCTTTGAAGCTATCGAACGCTTATTCGGCGTAACTGAGCCCCAAGTGATTGAAATTATGCGTCGCAATATTAAACGAAAAACCTTTAATAACTGGCGGGCTAGGGTGACTGGACGTAAAACAAAACACCTTAAACTACGTAGTCCCGATGTCAGTCGTGGCTATTGCTCATCCCAATACAAAGCAGTGCGTAAACGCTAGGCGTTTGCTATCTGCGACTTTCTATATCATCAAAAATACCGCGTCTAAACTGCGCAGTTACGTCAAAGTACCATATGCTTTCTTGCTTAGTTTGAGGGTCTTCTACTTTAATCGCATTCATAGGCCTTTGTTCAAAATAAACAAGCGACTGCCCAATTGCGATCATTCCATTAAGTTGCACAAATGCGTATAAGTCATTAGTACTCGTAATGTAGAAAGCTGTCGCTGGGGTTGAGCCATCTCCTGAGCGCCAAATAGCGTCCATAAAACCGTCGAGTATTACGTTGTGATATTCCCCGTTCTCTTGCTGACCCGATTCAAAGTAACAAATCATTGCACCATAGTGACCGGTAATACTGGTATAATTTTGTTCTAAGATGAGCTCGGTAGATTGCAAACAAGCTTCCCAATTTTGTTCTTCTATGCTGGCAAAAGCCACTAACTTTTGGGCTTGCTCAACGTTCCCATACGGGCTGTATTTTTTGGTTAGTGGATATATCCTAAGGATATCGTCAAAATCACTTGCTTGGGCCTCTTCACGCTCAAATTTAGCGACCAATGCATAATAGTCGGCGTCTGATTTAGCGTAATCCAGAATGTGTTGTTTTGCTTTACGCTGTTGTTCTTTTGCTGACACTGCTTGATTATTAGTTTCCGGTGAGGAGGATTGAGTTGTTGCATCAGTTGATCCACAGCCCGAAAAAACCAATGTTAAGATGATTATGAAGAATACTTTTGTCATGGTTGAAGAGATCGTTAGCATACTTGCTGCCTATTAAAAGTTTACAACCAACAGAATAAACTTCAACTAATTTGCAAAACCACACACCGTGGATGAATTAGTAACTCTCTGGTCGATACTTTTTGTGGAACGTTTTTATATATAGTCGTTCAACTTTATCACGGGCCCACGGTGTTCTGCGCAAAAATTTCAAACTACTTTTAATCGAAGGATCAGATTTAAAACAGTTAATGTTTATACGATAAGCCAAGCCCTCCCATCCGTACTGTTCCTCTAAGTTCTCCATAATCGTTTGCAGTTTAACGCCATGCAGCGGATTATTAGCTTGAGTATTGCCAGCGTCGTCATCGGTCTCAGGGGAAGTAGAAAAGGTTGAAGCTTCATCTACTTCAACCTTTGATTTTTTATCGTTCATATCAGCTCACTAGCTAGCGTTAATTAAAAAGGTAAGAAGTTGAACGCGTATTCTAACTCAGTTGTGGTGACATTTTGAATACCAAAGTTAATTAGTCCTATTCGGCTTATTAGTTTTTCAACTAACTCGGGTGCTCCAAGCTCACTATTCACCAATCTCACTGACAATAAAGAGCCATCAGGCTGTATAGTCAAACGTACTGTCAACTTGCCTTCAATAGAAGGGTCTTGACGCAAAGCGCGGCGATATAATGAATAAACCGCACCTTTGTTGGCGTCTAGTATTTGTCGAATGCTGTCTAGGTCGCGGCTACCAATAACGTCTTGTGTTTCTTCAATACGTTGTTGAGTCGCCAATGAAGCTTCGCCTATTTCAGCGCCAACAAATTCGGTATTTCTACGCCCTTCCAGCGCACCTGCCGCACCCACATCTGAACTCAAACTACCTAGTTTTATACCGCCACTGGTTTTGTTGGTTTCTCGGCCCAGAATTTTGCGCTGAGAAGTGTCTGTTTGTCCGCCACCTTGGGTCTGCTGAGTGTTGGCTAAATTAGTCAGGTTAGCTGTATCTCGCATGCTTGCAAGCTGGTCCTGCAAGGCGAGTACACCTTTACTTTTTGCCGATTCGCGCGCCTGTTTGGTCTTTTCTTCCAACGTTGGCTCTTTCGGCTTTGGCTTCGGTTCAGGCTTAGGCTCAGGTTTTGCTTCTGGCTTCGGCTTTTCAGGCTTAGGCTTTTCAGGTTCGGGTTCCGGCTCAGGCTTTGGTTCAGGCTGAATCACTTTTGGCGGCGGCACAGGCTCCTTGGCTTTAATTAATTTTGCCAATTGCGGCGGCAACTTGTCACGCTCTGCTCTTGGTACCTCAGGTAACTCAGTAATTTGTACGTAAAATGCAATCGCTAACGTCAGTGCCAGCAGCACAATTGTGATGCCGGTAAACGTTGAATTTTCTTTATCACTGCTTTCCCACGGCAACAATGAATGAAAGTACACTGAAGGCAAGTTTGAAGTACTCATGAGCCATCACCTTCAGCGCTAGCATCTGCTTGTGTATCAGCGGGTGCAATTTCGCTACTCGCTTCAAGTTGATTTTCTACCGCCAGTGCAATGTTGGTATAACCCGATTCAGCGCTGGTTTGCATGATTTTCTTGAGTATCTGATAAGGAACCGATTTGTCACCCATAATGGTAATTGAAAGACCCGGATCTTCTTCTGCGTCAGGATCCTCCGGATCAATCGGAGCCCTAGTTGTGCGCGATGCTTGGTACAGCAATTCTTCTTTCAGTGCTAATATTATATAGTCTTGCTGTTCATATAAGTCTGCTGTTTTCGCAATAGGCTTGCCTTGCAACAAAATATTATTTGCATTAATCATCAGCAATAAGGTTTCTTTGGCCGGTGTTTTCACTGTCGACTTTGGTAATTCAACCGAATCGTCACGTTGCAACACTTGCACATCTGACGCATTAAGCATCAAGAAAAAAACCAATATCGTGAATATGTCCATCAATGACACTAAGCTAAGCTTGGTTGTGCCGCGTTTATGGTTTCGAGCCATGCGTTTAGCTCGGGCTGACATCTTCATTGCGCGCCTCCCGCATTTTTTAACTCATAGCTTGCTGGTGCTTCGGCAAGTGATACTTGTGGAAACAACTCGGCATCAACAACCGAGGTTATCAATACCTCTTTGTATGAGCGCGTTGCATCAATCAAGCTAATAATGGTTTGATAGTCTGTGCTATCGGGAAGCATTAAAATAATGTCTTTTTTATCTACTGCCTTGTCTAATAACGTTTGCTTTACCAACTTTAAAGTATTCTGTAGGCCTTTAAAATCGTGCTGTAACGAAGGTTCTGCGCCAGTGGAAACAAGAGCTTCGCCGTCTTCGTCCACAGCCGGTATTTTGGTAATGGTTTTTACCAAATAACCTTGTGGAAAAAAGATGTTTAACGAGTCATCGGAAACTAAAATCTCCAAGCGTTGTTCCTCAACTGCTTCATCTGCTCCCAGTGCCTCAATGCCGGGAAGTATTAACTCCACAACTGTAATTCTTGAGAACACCATCATCATTAACAAAACAGGCACCAATACGATCATCAAATTCATGAAAGAGGTGATGTCTAATTCAGCGTCTTCTTTCTTAGCGTTACGCCCATGACGTCGTCCAATCATAAGAATACTTCCTACGAATCTGACTGGCGGGTTTTAGGGCCCAAATTCTCTTTGGCAATAAGGGTGTTTAAACATTTCACACCTGCCATTTCCATGCTGTCCACTATTTCAGCCGTCTTGGTGTTTAGCAACGAGTGCAACAATAATAATGGAATTGCAGCGATTAGACCAAACGCAGTCGTGTTCATCGCTACGGAAATACTTTGTGACAGCAAGCTGGCTTTCTCTGAAGGGTCCGCATTGGCAACTGCTGAGAATGCTGCTATTAAACCAATAATCGTACCTAATAGGCCAAGAAGCGTTGAAATATTGGCCAGCATTCCCAAATACTGGGTGCGTTTTTCAAGTCGAGGAATAGTTTCCATCAACCCCTCTTCCATCGCATATTCAATATCTTCACGACGTGGACTAATACCTAAACGAGCAATACCTGCACCAATAACACGAGCAATAGGCGCTGCACTATTTTGCGTAACTTGGATAATTTTATCGAAATTTTGGCTAGCTAACAAAGGCTCAATTTCGCGAAACGCCTTTTTATTAGTGTGTTTTGCAAACCCCAAAAACCAATAACGTTCTAGCGCAATCGCTAAACCAATAGCCAACACAACTGAGATAGGGAACATAAAAGCTCCCCCTTCTTGGAAAAAGCGAACGATGGTGTCCATGATATCCTCTTTAATATAGTGATCATTTAATAATCTAGCCTCAATAGTTCTTGATGAACACAGCAATTGAGCGCTAAAGTTTAAGTTGTTGATAGTCTATTCGAATACGTTCTAATGTTATGTATTATGAACCATCAACATGTTGTTGTATTTATACCCAATCAGTTACTTTGTGCATCCACTGCAATAGTAGATTGGCTATTTTTAATCCCTTTTAGGAGTTTTATCTCCCTTAAAAAACTGTTACGTTCCAACGATTTAAGCTCAGTTTTAATGGGTGCCCAACGTTGTTCATTACGATCAATACGCTGATACAAAGGTAACTGCCAAGGTACAATTGATAATACCTTTGGCTGCTCTTTATTTCCGCGAATGGTCTCCTCCAGTCTCAAAATATCTACGCTTGATGAGACATTCCCGGCAGATGCGACAGTTAGTGCTAACGGCGCTTGTTCTTGAGTTAATGTTTGGGCTTCAACGGGCGCCTGTTCTTGTGCTTTTTCTTGTGCTTTTTCTTGTGCAAAGAGATGATGTTGTGCACAAACTAATAAGGTAACTATCATCATCTTGCCGAGCCACTTTGTAAGCACTGCTTTTGTTTCATGCATAAGTGTTGAGACTCTGCCGTTATCCATTCGTTTGCTCCCGCTGCAGGACTTCTATTTGACGTTGAATATCCATGATCCACAGACTTGTTAGTTTCTGCTCTTTGCGCAATGATTTTACTGGCGACACAATACGTTGAATTTGAAGATCAAGTAAGGCTTTATATATTTTATAGTCCGCTAATGCCGCAATTTTGTCGCCGACATAGAGGTCATTTAAAATACCTCTATTGCGATAGCTATTAGCATTGCCAGGCCAAGCGTCAATTGCCTGGTTGTAATGCGCTTTAGCTAAATCAAATTTGCCTGCGTCACGATAGATAGCACCAAGGCGATTGTGTGCTTGATAGTTGCTTGCGACTAATTTTAGTGCTGTTTGGTAATCGCTTATTGCTTTCTCGTTTTCTTCTTTAGCTAGCAATATATCGCCGCGTAATACCCACACTGCTGTGTTTGGTGATGCCTTAAAATCGGGATCATCAATCACGCGTTGCACCTCAACCAAGGCTTTATCTGGCTCACCATTAGCTAACTGATTTATCGCGCTTTGCACACGACGTAACTGACTAGAATTTAAATTCGCTTGATTTTGTTTGTCTAATTTGAACGCATTTACTGTGCCCATTAATCCGCGCGCTTGCAATGCAAGAGCTTGCTCTTCTAGTTCCTCTGGGGTTAATTCAAGCGCTATTTGAACTGCATCAACAGTATCAGCATCACCGCTCAGACTAGCCTCATCTGCTTTTTCAGTGTGACCAGATGCAGTTTCAGCATGTTGCGTCGACTCAGCGTCAGGGCCCGAAAACCCAGGCAGGGACGGCAGGCTTGAGCAACCCGATAAGATCGTAGAAAAAGCAAATACCAAGACCAAGAGTCGTAACTTTGCCTTATTTAAAATCATTAGCACTCAACTCCTGAATCTGTTCTGGTTTGCGGTAACGCACCGGTAGTAAGTTTTCGAGCGTTTTTAAACTCTCTTTTACCCAGTCATCATACAAACCACCATGCGCGCGTTTAGCGTTATTCTCATGCAAGGTAATAGACGTTTCTTCAAATGGAAATGCTTGCTCTTCTAATAACAATTCATACTGGCTTAACTCTAGCGCACTCAAACCGGTCGGACGACTCGATTGCATCAAATCTTTAGCCAACACAGAATATACATTAGCCAGCGAATAGTTGGCTTGTGTGGTGTACTCAGCGATCCCATAGGCCATCACGCCATCATAACGAGCAATGGCGTTTTTAAGCGCATTCTGCTTGCGCTGCAAACTTTTGTTTAACGGTAGCGTTAACTTAATTTTTTGGTAAGCAATATCTGCGTCAGTAGCAAATACCATCGACGCCATCGCGGCTAAATAACGTGAACGTGGTGACCGCTCAGAACCGGCTTTTTGGTCTGCTTGAATTAGTTTGTTTAGCCAAAAACGACGTTTTTTGTCATCACTCGTTTCGTTATAAAACTCGGTCATCTTAAAACGCGCTTCGTTTGCATCAGCTAGCGGCGATGGATATCGATGCGCATAACTTCTGTAGGCACTCAATGATGCTTCGCGATCACCCGCTTTAGAATAGTAATCAGCAGCAACGTACAATGCATCCCTACCCAATTGAGTGTCGGCTTGTGCTTTATGCTGTGCCATTAATAATACAGCCGCAGGCTGCCATTGCTCAGACTCCTCATAAGCAACTAATAACTTACCCGGTATACTCAACACTAAGTCATTTTTTGGGAAACGGGTTTGGAAATCAAGCAATAATGGCAACGCTTGCGTAAAATTTTCTAAGGCCAGTAAGTACGTAGCTGCATCATATTGCGCTGCAGCTCTAAAGGTTGAATTAGGGGTTTCTTGCATAATGCGTTGAAGTAACGCCACACTGTCAGTAACCGCACGTCGTTGGGTTTCACTTAACTGAGCAAAGTCCCTACCTTCGGGTAATGGCGCTGCCAACGTTTGTTTCACTTTGGCTGACGCTAACAGCTGTTCTGACTGCTGAAAGAAAGTAGCTGCCAAACGGTTAGTAAGCGCTTGCACCCGTTTATCCTCTGACTGCAATATACTTAATAATGTTTCATAACCGGCTTGCGCGACTTGGTAATTTTCCAGTGCGAAATTACCATGCGCGAAAACGAGGCGAGCTGAAATTAAACTTTCTGCGTTTACAGCATGCGTTGCAATATGGGCGTCGCGCCAGCCTGCTTTTGGCAGATTTGCGCTTGCATAAGCTAAACCATTTACTTTGTCAGCGGATAATAACCAATGGCTCCAGCGTATTGCATCTGTGTATTTTCGCTGTTCGAACAACCGTTGCATCAAAGCTTGTGCCACATTCACCGTACGTGAGTCTGTAGCAAAGGTGTCAACAAACAAACGCTGACTGATCATCTTCCTGGCTTCTAGCTTTTGGGTAAAGTCAGCTTCACGTGAAACTGTATTTTCAGCAAGTTTCTCAAACAACAACAAAGCAGCATAAGCGGCCTCGCTAGCCAAAGGATTAGGTGAGTCTTGATATGCATAAATTTCAAAGCTTTCAATCGCTAAATTGAATTTGTTTGCAGAACTTAATGCCTCACCAAGATAGAAGCGCATTTGTGGCACTTCCTCGTCAGGTGTAAAAGTGCGAATAAATTGGTCATAATAACCGGCCGCATTTACAAATGCTTGTTGCTTAATGTTACTCAATTCGCTAATTGAAGCCGCTGTCCAAGACGCGCTTTGCACTTCTGATATTGCCAAACCCACGAATGATCCTTGGGCTGTTTCATCACTGCTCAATTGCGCATTTGATACCAGCATATTCTCAACGGTTTGCGCAATACTATGTTCGTTTTGTGCCAACTCTTTTACATAACGGCGCAAGTAAGCGCTGGTTTGGCGACCAATAATACTCTGTAATCCAGAATAGTGCTGCCCATCGACCCCATACGCGGCCACAAATCCTTGCTTACCTTCCAGCACCAATGCAGGGAATTTACCCAATATATAAGCATCAATATGCTTAACGTAAAACTCCACAGCACGCTCATGTAATGGATAAGTATTAGCGAATACAAGAAGGGTGTCAGCACTGTCTTTGAAGCGGCTATCGTTCAAATGTTGCTGAGCTAGCTGTTCATAAATTAAGTTTTCATAGGCGCGCTGACCATTCACAACAAAGAAATCGTTAATTGCGTCACCATTACCTTGGTACGAAAACAATAGCGCCATGATACGAAGCGTGTCTTGCACTAGTTTTTGCTGCCCTAGCTGCAATGTATTAATGTTAGTGTGGGTTTGTGTATAGCTGTTTTGCTCTAGGGTCTCATCTAGCATTTTAGAAAATGCCATTAATGCTTTGGCATGCTCTTCTTGCTTGAAGTAGCTCCAACCCAGCATGTAAGCAGAAATACCATAAAAATTATTAGCAGCAATGTTCGCTTTTTGTTCAGATAAGGCGAGCACCTGAGCATAATTTATAACTGCATTATCGTAATTTTGGCGATTAAAATAGTATTCGCCAATACGAAAATACAATTCAATATGATAGTTAGTCACTGCGTTCTCTGCGCTTGGAAATGTGCTTAAAAAGCGCTGAGCGACACTCACCGACTCATCCGGCTTTCCATCTAAATCAAGGGCTCGAGAAAGTTGGTACATGGCATCCATGTATTTTATTTCTGAGCGCCTAGCTGCGGCTACTGTTGCTGGGTCATCAGACAGTAAATCGGCTTGTGCAACCGACTTGGCTTGCTGCTCTAAGACTTCTTTATAACTAGAAATTGCTTGCTTAAAGTAAGTTGCAGATTGTAATTGCCCAATGCCTTCAGCCTTATTATTGATCGCTGCGCTCGCTTTTGGATCCTCACCGCTCTGAGTTGCAGACTGGCTCGCTTGCAAGGCTTCTAATGGAATACCATCTTCTTGCGCTTTTTCGGCAAGTTGCATTTCAATATCAGCTAAACGAAAAGCGACTTGTTGGCGCTGCTTCTCATCTTTTAATAACGGTAACAACGCTGCATATTCATCGCGTGTTTCTTGTAGCGATAATCTTGGCGCTATAGAGGGCTCAATCTTTATCGGCTGCAGGTCTAATTCAGCTAATGTCGGGCGGTTACTGATACCTTCATTGATAAGTGACCCTTCTTCATCAGAGCTAAACATACTGCAGCTTGCCAGCACCATGGAAAAAGAGAGAATAAGTATTTTTTTCATCTTATAGACCTCTTCCTGGTTCTGCTAAATCTTGTAAACGAATAATCGCAAGCCGGGTTGCTACTTGTTGATCAGCTAACGCTTGCATTCTTAGGTTCATATTAGCTTGTAAAAACTCAGTTAAGCGTCGAGTAAGAGAATCAACTAAGGCTTCAGTCCGTGCATAGTCAGCTGCAGCACTTAAGGCCATGACGTCAACACGCGAGCGCTGCTCATCAGTGCTACTGGTGTTGTTTTGTAACTGCTTAAGTCGCGTATATTGCTTGTTGGCATCAGCGTAGGCTACTTTTAGTTGATTAAGTTGTTTTTGATGTTGCCAGCGCGTTGCCGGATACGCTTCTGATAATTCCCATGCCAATACCCCTTTTAAACGAACAACACGTTGTCCGTACTTTTGCGATAAATTAGCTTCACGTTCAGTATTAATACGCAGTATTCTCTCTTCGCCTTTATCGAGACGCTCAAGTGCCGATACTTGCTCAGTTGTGGCCAATAACTTAGCGGAAATTTGGTCTGAATTAAGGATCGTTTCAAAAGCCTCAATATGTAACTGAGTGCGATCAAGGGTTTCTTGTGCATCAGTTAACGACAACGCCTCGCTTCTGCGCTCAAATGCGAGTTCACGTTCATCAAGTAAACGATACATGCCGTCAATTTGCGCTAAGTTCCCTTCGAGCGTGTTCAACAGTTGCTTGGCCTGGCCCCGCACGCCGAGTAAATATGCGCTGTCGATATCGCCATTACCACTAAGTAATAAAATTTGCAGGTCACGATGTTCTATTGGCCAATTACCATTCTCCACGGTATCGAAAAAAGCAGCTTGTTGCACTTGTTCACCAAAGCTATTCAACGAGGTCATTACGGCGTCTAATTGACGAGAGGAATCGCGCAGTGCATCAAATGCTTCAGCCAATGCGCCTTGCTGCTCGTAGCCATACGCCAATCCATGACTGGCCTGCAATGCATAGATCCCTTTGCTGTTATCACGTAAATATTGCCAAGCCGCCATTGCCAAGGGCCAACGGTTTTCTTGTGCTAATGTCCAGCCATAAGTCAACATGGCTTGTTCTGCGTGCAACGATTCACGGCCAATTAATTTAAGTGCGATCAGCGCATTGGCGTAGTCTTTTTGCTCAAGTAGGGTAACACCTAAACCATAGTTTAAGCGGTCAAATAATGCGTTACGTTCTTGAAAGGCCCGGTCTTCTTGACTCTCTGTCAAGCCATTACCGAACCAATTAAACCATGACCACCAACTTGAGCTGTTGTTTTCTTCTTGTATCGAATTTTCAACCGGTGTGGCGTTCAACAGCAACTTCGCACTAATGAAGGCCTCATTCGCGGCATCATAATCTTGCTTGTTATGTTCTATTACCGCTTGATTAGCAATAAGATAGGTTTGATAAATAGAGTCACTGCTTAATTCTCCTGCAAGTGTTTCCCAATCAGCGCCCATATTCATGCGTTCATGACTAACTTGGTAGACCAGTTCTTCCCAGTGGTCTTGGCTTAGCTCGTCTTCTAAATCATTCTCGATAATCGCTAAATATGCGCGTTCGCTTACGCCCATGCGTTTTTGTGCAAAGCTGGATTTAGCTAACCAAAACCACGTATTTGCTTGAATATAAGGATTGCCTGATTGCGCTAGTAAGCGATTAAAAATGCCTTCGGCTTGCTGTGTCATGCCTAACTGCAAACTCACTGCACCTCGCATTAAATCGAGTCGGTCTTGGTTGTCAGGTCCGTAGGGTGTTTGCGCCCTCAATTCGTTTACGCGGGTTAATGCACCTTGCAATAAGGTTTGGTCGGGAGCGCCTTGGAAGTAACTATAAACCACCTGACCAAAGGCAAGGTCTTGGCGTTTTTGCGCTAAAATTTGCACAGCGCTGCGCGTATCTGCTGCAGGTGTTGGCGGCTTTGGCGTTGAAAAACAGCCGTTAAGTACTAACGAAACGAGCGCAATACATGCAAAGTTAGTGGCCTTTAATTGAGTCATAAACAAAAGCAAATCGACCTAAAGTAATATGGCTGAAAAAGTAGGTTGTTGCTTTGATGTCGAATCCACAATTTTCAGTTCTATCGTGGCTGCTTCATCGTCTTTATCAAACTGCAATGTAACAGCGCGCTTGTAAGGTCTATTTTCAGGTCCTGTACCAATAAAAAATGCAGATATTTCTCTGTCACCTTGATTTATATTGCCGACGAACAAACGCTGAACACCGCCTTTATACAGCGCATTCACTTGCCTTTGTGTATACAAATAATGAGTTGCTAATTTACCATCAATTTTTAACTCAACCGCATCGAGCTTGAAGTATTCACCCACATCCATAGATAAATAAACGGCAACTTGGGTGCTGGATGGAAACAATAAGTCTTCTTCCAAAATAAACAAATCACGATTCAAATTCACCAATGCTTGTTTGAGCGTTTCCATTTCAGCCGCTAAATCGCTATCTGCAACCGCCGGCTGATTTTTAACTTCGGCTAGCACAGGCGTTTGCGTATCGCTTGGATCTTGTTGCGCATTTGCGTTGTTGGTCCACAATGCCGCTGCAATTAACAGCATAATCGCTAAGCATGCTTGCACTAATACATTCTTAATTAATAGCAAAGCAACAATGCGCGTAGTGCTTGGCAAATCCTTTACAGTATGGATTGATGCATTTCTAATTGTCATATTTAGTACCAAATTGAAGCAAATATGCGTAACACATTTGCCGAGAATCCAAACAATGGCTCTTCACCCACAGGCGTTTGGGCCGTGGCATCTCTGAAGTCATTGTAATCAAATTTCATGTAATCCCATTCAAAATGCACTGCACTCTTTTTGAAAGTAGCGGTTTGAGAGAATTGCCATTCGTAGGACACGCTTATGCCTGCGGTTAAGCCTGTATAGGTGCTCATTTCTTTGTCGCGAGCCATAAAATTAAACTCATTGGGACGGCTAAATAAATCTTGGTAAAAATCAGCTTTATCCTGTTTATAGTGGCGTAAAAACACTTCAAAAATCCAATCATCTTCAACCGGATGGATGTAACCTAGCTTCACGTTTTGCGCTTTTATGCCCCAAGTATCATTGTATATTCTAGCGTCACCATAAATAGCGGCGCGATAAGGAAGATAATAATTGGCATTTATCGAATAGGCTGTGCTTGAGCGAGTATTCGGGTATTTTTCTGTCACAAAACTAAAGCCGCGATCCGTCGTAGGGTCAAGGAAGCGCACTGCACGGTATGGATTATTCAAATAGCCTTCATCCGAGATATGCTCAATGTTAAAACCAACAATTAAACTCTTTGTAGCCACTTGGCTAAAACCTAAACCAAACTTTTGACGATCAGCTTCTTCCTCGAAGCTTTCATCACCGCGACGACCAACAACATCCCACCCTTTTGAATAACTCAATGAAATAGTACTTAAGTCACCAAAAAAATCCTGGCTAACACCTACATAGAGAGAATTGGCTTCAAAATCATTTTCACTACTGTTAGTGAAACTCGTGCTTAATAATGTTTTGTTATTCAGATAATCCAAGCCAACGGTTTTTTCCTTGCGTACCTCTTCATATGGACTCGCCGTTGCACGCACATCAATTGACGCACCTGAAACAGTATCAACATAATAGTTTGCTGACACCGACACTTTGCCGGCAATATTTTTTCGCAACAAAACCGATGGTCCATCAATCGTCACGCCATCGCCTTCGTAAGAATGATAAAGCACGTCAGCGCGCTCAATAGGCAGCACTGCAGCCTTAGTCCCACCCACAAAAACAAGGCTTAAAATTAGGCCTAAGGCGACTAACACACGCTTAACCATAGTCAGGTTTTGAGTAATTGCCTGCGTGGTTTGTAGTTTAGTTACAGCCACAACCACCACCTGCGCCGCCATCGGCACCACGCGCACCTTCGCGAGATTCAAACACGTGCTTAGCATACGCCAAAGCTACCGGATTACGATTCATACTCATAATAGGGTCAGCTAAGTTACTGCGCTCATACGGTTTAACCCAAGGCTCGAGATTAGCCAATGGATTGATGCTATCATTGATACTTTCAAACGTGCTTGCACAGCCGCTGGAGAGCGTTGCGATGCAGGCTACAACCAATAATCGGATAGACGCTTTGTTCAGTAATCTCATGTGTACTACTCCCTCATCAGCATTTTAATCGCTTTTTCATATTTCTTTTCATCGCCCTTGCGGTAACCAGGATGCAACAGACGTACGGTACCATCGCGGTCAACTATGACGGTAGTGGGCATTGCGCTGACATCATACAATTGGCTTACTTCACCCGATGTATCAAACAGTACTGGAAAGCTTACTTCAATGTCTTGTAATAAAACGTTGGCTTTGTCGGCTTCGTCATCCACATTTACGGCGAGTATTTCAACACCTAAGTCTTGGTATTCTTGGTAGAGTGCTTCAAATGCCGGAAGCTCTTCACGGCATGGACCACACCAAGACGCCCAGAAATTAACCAGTACGATATTGCCACGTTGTTCGGACAGTCTAATATTGCCGCCATCACGACTCTTTAAAGTAAAGTCAGGAGACTCCTCACCTGATACCGGTTTTGCCATCGCGCCAGCACTACAAATAGTTAATGCAACTACCACCGCGCCATTCGTTAACAACTGACGCATGCGCACTGTTGATAGCGGTTTGACGAATAGTAATGTTGCTAAAGCTATATTTATGTTTGTCATTATTTAGTCCTGTCAATTAAAAGAAGAACGTTGTGCTTAGCGTAATTGCTATATTGTGAACGTCCTTTTCTACGCCGATAATATCACTGGAAAATACATGATCACGAACGTCTACTTTTAACGCCCAAAAATCAGTCAACAGCAGTCGATAACCAGCACCAGCACTTATCGTAAAGCGTTCGTCACCACCAAATTTGGTACTGCCAGCGCCCAACGTAAAGTAGATATCTGAATTGAAGACTACGTTATCTGTGAAGAAAGTTTCACCATTAATGTTATAACCTAGTGATAAGTTATAATACGTATAGTCACGTTCTTCTTCGGTTAAGAAAGGTGCGCCTCCAGACAATTTCTCAAAACTGGTTTGCCCTGCAGTTGCTTGTGCATAACGGGCTTCAAGAAATAAATTTTCATTGATATGATAGGCTAACGAGACCCCCACAACCGCGCTTGACTCAAAATCTTCAATCGCAATAAATCCACCAAAAATACCTATTTCAAGGTCTTCGGTATCAATATCCGACTCATTAATTTCACGGCGTTGAATATTTGGATCAATCAATGCAGGAGGCTGGTCAGTATTTGCTTGCATCGAACGCGCTGCGCTTTTTACTGATGAGCCTTTTACTGATGAGCCTTGCGCAAATACGTGCGCATTGAATAAACCAATACTCAATACAACAGCTGTGCTTAATACGACATTTCTATTAAATTTCATTCATTTCACCATACTATGGGTTTCATGCTAACGCGATATTGACTGCTATCGCCTATCTGTTACTTTTTGCTTGCATTTATTGAGGGCTTGTCGGCTAAAAAAAGACCGAAAAGCCTAATTTAAATTCTTCAATTTGTTCTTGGTCGTCTCGATCTGTTAGTGCAATAATATTTCGATATTCAAATTTTATAACCATATTGCGCGCAAAATAATAACGTATACCGGCGCCTACTTCATAAAAGTCACTCTTGCGAACCTCATCACCACTTTGCACTAAATTGGAACGAGGGCGCGTATTTATACCACCAGCACCAATCGTTAAGTAAGGGCTTACTTTCCACTCAGGGAATATATGATGCTGTATTCTAATTGACCATAATTTATTTTCAGAAAAATCGCCCAACGCTTGAGTATACGTTGCTTCGGCAACTAAGTTACCCGTCACATTCCAAGCCGCAGCAACTGACATTGCAGTCACACTTTCTAATATGCCGCCAAAAGCACTGAATTCAAATGTACGATTAGTGTAATCTTCGAAGCTGCCTGTTGGTACATAAAGCAACTCACCGCTGGGTTTGATAGTTTTACCAAGTTGCTCAGCTGATATCCAGCCCTCTTGGCCTGTATAAGTAATGGCTTTGTACCAGCCGGTTTTCTTTTTAAATATAGTGATGGTTTCACCTTGCTCAGCAACGTGAAAAATAGGATATTCGCTGGCAGGGCCGGTACGAAAGTCAACGTAGGGTTCGACAATACTGACAATCAAGTCATCTGCTTTGGCTGCAATGCTATAAAAGGCAGACGCCATAATAACGACAAATAAAAAGTGTGGGTTTAATTTCATTAATTTGTTGGTGCATCAAATGGGTTATTGTAGTTTTGGCCACCGACATCGAGCCATTCGCTTATCATTTTTAATTCAGCTGGACTCAACCAACCTTGGTGACTACCGCTTTCAAATGGAGCAAAAAAGCCAGCGCTATTACTCGCACCACTCACATTCATCGCACTACCTACGCCCACTTGCTGTGTTACCTGAATTGGGTTGCCTTCTTCATCCAGAATAAGCTCACCATCTTCATCGAGCTCAAATACTGGATCACCACTGTTATCAAAAACAGGTATCAAACGCGGCAAAAGCGCTCCGTCAATTAATTCCAATTCAACATCATTAAACATGAGTTCACGGTAACTAGTCAATAATTCTGCATTGGCTGGTGACGGATTACCAGTTAATTCTAGTTGCACTGCAGGGACTTGCAATTGGTTATCTGCATCAAAACGATTATGACAAGCCACACATGTGTTATCTGCCACCACTAAACCATCGGTATCAACGATTGCACGATCAAGCTCAAAAAGCGGTTGAATGTGATCCGGAAAATTAATCACAGCGCGACAAATTGAGGTCCACGTTTGTGCGCAACTTTGAGTAATAGGCAATGGCGTTAGCAAATCGGCATAGCGGTATTCAATATTATCAGCGGGCGTTTGCACTGCCGGGTCTGCCCACACATCTGCAAACAAAATATCAGGCGTTAGGTCAGGTACACCGTTAATACGTGTAAAGGTTTCAGCCATGGTTTCGCCTAAATCTGCGAAAAGTGAAGGGTTAGTATCAGGGAAGGGCACGCCAGTACTTGGAGCACCATTATTAATAGAAGGCGTTTCAGCATCGCTTCTGCCGTGTGGACGCAATGTAATATCAGAATTATTACTGCCATCATGGCAACCACTGCAAGTTTTAGTTTCACCGGGAGCGACTTGCAACCAATTTTGGTGGCGCGCCGAAATACGTTTACCTTGTGCATCAACAATACTAATGCCAAAAGGCACTTTAGCTGGCACCGCTACTTTAACCGAGCCATCTGGTTGGATCGGTGTGTAGCCGAGCACTTCGCGCATTAATTGGTTTCTTGAGCGCCCAAATGCACTATTCTCAATATCCAAAGTATTCTCATCGGGTATAGACACACTTTTAATAATTCGAAGGAAACGAGCGGGTCTCTGGTCAGGGGCAACTACCGTAGGATTTGCCATATTCACAATGCCTTGTGGGCTGAAGTCTTCACCCGCAAAGTCATATACGCTACGAATATGAATAATCCCCATATTGGCATCAATTAGGGCTGTTTCGCTGGTATCAATGGTTGATGATGGATCGGCAGGAAATGGACGGCTCTCAACCGCGACAACTTCCGAATAAGAGGCATCTTCTTGGGGCACAACTAAAGGTAACTGCGTGCCTTGAGATGGGTCAAACATCCATAAACCATACAGTGGGGGTGCTTTTTCATATGTTGGGTCAAGTAACGTTTCAAGAGAGCAAGGCACGACCGAACGCACTTCATCCGTACCTGCATCTACTGCTAGGGGCGCCAATAAACGGCATTGACTCCAACTAAATAGTTGACGACCGCTGCCGTCAAACAAGGGATATAAAGCAGCAATATAACCACCGGGAGAAATATCTGCCTCTATATCAATATTTTCAAACAATGCCTTTTCTTGCGCCGGACCAGTTAACGAATCTGCCGCTGCAATAGGCGTAAAGTTATCGATATAGTTGACCACATCAATAGTAACAAAATCAGTGCCTAATTCGTCTTTTTCAAACGCAGTGAGTGCAACAAGAATACGACCATCGGGTGTCACCCGAGTTTGCGTAAAATGAATATCTGCGTTATTGCCGTTAGAATCGACATGACTATGGCGGCCATACAATATTTCTAAATCGCTACCGTCCGGATTCATTTGATAAAGATGCACGCCTTTGCTGCCACCGAATTGGTCCCAGCGACTAAAGATAATTTTGCCATTGGGCATCACCAATGGGTCTAAATCGTGGCTTTGATTATACGAAATTTGCTCCAGATTTTCACCATTCGCATCCATAATATGCAATACCGAAGCATGCACATCTCGGCTTTCTTCTAAGCCAGCATATTGCGGCTTGCCTTCATCCAACAGACGTGCTTGATTGCCACGTTGACGAGTGGAGCTGAATAAAATGCGACCGTCGGCTAAGTAAACTGGCCCGGTATCTTCACCGGTTTGTGCAGCAATATCAGAGGAAATAACACGCCGTAACTCTTTGCTTTCAATAACGTATTCCCAGATGTTCCATGTCGGTTGTTCGTCATCATCGGCGTTTTCATCTTCTGGAGCTCGCATACTAAAAATAAGACGTGAACCATCATATGACGTTTCTAAGTCTTTAATATCAATTGGTAGACGATTACCCTCTTCATCTACTCGGTCTTCGAATACGTTTGCGGTAATATCAACTTCAATGGCAGTTGCATTGGCACGCGCTTTTAAAATCAGCGATGCACCGGGAATAAAAAGAGCAGGGGCCGTAATAGAGCGCTGCACGTCAGCGCCTTCAATACTCAAGTCTCGTTTCACAACGGCGATGGGTACATCGACAACAACCGGATCAGGCTTTTGTTCTTGGTTGCTTATATCTTCACCGCCACAAGCGGCAATGACAAATATGCATGAGCAAAGTAGTACTGTTTTCAGTGGTTTTGTTAACAAATAGTCAGTATTTGGATTACCAGTCATCATATTACTCTGCTCATTTTGAAGATAAATCTGCATCGCTACGATACTTACCTACCTTACCTATTTATAGTGTCACTAAAGTGCAACGCCTGTATTTACCTGACGCGAAAGGTATATTTATTCGATGCCCTACTAAACACACTTTGACCTGAGAGGGATAGCCTTACACCATGCGGTCTATACAACAATCTTGTTTTCTATATTTAAGGATTAATTTTTATACCGTGCCTTTAGGTATACTTTTCACCCCGCAATTGCGACAATTAATAACCAAAACAGTAAATATATCAACAAGTAATATCAAATTGATATAACAATTATTTTCCCTAGTAACAGGTTGTCGGCAATTATCAAAAGCACATTAATGCCACAAATAATAAAAAATCCCGCTTCTAACCCATTAAAAGTCACAAAAGCTGTCTTCATCACGGGTTCATTCAGACTAAGTAATTGAAAAAAATACTGGTTCAGTGTCGCATTTAGGTAACACCCAACTGTGTTTTGATTTAAAGAAGTAACTGAGATAGCTTAATAAATTTTAGTTTAAACGTTATAAAACAATACATTAAAAAGAACGGCACATTTATTGATTAGAGGCAAAACTAGGCCCTTTATTGCCGTTTTTTTTTATACAACGATCAATCGAGTGATTAATCGGTATACGGGCAAACACTTAATGTTAACAGAGAATAACTAACGATACGTAAAAGGCGGGTATAACATGATTCTCATTCAAAAAAGGAGTTGGTTCGATGTACTTATTGGCAAAAGAATCAAATAACCCACCTGATCACGTTTCTTTTCATCAAGTAACTATGAATATAAAGCAGTTGCTGAAACTTATCTGCTTGGCTACACCGATCATTCTAGCCAGTACGTTAGCATCTGCGGGATCCTTAGAACAAGCCAAACGCATGCACGATCGTTTGGCAGGCGTTCCGGGCTCCACAGCAGTAATCCAGACAATGTCAGACTTAATAGACGCAGGCGATGCTCAAGGAGCAGCGCAAATTGCAATGCAGTCACCTAGCTTTTATAACGTCACTATAAAGAATTGGGTTACACCATGGACAAACGAAGAGTTTGACGTCTTCGCGCCGCTAAACGACTACACAGCCACGGTCATTGGTATGGTTAGAGATGAAGTTGATTTTCGTCAAGTCTTAACCGGTGACATTCTATATATAGCAAATGCCAACGCAGGCGTACCCGCATACAGTACAAATAATAACGCACACTATGAAACTTTAGAAGATGAAGGCGCAGACCTATCGAGGGCCTTAGTCGCAACCACACAGTCCTCGCTGACTGGTATTCCCGCACCAGCGACTGCTGGCGTAATGACAACGAGAGCTGCAGCCAAAGCATTCTTTCAAGATGGCACAAACCGCGCCATGTTCCGCTTTACACTCATGAACCATATGTGTGCTGACCTTGAAGCATTTAAGGATACCAGTAGTCCGCCAGACAGAATTCGGCAAGATTTGAGTCGCAGCCCAGGTGGCGATAGCCGCATTTTTACAAACTCATGCTCAGGTTGTCATTCCGGCATGGACCCATTGGCTCAAGCCTTTGCTTATTATAACTATGACTACAACGTTGAAGCCGACCCTGATGGCGAAAATGGTCAAATTGTTTATAACGCTGAAGGGCAAGTCGACCCTGAAACGCAGCTAAGAGTACAAGCTAAATACTGGATAAACTCGAATAACTTCCCATTCGGTTATGTCACCATGGATGATACATGGGAGAACTATTGGCGGACCGGGCAAAACCAAACAGTTGGTTGGTCCAACCAACTTTCTGGCACCGGTAGTGGCGCTAAATCAATGGGTGAAGAGCTAGCTAACAGTCAAACCTTTGCAAATTGTCAGGTAAAAAAAGTGTTTAAGAACGTGTGTTTACGTTCACCTCAAGACCAAGCAGACCGCGCTGTAATTGCTCAAATTCAATCTGAATTTATGGGCAACAACTACAATATTAAAAACGTGTTTGCCGCAACTGCAGACTACTGCAAGGGGGAATAGAACATGGTTAACTCAACTTCAAACTCTAATTTGCAAACTGTGCTGAGCAAAAATGACAGCACTGGCACGTCAATGTATTCTCAAGCGGTTCGTCATATTGGAGCTGCTAGTATCGCAATTTTGCTACTTGCTAGTTGCGGCGGAGGTAGTGATGCAATAGTAGAACCGACACCCTTACCACCGCCAGTTCAGCAGCCCACGTTGAATTATACAGGCCCAGCACCAGCAACTACCGACGTGCAAAACTTTAAGTTAGCCCTTTGGGATAACCTAGCGAAACCAGATCGTTGCGGTGCTTGTCATATTCAAGACCAGCAATCACCACCTTTTGCTCGCTTCGATGATATAAACCTTGCTTATACAGAGGTTAACGGTCTTATTAATACCTCGCGTATTGCTGACTCTGCGCTGGTTACTAAAGTTGCTGGCGGACACAACTGCTGGTTAAGCGACGCATCTGCTTGCGCTGATATTATTAGCGCATGGATTGGCAATTGGGTAAGCACGGAACAGGTGGAGACAAGCATAGAACTCAATGCCCCTGTGGTTAAGATCCCCGGTGCAAATAAGAATTTCCCAGCGGACTCAGGCTTGTTTGAATCAAATGTGTATCCTGTATTACGTGCACATTGTGTTGACTGCCACCAATCAAGCGCTGCTATCCCTATATCGCCCTACTTAGCCTCATCCGATATTGCTGAAGCGTATGCCGCGGCAACCTCGAAGATGAACTTAGATTTACCAGAAGATTCGAGGATCGTAGCGCGACTACGAGATGAGTTTCATAACTGCTGGACAGACAATTGTCAGGCTGATGGTCAAGCCCTAGCAGACGCTATTCAAGCCATGGCAGATGCCATTGACGTAACCGAACTAGACGCAAACCTAGTTAGCTCAAACGCACTTACTTTATTTGATGGCACCCTCGCTACCGGGGGTGGTCGGTTTGAATCTAACCTTATTGCAAAGTGGGAGTTTAAAACCGCTTCGGGGAATATTGCCTTCGATACCAGTGGCGTAGAGCCCGCACTCAACCTTACCCTAAGCGGCGCTTACGAATGGGTTGGCGGTAATGGTATTCAACTGACTGATGGTAAAGCACAAGGTTCGACTACCGACAGTAAGAAGGTCCATGATTTGATTGTCTCTACTGGCGAGTTTGCCATCGAAGCGTGGGTTGCTCCTGCAAACGTCACACAAGAAGGGCCTGCGCGTATTGTCAGCTATTCAGGTGGCCGCGACAGACGTAACTTCACTCTGGGTCAAACGCTCTACAACTACGACATGCTATTGCGCCACGGCAATACCGATACCAATGGCATGCCTGCGCTAAGTACGCGTGACGCCGATGAAGATTTGCAAGCCGCACTACAACATGTCGTGGTTAATTATGATGGTGTTGGCGGTCGCCAAATTTACGTGAATGGCGAATCTACAGATGACCACGACACGATTGAAGCTGCGGGTTTAGGTGACTGGGATGATAGTTTTGCATTCGTCCTTGGTAACGAAGTCTCGGGAGATGTGCCATGGGCAGGTACCATCAGAATGGCCGCTATGCACAATCGTGTATTGACCTCAGAACAAATCGTGAAAAACTTTGATGCCGGTGTGGGTGAAAAATTCTTTCTCTTATTCGGTGTCTCAGAAATCATTAATGTCCCGCAAAGCTACATTGTGTTTGAAGTGAGCCAGTTTGATTCATACAGCTACTTATTTACCGAACCTTCAATGATAAGCCTTGATGCAAATGCAAATCTGGATGGCATTACGTTAACCGGCATTCGTATTGGCGTGAATGGTCGAGAATCAAGAGGCGGTCAAGTATTCGCAACATTAAACCTAACCGTTGATGGTGTAGAAGCGGCGAGTAATGATTTAGGCCAGCAACTCTCTGCACAAGGGACCATTATTCCAGTGCAAAAAGGGCCTGTCCAAGACGAATTTTTCCTTACCTTTGAAGTATTCGGAGATGCGGTCTCTTTGCGTCCAACTGCTGACATGCCGTTAGCAGCGCAACCCGTCGACTTAGCACCACAATCAGACATTGGTATTCGGAACTTTGCTGAAGTAAATGCAAGCATGGCCGCACTTACCGGTGTGTCGTCTTCACAAGTAGACGTCAACGCAAGCTATCAGCAGTTGCGTCAACAACTGCCCAGCATAACAGACATGCAAAGCTTTTTAGCCTCAAACCAAATGGCAATCACGCAAATGGCAATACGCTATTGTGACGTTATGGTTGAAGACAATAGCCTAAGAGCCAGTTACTTTCCACAGTTTGACTTCAACAAATCAGCTAACGAAAGTCTTGGCACCAATGAACGCGCAGCGCTAGTTAATCCGCTTATAGACCGCATGATCGGTAGCGGCTTGAGCAGCCAGCCCGCTTCGGCAGATGTATCAACTGAGCTAAACAACTTAATCGATCGCTTAACGACTTGTTCAAATAGCAATTCTTGTTCAGCGCAGACTATACCCACAGTAGCAAAAGCAACTTGCGCAGCCGTTCTCGGCAGTGCTGCTGTTGTTATGCAATAGCAGATGCGAATAGGTGATTAAAATGAAAAAAATAACACGTACATTTTCAAAAAAATACGCCGTCGGCGCGAGTGCAAAAACTGACCATGGTGGCATGGGTGGTAAAAACGGATCGAATCCAGATGCACCACTGTTTCATCAAGACCACGGCAAACCCGTAACACGACGTGACTTCTTAGCTCAAGGTTTTACGGCTGGTATGGGCGCTGTTGTTGGCGGTTCAGTATTGAGTATGTTGGCAGGTTCTGGCAAAGCGTATGCATCCTTATCACCTGATTTAGAGGCATTAAAAGCAGGCTGCGGTATTGCGACTCAAGGTGCAGGGAAAATACCTTTTATCGTATTTGATTTAGCCGGTGGTGCTAACATTGCAGGTTCAAATGTACTGATCGGGGGTCGCGGCGGACAAATGGATTTTTTAAGCACCCAAGGATATAGCCGTCAGGGCTTGCCTGGAGATATGATACCAAGTATTGCTAATCCGGAAGTCGGGTTATCTGATTTTATAAATAATGAATTAGGCTTAGCATTTCACGCTGACAGTGCATTTTTGCGTGGTATTCAAGATAAACTAGCCGTAGGTAACCGCGCTAATGTAAACGGTGCCGTTATTCCCGCTCGATCAGAAAATGACACTGGTAACAACCCACACAATCCAATGTATGGTATCAATCGTGCAGGTTCAGACGGCTCGTTACTAACCTTAATTGGTTCAAGAAACTCAGACAGTGGTGGCAGCTCAATGGCACCTGCAGCGTTGATTGACCCGGCAAAACGACCAACTAAAGTCGACCGACCGTCCGACGTAACCGGCTTAGTTGATACCGGCGACCTCGTGGGCTTATTAAGCCAAGAAGACGCCGTGTCGGTAATGGAGTCGGTCCAACGTATTAGTGACATGAAGCTCAATCGCGTCGATACAAAAATTAGTGGCGACGAAAACTTAAAAGAACTCGTGCGTTGTGGTTATGTAAAAAGCGCAGATATTGCGGATAGATTTGGCGACCCATCCTCACTTAACCCAGAACTTGATCCTAATATTGTGGGTGACGCTGGCATCTTCACTCAAACAGAATTTGACGGTGACCGTGAGTTTCAAAAAACAGCGTCAGTAATGAAGTTGGTAATGAACGGCTTTGCAGGCGCTGGTACCATCGCCATGGGCGGCTATGATTATCACACCGGTAATCGAGCATCTGGTGAAGTAAGAGATCTGCGCGCTGGCAAATGCATGGGTGCGGTATTGGAATATGCAGCTCGCGTTGGTGTTCCGGTCATGATGTATGTTGTCAGTGACGGCTCTGTATTTAGTAACGGTATGATAGATGACTCTGAAAACGGTCGCGGTAAAGGTGTATGGACGGGTGATAACTCCTCCACGGCTGCTTCTTTTTTCATGGTCTACAATCCTAACGGCACGCCTCAATTAATTGGTGGTACGCCAGAAGAACAGGCTGTTAGCCAACAAATTGGCTATATGCGTCGCGATGGGTCTGTTGAAACCTCAGCAACACCGGCAGCAAACAACGTAAACTTGCTAGTCGAAACAGTTATTTTAAACTACCTTGCTTTGCACGGTGAGCAGGGGCAAATGCGCACGTTATTCCCACAAACAGGCCTGGGTAACTCGGCGTTAATGGATTCATTAACCGCATTTGAACCTATCGTAAATGGGGTGATTATTGCTTAGTAAAGCGAATAAACGCTAACTTGGGCTAGGTTGTGGAGTTTAACGATTTCGAGGTAACAGTCTCGTCATGGGTGACAGGCAGGAATGCTTAAAGGCATTATTATGCTTAATATATGGCGACATCAATACAAGTAGAAACCGGTCTAAACACGGTTTCTACTTTTCTTTATATCTAATTTATATGTAGTTTATATCGAGCTTATATCTAGCTTTTTATTTAACTTTCTTCCACACAAATTGCTCGAATGACTTATCCACAGGCGTATTGCCAATGTGGTTAATGTAATTACTCATCACCTTTTGCGATAATCCTAAAATGATGTCCAGTAGATGCTGTTCGCCATAACCCGCTGCGTAAAAGCTATCTAATTCTTTTTGGTTAATGTGGCCGCGGTTTCGCACGATAATCAGAGTGGTATCTAGTAACGCTTGCAACTTAGTTGTTGGCATCGGTTGTTCATTGCGCAACGCATCCGTTAATGCAGGGTCTACTTTCATTGCATGTGCAATGCCGGTATGAGCAGGTACACAATAATGACATTCGTGCTCAACATTAATACCTTGCCAAACTACGGTTAACTCTTGGGCATTAAATGAGGAATTACAAAATAATTCGTGTAGCTTTTGATATCCCTCGAGCACTTGTGGTGAGGTCGCTAAAATGCCGTGCAAATTAGGTGTCATACCAAACGCTTTTTGAGAGCCTTGCAATAATGGTTTACTTGCTTCAGGAGCTGATTCAATTGTGTGAATAGTTAGTGATGTCATTGGATTTCCTTTAAATGAAAAGTTACTTCAACTTACGTTTACATGTGACAGTTACGAAATTTACGGATGAATAGATACATCGAGAAGCCTCTACACTGTAATCACCATAAAAGGGGTAATCGATTTCCTGATTTCATTCATATGAAATCAGTTGACCCTTGGCGTATTGCAATAATTGGAGTGAAGTACCTTGTGTAAATCTGCGCTGCCGCTATTTAATACCAATCGGTATAGTTTGATTAAATGGTATTGTACCGATTGGTATAGTAAAGTCAACGGGTATAGATTTAGAGGTAAAGATGAAGGTGAGGGTAAATAGAACTAAAATAAGATTTATTTAAGAGTGGAGACCTACGGACCCAGCTTAGTCGAGCCCTATTCCGGCAAGAATGCTATCTACAGAATATTCTAATTCTGCTCTTAGCGCACCTGAGCGGGCCATAGCAGCAGTGCCTTTCAACATTGTATAAAGACATAAACTATTGGATTGAGCATTCTGACTTAGCCCTAACAGAATGGCTTCAGGGTCGTTACTAAAAATGTCAGCGTAACATTTTGTTGGTATTGCTTCTGCACTTTTTAGCAATAACTCGGCTTGCATCGGTATGCCACCGCTAATCAACTCTGATTGACATAAAACTAAATAACAACCTTTAGCATCAGGAGTACTGCATTGCATATCAACAATCGACATCATGTGTTTTTTAAAGCGGCCTTTTAACGTGGCACCTTCCTCGAATAGCAATGCCATATGAGGTTTCATTTTGATTTCGAGATAGCGCTCAGTTGCTTTAATAAACAAGTCTTCTTTATTACCAAAAGCGCGATATATACTGGGCTTATTGATATTCATCCTTTCAATAAGGTCACTCATTGACGTACCGCTGTAACCCTTCTGCCAAAAAACATACATTGCAGCATTTAGTGCTAACTCATAATCAAACTCGCGCCTACGACCACTAGCCAACGTTTATTCCCCTGAAGTTAAATCAACTTATTTATCTTTCGATGTTTATGTTGCTGCGCCCTATGTTACCACTTGGTATAGAAAATTCAATTTTGAATTTATCTATCTGCAGTTGAATGCTCAATCGACTAGCAAGATCGATAATCTAGCGAATAAAGGTCATCGTTCGCAGACCTCTTATTGTTGCAGGCCATTCGAATAATGCATTTTACGTTGATAATCCATCACCACCGCATCGTAACCATCAATTCGATTAATCATACCCAGACCGTCTCGTAAACCCATAACAAAAACCGCTGTCGACAATGCATCGTTATAAGTGCTACTTGGACCAATAATCGATACCGACTGCACATCGTAAGTCGATTTACCCGTTTTAGGCGACAAGATATGATGATAGCGTTTACCATCTTCTTCAAAGTAACGTTCATAATCACCTGAAGTCGACATGGCGGAGTCTTGCAATGGCATGACCACTGCTTGTTTTTCTTCGTCTCTAGGGTCACGTATACCGACAATCCAAGGCTTGCCCCGGCGGTCACCAATTAGACGAGTATCGCCACCTGCGGTCACTAAGCCGTGCATAATGCCCATGCGTTCGAGCAATGAAATAGAGTTATCGACGGCATGACCCTTAGCAATACCACCTAAGTCAATTTTGACTTTTTCATGCGTAAAGGCAACGGTCTTATTGTGTTTATTGAGGTCGATATGTTTGTAGTTAACCGCAGCTAATAATGAAGCAATAGTTGCCTCGTCTGGACGTTGATTTTGCTTATAATTATACAAGTAACCCACACTCGCAAAGGTAATATCAAAAGCTCCCTTTGTGAGCGCAGAAATATTTACTGATTTATCCAGCAGCTCAAACATTTCATCACTGATCACCACCGGCTGTTGACCCGCCTTTGCGTTGATAAGGCTTAGTTCGCTGGTATCAATATAAGGACTCATCAGTTGGTTAATACGCTCCATTTCTGCCATGACAGATCTCAACGCAAGCTCACCTTGAACTGGCGTTTCAGCCCAAACCTCAACGTATATATTGGTCCCCATAATGCCTGCACTCTCAGAATACCACTCAGCTTTGAGTGAAGCAGAAAAGGCCAATACGAGAACAAGCAAAACACTGTTAATAACGCGTATATTCATGCAGAGTTAACCTCAATCAAAGTGTGTGCTTTTTGTAATTCTATCAGAAAAAATTACGCTTTATTAACCCACCCCGTATAAATCGATAGCGTATTACTGAATGGTGATTAGAATTGGGTATTATAGTTGGGCCTTAAAATTGATAGAACAGATTTGCTAAACCGAAGGTAACTACAACCAAAAGTGCACCGCTAATAAGATACTTGGATGCGTAAGCGCCTTCCTTCCTGTGCTGCAAACAGTAGACAATGCTTATAGGAAAAAATAACAGCGACAGCACACCGTACGCATATTGTTTGTTGCCAAATGCAGTTACTACAACAATGAGCGAACCGACAAAAAACAGTGCCGCGCCAAGCCCCACCAATATTATCATTATTACATTTACAGCTAGTTCCACTTTATATTTACCCTTGCTCGTAATATGATTAAGAATCGAATTAGTTATCTTTCTAATTGATTTGGCTCTTAGCTAAACAGACTAGAAAAACTTCTTACCTGTGAGTGCGATATAAATGGCAAAGAAACCAACGACAGCATAAATAATTTCAAATGCATCAATACCATCAAAATTGCCTTTAATTGCCTCTGAAATCAACATAAAAGCAAGCAATAATGATGGCATGGCGAGGACACCTATAATAATGCGTACAGTCAATGACAGCTTACCTTTTTCAGTTATGTGCAATCTGCTCTCTCTTATTTATTACTTTGAATTAGGCATCGCTAATACGATTTAATTAATGAGTTTTTACTGCGTATTGCTTGGCTCATCCTCTAGATTTGCTACCTGCTTCAGCATCGATAAATTCGACGCAACTTAGCATTAGTTGTCGCAGCCCTTATTTTTCACAGACCTTACTTGTCGCAGTCTTTATTTGTCACAGACGCTGAGAAATGATGATTTGGCTATTGCGGCGCTCTATTTGCCGTGAAGCCATATTCTTTGCCTAAACCAAAAATAATTCTCTCAGGGCCAATAAAATTACCTTTAATCGCTTCATCCCATTCGCATTGCAGCGTGCTCGTGCCTTTTCTAAGTTTGCATGACCACAGGCTAATTCCAGATTCTATTTCGTTGTACTCACCGCTTAATTCCCAACCGCGCCCCACGTACTGAGAAATAATTTGATGGAATCGTTCTTCCGACACCTCTTGAATAATATTGAGCCCATAATATTGGTACTTAAATTCAGTTAACTTTTGTCCTAACAAAGCAAAAAGACTCATTATTCCCTCACTCCGTAGTTTTTTTGGATGTACTATTAACCTAGGCTGACTTTTAGCTTAGCACGATGTTCATCATACTGGGTAATATCAGAGCAGCGCGTGGCGTCCAATATAGCAGGGAGAAGAGGGATCAACAAAAGGAACATCGGTTATTCAGCAACTATTTCCAGCCTTGCAACCAATGACTCTCATCTTTTAAGTCTAGCCAATTAATCGTCATGGCACGTTTTGACATGACAGCCTCTATGCAGCAGTCAACAACAACAATACCTTCCTCATCAAACTGCATCTTAGAAATGATAAAGTGCTTTTCTTTGTTAATCGGTGTTACCGCGGTCCACTTACTGTTAAGTAATTTTTTGGGGTTTATTTTATTCATTGTAACTCAACTAAATTCTGCCACCGCGAAACACTGACAGTATAAACGATCAAAATTAGACTGTAGCTCAAACTAATACAGGCTACTCAACTACCAATCTAATTAAGAATTCCAACGAATGTCAGATAGCATGACTATAATAAAGGTCGCGAGCGGTCCTAAAAGTATCGAAATCAAGAACCAGTTGAGTCCTCCTCGACCTTTACCTTGCGCTAGTCCTGCATTTATTAACGCTAATGTGCCCCAACCGACAAAAAAAGAACCGTTATTTAGTACTGCTTCAGACATTATTTAAACTCCTTTCAATATTTATTTTGCTAATTAACAACCCGTACAATGTGCTCGAAAGCGGGTAAGTTAACTATACTTTTATAAGTTTAATTAGTTTGCCAATAGCTTTTCAAGTAGCTCATCTATTTCAACTTTAAGCCCTCTATCTTCTATTTTATTAGCGCTTATTTTTGCGTCTTGGAGATTTTTAATAGCAGCGTCAGTCTGACCTAATTCAACTTGTAATGTAGCCATCGAAAATGCGATCGAAGACAGATGATCTTTTGAATTAATCGCACCTGCTTTTTCTAAGGCTTTTGCATAGCCTACAATTGCATCCTCTAACTCTTCGGTAAAATCAGCCAGTGTTTCCCATTGCTCCGGGTGATCTTTGTCGGTGTTTTCGTTGTCAATGCAAAGGGCGTTTAAATCCGCATAGAGCGAGTCAAATGCCTCTCGATCCTCTTTATCAGCAGCGTCCATTAGCTTTTCAGCTAAGCGATAGACGGTCTTATATATTTTAGTATTAATCATTACTACTTACCTTTTTGTACATTCATTATGTTCTTGCATGACCAAAAGTCTGATTATTCTTGAAAACTTTCGGGTCAAGTATGAGCCGAGTTGACTCGCTTTTGATTTAACGGGAAGACGCTGGAAATACCTGCCATGCATCACGAAAGTGTAATTACATTGCAGGCCAAAATCAACCTAGAAAAAGATAACTCCGCGCAAAATCGGGAAGTTTACGGCAGACACTTTTGGAAACAACTGAAGACGCCCAGAAAGTTGTTCAAACAAAAGCAGTGGGTTGATGCGTTTGTTATGTTTGATCAATTGAATACATTCTCAAAAACAGTAAAATTGTTGCTATTCCGTAGCTGAGTGCTAGCACATCCCAATAGCCATTTCCTATTAACAAGAGGCTTGGGACAACCGCCGCAACAAATCCGCATATTTGAAATGCTCGCTTTTGATTTTTTAATAAAATTGCAATTGGGCTAATAACAACAAGGCTATACATCAAACCGACTGGAAATAAGAATATACTGACGTTAAGGGCATCATTAAACACGGATTGTTGCCCATTCGTATCTTGATTTTTCCATACAAAGAAGATAACGGATGCGATTATAAAAGACGCTAAACCGCCAACTAAGTTACCGAATGTAATGGCTTTAAAAAACTCAAAAGTTCGCTCCAGCTTAGTTTTATGCATACGGACTAAGACTCCGCACAATATGAAACGATAAATAAAGTAGTGTATCTATAGTTAACATTTATGATTTTACTGCTCCAAAAAATAACTAGTGTAAATTGAAATAGCGCTCTGCATGTCTATTCCTTCGGCCTTTCTTTATTATAAAGTATTTCCGTTTTTTCCCCTTGAAAGCTGTCGTAAAGAGCTTTATGCGCGCTGTATGAGAGGGTATCTTTTCTGTCCATATATCCAGCGATCCAATCGAGTAGCATTGCTAAATTATTATCTTGCGCTTCTTTTGACTCGTATTTATGCGGCTCCCAAGGTCTGCTTCTCGCATTTTTCTGACATAACTCAATCGGCAAATTCAAAAAGATAGCTTCAGTTGCAAACGGTTTCACCATTTCAAGTAAATCGGCATAACAGCCTTCCACAACCCAATTATCATTGGGTGTCATGAAATTCTCAATTTGCTCATATGCCAGGTTTATCGGCCTACGTTCAGGCGGATCCGAAGGAAGCCAAGCCAGAACATCCAAATCGAGGTGAGCAAACCCGTCGTTACGATGTTGTGCAGCTAATTTCGATTTTCCAGAACCGGAATTTCCAAAAATGATTATTTTTCTCATCAGATACAACTCCTGCGATTGACTGGAAGCGTTTGTTATAATGCATCTTGTGTCATTATATAAGAGACTGTTAGCTTGCAATCGATAAATTTAAGCATTCGATTAACTGAGCCTGGTACATCGATAATATTTGCTTCTTTTTTCGACGCAATAGATATCAAAATATCACAATCACAGGCTTCAATACGCTGTCGAATAAAAAAGTCAAATATATCCTCTAAGTTATCGCTCTTTAAGGTTACACAGCCTAAATAGCAGTCTTTCTTAGGGTGTTTTTTTTGTGAACCTGCAGAAATTTCGCGCTCCAGAGTAAATGCTTGAAGTTTATTTAAACTAAAGAAGCGGAAGCTTGAACTGACGGTTTCGTTTACATTTTCCACTGGATCCTCATTATCTTACAATTTTATGTAGATTATTTACCACCGCGGCCTCTGCGCGCCTGCGATTTACCTCGACGTCGGGGCGCAGAGTCTGCCTCAAAATTACCGTATTCGTCATCTTCCGATGAGACTGCAGGTGCCTTCACTCTGGGCGCGAAGCCCGGAATTATCTCGCGCTCAGATTTACGACCAATAACACGTTCTATAGAGTTTAACTGTTTAGATTCATCCTCACTGACCAGTGAAACAGCTAAACCGAAAGTGCCAGCACGGCCAGTGCGACCAATGCGATGCACATAGTCTTCTGGTACATAGGGCAGATCGAAGTTAACCACGCAAGGCAGTTGGCTTATATCAATGCCCCGAGAAGCTATATCAGTGGCAACCAATACCTTAACATTGCCGTTTCTAAAACCATCTAAAGCCAGTGTGCGAGCATGCTGGGTTCTGTTCGAATGGATTGATGCGGCACTAATACGTGCTTTTTCCAGCTGGACCACCAAACTGTCCGCACCAAGCTTGGTGCGAGTAAATACCAAAACTTGATGCCACTTGTTCTTTCTAATCAGGTGGATCAACACCTCACTCTTTCGTTCTTTGTCTACAGGATGCAATTGCTGCTTGATCTTATCGAGGGCACTGTTAGCGGTATCCACTTCAATTAAAAGTGGATTATTTAACATCCCTTTAGCAAGAGACTTGATCTCTTTAGAAAACGTCGCTGAGAACATCAAGGTTTGGCGTTTGCTGGGCAGCAACGTTTGGATATGACGTATATCGTCGATGAACCCCAAATCCAACACGCGATCAGCCTCATCTAAAACCAATATCTCAAGGCGATCAAAGTTAATCGCCTGTTGATTATAAAGATCAATCAAACGACCCGGCGTAGCAACCAGCACATCCAAACCACCTTGCAGTTGGTATATCTGCGGCTCAATCCTCACGCCACCAAACACTGCACCAGAGCGAATATTCATATGCCGACTGTAGTTTTCGATGCTGGCGGCAACCTGCGCAGCGAGTTCACGGGTCGGCGTAATGACCAACGCCCGCACACATTGAGGCTGCGAACTAACGCCACCAGACAATAGCTGCACCATAGGCAGCGTAAAACTGGCTGTTTTACCCGTGCCCGTGTGGGCCACCGCCATAACATCACGTTGGCTAAGCACCACTGGTATAGCCTCAATCTGTATCGGCGATGGGCTTGTGTAACCTTGTTCTGCAACGCTTTTCAAAAGCTCATTACACAAACCTAAAGATCCAAATGGCATAGATAAACATTCCTTGGGTTGTTTAATATTTTCTAAATTTTTGTCGATGGTACGAGTAAAATTATAGCAGCAATACTCACATCACCAAAAAGAGCGGGACCAAAAGTAATGCCGATACCGGTGCCAAATAGTGCAGTACCCAACGTAAATACTCAATCTTGAGGTTGCCCCATGATGACGAAAAAATAAATATGCTGAATACAAAAGGGAACTCACTAACACAACCCTAACAGCGGCAACTACGCCAAATATTGGGGAACCGAATGCCCATGACATCACGTAAAAATCTAAGCAGTACGCGATGGCCATTCCCAATAAAAGGCCCTCGGGGTAATTGAAAAATAATAGAAGTATGATTGGAAAACTCGTTGCTATAACACTCATATGTGTATATCCAATGAGATCCCCTAACTTATTCTCTTTACTAAATGGGTCTGCACCAAACACCTTTGATAAAAGAACAGCAACTGGAAATATACAAAACGTCCCAACAAGCGGATATATTGATGAAATCTCAATTGGGTAGACATTTTATACTACTACAACATATAGCCAAAATATAAGCCCTGAAGCGAAGTAACCGATATTCCATTTACTTTGCAATGCAAGTCTATTTGAAGCTTTTTCAGTTCCATAATTTCTTCCCTTTATTTAGAACCACCCGAGCTTAATATCCCGCATAAAGGGCAAGTTTATGGGGCGGCTTTTGAGTAACGCGAAATACGAACGTAAAGTTTTCCCAACGAGCAAAGAAAGTGTTAATGCGTTTGTTAGCAGCTATATTGTGTTGTGGATATTGAATTAACAAGCTATTGCTCCTTGATATTTGTGTTGATTTCTAAACATTACCCAGTTTCACATGAAACGACAACTGATTTATCTTGGCGAAGAAGACCAAACAGCAAATGCGCGCGAACCCGAAAAAACGAATTTGAAGCAGATGGATTGACTCTTGAGAGAACGAGCAACTTACGTCAATTGATAAAACCATAACTCAAAAAATAACTGTATTACCCAATAAAACGCCCGTTAGACTGCCAAGGAAATAAATTAGCATTTTCAATATATCCATTAATAAAATAGAGACATGATAAGCAACAAAAACCTTTGGTGTCGAGTAAAGCATTGAAAATGGTAGGCGAGCACGTTTAGTTATGCAATCGGTGCCTAACACAAAGAAAAATACACTTAACAGAAAATAAATTACTAATAATAGATTAGCAATTTTATCTACGATTAGCAGCGAGCTATCAGCAGATCTGGTCGCAAGATAAATGATTGCAAAGCCCAATACCATTCCACTAAGATAAGCCGCTATTTTGGCAGGTGAAAAGAATCGACTAAACAGGGCTAACACTCCGCATATCGGGAAATTGCATGGGCGCAGTTTTTGAGCGCAGCGATTGGGTTAATGCGTTTGTATGCAGCTATATTATGTTGTGGATATTGAATTAACAAGCTATCACTCCTTGATGTTTGTTTTGAAGTAATGACATTAGTGAATTTTAGCTAAAACAACAACTGATTTATCCTGACGAAGCCTAGACGACCAATGCGGGCGGACCTATTGTGCAGTGACAATAAAGTGTCATACTAAACAATAAAGTATCATCCTTTACAATAATCTACATGTAACTAAAATTTAGATAGAAAAGTTAGAAAACCCAATAAAAACAGTGCCTCCAAAGCGATTATTTAACTTTACTTCGAATTATCTAAGTTTGTGCTTATTTATAAGTGTGAATTGGTAATTACTAGTGGTCATTTTTTAGATCAACTTTTAACATTGTGGATCTAATTTATTTATAGACGGATAATAAACTAACACCTGAATGCTGCGGCTTTCGGCAGCCACCCAAAATCCATATTAAGATAATTCTTAACGGCAGCAAATGGCGGTAAGGGGACATAAGCAATTCCCTTCTTTCAAAAGCAAAATCCACCTATTAAGCAGTCTAAAAACTTAGAGCCGGCAAGCAGACTTTCAGCTAAATAAAGAACTCAAGGATGAGTGCTGCTACACAAATACCGATTAAAAAATGCTTTTTAACGCGAGGGGATTACACTGTCGCAGTAAACTGGTTGCAAGATTTTCGCAATGGTGACATTAAAACCGCACCTCGTTGTATAAACAAATAGTTTTGTTGTACTTTATACACCAAACGACGTTTTATACTCTTGCGTTACATCCGTTAACTTACCCTCTTGTAAGGCATAAATAATATCGGCGTCTAATATCGTCTCTTGCCTGTGGGCAATTACAATGCGCGTCATGTCGAGTTGTTGTATCGCTTGGTTAACGTAATGCTCAAGGGCGGCATCTAAATGACTAGTGGCTTCATCAAGCAGTAGTATTTTGGGTTGGCGATATAAAGCACGGGCCAGTAAGAGGCGCTGCTTTTGCCCACCCGACAGTGCGCTGCCCATGTCACCTACAAGTGAATTGTAGCCCATGTTCATTTGCGTAATGTCTTGGTGGATACCGGCCAAGGTAATTGACATTTAATACTAATCCCCGTAATTCCTTAGGCAAGGTGAAAGTCACCGTATAGTAATCCACAGGCAACAGCTTGCTTTGCTGGCGTGCCAGCCACTGACGGGTGGTGTGATGTTAACACTGATTGCACGCACGATGACCACAAGAGCAGTATGTGCGGCGCTGGTAAGGACAGTCATCACAGGCAAGCGCAATCTCACCGTATTGCGGAGTACGACATCCAAGAATGGCATTAATCGCCGACCATTCATCTTGGGAGGTTGCCCTTGAGTATCGTTGTTTGAAGCGAGGCAGATAGCGCTCATAAATAGAGGCAAGCTCATAGCTCATGCTTTTTCTCCCCGTCCATAACGATGTTAAGCCTATCCACCATGGCGTTGATAAGCTTGCCGGTGTCATGTTGAGTGACATCGGTTAACTGTGTGTACAGTGCGGTAGTTTTGGGGCATTCATGCCCCATTTCATGCTGGATAGCGCGCAGGTTGACACCGCATTCCACCAGATGTGCCCCATAGCAATGGCGCAAAGTGTGAGGGGAAGCAGATTTGTAGATGGCGCAGTCGGCCAGAATGATTTTGAAGGCTTTTTGCAGTCCACCACGATCCATTATCTTAGTGGCATGATGGCGCTCGTGATGGTTTTTCCCGGCAGGAAACAATAAGGAAGGATGGCGGTGAGTGGCCCAATATTGGCGCAGTGCGACTAATGCGCGCTGGGGTAAGATAACAAAACGGTCTTTTTTACCTTTGCCAAGACGGATATGGAGCTTCATACGCTGGGCATCGATGTCGCCAATCTTTACGCTAAGGGTTTCGCCAAGGCGAAGCCCCATGCTAAAAGACACGAGAATGAAGGTTTGATAACGAAGCTCACGGGTGGCGTTGATAAGCTGCTCAATTTCTTGGAGGGTGAGGATATCGGGTAACACTTTCACGTGAGGGGGTTTGACAATGTCAATCCATTGCCAGTGTTTGTCCAGAACATGCTTGTAAAAGAACTGAAGGCCATTGCGATCAATTTTAACGGTGCTCCAGGAGTGTGTTTTAACAAGTGAGGTAAAATAGTTTTTGAGATGGGTTTTGGTTAATTCATCGGGGCAGATGTCGAAAAAGGAGGTGATACGCCTGACGGCGCGTGAGTAGGCATCGATAGTGGCATCGGCTTTGCCTTGACGAAGTAATGCGTTAAGATGCTGTTTTTACAGTAAATCGAACTTTTGTTGCTGTGCTGTGTTCATGGGATAATTCCTCTATTAGTCGCACTCGGGGATGAGTGCGTAGAGGTATTATCGTTGATAGGTCAGATATCTGAATTTTGCCGCGGAGCGGCTTCGTTCAACAAGGAGTTTAGAATGACAAAAATCTTTTTAGTAGCAATATTATTATCTGTTAGCCTTACTTTAAGTGCTAAATCGGAGGCAGAAATGCCTACGCCTAAAATTTCTATTCATCAAGCTTCAAATGCTGCTGAGGTTTTATTGTTAAGAAGCGAGGATAATATCGAACCTAAGCTTTTTTTGGCTGAAGAATATATTGTTCAATCCATCAATTTTTCAAAAGTTAAAAATGAGTGGGTTTGGGTTGTTCGTTTTATGCACCCGAAAGCGAAAGACTACAAAGTTACATACCATGTTGATCAAGATGGGAGCGCTAAATTCGAGTTTGCCACAGATTGAGCGCATAACAAAGACTATGGCAAAAGCTCGTTCTTTCAAGAGTGGCTCTCATCTGTTTTTAATGAGTTATTTTCGGGTTCGCGAGCGCATAATGTTTGATTTCCGCTGGTCAACTTCAGTTGTTGTTTCAGCGCCAAACGGGTATTGTTTTACCTAAATGGTTAACGCAAGGAGACATGGATTGTTTTATCAATACCGAGTTAAATCAACTAAATATAACAAACGCATCAACTCACTCCCGTTGGTCGCTGGGAAAATTACTCGGGGTGTTGAGGTTGTAGAATAACTAATTCATTCAAAACTAGTAATGTTTTGTGCTCTTGAATCGTACTGTAAGCAGCTAATTCGATATAAGTAATGCATTTGTCACCCCGATTTATGGGTGTAATTTATAATAAACGAGTAATTCTACAGCCTCGTTATGTTTCCGCGGTAGATATTTAGCAAGGATGATTCAAGTTTGAAAAAGCGTTTTGGATTAGTGTTAATTGAAACAACTAAAATAGCGACTTGGGCAATTAGGTTATTCTGTTTACTATTTGCTAGTAATTTTGCAAACGAATTTATTGAATTGCTGGAAGCTGGATCTTTTTACAGAAGAGGCAATTTTTATACTTTAGTTGACAACCCAACTTCATTTTACATACGAGCTACTAAATATGGAGTTTTTTGCATTTTGGCGTTTTGGTATATGACGATTGGAACTAAGGTTACAAGTGAAACATAACAAAAACATCAACTGGAAAACCACTCGCTGGGCTACGACCAATACGCGCGCGTTTTCCAGTTATATTAGCCGTAAACAACACGTTTTAACGACCATCTTAGTTCTTTAATTATTACACTATTGAAGCCTCAAATGTTTCTTAATTTTGGTTTAAACGAATGTCCGCTTCGGTTTAAAATTCCCGCAAAATAAAGCAAATGCCAGAGCCAATTGAGCGCCATTTTCAGGATTACCTACAAATTAAATTTTATCACTGATATTTGCTGTTTGAATTCTCAGAATAAAAAATGCTTATTTCAGCAATGTTTTAGATTATCAGCTATCTGTCTTCCACAATAAATCCGCTATCCCTTATCAGATGCGACAGATGGTAGATAATCTGACATGGACGAAACCGCGGGATGTTACCTATAATGTTTCGCTATGGGGATTTCGTTGTTGGGTCGGGCGGATGTGGTGGGTGTTTCGCTCACAATTATTTTTCGGGCCTGTAATACTTGTACTATATTCATAATTTTCGCCAATTCCACGCGCTTTTTAGTGTCATTCTGTTATCGTTCTCCACATTTTTGTCTGCATCTGTATTTTCGACCACAGTGTACTGTAATGGTCTAATGATCTTGGTTTACTGCTTTATAATGTTCACCATAAGAACGAAAGATATCGGCCACCTCAAGTGAATGGCAAGGCATCTCATGTAACTCAAGGTTTAAGCTTCAGCGCATCAAGCGGACTGGCGACTTCATGCAGTAATTTAGTTGCCACTTGCGCATACAGTGCGGTGGTTTCTAATTGCCGGTGCCCCAATAAGGTCTGTATTACCCGTATATCCACCTTGGCTTCTAGAAGGTGAGTCGCATAGCTGCGGCGCAAGGTGTGCATAGATATTTTGCGCTCAATCTTTGCTTCATGTGCTGCCGCTTTGCATGCTCGACTAAGTTGTCGAGTAGAGATGTGATTAAACGGTTGTTGCCCAGGGAATAGCCATCCTCCATTTAACATTAGGCGCTGCTCTTGAGCGTAGCGCCACCAATCCCTCAAATAGCCGAGTAAAACAGGGGATAACATCGCCAGTCGGTCTTGACTACCCTTGCCTTGTTCAATACGCAGCGCCATCCATTGACTGTCGATATCGCTCACCTCTAGATCCACAACTTCACTTATCCGCAATCCGGCACCGTATGCCACTGACAATGCCGTGCGATATTTTAGGTTGTGTGCTGCCTCAATGAGTCGCTTCACTTCCTCAAGGCTGAGTATTTCGGGTAATTTACGGGGTATAGGCACGCAACTTAAGTTCTCCAAGACTTCAGGTCGTTTAAGCGTTTTGCAAAACACGAATTTTAATCCAATTAGGGTGGAATTGATTGTGTTATTTGAAGTGCCTTGCTCGACTAATGCTATTTGGAATTGTCGCACTTCTTCAACAGTTGCGTGTGCGGGTGAGCGCTTAAGATACTTGCCAAGTTTGGTCACCGCTCGAAGATAACCAATCTGGGTTTTAGGGCTGAGTTTACGCATATTCATATCGTCTATCATGCGCTGGCGAAGAGGGCTAATAGCTTTTACAGGCTGAGTCATGATGATACTCCTAAGTAAGTTAAGGGCAAAATGCCCTACACTTAGCTTAGACGCGAAACGATGGTGGTGTGAAGTCTAAAGATGTTGATGCGGCAATTACTACCGCGGAGCGGTTTAGTCCATGTCGGAAAAGCGGCCTAAAAAATATCCAATTGCCAAGGAAGAGTTCCCGCCATTTGCAGTCTGCGAGTGTGATACTTTATTGTTCTTGGTTTTAACCTATTTGATGCGCCAACTTAAATTAATAGGATGCTTAGGCTCTCATAGATTACTCAAAACCCTTAAGTTACCCACGATATTGGGTTTTTTAGTATGAAACTTTATTCTCAATTTACACCTATAATTATTTATTATAAAACCAATGAAAGTTACTCTTGAAAGAACGAGTGTGCATTTAACTAGCCCTTGGTCAACGAATGTTAGTTAGCCGGTCCTAAGCGACTATTGCTTGGGAATATGGAAACCGTTATCCACGTTGAGTTGAGTTGGCAGCTATCGCGATGGAGCACCGACAGATACTGAAGAGGCAATCTCGCTTTTCCCTGCCACAGATAACACTGATTCAAGCGGCAGTTCGCCGCTGTTGTGAAATGCCCGTCTTCAAATGTACTGTTGATGCACTCGCTCCGAACATAAAGGACGATTTTATGTCTTTAATTTGTTAAGCAAACTTTTCCCATAATTTATTGCGTTCCGCTCAATTTTAGTCAGAGGATCGGTTTTTCCTAGTTTTGGTTCTTTAAATAATGTTTGGCCAAACTTTATTGCCTCTTTTTCTTTACTGTTGAGCCTTGCCTGCACTGGTTTGTCTTTAGATATGTTCATGTTCTACTCCTTAGTAATGATATCTGGTGAAGTTTCAAATACAGCTGCAAGGCACTTTAAAGATTCCCAATCTACAATCCGCCCGCTTTCAAATCATTGGATCGTGCGCGAACTTAAACCTGAATAGCGCGCAAGATCCTCTTGCGACCATTTTTTTTTCAATCGACGCTTCTGAATACTCATAAGTTTTCTTTTTACAACTGTGCATTCATTTATGACATATCTACACAAGTATGAACACGACCAAATAACGACAAAGTACAGTCTGTCGACGACAATCAGAACGATGTGCACCTAACTATCACCCGAAAAAATTGCAGATACGGTGACGTCTAAAAAATCCCTATATTGACAGAGTTACTTTTCATTAAATTCCGTATTTACTGACATTGACCACGTATAACAAAACTTATATTTAACCTTATCTCTAAACTGTAGCAAAGAACGGAATTTTTACAATGTAATGCTCTTTACCTGAATTGTCGCCCTACTGTAAACATCAACAGTTAATTTTGCGGTAAGAGAGGATTGCGAGCATAATCAATTTTATCATTTGTTGAAGCGCAAATGCATGGTAAAAAATAGGCTAAAGGCTCAGTGCAAACACGGTTTAAATGGTTAAATAGATTTATTATATTTCATAATAATCAACCGCCTTCCGTTGTATTTGATCAGCATGTTGAGCAGTATCTATCCTGCCTAGTTAATCATAAAAAGTGGTTGGTGAGCGTAAATGGTAGGCGTGAATATCGTTGGCTAATAGCTATTGATGCTAATGATGCTAATGATCAATGAATCAGATGTTTCACATGAAACTAAAGCGGTAATCTAAATACAGTATTGAATCTCTATATTTGTAATTAAATCAGTTTTTGTTAAATAAGAAAGAAGTGCTATATCGACTTTTATGCAACAGTTTGGTCGAAAAAAAACCCAACACATCTTTGCAGATGAAGCTGGGCTTTTACGTCACTTTTATATTAACTTACTTACGCAGTTTTTGAATTAATCTCAATTGTGCGATGGCTTCGGAAAGCTCAATAGCCGCTTCAGCGTAGTCGAAATCGGCACCGCCGCCTTTGGCGATGATTTCTTCTGCATGCTTTTTAGCGTCTTCAGCCGCTTTTTCGTCCAGATCTTCTGCACGGATGGCTGTATCAGCAAGAACCGTTACATGACCGGGTTGCACTTCTAGTATGCCGCCAGCTACATAAATTAATTCTTCAGCACCAAATTGCTTAACAACTCTTACCATGCCAGGTTGTAAGCTAGTGATTAAAGGAGCGTGGCCAGGATAAATACCTAGCTCACCCTCTATACCTGTGACCTGAACGGTTTGAACGAGTCCAGAGAAAATTTCTGTTTCTGCGCTAACTACGTCCAAATGTACTGTCATTGCCATGTGGTCTCCTTTAAGGCAGCTTTCACTGCACTATAAGCATTAAGCTAAAAAATTATTTCTTCGCTTTTGCAATTGCTTCGTCAATGGTTCCAACCATATAGAAAGCTTGCTCTGGGAGGCTATCGTGCTCGCCATCCAAGATACCTTTAAAGCCTATAATGGTTTCCTTCAATGAAACATACTTACCAGGAGAACCAGTAAAGACTTCTGCTACGAAGAAGGGTTGTGACAAGAAACGCTGTATCTTACGAGCGCGCGATACGACTTGTCTGTCTTCTTCAGATAACTCATCCATACCTAGGATAGCAATGATGTCTTTAAGTTCTTTATAACGTTGAAGAACCGTCTGAACGCCACGAGCAACATCATAATGTTCTTGACCAATAACCAAGGGGTCAAGTTGACGTGATGTAGAGTCTAATGGGTCAACAGCAGGGTAAATACCTAACGAGGCAATATCCCGTGACAATACAACCGTTGCATCTAAGTGAGCAAATGTGGTTGCAGGTGATGGATCCGTCAAATCATCTGCAGGTACATATACTGCTTGGATAGACGTGATTGATCCTGTCTTTGTTGAGGTAATACGTTCTTGTAATACACCCATTTCTTCAGCTAAGGTAGGTTGGTAACCTACTGCTGATGGCATACGACCAAGGAGTGCTGATACTTCAGTACCGGCTAATGTATAACGGTAGATGTTATCAACAAAGAAAAGTACGTCTCGACCTTCGTCTCGAAACTTTTCAGCCATTGTCAAACCTGTCAAAGCAACACGCAAGCGGTTACCCGGAGGCTCGTTCATCTGACCGTAAACAAGTGACACTTTATCCAGTACATTTGATTCGTTCATTTCGTGATAGAAATCGTTACCTTCACGAGTACGCTCACCAACGCCAGCAAATACTGAGAAACCACTGTGTTCAATAGCGATGTTACGAATAAGCTCCATCATGTTTACCGTTTTACCAACACCAGCACCACCGAATAAACCGACTTTACCACCCTTAGCGAATGGGCAAATAAGATCTATTACTTTAATGCCCGTCTCTAATAGCTCAATAGAAATTGATTGCTCTTCGTAACTCGGTGCTTCGCGATGAATAGACATGCGCTCTTCTTCACCAATGGGACCAGCTTCATCAATAGGGTTTCCAAGTACATCCATGATACGACCCAAAGTGGCTATACCTACAGGCACTTGGATCCCTTCACCACTGTTCTCTACTGCTAAATTACGACGTAAACCGTCAGTACTTCCCATCGCAATGGTGCGCACTACGCCACCACCCAATTGTTGCTGTACTTCGAGAGTTAAGCCCATTAAGTCACCTTCGGTTACTTTTAGTGCGTCATATACTCTTGGAACTGAATCCTGTGGAAATTCGATATCCACGACAGCACCAATGATTTGGACGACCTTGCCTTGACTCATAATTTGTCCTCTTAATTCCTAAAAATTTTGCTTAACCTAAGTAGCCCACAATGCGCTTAAACAGCAGCGGCACCCGAAACGATTTCACTAATTTCTTGTGTAATCGCCGCTTGGCGAGCCTTGTTGTATATTAATTGCAAATCATCAATAAGGTCACCTGCATTGTCTGTAGCTGCCTTCATGGCAACCATACGCGCAGCTTGTTCTGAGGCTACGTTTTCAACAACACCTTGGTAAACTACTGTTTCAATATATCTACCAAGTAACGCAGTCAGGATCTCATCCGCATCAGGCTCATAAATATAGTCCCAGCTATGCGGACGTTGCGCCTCTTCATCTTTAGGAAGGGGTAACAACTCACTAATTACGGGTTCTTGGGTCATCGTATTTACATAGCGATTGTTTACCAAATAAACTTTATCTATTTTACCGCTCTCATAAGCATCAAGAATGACTCTTACAGTACCGATAACTTCACTTAAACTAGGCTTATCACCCAATCCAGATTCCGCTGCCAATACATTGCCACCAAAGCGTGAAAAGAAAGTCACTGCTTTCGCACCTAACGCGGCAAAGTACAGTCCTTTGCCTTCATCTTGATAAGCTTTAATACGCGTAGAAACAGCTTTAAATTCATTGGTGTTTAGGCCACCACACAACCCTCTATCAGTTGATATTACAATGAAGCCAACATTCTTCACTTCTCGCTCTTCTAAGAACGGATGCTTAAAATCTAGGTTACCATTTGCAATATGTCCGATGACCGTTTTCATACTTTTGGAATAGGGACGCCCTGAAGCCATGCGTTCCTGTGCCTTTTTCATTTTTGAGGCGGCAACCATCTCCATCGCGCTGGTAATTTTTTGGGTGTTTTTAATACTCCCAATTTTACCTTTAATCTCTTTTCCGCTTGCCATGAAACCTTCTCCAATTACGCTACAACAGTCCCCAACGCGTGCATTGGGGTTGTGTAATTACCAGCTTTGAGTTGATTTGAAATTATCAAATGCTTCTTTTAGCTGACTTTCAATATCGTCATTATAATTACCACTTTGGTTAATAGTATCCATCAGTTCCTTTTTCTCACTATTCATAAATGAGTGCAGAGCTGATTCGAAATCAAGAACTTTGGGAAGTTCTATATCTCGCAAATAACCTTTTTCAGCAGCAAAAAGAGAGACAGCCATTTCAGCAACAGAAAGCGGCGCATATTGGTTCTGCTTCATGAGCTCCATTACACGTTGACCGTGCTCTAATTGAGCTCTTGTTGCTTCATCAAGATCAGACGCAAACTGAGAAAATGCTGCCAGTTCACGATATTGAGCCAATGCTAAGCGTATACCACCACCAAGCTTTTTGATGATTTTAGTCTGCGCAGCACCACCAACGCGAGATACCGATATACCAGCGTTCACAGCAGGACGGATACCGGCGTTAAACAAATCAGTTTCTAAGAAAATTTGACCATCGGTAATAGAGATAACGTTAGTCGGAACGAATGCTGATACGTCACCTGCTTGTGTCTCAATAATAGGTAAAGCGGTAAGTGACCCGGTTTTCCCTTTTACTTCACCGTTGGTGTACTTTTCAACGTAATTAGCGTTTACACGAGCGGCACGTTCTAATAAACGTGAATGCAAATAGAATACGTCACCAGGATAAGCTTCGCGGCCAGGCGGTCTACGCAACAACAATGAAACTTGACGGTACGCAACAGCTTGCTTAGACAAGTCATCATAAACAATTAAAGCGTCTTCGCCGCGGTCACGAAAATATTCACCCATTGTGCAACCAGAATAAGGCGCTAGATATTGCAAAGCAGCTGATTCAGAAGCTGAGGCAGCAACAATGATAGTATGGCTCATAGCGCCATGCTCTTCGAGCTTGCGCACTACGTTAGCGATAGTAGATGATTTTTGACCAATAGCCACGTAAACGCATTTAACGCCTGTGCCCTTTTGGTTAATGATCGCATCAATGGCTAGCGCCGTCTTACCAGTTTGGCGATCGCCAATAATAAGTTCACGCTGACCTTTGCCGACTGGGATCATAGCGTCAACAGACTTATATCCAGTTTGCACAGGTTGATCAACTGATTGACGTTCAATTACGCCTGGGGCAATTTTTTCGACCGGTTCAAAAGTCGTAGCATTAATCGTACCTTTACCATCAATTGGCTCACCAAGTGTATTAACAACTCGGCCTAACAATTCTGGTCCAACGGGTACTTCAAGAATACGACCAGAAGACTTCACTTTGTCACCTTCTTGCAAGTCAATATAAGGACCCATTACAACGGCGCCTACTGAATCTCGCTCAAGGTTCAATGCGATCGCATAGCGACCACCTGGTAATTCAATCATTTCACCTTGCATTACATCTGCAAGGCCATTTATACGAATAATACCGTCGCTGACACCAACGATAGTACCTTCGTTTCTAGCTTCACTTACTACTTCGAACTGATCAATTCGTTTCTTAATCAGTTCTGCTATCTCTGTAGAATTAAGTTGCATACTTATATTCCCGTTATGCTTGTAACGCGTCGTTAAGACGGTTCAATTGTGAATTTACGGAGCCGTCTATCACGGTATCGCCAGCTTTTATAATCATGCCGGCAATAAGAGTCGGATCCACGCTACAATTAAGCTGTACTTTACGGTCAAATCGCTTTTCTAAGGCAGCGCTCAATTTTGTTAATTGTGCTTCGCTCAATATGGCTGCAGATAAAACATCAACGTTAATTTGTTTTTCGCTCTCTATTTTGAGCTCGTTATACAGTGTTGATATTTCAGGTAGCAGCGTAAGGCGATTATTTTCCGCTAAAACTTTGATTAAGTTTTTACCATGTTCGTTGAGTTGTTCACCACAGACTTTAGTAAATACATCAGTAACGAGTCCTGAGGCTACTGCGCCAGACATGTAATGATGCATATTGTCATTCATCGATACCTCGGCAGCAAAAGCTAACATCGCTTGCCAGTCGTCTATGGCGGACTTCTCAACTGCGAAATTAAACGCAGCTATAGCATAAGGTCGAGCAACTGTTGTCAATTCAGACATGGCTCATTCTCCTAAAGCTCGGCGACAAGTTTTTCAACAATGTCACTGTGCGCTTGTGCATCAATTTCACGTGCTAAAATTTTCTGAGCGCCGGAAATAGCTAACACAGCAACTTGCTTGCGCAAATCTTCTTTAACGCGATTCTTTTCAGCTTCAATTTCAGCATAACCTTGAGCGATAATATTTTCGCGCTCGGTATGCCCTCGCTGAGTCTCATCATCTATAATCTGAGACGCTCTTCTTTTCGCCTGATCGATAATCTTGCTGGCCTCATCTTTGGCTTCACGAAGTTTATCAGTCACGCTTGATTGAGCTAACTCTAGATCTTTTTCTGCGCGTTCAGACGCAGCAAGACCATCTGCTATTTTCTTTTGTCTTTCCTCAATCGCAGCAATGATTGGCGGCCATACATATTTCATGCAAAAGGCTACAAACACTGTGAATGCGATGAGCTGACCTATTAGAGTGGCGTTAAAGTTCACGTCCGCTCCTCCTATTGTTTATTCGTTAACCTAAAATAGATTGTTAGTAGACTCCGCCTAAAGTAGGAGCAACAACGAATAATATGTAAAGAGCTATACCAACACCGATCATCGATATAGCGTCGATCAGACCAGCCAAAATAAACATTTTGACCTGTAGTTGAGGTGCAAGCTCAGGTTGGCGAGCAGACGACTCTAAGAATTTGCCCCCCATAATTCCGAAACCAAGTGCGGTGCCTAGTGCACCCATTCCGATGATTATAGCAACTGCGATGTAGATCATTGTTATCTCCGATTTAAGTTAAATGTAAAAATGTAAAAATGTAAAAATATAAACCTAGTGTTCTTCGCATGCCAGGCTCAAATATACGATGGTTAACATCATAAAAATGAAGGCTTGTAAGGGTAACACTAAAATATGGAATACTGACCAGGCGAAGTGCAGTGGTAACTGAAGATAGCCTATAGTCGCGATTAGTATAAATATCAGTTCACTGGCATAAAGATTACCAAACAAACGTAACGATAGTGATAATGGTCTAGCTAACAAAGTCACTGTTTCGATCACGAAATTAAAAGGAATAAATGCCCAGTGGTTGAGTGGCTGCATCGTTAGTTCTTTAGTAAAACCTTTTATCCCTTTGATCTTAAGAGAATAAAATATAATGAGTATGAATACACCGATTGACAGCGCAAACGTAGTGTTGATATCAGTAGTGGGTACAATTTTCATGTACACGTCTTTCGGGTCCATACCAAAACCGTACTGACCAATCATACCGGCAATCCATGGGAATAAATCAACAGGTAGTAAGTCCGTTAAGTTCATTAGTAAAACCCAAACGAAAATTGTTAGTGCTAAGGGCGCAATTAATTTACTCGAACCGTGAAAGGAACTTTTCACACTGTCATCGACAAACTCTACCACCATTTCAACAAAAGCCTGAGTCTTTGTTGGCACTCCCGTTGTTGCTTTCTTACCTACTCGCCAAAACAAAAATAGAAAAGAAATACCGATGAACGCGGACCAACCAATTGTATCTATGTGCCAAACCCAAAAGCCAACGTCTTCACACGCTTTGTTGAAAACGATCCCTTCGTCGGTTGAACACATCCTAGCATTGGTCAAATGGTGATTAATGTAGTCTTGCGTTGTTTCGTAATAAGCCATTGCTTAACCTGCTTTGTATAATTTAAAAATATTTACATTAATTAAGTGCGTTGTCTTTAAGACTTTCGACTTAACCAGACCATGGCGAACCATTGACTTAACATTGCGACCACATAAGCACCAAATACAGGAAACGGTGCTGTATTTAGTTGAGAAAATGCAATAGCAAAAAATACGGTTGTTAGAACCAATTTAATTTTTAAACCTTGGTTAAAACTTTGTGCGACAATTCTACTTTTTGTCGCACCAGCGTATCGGAATGTCCAATACGCGAAAAAACTATGCGGTATTATAAATGTGATAGAACCAATAACGACCGCTACCGTGTGGTCTGGGTTGACGCAAAAAACAATCACTATTAACACTAATGAAGTTATAAATTGCGCAATAATTCCTTTTTTAGCTAATTGTTGCCCTTTATCGGCCAAATTCACAAGTACCGTTCCATCTTAAAATACATACCCACTCAAAGGCGCGAGAAGTATACTGATATAACAGAGGAATTCAACTACTTCGCAAATTTTTCACTATACTGGTGCAGTTTCTGCAAAAGAATAAATAATGTAAATTCACAAGCAAGAAAAACCGATCTATTCATCAGGTTTTACCGATCTTTAACTGCCATTTTCTCTAAAATACCGTCTAGTTGTTCTAAATCACTAAAGTTAATAACTAGCTTACCCTTGCCTTTACGGTTATGCGCTATTTGCACATGCGTACCAAAATTTTCTGATAATGAGGTTTCTAAGCGTTTAACGTCTGGGTCAACTATGGGGTCTTTACTGGGTGTTTCAGGTGTCGGATTGTCAATATCTGATTGCGTTTTTTTCACCAGATTCTCAGTTTCTCGCACTGTTAATCCTTTATCAGCAACAAGTTTAGCAATCTCTGATTGCACATCGCCTTCAAGTGCTAACAGTGCGCGCGCGTGACCCATATCAATATCGCCATACTCAAGTAAACGCTTGACGTCATCTCGTAAACTGTTCAAACGCAATAAATTAGTCACTGTCGTACGAGACTTACCCACGGCATCGGCAACTTGCTGATGAGTTAAGTTAAACTCGATCATAAGTCGGTCTAGCGCCTGAGCTTCTTCCATCGCATTGAGGTCTTCACGCTGAATATTTTCAATCAATGCAATTGCCACAGCCGCATCGTCAGCAACGTCTTTAATTAAACACGGGATAACGTCTAATTTAGCTAACTGTGCTGCACGCCATCTGCGCTCACCGGCAATAATTTCATATTTGTCAGTGTTAATTTGACGCACAACAATAGGCTGAATAATACCTTGTGAGCGGATCGAAGCGGCGAGTTCTTCAAGCGCTTCGGATGACATATCTTTTCTAGGTTGGTATTTACCCGGCTGCATAAACTCAATGGGAATATGTTTTAGTTCATTTTGTTCACCGGACGCATTTTCTGCGGCTTGTCGTTGTTTGTCGGCATGACTGCGACTAGTTGCAAGTAATGCGTCTAAGCCCCTACCTAAGCCTTTATTTTTTGGTGACATCCTAACCTCTGATATTTCTTAATGAGCTATTTTTAAACTTCTCACTATTTATTATTTTTAATAATATATTTTTCAATGACAGTAAGCGCTTACTTACTAAAATAAATATTAAGTAACACGTCGACGTAGTATCTCACCTGCTAGCGCTAAGTAAGCTTTAGCGCCAGTTGATGATTTGTCATAGTACATTGCTGGCGTTCCGAAACTTGGTGCTTCTGCCAACCTAACATTGCGTGGAATAACGGTACGATACACTTGATCGCCAAAATGACGTTTTAACTGTTCTGATACATCATTCGCTAATCTATTTCGGGGGTCATACATGGTTCTTAAAACGCCCTCAATTTTTAAATTTGGATTAACCACTGAAGCTAACTTATGAATAGTGTCCATCAATGCCGTTAATCCTTCCAGAGCATAATATTCACATTGCATAGGTACAAGTACTGAATCCGAGGCGGCCATTGCGTTTACGGTAAGTTGATTTAACGACGGTGGACAATCTATAAAAATATAATCGTAATCATGCTGTACGCTCTCAAGTGCTCTGCGCAACCGTAATTCACGTGCAAATACTTCCATTAATTTAATTTCGGCAGCAGTGACATCAGAATTACCTGCAATCAGATCGTATTTTCCAGCTGTATTTTTAATAATAACTTCTTTGGCGGGCACATCTTCAATGAGCAATTCATAACATGTATTTTCAACGTCGTACTTGTCGACGCCACTACCCATAGTGGCATTACCCTGTGGATCGAGATCAATCAGCAATACCCGACGCTTTGTCGCTGCCATTGACGCAGCAACGTTAACCGCAGTCGTTGTTTTACCAACACCACCTTTTTGATTCGCGATAGAGATGACTTTCGCCACAATGTATTCCGTTTGTTATGAGTTGAAGACCACTGTGATTTCGTCACATTTCATTTTTTGACAGTTGTTACGTACCACTTTTAACTAAAAATCTATTTCAATAACCGATAAGCAACACAGTAGGCTACTTGGTTTTTTTCACTTTAATTAAATGCCGTTCACCCTGAAAATTTGGCACACCAAGGTTGATACAATCTACCACTTTAAAGCCTGTAGGAATTTCGTCAAGTTCAAGTTGGTTAACTTGACCTTTTAATGCTAAAAATGTTCCATTTTCATCGGTTAAATATTGGCACCAATGCAGCATATCTCTGAGTGATGCAAAAGCTCTGCTCAGCACGCCATCAAGTGGTTTTTCCAATTTAAGGTCTTCAACTCGGGTTTGAATAGCAGTTACATTGCTTATTTTTAGCTCGTACAAACTTTGCCTAATAAAACGAACGCGCTTACCTAAACTATCAATCAGCAGAAATGTTTTATCTGGATTCATGATAGCTAACGGAATGCCTGGTAGTCCAGCCCCAGTGCCAATGTCAGCAAAATGAGTACCTTGTAAATGAGGTGAAACAACAATTGAATCAAATATATGTTTGATAAGCATGTCGTGCGGGTCTCTGACTGAGGTTAAATTGTAGGCTTTATTCCACTTATTAATTAATAAAACAAACTCTATGAGCTGTTTCTTTTGCAGTGTTGAAACAACAAAATCTAAATCCGCCACCATCTTATCAAATGAATCTGACAGTACATCAAACGCGGCAGAGTTATGTTTGTTTGTAATCATTAGGCCGTTTGTTTCTCAGCTTTATATAACATATTGTGTTTCTTTAAATATACCACTAACAGCGAAATTGCAGCGGGTGTAATACCTGAAATACGCGATGCTTTTCCAATGGTTTCTGGTCGAGCATCACTTAATTTAGCAACGACCTCATTTGATAAACCTGAAATTTGCGAAAAGTTAAAGTCAATTGGCAATAGTGAATTTTCATGGCGCAATGATTTTGCAACTTCATCTTTCTGACGCTCTATATAACCCGCGTATTTTATTTGAATTTCAACCTGTTCTGCTGCTTTGGGATCACTAATACTTGGCCCCAAACTTTCGATACTGGTTAGTTTGGCATAGGTCATTTCAGGACGTCTTATTAACTCCTCGAGAGAATGCTCACGGCTAATAGGCGTTTTTAACATGCCATTGAGTTGCTCTAACGACTCATGTTTAGTATGTATCCATTGTGATTTTAGTCTTTGCTTTTCAAGCTCAACACTGTTCATTTTTTGCTGGAAATATGCCCATTGTTCATCTCCAACAAGACCAATTTCCCTGCCTTTTTCAGTCAGGCGAACATCAGCATTATCTTCTCTAAGTAACAACCGGTACTCCGCTCGGCTGGTAAACATACGATAAGGTTCTTTGGTGCCCATTGTGGCCAGGTCATCAATTAACACACCCATATAGGCCTCATCGCGACGCAATTCAAAACCGTCTTTTCCTTGGCACTGCAATGCGGCATTTGCGCCCGCTACTAAACCTTGTGCTCCAGCCTCTTCATAGCCAGTTGTACCGTTAATCTGACCCGCGAAAAATAATCCACCAATAAATTTAGTTTCAAGTGTTTGCTTTAAATCACGTGGATCAAAAAAATCATACTCTATGGCATAACCAGGGCGAATAATGTGTGCATTTTCAAACCCATTAATTGAGCGAACTAACGCCATTTGAATATCAAAAGGTAAACTCGTTGATATTCCATTTGGATATACTTCAACGCTGGTCAATCCTTCAGGCTCAACAAATATCTGATGTGATGTTTTATCTGCAAAACGAACTACTTTATCCTCAATTGACGGACAATATCTTGGTCCTACACCTTCAATAACGCCCGTATACATAGGCGATCTGTCTAAGCCAGAACGCACAATATCATGGGTTTTTTCATTGGTGTGAGTTATGTAACAAGGAATTTGACGAGGATGATCCTCTGCTTTACCCGTAAATGAAAATACAGGAAGCGGTGTATCGCCTGGCTGTGCCTGCATTTTTGAATAATCAAGCGTACGCGTATCTAAGCGAGCAGGGGTCCCTGTTTTAAGTCTGCCAACTCTAAATGGCAAGGCACGAAGTCTTACTGCTAGTGCATTCGATGGAGGGTCGCCAGCTCTTCCACCTTTGTAATTTTCCATGCCAATGTGAATAGTACCACCGAGAAAAGTACCGACGGTGATCACCACTGTTTTTGCTCTAAATTTCAAACCCATTTGTGTAACTACGCCAACAACACAATCATTCTCTACGATAAGATCATCACATGATTGTTGAAATAGAGTTAAGTTGGGTTGGTTTTCAAGTACCTGACGAACCGCCATACGATACAAGCTTCTATCAGCTTGTGCACGGGTTGCTCGCACTGCAGGTCCTTTGCTTGAATTTAATGTTCGAAACTGGATACCTGCTTTATCGGTTGCTTTTGCCATAACGCCACCAAGGGCATCGATTTCTTTGACTAAATGTCCCTTGCCAATACCACCTATGGCAGGATTACATGACATTTGTCCAAGCGTTTCAATACTGTGAGTAAGCAATAAGGTATTTACGCCCATGCGAGCCGCGGCTGTTGCAGCCTCAGTTCCAGCATGACCACCACCGACAACAATGACATCAAAATCTTGTTGGTAAAACATGTGCAATTGCCTCAATTAAAATCACGGTAAAACAAACAGCTTAGTTAGTGTTAGTACCCAATCAATTTATTGATCTGGTTATATTATATCTAACGCTAAAAAAAATATTTAAAACAACCCGAAAAAACGGGGTTCACATGGTATACGAGTTTAACCTTATTTGGAATCCTTATGATTCGAACACAAGTTGAAGTTGGGTTCATTTTTTATAAGATAGATTGAGTGTGAATTGAATTACCTATGCTAAACAATAGTTGAAAATTAAAAGTAGTCTAGTTAGATGCTTAAACATTTTTGTATGTTTTTAGCCTCAATTTATTGATTTTTTGCTTAGTAAAAAAAAAGGCTAAAATTGGCTTTGCGTTTTGCTTAATAAAAACAAAGATCTTAGATATATAGTTTATTATTATTATTATTAGGCAAGCACTTTTCTGTTTATAAGTGTTTATTTAAATTAAAAATCAATAAGTTAGAACACTTCAAACCCTGTGATCAAGAGGGTGTAGGTTGGGTATATGCTATGTATAACTAGCCCTTTTATCCACAAGCAGAATATCCGTTAAAATTGTCCAGTGAATGATCATAACTTTTGTACAACTTAGGATCGATCTTATCCACAATACTGAAGAACAGGTGTAAATATTGTGTATAACTTGTATATGAAATTAGAAAATAATGAGTTGTACTCATCGTCAGTGTCCTAGATCAATGCTTCTTATGGAATACGTAGATTGTTTTATTGATGTTTAGGTACTTATGCACAATAATTTACTTGCTTACAAAGTAATGAAAAACCTTACCTTCAAATAAAGTAAAAAAATAAGGTAAAGCAGGTCAATATATGGGTCCCCGTAATTCATGTTTTTTCGATTTTACAAGTAACATTAACGCTTATATAACCATTTTCAGTAGTTGAAATTATCATTATGAACATAGGAATCATTTCTATTTTGGTACTAAAACATAGTTAATAAAGGTACTAATGGTTAATATAGAACCGTTAAATTTTTTAAGGTAGTCATTTTTTTTGACTGTTTATAGCTAAAAAACGGAATGCTGCTTGTAAAATGATGCCAATGTCATCATTAAAGTCAGCTCTGTAGGCACAAATAATAAAGAAAGTGATACTAAAGACAACAGAACTTCAGGTTGGTTTATGGATTTTGTTGCGATGAGTTAGTATTTACAGGAAAAAAATAGGGTAGCGGATAATATTAGCTAAGGGGTATTAACGCTAAATTTAGTAAGGATGATGAGCAACCCTGCTATGTTCTCACCATTGAGCTGAACTAGCGTACTTGATTAGGCTGGTATTGATTGCCACTGGTTGGTTCTGCATAGTCAGGAACGACTTGCTTACGTCTGCTAGGGCCTTGGAAACGCACTTTATAAGTATCATACTCTTTAATTGATTCAAAACAGTATCGACCTAAGGCAGTTTCAAGGTCTTTTAAATTATGGTTGGTAATAAGAATACAGTTTTTATTATCAATAAGGCGTTGTCGCAATAAACTACCTAGCCAGCTTTGTGTGGTTTTTTTAAGCATTGTTTCATTGACGCAAACTTCATCTAATATTAGCAAATCAACTTCTTGTAGTTGTTTGTTTATTTGACGGAATTTTTCTGGAGCACTGTCGGCAGATTGGAAATCGTAAGACGAGAATCGCATTTCTAACAGTGTTTGTAATTGACGGTACATCACGGTAGTTTCGTACTGGTCTATTAACTGATGAGCGATGGCCCCTGCAATATGTGATTTACCACGACCATAGTCACCGTAAAAAATCATCATATGAGCGCCACTGTTGCGCCAGCTTGCATCGGCATGAGCTGCAATAAATGATTTTGCTATATTGATAGCTTCAACAACATCTTGTGCGTCTTCAATTAAATTGTGAAAAGTCCACTTTGGGTCTAGCTCTGATTTACCGTGTATCTTTTGTACGCGCTGAAGTCGAGTCTCTTGTTGTAATTTTTGAACATCTTGGTTGGCTAAACGATCAAATTCTTGACGACGTTCTTTATAGTTAAATTGAGCTTCAGGTTCGGGATCTTTTCCCAAAGACTTGGCCAATTCATTAATCCTATCGTTTAGACTTTTCATGATTTCCCGCTGTATTTTTCAATTAGTTGTTTAACGTTGTCATCTATTTCAATACCTGCCTGTGGTGTTATCCACTGGTGGCCTACTTTGGTTTGTTCTTTATTAACAGGCAGTCGTTGACGGCGCTGCTTTATATTTAACACAAATTTTTGTGTCCACTGATAATCAGTAAATTGTTTTTCAGGATAACCTAACCAATAAGCAATGTATTCACCCAGTTCATCAGCAGAATAACCTTTATCAATAACGCCGACAAGCTGGCAAAGTTGCTCGAATAAATCAGCATCTGGTCGCCAGTTGATATTCATTTTAATAAAACTCTGGTGTTTGTCTGTGCTGATGTCAAAAAGGTCTTTACTAATACTTAATGGCAAATGAATTACTTGATTATTCAAACTGCGTTTGTAAGATTGCTCGTGATTAATCCTAATTAGCCCAACGCTGTCTAATTCTTTAAGTAATGAATTAACTTGTCGTCCTAAAGTCACCACTTCTTCCTTACCATTCAAAAAATCCATAATATCTTTATAAGAAAGTGTAACATTACCTTTCATGGATTTACTTTTGGATACTAAATAAACACTATAGAGTGCTCTAGCATGATTGCTCATGGATAATTGAAGGGCGTCTAATTCTAAGCTATTCATGCTAATGACTATTCACCTATTACTTTATCTAATTGTGCAACAAACCATTCGACTGCAACTTCCTCAGGAATAGGGTGGTGCAGTACATCTATATGCAGGGGTTCACTTAGCAAAGTTACACCTTTTTCAACAAGTAAGGTTTCCATTTTCATTGCAGCGCCGCAATAAGTATCGTAACTGCTATCGCCAAGTCCAATAATCATGGCATTAAAACCGGTTAAATCATGCTGTTGAAGCGCCTTAGCATAAGGGGCAATATTGTCAGGCAAATCACCCGCGCCATGCGTAGAAGTACATATCAATAATACATGGTCTTTATTCAACGTAGACACGCTAGGTTCAAAGTGACATTCACCTGTATGACCAATTTCAATAATGCTAACCAATATTGCTTCTGCGACATATTCCGAAGCGCCTAGTACAGAACCTACCATGATATCGAAGTGCATGTAATTACCTTAAATGATGAATGCTATTGTAATTTAATATTTGTATTGGAAATCGATAACCTGAAACAATATATTGTTGATATTAAGCAGTGTTGTAAATACCTCAACCAAAAACGACCAGATATTGAGTGAGTGTATTTATATGACAAAGGTTATTTACCAATGCAAAAGGATGAAAATATTTTACCTAATAAATCATCTGAACTAAATTCACCGGTGATTTCATTTAAATACTGTTGTGCTATACGTAACTCTTCAGCAAGTAATTCCCCTGCCATATTATCTTCAAGTTGTGATTTGCCCAGTTTTATATGCTCATCAGCTTGTTGTAATGCGATAATATGACGTTGCCGTGCGATGACTTGGTCTTCTCCCGCTTGCTCAAAGCCCATACACTGCTTTAAATGGTCTCTGAGCTCATTTATACCGTGTTGTTGCTTTGCTGAAATACGTAATACAGGGTAAGTAGCACTTGTTGATAGACCAATCGTCTCACCGCTTTCATCACATTTATTACGAATAACGGTGATGTTTGGATTAGCGGGCAGGCGAGCGTAAAATTCTGGCCATATAGCGCTGGGTTGGTCTGCTTTTTCCTCGTTGCTGTCTACCATAAATAAAATACGGTCGGCCTTCTCAATTTCAGTCCAAGCTCTCTCTATACCAATTTTTTCGACTTCATCGGTGCTTTCGCGCAGCCCAGCGGTGTCGATAATATGCAATGGCATTCCATCAATATGAATATGTTCCTTTAGTACATCACGAGTAGTACCCGCGATGTGAGTTACGATCGCAGATTCTTTACCTGAAAGTGCATTGAGTAAACTCGACTTACCTGCATTGGGTCTACCTACAATGACCACAGACATGCCGTCGCGGATTAAGCTACCTTGTTTGGCTTGATGTTTAATGCTGTCGAGCTGTTTACAGATTTTAAGTAAGTCACCTTGAATTTTGCCGTCTCCCAAAAAATCGATTTCTTCTTCGGGGAAGTCAATCGCTGCCTCAACATACATACGGAGGTAAATAACTTGTTCAACCAAGGTATTAATTTGCTGAGAAAATTCACCTTGAAGCGAACGAAGTGCACTTTTGGCCGCTTGTTTTGAGGTTGCGTCGATAAGGTCGGCAATAGCTTCAGCTTGAGTTAAATCTAATTTATCGTTTAAAAAGGCTTGTTCACTAAATTCACCTGGTCGAGCTAAGCGGATATCCGAGATGGCAACACAAGCGTCGAGTAATAATTCCATTACAACTTGACCGCCATGGCCTTGTAGTTCCAACACATCTTCCCCTGTAAAAGAATGTGGAGCCTTAAAATACAAAGCGATGCCTTGGTCAATGACATTATTATGTTGGTCTTTAAATGGTAAATATCTAGCCTGACGCAGTGGAGGGCATTGACCCAATAAACGCAGCGCAACGTCTTGTGCTTTAGGTCCAGACACACGCACAATACCAACACCACCGCGTCCGGGCGCGGTGGCTTGTGCAACAATGGTTTCTTTATTTAATGACATGTTTAATCAATAGCCTGTTTTTGCTAATAACGGTTAACTAATTTCTTAGTATCGGAAGTTATTAAATTGCAATGGTTGACCCAAGTCTTCTTGTTTTAACAGTGCCATGACGTCTTGCAGATCGTCACGCTTTTTGCCGGTAACACGAAGTTGTTCGCCCTGAATAGTGGCTTGTACTTTTAGTTTTTTATCTTTAATTAGTTTAACTATTTTCTTTGCTAACGGTTGGTCAATACCTTGTTTAAATCCAATAGTTTGGCGATGAGTCCGGCCAGTATGACTGCTATCATTACGGTCCATAGACGATGTTTTGATTCCACGTTTTACTAACGCATTACGAAGTATATCCATCATTTGCTTAAGTTGGAAATCATCCTGAGCACTCATGATGACGGTTGAATCTTTGAATTCAAATGAAGCTTCGACGTTTCTGAAATCAAAGCGAGTGGTTAATTCGCGGCTTGCATTTTCAGTCGCATTCTTGACTTCTTCTTCGTTCAATTCAGAAACAATATCAAATGTAGGCATGGGCTTTCTCTCTAAAGTTATTTTGCGCTTAGCTTGTGTCAGTTATGTTAGTGGCTTTAGTGTAGCTTGTAACCACTGCGGTGTTTAGTAATTCTGAAATGTCGTAGACAAAAAAGCCCGCAATTAGCAGGCTTTTTAAAAAAAGATAATTAAAACTGTATATCAGTCTTACTATTTTACGTCTGTTTGCCCTTTACTACTAATGCCTCTTTTTTCCATTGATGCATAGATAATTTTCGCTTGAACAAGAGTAATAACATTACTCACTAACCAGTACAAGACCAACCCAGCAGGGAAGAAGAAGAAGAAAATACTCATTGCAACAGGCATATATGTCATTATTTTTTGTTGTAACGGATCAGTGATAGTCATGGGCTGTAAACGTTGCAACAAGAACATGCTCGCACCAGTTAAAATAGGTAATACATAATATGGATCAGCAACTGATAGGTCAGTTATCCAGAATATGAAATCGGCGTGACGTAATTCAACACTTTCGAGCAACACCCAGTATAAGGCTAAAAATATCGGCATTTGTAGAAGTAGAGGAAAACAACCGCCCATAGGGTTTACTTTTTCTTTCTTATACATTTCCATCATGGCCTGAGACAGCTTTTGGCGATCATCTCCAAAACGCTCTTTTAACTGCGCCATTTTAGGTTGCAAGTTACGCATTTTAGCCATTGATTCATATTGCTTTTTGGTTAGCCAGTACATGGCACCCTTAACAACAATAGTGACACAAATAATAGCTAAGCCCCAATTGATCACGATACTCTGTATCCACATTAGTAATGAAAATAGAGGTTGCGAAATCATAAATAAGAATCCGTAATCTACGGTTAGGTCCAGTCCAGGAGCAAGAGCTGCTAAAACGCTCTGTGTTTTAGGTCCCATATATAGTTGGCTTGAAATCGTACTTTCACCGTTAACTGCAATGGTTACAGGTTGTCCTGTATATCCGATAATCGCAAAATTACTATTAACAATTCTACTGGTAATAGTATTGGTCTGTTCTTGTGGTGGTACCCATGCAGTGACAAAATAATGCTCAATCATACCGGTCCATCCGCCAATGGTAACGACATTTAGTTTATCGTCTTGAAAATCACCAAAAGGAAATTTGTCATATTTGTCGTCTTTTGTAGAGTAAGCACCACCGCGATAAATAGGCATAAACATGCTGCCACCAGGCTGATCTAAGGTGGTTTGCTTGAGCTGTGCGAATTGCGCCATTATTGCAGGGGCATTTGTATTGTTTTTGATGTCATAATTGACCTCAACAACATGGTGATCGCGTTTGAACACAAAGGTTTTAGTGACACTAAGTCCTTCTGCTGATGACCACGTTAATGGAACGCTTAAGGTATCACCTTCCAATATAAAGTCATTCTTTGAGGTGCTGTATAAAGGACGGCCTTTTGGATTTGCATCAGGGCCTGACTTACCAACTAAGCCACTTTGTGCAATATGCAGTCGCTCAATATCGGGCTTGAGTAATTGATAGGAATCATTTTCGCCTTGGGTTATTGGATATTTAACTAGGTCAGCACGCACTACGTCACCACCGACTAAATCGATTGTAAGGTCGAGTGTGTCGGTCATGATTGTAATATAACGGTCACGGTTAGTTTCCAAAGCGCTAATTTGCGGCACGATGGAATCACTTACCGGGATGTCGTTAGCGATGTTATTGCCGATGGAGGGTATCGACGAGGGTGTCGGTATTTCTCCATTGGCTGACGAAACACTCGGCACACCTTGGCTGGCACTAGTTTGTTGAACAGGGGGTGTTATTGGCTGTGGGCCATAAGCGTCCCTATACTCAACCCATAATAGATAACTGACTAATAATAAGCCAATAACCAAGAGACTTCTTTGGGATTCCATATTTTTCTCATTTTAAAGTTTATTTTTAGGTGTTGCTACTGACGTTGGTTCTGCTGTCTCAGTGCGTTCTGAATGCGCGTCGTCGTTGTCAATTGTGCCAGGTACGTAATCGAACCCACCCGCATGCATTGGGTTACATTTCATTATTCTTTTTACAGATAGCCAAGTTCCCTTTACTAATCCGTGTCTTTCTAAGGCTTGGTGTGCGTAACAAGAACAGGTCGGATGAAAACGACAATTTTGTCCTAGCATTGGAGATATCAGAACTTGGTAAACTTTTATCAATGTTCTAAACGGCAGTGTTAGCACAGAAAGAAGCCTTGGGACGTCTGGATCTGGGTTTATTTTGCCGGTTGATTGCACCGAAGAGTCATCTTTCGCCATAATTTCTCTAATTGAATAACTAGTGCTTGGTTCTCCATTTGACCAATGCCTTGTTTCGCGATAACGATAATATCAACATTTGGTAGCTGATGTCTTTGTAATCGGAAGCTTTCTCTAATAATTCTTTTTATTTTGTTACGATCAGTCGCATTTTTGACTTTTTTCTTAGGTACAGTAATACCTAAACGAGCTGTTTTGTGTTCATTGTGTCGAGCTAAAATAGTGATGTGATTAGATACGGCAGGAATGGCTTGGTCAAATACAAAGGAGAAGTTTTTGGGAGTCAACAAACGTGACTCCCTGGGAAATGAGTGATTTACCAGTTTAATATGTTTTACTCACACATTAAGCTGATAATTTCGCTCTTCCTTTTGCTCTGCGATTTGCAAGAATTTTGCGACCATTTTTAGTGGCCATGCGAGCACGAAATCCGTGTGAGCGTTTGCGCTTTAAGTTACTTGGTTGAAAAGTTCTTTTCATGACCTGATCTCTACTTGTTTCAATTTAGCGTTGAAGCATTAGTTTCAACTTTTATGAAACCTTGCTTGGAAATGGACGCAGAATGATAGAGACCCTTAGTCGCATTGTCAATGTTTATCAGCGTATAAAGGGGTATTTATTTAAATTGTGCATAAATATCAAGCATTGGTGGTTTTTATCCACATTTTTTTAACTGGCAAGTAATTTATATGTGTTTGAGTGACGTAAAAAGGACGTAATTATTGCGTATTATGGTGTTACTGATACAATAAATTGAACAAATACAGGAGGTTATCCCCAGGTAAAGTTGTTATATAACAGTTATTTAGCAGTTTAAGGTGGGTTAGAGGTTATTGAACTAAAAGAATTCCCAATTATCTGTGGATAAATCGGTGAAAATCCCCTATTCTTATTGCCCTTTTTAAAAGACTAGCTAGAAAAGTGAGCCGTCAGAAGTGAAGCTTGTTAGTTGGTTTAAGTCGACCCAAATGGAGGTAGTCAGTTGAGTATAAGTTGGGAGCATTGCCTGGAGTTACTAAAGGAAGAACTTCCTTCTGAACAATTTAATATGTGGTTAAAGCCGCTTCGGTCTGAATTCAACGGTGAATATCTCCATTTATTTGCAACTAATCATTTTATTCTAGATTGGGTCAGAGATAAATATCATGGCATGATCACTGAAAGCCTTCGGACATTATACGGCCAGGATGCACCTAATCTAATAATAACAGTGCGTAGTATCGCTCAACAAAATGCGATGATGCAGCAGGAAGACTCGGTCAACATAAATTCCGCACATACACGTAATACTACGTTAGGCGGACAAGCATCATTGAGTGATAACATTCAATCACACACCAGCAACCAAACTAACATCCTTGATAATGCACAGAATGGCAATCAAGGCGATACTATTCAAAATAATAAGACACAAAGTCATCCGGCTCATATCAACGACAACGCTTCCGAAAATACCAATCAAAACAATGTAGATAATCGTCGTGCGCAATCGATGCATGCAAATAAAAGGCATCCGCAAGGCAGCGATGCTTATAAGGAAGGAACTGTTTTTGATCGCAGGAAAGTCAGTGTAGGAAAAAATAGCAGTGGTTCGCATGATCTCGCAGCACAAAAAAATCAGTCCGAACATAATGGTCATTTGTCGGAGCCACCAGGAAGTAGTAATCAAAACCCATTTTTAAATAAACAAAATGGAGCATCTCCTTCCTCAAATGCCGGTACTGGAATCGATATTAATCTGGGTAACCACAATCAGAGTAAGCAGGGATACTCACAGGCAAATAAAGTGGGTGAATATTCACAGTCAAATAGATTTAGTCAATATTCGGTTCAAAATAGTAAGGTAGGAATGAATCAAAATACAGACCGTGGCAATGCTGCTGCGGGATCTGTCAATGTGCATAAAAGTAACGTGAATCCTGAATATACTTTTGAGAATTTTGTTGAGGGTAAATCCAATCAGTACGCGCGCGCGGCAGCAATTCAAGTAGCCAATAATCCGGGGAAGTCATATAACCCCTTATTTTTATACGGCGGTACTGGCCTAGGTAAAACGCATTTAACACACGCGGTTGGTAATGGCATTTTGGCTAACAAACCGGATGCTAAAATTGTATACATGCACTCTGAGCGGTTTGTTCAAGATATGGTAAAGGCCCTACAGAATAATGCGATAGAAGAATTTAAGCGCTTTTATCGTTCAGTAGATGCGTTGCTAATCGATGATATTCAATTCTTTGCAAATAAAGATCGTTCGCAGGAAGAGTTTTTTCATACCTTCAATGCATTGTTAGAAGGTAATCAACAAATTATTTTGACGTCGGACCGTTATCCAAAAGAAATTGATGGCGTAGAGGACCGACTCAAGTCACGTTTTGGTTGGGGTTTAACAGTCATTATCGAACCACCTGAGTTGGAAACTCGCGTAGCAATTCTGATGCGCAAGGCCCACGAGTGCAATGTTCGTCTTCCAAATGAAGTGGCATTTTTTATGGCTAAACGATTGCGTTCTAATGTTCGTGAATTGGAAGGCGCACTAAATCGCGTAGTAGCAAACGCAAATTTTTCTGGTAGACCTATTACAATCGACTTTGTTCGCGATGCATTGCGGGATTTACTTGCCTTACAGGACAAGTTAGTTACTATTGAGAATATACAAAAAACAGTGGCAGATTATTATAAAATCAAAGTCGCTGACATACTGTCGAAAAGACGCAGTAGAAGTGTTGCTCGGCCTAGGCAAGTTGCCATGGCACTAGCTAAGGAGCTAACAAACCACAGCTTACCCGAGATTGGTAATGCTTTTGGTGGAAGAGATCATACGACGGTTATTCATGCTGTAAGAAAAGTTGTGCAACTTCGTAATGAAAGTCATGATATAAAAGAAGACTATAAAAATTTAATAAGAACGCTTTCTTCATAATAATTTTAACGAGAAGACATAAATGAAATTTACCATTAGCCGTGAAGGTTTATTACAACCTCTTCAACTTGTCTCTGGCGCGGTTGAACGACGCCACACATTACCCATATTATCCAATGTATTAATTAAGGTTAGTGAGGGGACACTGTGGTTAACAGGTACTGATTTAGAAGTTGAACTGATTTCGAGTGTCAAGCTCTCTGGCAGTTTCACAGATGGTGAGATTACGGTTCCTGCTAAAAAATTAGTTGATATTATTCGCGGTATTAATGGTGAAAGTAATATCATTTTTGAAGTTGAAGAAAACAAGGCCATTATAAAATCTGGTCGAGGCAAGTACACGTTATCGACACTGTCCGCTAGTGACTATCCTAACCTTGACGATTGGGAGGGTGAAGTCGAGTTTGAAGTGAAGCAATCAGACTTAAAAGGGTTAATTGAGAAAACCCATTTTTCAATGGCCCAGCAAGATGTTCGCTACTATCTTAATGGTATGAGCTTAGAAACGGAAGAACATATTATTCGGACGGTAGCAACAGATGGCCATCGACTTGCTTTGTCAACGCTTGATTACGTTGCGTCGGCATTGCCTGCACGTCAGGTAATTATTCCGAGAAAAGGTGTATTGGAAATCATTCGTTTAATTGACTACAACGACACGTTGGTTAAAGTACAAATCGGCAGCAATCACATTCGAATCTATTCAACAGACTTTATTTTTACAAGTAAATTGGTTGACGGTCGTTTTCCAGATTACAGAAGAGTGCTACCTAAGGGTTCCGACAAATCGGTTTGGTCCTCAAGAGAGTTACTCAAAGCGGCGTTTTCGAGAGCGATGATCCTGTCAAACGAGAAATTTAAAGGTGTTCGGTTAAATTTGGTAAGTGGCGAATTAAAGATAACAGCGAATAACCCAGAGCAAGAACAAGCAGAAGAAGTCGTTGATGTAAATTACGAAGGCGAGGATTTGGAAATAGGTTTCAATGTTGCTTACCTAATCGACGTATTAAATGTGTTGAATTCAGAGAACGTTATCTTTAATTTATCTGATGCTAATGCAAGTGCGCTGATCCATGCGGAAGGTGATGAGTCAGCGTTGTATGTCATCATGCCTATGCGTCTATAATTACTATCAAGGGCAAATCGTAGCCTTTATGCATTTATCCTTAGTGCAACTTGCTCAGTTTAGAAATTTTGAGCATGTTGCGTTCTCCCCCTGTAAATCTCTTAATATTATCCACGGTGCTAATGGCACCGGGAAGTCTTCGATTTTGGAGGCGGTCCATTTATTAGGATTCGGCCGTTCGTTTAGGACAAATCGGCAAAGCTCCATAGTTAAACACGGCACTGATACCGCAACGGTGTTTAGTCGTTTAGTTGACGAAGAGGGCGTTGAACAACGAATTGGTTGTTCAAGAAATAAGTCTGATGGATTCGAGTTTAGTATTAATGGAGAGAGAACCAAGAAGCTCTCAGATGTTGTTCGTAAAATTCCCATGCAGATTTTCACGCCACAAAGTAGTGATTTGATCATTGGACAACCGATGCTGAGAAGGCGCTTTGTTGATTGGGCATTGTTTCACGTGAAACATAGCTACTCTGATTTAATGTCGGCGTATTCAAAAACCTTAAGTCAGCGTAACGCTCTATTAAGAAATCATGTAAATAGCGGAACGGCAATAGACAGTCAACAGTTCGATTATTGGAGTGATTCCTTGTGCCGATATGGCAATTTGATTTCGGACGCTAGAAAGAGCTATTTGGCATCAATAAATGCTGAAGTTGTTGCACTTTATAGTCAATTTATACCTGAGTTCAAGATAGAACTAAGGTATAATACTGGATGGGATAGGGGCATGCTATTTGAAGAATCTCTTAGGCTTAAACAGTCACGTGATTTGCAATATGGATACACCACGGTTGGGCCTCATAAAGGCGACATTAAGTTCACCGTAAATGGTCTGAGCGCTTCTGAAAATCTGTCAAGGGGTCAACTCAGAATATTAGTGTCTATATTGCAAATTGCACAAATGAAAATGTTTTCTGCTTTAAGTGATAAATCAACTATCTACTTAGTAGATGATATAGCGGCGGAGTTGGATTTGAAAACGAGGGAGCATTTTCTGGACTTGATCCTTGAAACAAATACACAGGTGTTTGTGACGGCGATTGAGACTTCACAATTTGAATTCACAAATAAATATAATGATAAAAAAGTGTTTCACGTGGAACATAACCAAGTGAACGAGGAGTAAGAAATGTCAGAACAGAATTACGATTCTTCCAGTATTAAGGTTCTAAAGGGATTAGATGCCGTACGTAAACGTCCAGGTATGTACATCGGTGATACCGATGACGGAACTGGTTTACATCACATGGTTTTCGAAGTTGTTGATAACTCGATTGATGAGGCGTTAGCTGGGCATTGTAAAGATATCGTAATTAAAATTCATTCTGATAACTCTGTCTCTGTAAGCGATGATGGTCGAGGAATACCAACAGAAATTCATGAAGAAGAAGGCGTTTCCGCCGCTGAAGTTATTATGACCGTATTGCACGCCGGCGGTAAATTTGATGATAACTCTTATAAAGTATCCGGCGGATTACACGGCGTAGGTGTATCGGTTGTAAATGCGCTTTCAAAAAAACTGACTATTAATATTCGTCGCAGAGGCGAAATATTTGAACAAGAATATAACATGGGAGTGCCATGCGCTCCGCTAGCGGCTACTGGTAAAACTGATAAATCAGGGACTACTATTCGCTTTTGGCCAAGTGAAGAAACATTTACTAATATTGAATTTCACTACGATATATTGGCAAAACGAGTTCGTGAACTTTCATTCTTAAATTCAGGTGTTTCCATAATTCTTGAAGACGAAAGGGATGGTCGTAAAGACCACTTTCAATATGCTGGCGGTATTAAAGCCTTCGTTGAATATCTAAATACAAATAAAACAGTAGTTCACCAAAAAGCGTTCTACTTTGATCTGCACCGAGAAGATGGTATTTCAGTAGAAGTTGCAATGCAATGGAATGACGGTTTCCAAGAAAATGTTTTTTGTTTCACTAATAACATACCTCAAAGAGATGGCGGTACTCACTTAGCTGGTTTCCGTGGGGCATTAACAAGAACACTAAATACCTTTATGGAAAAAGAGGGTATGAATAAAAAACACAAAACCAGTGCTAGTGGCGACGATGCTCGCGAAGGCCTAACTGCTGTCATTTCGGTTAAAGTTCCTGACCCTAAGTTTTCTTCACAAACTAAAGATAAATTAGTTTCATCTGAAGTAAAAACTGCTGTTGAAAGCGCGATGGGAGAGAAGCTTGGTGATTACTTAATTGAAAATCCAAGTGAAGCACGAATTATTGTAGGAAAAATCATTGATGCAGCAAGGGCTCGCGAAGCTGCGCGTAAGGCTCGCGACATGACTCGTCGTAAGGGCGCTTTGGACCTTGCGGGCTTGCCAGGAAAGCTAGCTGATTGTCAGGAAAAAGATCCTGCACTATCTGAACTATATATAGTAGAGGGTGACTCTGCTGGAGGTTCTGCTAAGCAAGGTCGTAACCGTAAAAACCAGGCCATACTGCCATTGAAAGGTAAAATACTTAACGTAGAAAAAGCGCGTTTTGATAAGATGTTATCTTCCCAAGAAGTCGCTACGTTAATTACTGCTCTTGGTTGTGGTATAGGTCGCGACGAGTATAATCCTGAGAAATTGCGCTATCACAGTATTATCATAATGACTGATGCTGATGTCGATGGTTCTCATATTCGAACCCTTTTGCTAACATTTTTCTTCCGCCAGATGCCCGAACTTATTGAACGTGGTTATATTTATATTGCACAACCACCGTTGTATAAAATTAAGAAAGGGAAGCAAGAGCAGTATTTGAAGGACGATGAAGCATATAATAACATGATTACATCGATTGCCGTTGATGGCTCAAGTCTTTACTTTAGTCCAGATGCACCGCCTATTAAAGAAGTTAGCTTAGAAAGTATGGTAAAGCTTTTTCAATCTACCCAGACTATGATAAGTAGAATGCATCGTAGAATGCCAAGTTCGATATTGAAGCAACTGGTTTATTTAGAAGTAATGACGACAGAAAGCTTAGGAGACAAAGAAAAATTAAGTCGCATAGGGCAATCTTTAGTAGATCAACTTGGGACATCTGAAGATGATGGACAAAGTTTTTCCTTTAACATTAATGCCACTGAAAATGGATTAAATGAACTCGAAATCGTAATGAAGATGCACGGCATTGATTACAATTACTCGTTTACTCAAAGCTTCATTGAAGGTTCTGAATATAAGAAAATAAGAGCGTTGAACGAAACCATTAACGGCTTGATGGAGGAAGGATCTTACATTCAGCGCGGTGAAAAAACACACGCAGTAAGCACTTTCGAAGAAGCATTAGTATGGTTAATTAAAGAGGCTGAACGTGGCCAATACAAGCAGCGTTATAAAGGCTTAGGTGAAATGAATCCAGAGCAACTTTGGGAAACCACCATGGATCCTTCGCAACGTCGTATGTTACAGGTGAAAATTGAGGATGCGATTTCAGCTGATCAATTATTTACAACCTTAATGGGTGATCACGTTGAACCACGCAGAGACTTCATTCAGACCAATGCCTTGAATGTTGAAAACTTAGACGTATAACAATATCAAAATCAGAAAGGTGCTCGTATGTGAGCGCTTTTTTTTATGTCTAAAAAAGATGAACAAGAAAACAAGCCATAAATTAAACCATCATATCTGATATGGTTAAAAATCTAACAGAATCGCATAAAATGCACGTTGCAAAATCACCACTACGTAATATTTCACTAACCCTATATATATCAGTTACTTATAATAATATTATCAAACTCCGTTTCGAGCCTGTAACGTCGCAAAAGAAAAATCGCTATAGGGAGTATTTTAAAGCAATAAATAGTCCGGGATTTACTTCACTAAATGTATTAAAAAATATCCACAGTATAATGCTATAAAACGTAAACTATTTATTAATCAATGGCTTACTGTGTAGGAGAGATACAAGTACAGACGTTTTATCAAATATATAATAGTAATTGTAATGATGGTTAATGACGCTAAGAACAATAGTCACGGATCATCGCCGCTTCGCAATTAGTAAGGACAATTAGGAAAATTCACACAAGAACAATGTGCACTTCTATATGACGATTTAAGCAAATCATTCTCCGTGTTGTTGTGTGAGAGCAGCGCGACGCCCTAGATGTATTGCCATTTCGCCACCAAGCACTAAACTGAGCGATGCAGGTCAAACCATCGTTCGACCATTTAAGTCCATCAACGAAAATGAACCTAGAACCGGATTGCAAATGACCACCAATAATTCCGTTTGCTTAATTATCTGCCTTAGTAATGGTAAGTTCGGGTTCGTTGTTATCTGATATATCAAATTCAAATGTAAATAAGCCAGTGTCTGCTGGCACAAATTGAATGTTTTGACTGGTCTGCTCGCAGACTAATTCCACCGCATCATACAATTCAACTCTACGCGGTGAGTATTCGAAACCACAATTAAACTCCGGCGACCAACTTGCATTAGCGACTTTAAAATCATATGGCTGACCATCAGCAATTAACTCAATCGTAATGGTATAAAACTCGGGACGAACTCGGGTAAACTTAAATTGATCGCTTGCTTCCCACCAATTAAAGACACCGCGCAAATACATATCCTCGTAGTTTTTATCTGGCTCAAAGCTGATCAAGTTTCTAGCGGTCTGAGTTGAACAAGCACTTAGCGCAGCTAAACTCACTACCGCTACTGTTAACTTAATAAATTTATGCATCACCACTTGCCCTTAAACTGCTAAGACAGAAACGTCCGCTACAGACAAGAACAGCTGTCTGGCTTTGCCAACGAGGGCAACACGGTTTGATTTTACCAATTCGTCATCGGTCATAATCATGACATCATCAAAAAAGTTATTCAGTGGGGTTTTCAACACGGTCAACGATGCCAAAACTTGGTCATACGACAAGGTCTCAATAAGTTGAGTAACGTCGCTTTGTGCACTTTCTAAAGCGCTAAATAATGCTTTCTCTGCATCTTCGCTAAATAACGCCGGGTTAATAGAAGGTAATGCATCGATATCGATAGCATTTTTGTTTAAGATATTAGCTACTCGTTTGTTTGCTGCTACTAAATCAACTGCGCTATCCATTTTCTTAAACGCCGTGACGGCTTTAATGCGCGCATCGAAATCAATGGCAGTAGTGGGTTGCTGTGTCATAACAGCACTAACCACATCTCCTGAAATGTCTTGGTCTTGATAGAAAGGTTTGAATCGATCTAATAAGAACATATGCACTTGAGTTGCTGTTTGTGTATTCGACAATTTGTCAGCATAAATACTAACAACACTGTCGACCATCTTTTGTAAATCAAGTGGTAAGCTATTTTCAACTAGAATACGCAATATACCAATTGCAGAACGACGCAGTGCAAATGGGTCTTTGTCGCCTTTTGGTAGTTTACCAATACCAAATATACCAACCAATGTGTCAAGTTTCTCGGCGAGTGCCAACACATAACCTGCGGTCGATGTTGGCAACTTATCTCCTGCGAAACGCGGCAAATATTGTTCTTCAATAGCTAATCCAACTGCTGCATGCTCACCATCATGTAAGGCATAATGATGGCCCATGATCCCCTGAACACTTGGGAACTCCATAACCATATCACTCAACAAATCCGCTTTGGCTAATGCTGCAGCTCGCGAGACATGTGTCGGATCCATATCCAATGCCTTGGCAATGCTCTGACTGATTGCCACCAAACGTGCAGTCTTTTCAGCAACTGTTCCGAGTTCTTTTTGAAATAGAACCGAGGCTAACTTTTCTGCCTTAGAGGCTAAGGTTGTCTTTTTATCTGTTTCGAAGAAGAATTTGGCGTCGGCCAGGCGAGGACGAATGACCTTTTGATTCCCTTCAATCACTTGAATAGGGTCTTTACTTTCAATATTTGATACGAACAAAAAGTGTGATGAAAGTTGACCGTCTGCGCTCAATAACGGCACATACTTCTGGTCGTCTTTCATGGTGTAAATAAGCGCTTCTTTGGGAACATCTAGAAAATCAGCTTCAAACTTCGCTGACAAAATAACAGGCCACTCCACCAGAGACGAAATCTCCTCTAACAGAGCCCGATCATAATCAGGACGCAGTCCCAATTCTTTTGCTTTCGCTTTAAGAGCCGCTTCGATGGTATTGGTCCGTTGAGCGTAATCGGCAATCACATATTGTGCTGTTAACGCGCTCGCGTAATTATCTGCATGCGCTAATGTGAAACGATGCTGACCATGAAAACGGTGACCCGATAGCTGATTTGCAGACCTTAATCCGAATAATGAGACAGTTAGCACTTCGTCTCCAAACATCACACATAATGTATGTACGGGGCGTATGAATTCAGCCGATGACAACCCCCAGCGCATTGGCTTTGAAATTGGTAACTTGTTAACAGCTGTTTGTAAAACGTCCTGCAGGACGTCCTTTAATGCTTTACCTTTGACTTCTGCAACATAAAGTAGCCACTCACCTTTGTCGGTCTTCAGCCTTGATGCTTGAGCAACGTCTATACCATTGCCTTTTGCCCAACCTTGAGCCGCTCTAGTCGCGTTGCCGTCGGCGTCGAAAGCTGAGCTTACCGCAGGACCGCGCTTTTCAACATGACTATCAGGCTGAGTCCCAGCGCAGTTTTTAACCACCACTGCCAAGCGTCTAGGCGCTGCATACGACGCAATGGAATCAAATTCAAAACCAGACTTACTCAGTTCATCATGCATGTTTTGTGTGAAGCTTTCAGACAGCTTCTTGAGAGACTTTGGCGGTAATTCTTCGGTGCCCAGTTCAATTAATAAATTTTCTTTGATAACAGTCATTGTTAGGCCCCCCTGTCAAGTTTATTGGCGTTGGTATGCTCACCCTGTATATTTTTACAAAGAGGAAAACCAAGCGCTTCACGTGTTGCATAGTACATCTGCGCACATGCTTTTGATAAAGTACGAACACGTAAAATATAGCGTTGCCTTTCTGTCACAGAAATAGCATGGCGGGCATCTAATAAGTTAAAGGCATGAGAAGCTTTCATTACTTGCTCATATGCCGGTAATGGTAGCTGTGCGTCAATTAATTTATTGCTGGCTTTTTCACATTCATCAAAGGTTTTAAAAAGGAAATCAACATCAGCATATTCAAAATTATAAGCGGACTGTTCTCTTTCGTTCTGCAAAAATACATCACCGTAGGTGACTCTACCCATAGGGCCGTCAGTCCAAACCAAATCATAAATGCTATCAACACCTTGAATATACATAGCTAAACGTTCAAGACCATAGGTAATTTCGCCAGTAATCGGTTTACACTCAAGACCCCCTACTTGTTGAAAATAGGTAAATTGCGTAACTTCCATACCGTTTAACCACACTTCCCAACCCAAGCCCCATGCGCCAAGCGTTGGTGACTCCCAATTGTCTTCAACAAAACGGACATCGTGTACCAGAAGGTCAAAGCCAAGCATTTCAAGCGAGCCTAAGTAGAGCTCCTGAATATTATCAGGGGAGGGCTTTAACATTACCTGAAATTGGTAATACTGTTGCAAGCGGTTCGGGTTTTCACCATAGCGGCCGTCAGTAGGCCGACGACAAGGCTGAACATAAGCGCTGTTTATTGGCTCTGGACCAAGAGAACGAAGGAATGTCATTGGATGAAATGTACCTGCGCCTACCTCCATATCAAGAGGTTGAATAATAACGCATCCCTGAGATGCCCAATAGTCTTGCAATGCAAGGATAAGACCTTGAAAGGTCTTGCTGTCGTATTTTTGCATAAGTGCTAAATTCTTCTATGCCCAGTGTGTGAAATTCAAATATACGTTTGTGCAAATCATTTTAGGCAGTACTCATCATTTGGATGACAAATACACACTGCTGATCAACGGGGTCGCCAATGCCTAAAAATATAACTTAACTAACGCAAAAAATAAGCTGTAGAGTATACCGCCTAGTGGACTCAATTGGTAACCCTGCACCTCAGATATTCAATGTGTGCGCGTAAAAACATGTTTTTCAACAAAATCGTTGTCTTGTAACGCGTAAATCACTAGTTTTATGCCCGATAAGCTCTATGCTAGTGCATCTGGATTTTACCGGTAACCGCGCAAGGAAGTAAGCAATGAGTTATATTTTGAGCACTAACAAACCGCGAGAGACGACCAAGTGTGCCTGGGAAACCTCTGACCCTCAATATGTTGCTTATCATAATGAACAATGGGGAAGACCTATTTTAGGCAGCCGCGAGTTGTTTGCAAAATTGTGTTTGGATGGTCAACAAGCCGGATTGAGTTGGTTAACCATATTACGTAAACAGTCCAACTATGAACAAGCCTTCCACCAATTTAATCCGCAACAAATTATTAAGATGAGCGAATGTGATGTTGCTAATCTAATGCAAAATAAGGGCATAGTACGTAACAAGTTAAAAATACAATCGATAATTAAAAATGCACAAGCTTATATAAATATAGAAACGACAATGCCATTTAATGCTTATTTATGGCAGTTTACCGATTTTCGTGTTATTAAAAATAACTGCAAAACAAAAACTGATGTTGCCACGGCATCGATAGAATCTGGACTAATGGCCAAAACACTAAAAAAAGCAGGCTTCAGTTTTGTGGGTAGCACAATTTGTTATGCATTTATGCAAGCGGTTGGAATGGTCAATGATCATTTAGTGGCTTGTCCTTGCTACGCAGAAATAGGTGCAGAACAAGCCAATGTTGAGGGCAAGTTATTGTTGTTGCAGCGCAGTGTAACTAAAACCTGATTGCGATTAGCAACTAAAGCCTCTTAACCTAACTATTTCTTCCTGAATTCCACTTTCAGCTTCACTTTCAACCTGCTCTCGCTGCTTGTCTTGTTGACGTCTTTCTTGTTTGCTTAAGGCACCGCGCTCTTCATGAGTTGGGTAATTTTTAATTTTATCAAATAAGGCATGCAACTTAGGGAACGATAGTGAGTAATCCGGAATGTTTTCTATGGGCAGCGCTTTTAGCAAACTGCATATTCTAATTGCCCCTTCCGAATAGTTGCACTGCTGTTGCTGCATTGCAAACGCAATCGTTTGGATGCTTTGCACCATTGAATCTACGCGCTTGCTTATCGCGCTTTGTTGGCGTGCTTTTTGTTGCTTTAGCAAAAAAAGCAATCGGCCAGTATATATAATTAGGCCGATAACCAATATCGCCCCAAAACCACTAAGTATTGTTTGTATCATTTCTCTGCTTAATCTTTGAAGTCATCTATATTAATTGCGTCTAAACCGGCAAGTGGATCACCTTCGTCTTCATTTTCTTCTGCAGTATCAATTCCCAGCATGCCACAAAGTACTAAGTGACGAGCCAAATTTATGTTCACATAGTCTTGCTCTAACTTGGCTAAGCCCTTTGTTTCTCGCTTATCCAATAGTTTTTGTAATTTTTCATCAGCTTCAATAGCCTCCAATTCGTGCTTTGGTGTTCTATATGTAACCTTTTTTTCAACAGCCTGACTGCTGATTTTTTTATGGCGTAATAAATCAACAGGAACTTTACTGCCAAAGCGAGGATCCTTCCTCTGGTTCTGTCTTGCACTCTCAGCAGCTTCAATAACACTATTTCTAGTACCCGATTTGTTACCATTTTTCTTTCGTGTACGGTCTGACGGGGTGCGTACTATTGGAATAGTCGATTTTGGCGTGCCTATTTGCCCGCCTTTTCTAGTTTTCTTGCTAGCCATTTTTGCCTCTTACTTGCGATGCCGTTACTCTCTTTTATTTACGCATTAAAACGCTTTTATTGAGACCGCATAGCGATTATGTTTCATGATTTATTGGTATTATACCTGAGCCGGAGGGGTTATTGATAAGGGTAATTGATAATTCTTTTTTTTGCGCAGGGAATTTATTTAGAAATGCTGGGTCTACATGGTTAGAGTGTTGATTAGCTGAGACAATTTATGTACCCAGAGGTGATGCCATTTATCAGTGGTCCGTTGCAAGCGCGATAGGGATCTAGAAAGAAAAAAGGTGATAGCCAAAGCTATCACCTTAATTTAATCAGTGTCTAATGACACCTCTCCCGTATAGCACATCATGTGCTTTGTTGTTCATAATGTTACTTTTCTCTTTTTATTATTATTAGCGAAATAGTAACGAACTTTGTTCTAGGTCTTCCTGACGCTTTATTATTATATTATTTCAGAGACAACGCTTGACTATTGGTAGTGAGAACTACCGCTAGAGCCGAGCTGCCCCTGAAAGATGAGTTGATAATACCCTATTAAATAAAATTTACAACTTATTTACAAATAAAAATTAATTTAAGTAAATTAGTATAATCCGCTCAAATACTTAGATAAAACGTCAATATCGTCATCGGTCAATTTTGCAGCAATATCAGCCATCATACCGTTGTGACTGTTTGCTCTTGTACCATTTCTAAACATTTTTAACTGCGAGCTAGTGTATTCTGCGTGTTGCCCACTTATTACCGGAAAGCCTGCTAAACCCATGCCTTTTCCTTTTGGTCCATGGCAAGAAATACAAGATGTGATCCCTCTTTCAGCATTGCCACCTCTATATAAAGCTTGGCCCGCTTCGATAACATCTTCAGGTGCTTCGCCTGCTTTTTGGTCTTGACTAGAAAAATAAGCGGCTAAATCAGCAATGTCTTGGTCAGATAATCCAGCCGCCATGCCATTCATTACTGCATTGTTGCGACCTTCTTTGCCGCCGGTACGTGATGCTAATCTATACTCAGTTAATTGCTTAACCAAATAACCTTCATGCTGACCTGCAATCTTTGGATTCATTGGAATTAAACTGTTACCATCGCTGCCATGACAAGCTGCACAAGTTAGTGATTTTGCCTTTCCTGCCGCTGCTTCGCCTTTCGCAAACGCGAGGGAAGTCGTACCTAAAATCAAACAAACAAGCAAACCTAGTTTTTTCATACATAATCTCTTTATACTGGTGATTAGCAAAGCATATTTCTCAAATCGCATTGAAGAACGTGGTATTGTACACAAATATCGGCCGAAAAAAACTCTTCCACACGCTTTGTATGGATAAAATAAATGATTGGTAACCATTTCCGCAAATTTTTGGTTACAATACACTCAATATCGGCTTTACTTGACAAAACTCCAATTCAACATTCTTTCTTTAAAAGTGAAAACATGTCCTATTTTACCAAAGCAACTTTCCTAACCAGCGCACCCAGTATTGATCATCTAACTAATTCCGATGGAATGGAAGTTGCCTTTGCTGGCCGGTCTAACGCAGGCAAATCAAGTGCACTGAACACACTGACTAGGCAAAAAGGTCTGGCTAGAACCAGTAAAACGCCCGGCAGAACGCAATTAATTAATATGTTCGAGCTTGATGACGAACGACGTTTGGTTGATTTACCAGGTTATGGCTATGCGAAAGTGCCACTGGAAATGAAATTAAAGTGGCAGAAATCGTTAGGTGAGTATTTACAACAGCGTAAGTGCCTAAAAGGCCTTGTGGTGCTCATGGATATTCGTCATCCACTAAAAGACTTGGATCAGAACCTCATTCACTGGGCTGTTGAAGTTAATTTACCCGTGCTGATACTGTTGACCAAAGCCGATAAATTAAAATCAGGCAAGCGTAAAGCACAAACCTTAATGGTTCGAGAAGCCGCTATGGCATTTTGTGGTGACGTAACGGTGCATTCATTCTCATCACTTAATGGACTTGGAGTGCCTGAGTTAGAGCAGATTTTGTTTAAATGGCTCGGGCTTGAAAAACAGATAAAAGACAACGTTGATATGTCAGTATAATAAGCTTAAAAAAAAGCCCCATCAAATCGATGGGGCAAATTGTCTGGGATTGACAACACATTCACAGTATAGGACGAGTCATTTCCCAAATAGTTCAGATTACTTTGAAAAAGCCTAGAATGTATTGTTATCTTAGCCTTTGTGTGACGTACATCAAACCCCGATGTGTCGTTTTGTTAGGAGTACATGATCTTCAAATATGCTGATTAATCAGCATTATTAGTGAGCTTCATCCCAATTATTACCAATACCAACATCCACAATTAATGGCACATCAAGCTGCACCGCGTTTTCCATTAAGGCTTTAATTTTTGCCACATATTCGTCAACGTAATCCTCTTTGATTTCGAAAACCAATTCATCATGCACTTGCATAATCATTAAAATTGCTTGGTCATTAATATCGTTGATCCACGCATCAACATCGATCATTGCTTTCTTAATAATATCAGCCGCGGTGCCTTGCATCGGAGCATTAATAGCAGCACGCTCAGCGCCTTTTCTGCGCATCGCATTACTTGCTTTAATATCGGGCAAGTATAATCGACGACCAAATACAGTGCTAACATATCCTGCTAGTTTCGCGCCTTCTCTGGTTGATTCCATGTAGGTTAGTACACCAGGGTAACGTTCAAAATATAAATCCATATATTGCTGGGCATCATGTCGCCCAATATTAAGTTGCTTAGATAAGCCGAAAGCTGACATCCCGTAAATCAGGCCAAAATTAATTGCCTTGGCACTTCGTCGCTCATTTACTGAGACTTTTTCCAATGGCACGTCAAAAACTTCAGCAGCGGTGGCGCTATGAATATCTTTACCTGATGAAAACGCGCTCACCAATCCTTTATCTTTACTCAAATGAGCCATAATACGTAGTTCAATTTGACTGTAATCGGCCGCGACCACTTTATAACCAGGACGCGCAATGAAGGCTTGGCGAACTAGTCTGCCTTCTGATGTTCGAATCGGAATATTTTGTAAATTAGGATCAGTAGAGGACAATCTGCCGGTTGCCGTGACTGCTTGATGATAAGAAGTATGCACACGGCCGGTTCGATGGTGGATCATTTTAGGTAGTTTATCGGTGTAGGTGTTTTTGAGCTTGGTTAAGCCTCGGTACTCCATAATTTTCTTTGGAAGTTCATATTCAAGCGCAAGTTCCTGCAGTACTTCTTCTGACGTAGATGGCGCACCTTTGGGCGTTTTCTTTACCACCGGCAAGCTCATTTTGTCGAACAAAATGTGTTGTAACTGTTTAGTAGAACCTAAATTGAACGATTCCCCGGCTAACTCATGAACTTCTTTTTCAAGCTCCATAATACGCGTAGCTAAGGTTTGGCTTTGTTGGCCTAACAGTTGGCTGTCAATAAGCACGCCGTTTTGTTCCATTTTTGCTAATACCGATGACAGTGGCACTTCAATGTCATTTAACACCGTTAGCAATTGGCCTTTGTCCTTAAGCAACAATTGCAGTGCTTCGTGTAACCGCAAAGTTACATCGGCATCTTCGGCAGCATAGGGAGCTGCTTCTGCTAATGCAATTTGGTTAAAGGTGATTTGTTTTGCACCTTTACCCGCAATGTCTTCAAAATGAATCGTGTTATGGCCTAGATATTTTAGCGACAGGCTGTCCATATTATGGCGGGTTGCAACGCTGTTCAGTACATATGACGCGAGCATCGTGTCAGATAAAATCCCTTGAAGTTTAATCCCGTAATTGGCGAGCACGTTTTTGTCGTATTTTATGTGCTGCCCAATTTTTTTCGCCGACGGATCTTCCAAAATAGGTTTTAATTGTGCCAGCACGTCGTCACGTTTAAGCTGTTCTGGTGCTCCCGGATAATCATGTGCCACTGGTATATAACATGCTGTGTTTTCGCCGGTAGCAAACGAAAATCCAACCAACTCAGCTTGCATGTAGTCCACACTAGTGGTTTCTGTATCTAGGGCGTAGTAAGTCGCGGCCTTCATTTTAGTAATCCATTCACCAAGCTGTTGCTGGGTTAGCACTATTTCATATTTAGATTTATCGATTACTTGTAAAGAAGCATGTTCATTCTGTGCGTTATCATCTGCAGATGTTTCTGCGTCCATAGATAGCGGCTTACTTACTGGACTGGCATTACCTTCAACACCGTCACTGACTTCCACTAGCCAGCGTTTAAATTCATATTCAGCAAAAAGAATGCGCAGTTCAGACTTATCCATTTCACCCATGTTCAGCGTCGCTGGCTCATATTCCAACTGCAAAGCACATTCTATTGTGGCCAATTGGTAAGACAACATGGCTTGTTCTTCATACTGGGCTATTTTAGCGCCCATTGTTTTAGCACCACGAAATTCCAAAGTCGCAATTTTGTCTAGGTTTGCGTAAATATCTTTTACTCCACCAATACCGTTAAGCATGGCGACGGCGCTTTTATCGCCAACACCCGGGATACCCGGGATGTTGTCCACCTTGTCGCCTTTCATTGCAAGGTAATCTATGATCAGTTCAGCCGGTACACCAAATTTTTCTACAACGCCATTTATATCCATTGTTGTATTTGTCATGGTATTAATGAGCGTGACATGTTTATCAACGAGTTGCGCCATGTCTTTGTCGCCGGTGCTAATAACACATTCGATCCCTTGCGCAGATGCTTGGCGCGCCAGAGTACCAATGACGTCGTCGGCCTCAACGCCGCCTTCAACGATAATGGGGAAACCCATCGCTTTGATAATTTTGTGCAACGGTTTAATTTGTGAACGCAGTTCGTCAGGCATCGGTGGACGGTTTGCTTTATATTCTTTATAAATGTCGTCTCGAAAGGTTTTGCCTTTGGCATCAAAAATGACAGCAATATGACTGGGCTTATAAGTTGCCATTAAGCTACGCAGCATATTCACTACGCCATAAATGGCACCTGTATCTTGGCCTTTCGAATTAGTGAGAGGAGGTAACCCGTGAAAGGCTCTGAATAAATAAGACGAACCGTCAACCAGGACTAACGGGCTTGTTGATTGTTTTTCCATCATTTGCTCATGTTAATACTTTATGGAGTGAAGAATGCCATATTTATTGACGTGTAGCCACCAAATGCTTTTTTAAAGCCTGTGGATAAGTCTGTGGCTAAAATGTGATGAACAGCGTTGCCGATACGTTTTAATTTTCAGAAAAACGTATTCCGTATGGGGGTAGTACTACAATAATGACTGAGGAAAACTGAATCCTTTTATTTTATTATTATTCCTTGGTTCTTACTTTTGCTAGCTACTTTTTGCTTATGGACAACTCGGAGATTCGAAGAAAGCATGAATGAAGTAACAGTTAAAATTTAGCATAAATTGGCGTATTTCCAAGTTTTATTTTCAACTATTTTATTTGTTCAATGGGAACAACAAGTTAGTAAAAAAACGCTTTTCAGGTTATTCAAATTTGAATTATTGTGATTCAGGCTCTGCAATTATTCAGATTTTAGAGAAATAAATTGGATTTCAGTCCGATTCAATTTAACATCGGCTATTTAGTGCACTGACTGCGCGCTTATATAGTGATTAAAGCAGCTAATACTCTTATCCATTGGTGCTGCTATAAACACAGCATTATAAGACACTAAACTGCCTTGACATGACTTATCCTAATCAAGTTGTCAAAGTGTGGCCTTGTAATAAGCTAGTAATAACAATAAAGGCATAGTGTAAATGCAATACCGCGCCATCATTCGTATTTTAGGACTGCTCGTTACTCTGTTCAGCGTAACTATGATCCCACCTGCGTTTATTTCTCTTATTTATGGAGACGGCAGCGGCTTAGCCTTTGTCCTTGCCTTTGTGCTTTCTATTCTGACTGGTATTGCTATTTGGTATCCAAACCGCCGTTCTCGAGCAGATTTAAGAGCAAAGGAAGGCTTTCTAATTGTGGTTTTGTTTTGGACTGTACTGGCGTCATTTGGTGCATTACCATTCGCTTTATTAGAGCAGCCTCAAATGACAATTACGGACGCCATGTTCGAAGCATTTTCAGGACTAACCACAACAGGTGCAACAGTAATAGAAGGCATCGAATACTTGCCTAAAGCGGTGCAGTTTTATCGACAGCAGCTGCAGTGGTTAGGCGGTATGGGTATTATTGTATTGGCCGTTGCCATTTTGCCAATTTTAGGCGTTGGTGGCATGCAGTTGTATCGTGCAGAAACACCTGGTCCGGTAAAAGATTCAAAAATGACACCACGTATTGCCGACACTGCAAAGCATTTATGGTACATCTATTTGTCACTTACCATTGCATGTTCTGGTGCTTACTGGCTAGCGGGAATGAGCCTCTTTGATGCGGTTTGCCATGCGTTCTCAACCATAGCAATAGGCGGGTTTTCAACCTACGACGCAAGTTTGGGTTATTTCAATAGCGCAGCGGTTAATGTTGTATGTGTTATTTTCCTTTGGATAGCAGCACTCAATTTTTCGCTTCATTATGCCGCTGTCTCGGGTAGAAATATTCGAAATTACTTTAAAGACCCAGAGTGTAAAGCCTTTTTCACTATTCAGTTGAGCTTAGTGACACTATGCTTTTTAGCTTTAGTTTATCATTCGGTCTATGAAACGGCTGAAATGGCCCTCGATCAAGCGTTACTGCAAGCAGTCTCAATTAGCACGACAGCGGGTTTCACCACCACCGACTTTTCTGCTTGGCCGGCGTTTCTGCCTATCGTTTTGATATTCTCAAGCTTCATTGGTGGTTGCGCAGGCTCCACCGGCGGTGGTCTGAAAGTTATTCGCGTGCTCTTATTGTTTTTACAAGGAAAGCGCGAGGTTGACCGACTTATTCACCCCAAAGCAGTATATGCGGTTAAGTTAGGTGACAGAGCGATGCCAGAGCGAGTGGTTGAAGCTGTGTGGGGTTTCTTCTCTGCTTATGCTGTTGTCTTTGTTGTCATTATGGTGGCGTTAATTGCCACCGGGATGGATGACATTACCGCATTTACTGCAACAGCCGCAACGCTCAATAACTTAGGTCCCGGACTGGGCGCAGTAACGGGCACCTATGCTGATGTAACCGATGCTGGAAAGTGGCTATTGGTGGTCGCTATGTTATTCGGGCGACTAGAAATATTTTCGTTATTGGTGTTATTTTCTCCAACATTTTGGCGCAGTTAATTCACGCGCGCTTTTTAACCAAAGAAAAGCGCACTTGGTTGGAACAGCTTCTCTACGTCCCAAATAAACTTCTTGTCGACTAAAAACAGAATAACATGATCATTTGCTTTGATAACGGTGTCGCTATGCGCGATGATAACCTCATCTTTGCGCACAATCGCACCGATTGTTGTGCCTGGGGGGAGCTTAATATTTTGAATTTGCTTACCGACAACCTTAGACGTACTTTCATCACCATGTGCAATGGCTTCAATTGCTTCAGCTGCCCCGCGTCGTAGCGAATACACGTTTACAATATCACCGCGACGAATGTGGGTCAGTAACGCCGAAATTGTGGCTTGTTGAGGTGAAAATGCAATATCAATTTCGCCGCCTTGAACCAAATCAACATAGGCGCTGCGCTGTATTAACACCATCGCTTTTGCTGCGCCCATGCGTTTAGCAAGCATGGCGGACATAATATTAGCTTCATCGTCATTGGTGACGGCAATAAAAGCGTCAACCTGCTCTACGTTTTCTTCGCTCAATAGGCTAGCGTCTGAAGCGTCACCATGAAACACAATTGTTTTACTCAGCATCGCCGAAAGTTCTTTGGCACGATCTGCATTGAATTCAATTAATTTAACGTTATGTTTGTTTTCAAGACGCTTAGCTAAACCGGCGCCAATAAGTCCACCGCCTGCAATCATAATGCGTTTGTAACTAGATTCTAACTTTTGAAGTTCGCTCATTACTGCGCGAATATGCTTAGTATCTGCGATGAAAAATACTTCATCGTCGGCTTCAATAACCGTTGAGCCTAATGGACGGATAGGTTTACCGCGACGATAAATTGCAGCTACCCGTGTATCCACATTAGGCATGTGTTCTTTTAGTGCCGAAAGTGCATGCCCAACGAGTAAGCCGCCGTAATACGCCTTCACTGCAACTAGGCTGGCTTTGCCTTCAGCAAATTCAACCACCTGCAAAGCGCCAGGATAATCGATAAGTCGTTTTATCGCTTGCGTAACCAGTTGCTCAGGTGCAATTAAGTGGTCGATCGGAATGTCTTGGTGCTTGAACAGTTGTTCTTGATAAATAATGTATTGCTCTGAGCGAATTCTGGCAATCTTAGTTGGCGTTTTAAATAGACTAAACGCCACTTGGCAAGCCATCATGTTACTTTCATCGCTGTTAGTTACCGCAATCAACATGTCTGCATCTGCGGCACCGGCTTTTTTGAGCACATCTGGATGTGATCCCACGCCACACACAACTTGCAAGTCGAGCCTATCTTGCAGATTGCGCAACGTGTTCATATTTTGATCGATAACCGTAATTTCGTTTTTTTCGCTCACCAAGTTTTCGGCTAGCGTGCCACCAACTTGACCTGCGCCGATGATGATGATTTTCATTGCGTTATTTCCTACCCCCTGAGTGACTCGAACATATCAACCTTAAGTTCCCATGCTCCTGAGCTTAATTCAGCAAGACTTTAGCAGTCTTGCATAGTAGAAACCATCCATTTGTGCTTGACCGGGCAATATTTGCAGACCCGGGCATTGGGCTGTGTCTTTTTCATGTATTGGCAATAACCTCGCATCTGATTGAGTTGTTAAAAACTCGGCGATTTGATACTCGTTTTCTTGTTTTAATATGGAACACGTGGCGTATAGTAGAACGCCACCGGGTTTTACCCGCTGCCAAACTTGCGCCAAAATACGTTTTTGCAAGGCCACCGTATTGTCAATATCCGTGGCTTTTCTTAACCAACGAATATCAGGATGGCGGCGAATAACGCCGGTAGCAGAGCAAGGGGCATCGAGCAAAATACGATCATATTTTTTGTCTTTCAAAACACGGGATATGACTTCTTCATTTGCAGCATCGACCACATACAAGTTGAGTCTGTCGCCAAATTCAACATCATGGCCCAGGCGCTGCATATTCTCCTCAATACGTTCAAGGCGTTGTCCGTCGTTATCAATGGCATCTAAACTGCCGAGCAGTGGTTGGCTCTCTAATATGTGAGCCGTCTTTCCACCCGGTGCAGCACAACAATCCAATACATCGTCACCCGGTTGCACATCTAACAATTGAGCTGCAAGTTGCGCGGCAAGATCTTGAACTGAGAATAGACCTTCTGCAAAGCCTGGCAGTGTTGTAACGTCGGTACGCTTGCTAAGTCGGATCGCACTCTGTGTTTTTACATTTAAGAGACCAAGCGGTATCGCGTTGGTTTCCACCTCTTCAAACTCAATACCTTGCGCATCTAGCTGAGCGCTATAGTTCAAGCGACTCGTTTTTAAGGCATTAACACGCAGCCAGAGTGGTGGACGAGCATTAATTTGCTCTGCGATCTCCTGCACTTGTTGTGGATAATGCTGCAGTAATTGTTTATGCAGCCATTTCGGTAGACCAACTTGAATATGCGGAACATCAATTTCTTGCTCAGCCAAGGCCTCGCGCTGAAAGCTGCGTAAATTTGCATTTACCAAGCCTTTTAAACGATGCTGTCCTATTGCAGCGCAAGCTTCAACTGTTTCAGATACAGCAGCGTGCTCTGAAGTGCGGGTAAAAACCAATTGATAAAAACCTAACATGATTAAATGCTCAACTATCTTTTGTTCGCCTTTTAATGGTTTACTCAGTAACTGACGTAGCCAATATTGTAATTTTGGCAGTTCACGTAAGCAACCAAACACCATTTCCTGTAACCATGCGTTATCTTTACCTTCGTGGCGATCAAACACTTTGGGCATGACTTCTCTGGATGACTTGCCATGTTCTAATATCTGGAATAACACCCAAGCTGCATCGGCCCGCAAGTGTGGGCGGTGCCTTAATTGATAAGTGCTTGTACCTTTACTTTTATATCCTGGTTTCGACGCGTTTTTGATGTTGTGCGATGGCTTCATGATAAACGCTGACCAACAACAAACAGGGCCGGTTTACCATTGATGATGTCAGCAACCGGTTGCGCTTTTTTGCTCGGGAATTGAATAATTGACAGGAGTAAGTTGTGTTCACCCGTAGCAACCTCGATACCGTTTTTGTCGACATTCACGATCGTTCCCTCGGTCAACTCGCCAAAAGACTCGACAACTTCAACTTGCCACACCTTGATTGATTCATCATTGTGGATAAACCAAACAAAAGGCCATGGATTAAATGCACGTACATTTCTAGCCAATTGCTGAGCACTCAGTGTCCAATCAATACGCGCTTCTTCTTTTGATAATTTGTGAGCGTAGGTGGCTTCATCATTATTTTGCACAGTAGGCGTTAGGTTATCCAAATTCTCAAGCGTTTCTAGCAATATTTGAGGGCCTAGCTCCGCTAAATCGTCATACAAACTGGCGCTTGTAGCCGCGCCGATAATAGCCATACTTTTTTCAAGCAACACAGCGCCGGTATCTAAGCCTTCATCCATTTGCATAACACTGATGCCGGTAAATTTATCGCCTGCCCATATGGCACGCTGAATGGGTGCAGCGCCACGCCATTTGGGTAATAACGAACCATGTACATTCAAACAACCTAGTTTTGGCGTATCAAGCACCGTTTTGGGTAGTATAAGACCGTAGGCAACAACAATCATAATATCGGCGTTCAGGCTAGCAAGTTCTTGCTGAGCTTCTTCATTTTTTAGTGACGCAGGCTGATAAATAGATGTCCCGTGGTCGAGCGCTAGCAACTTTACGGCGCTGGGCATGAGTTTTTTACCTCTGCCTGCATGGCGATCAGGCTGCGTATAAACGGCAATGATATTATGCTCACTAGCGTATAGTGCAGCTAAGTGTTTAGCTGCAAATTCAGGTGTGCCAGCAAAGATAATATTTAATGAATTAGCCAATATATTGATATCCTTAATGCTAGTCTTTCGCAGCTAGCTTAGCTTCTTTTTCAAGTTTCTTTTTGATACGATTTCGTTTTAAGGGTGATAAATAGTCAACCAACAGCTTGCCTTTTAAATGATCAAGTTCGTGCTGAATACAAATGGCGAGCAAGCCTTCAGCTTCGAGTTCAAAGTATTTGCCATCTCTATCCAATGCTTTTACCGTGACTCTTGCTGCTCTATCTATCTCTGCGTAGTTGTTGGGAACCGATAAACAACCTTCTTCACTAATCGTAGAGCCTTCCGCTTTTGTGATCTCTGGGTTGATAAAAACACGCGGTTCATTTTGTTCCTCAGAAACATCCATCACCACAACACGCATATGTACATCAATTTGTGACGCCGCCAAACCAATACCTTTTTCGTCTTTCATGGTATCGAACATGTCGTCCACAAGAGTCCGAATTTCTTCGTTAACTTCCTCTACAGACGCTGCTACAGTGCGTAGTCTCTCGTCTGGAAAGGTTAATACAGTTCTTACTGCCATTGCTAAAACCACTCATCTAGTCAGTATTAAAAAATATACTATTCATGCAGAATAGTTATTTAAACCTTGCGCATAATGTCTATTCTAACGCATAAGCCACAGTCTGTGGACTAGATATGGGGTTAATTTTTTGAAAAATAAACCGATAACTAATTAAATGGACATAAATTATAACTGTCTGTGACAATTCTAGCCTTAAGTACAGGCGACTCACGAGTACACGAAGAGTAGTATAAGAATGACTATGATAAAAAAATTATCGATGCTATGCCTCATTGTTGTTGGGGTATTGATGATAAGCGTCAAATCAGCATCAGCAGATATTATAAATATAAAAACCGACGCGCCACAAACTTATGTCGTTAAGAAGGGCGATACATTGTGGGATATATCTAGCTTATTTTTAGACCAGCCTTGGTTATGGCCTGAGCTGTGGCGCAACAATACGCAAATTGAAAATCCGCATTTAATCTATCCGGGTAATGTTTTACGTTTGCATTATGTTGACGGTCAACCGGTTATGGAAATTGTCCGAGACAAAACCACGATTTTATTAACGCCTGAGTCGGTGACCAATACAAAGCCATCAGCTATTGGCGTGTTGCCTTGGAAAGTGCTTGGTCCCTTTTTTAAGAATGACAGTATTATTGGTCTTGAAGAATACAATGCGTTGCCAAGACTATTAGGTGACAGCGAAGGGTCGACTACGTTTGTGAAGAAAGATTTCGTGTTGAGTCATAAGCCGGTAAATGCAGATACCCATTACACGATCATTCGCAAAGGTAAACTGTTAAAAGATGATGAAGGCAAGGTCATTGGTTATCAGGTGAAGAATGTTGGTGAAGTAGAACTAATGAACTCTAGTTCAGGTAAGCAGCAAATTGTTAGAGTCGTTAAAAGTAACCGTGAAGCTCGACCTGGCGATAAGCTAAGACCGGTTGAAAGTGCCGATAATAATGATTTAGTGTTGCAAGCCTCAACCACTCAAATGGGTCGTATTATTGCAAACATTGAAGACCGTTCACTCATAGGTAAACGCGATGTTGTGGTTATTTCATTAGGTGCAGCAGACGTTGAGCCTGGAACAGTAATGGGTATTTACGCACGAGGTCCTGCAATTTTGGACAATGAAAATCCATCATATGAAGTAAGTCAAAGCCCAGTTAAAACCTTGTTCAGTGCGAGCGAACGAGTAGAACAGCCAGCCTTTAAAATTGGTGAGTTGATTATATTCAAAACGTTCGATAATGCCAGCTATGCTTGGATAACACGATCTGATAAACACATGAAGGGTGGGGAGTATTTAGGGCAACCTTAGTCAGCTCTTCTAGCATATGAAACATTCAAAACAGGTAGCTCAGGCTACTTGTTTTGTTTTGCCCAGTAGATTAATAACCAAGGATGGTTTACATGATCATTTTAGAACAAGACATACGCTATTGGTTGGCGTTAACTGCGCTGTCAAACATCGGTATTAAAACCCTCTTAAAAACAGCGAGTACATGCAATGTTACGTTGTCTGAGTTAGCACAGGTAGACACGTCGAGATTGCAATCGGTCGGCTGGGATGCCGGACAAATAGCCTGTTTAGTTGAGCCGCATCCGTTCACTCAAAAATGTATTGATTGGTTGTCAGGTGATAATAATCGAGCCATTATTTCTTATCAGTGCAAAGAATATCCTGAGCAACTCAAGCAAATAGCGCAAGCTCCGTTACTACTTTTTGCAGATGGTGATTATGAGCTACTGTCAAAACCACAATTAGCAGTGGTTGGCAGTCGTGCCCCAACATACAATAGCTTGGCAAATACTAATACACTGGTAACAGAGGTGCTAACTAGATCTGATTTAGTCATTACCAGTGGTTTAGCCTTGGGTATTGATGCGCAAAGCCATACTGCAGCCTTAAATTTTAGTCAATGTTTGCATAACGCTGCAACGCTAAACGGCAGAACCATCGCTGTACTTGGCAATGGTATTGATGTTATCTATCCCAAAAGACACGCAACACTGAGTGCACAAATTCGCCAAAACGGATTGTTAGTAAGTGAGTTTCCGCCCAGCGTGATGCCGTCACCAAAACTCTTTCCACGGCGAAATCGTATTATTAGTGGGCTCAGTTTAGGCACGCTAGTTACTGAAGCCAGAATTAAAAGCGGATCGTTAATAACGGCAAAATATGCGATTGAACAGGGACGAGAAGTATTCGCCATGCCAAGTAACATAAATAATAAGCAAGCTGAAGGTTGTCATTGGTTAATTAAGCAAGGGGCAAAGCTATGCGAATGTGCTCAAGATATCTTCGATGAACTGCCGATGACATTGCTAAAAACTGCACAAAAACAGCAGGCTGAAAAAAAACCAAAACAAAACTTGGCAACCATCAGATTGTTAGATAGTGTAGAGCTTGAATCTAATAAATATGGCGCAAATAGCCGAGCGCAGCAGGATGAGACAGAAAATTCGTCCTTACTGCTGCAAGCCGTGGATTTTGATGTTACTTCAATAGACGTCATAGCGATGCGTACCGGCCAGTCGATTTCGACATTATTTGTGCAGTTATTGGAATATGAGTTACGCGGGTTTATAACCTCTACGTCTGAAGGTTACCTTAAATTGAGGGACTAATTATGTTTGACATCCTCATGTACTTGTTCGAAAACGTAGTACACAATGAGAGTGAGTTTAGAGTCGACCACGATGAATTAACCGACGAGTTAATTCGCGCGGGTTTTCATCACGACGAAATATTTAAAGCACTGGCTTGGGTTGAAAAGCTAGCAGCACTGCAAGAAACGGACGCCACACCTTATTTATCAAGAGTGACAATACCAAACAGCACAAGGGTGTATACAACTGAGGAGCAAATGCGCCTTGATGTGCAATGTAGAGGCTTCTTAATTTTCCTAGAGCAAGTCAAAGTTCTTGATGTCAGTACAAGAGAAATGGTCATCGACCGCACAATGGAAATTGAGTCTGCCGAGTTTTGCCTAGAAGACTTGAAGTGGGTAATACTCATGGTGTTATTTAATGTGCCGGGTAAAGAGTGGGCCTACGAGCAAATGGAGGACCTTTTGTTTGAAGTTCAAGAAGGCCCTCTGCATTAGTAACGGTAAAAAAAACGGCAAAATCAGTAGTACAAGTAGCGGAAAAAACAATGGCAAAAATTGATCATTCATTATTCGCTGCTAATCAACATGCTCTCAATGAAGCTTATGGTAAGTGCCCTGTTTGTGAAGGCCAACTTGTTTTAAAGCACGCAAATAAATCGTCTTTTCTGGCCTGTCAGAACTATCCTACTTGCAAGCACACGCAGCAATTACATAAAAACGATGTCACTATTCTCAAAGTCATGGATGGAACTACTTGTCCTGAGTGCGCTAAGACCTTGGCCGTTAAAAAAGGTCGATATGGCATGTTTATCGGCTGTACAGGTTTTCCTGATTGCCACTTCATTGCAACCAGAGATATGGTAACCAAAGATGGCGTGGTTAAAAGTAACAGCGATAATGTAGACGAGCATGGTAACGCAAAATCGAACACTACCTTAGCTTGCCCGAAATGCCAGCATGGTTCTCTAATAAAACGCCAAAATAAGTTTGGTAAATATTTTTATGCTTGCAATGACTACCCAAAATGCAAATATATGCTAAATTCCGTACCCATCGATACCGCTTGTGAAAGTTGTGGTTGGAAAGTGATGGTGCTGGTGGATAAAAACCATTCAGAAAAAGGCTTAACTTGTCCGCAAGTGAACTGTCAGCACAAACAAACACAATAATAATTGGTATTAAATTATATTTCTAATTTTTGGGGTAGTTCATGCAATCATTTGAGCATGCTTTTCATCATCATCGTTGTTTTGCCTATCCAACTGAAGCTGTTTTTGGTCTTGGTTGCGACCCACTCTCAGAAACTGCCATGATGGAAATTCTGCGTTTAAAGTCTCGTCCTGTTGAGAAAGGGGTTATTTTAATCGCCGCAACATTCGAGCAGTTGAGGCCATTTGTACATATTGATAGGTTACCCATTGAACATCAACAAAAAGCCTTCGATTCATGGCCCGGTCCGTTTACTTGGTTACTACCTAAAAGCGCTCTCACGCCCACTTGGGTAAGTGGTGATTCCGATCTGGTTGCTGTGCGAGTAAGCAATCATCCACTGGTACAAAAAATGTGTCAATTAGTCGGTAGCCCGATGATATCCACAAGTGCAAACCCGGCAAGCATGGAGCCCGCTCGTTCTAGCGATGAAGTACGCTCTTATTTTGGTAGTGATTTACTCATTATTGAAGGCAGTTTAGGCGAACAACAAACGCCTAGTACTATTATTAATGGACTCAACCTCGAAACCTTGCGAGCATAGAGCACTATAATTAACACAGGAATGATTTTGCCCCTATGGTAACTCAGCAACAAATTGATGAAGTTAAAGCGTTTCTACTCAAGCTCCAAGACGAGATATGTCAAACCTTAGAATTGGTAGATGGTAAAGGCTCATTTCACCAAGATGAATGGGCGCGAGAAGAAGGCGGTGGCGGGCGCTCCAGAGTCTTAAGCAAAGGGGGGGCTATTGAGCAGGGTGGGGTTAATTTTTCCCACGTGTTTGGTGATAAAATGCCTGCATCAGCAACTGCATCGCGGCCTGAGTTAACGGGGCGTCGTTTTCAAGCAATGGGGGTTTCGCTGGTTATCCATCCGCATAATCCCTATGCACCCACTGCCCATGCAAACGTCCGTTTCTTTGTTGCTGAAAAAGAGGGTGCTGAGCCCATTTGGTGGTTCGGTGGCGGTTTTGATTTAACGCCTTCATATGCGTTTAAAGAAGATTGTGTGCATTGGCATAAAGTGGCAAAAGCAATTTGTGACCCCTATGGTGATGATGTGTATGCGACTTACAAAAAGTGGTGTGATGATTATTTTTATTTAAAACATCGTAACGAAACCAGAGGTATTGGTGGTTTATTTTTTGATGATCTTAATGAACAAGGATTTGATACTAGTTTTGCTTTCATGCAAGGCGTCGGCAACGGGTTTCTGGATGCCTATGTGCCCATACTTGAAAATCGAAAAAACACCTCTTTTACTCAAAAAGAACGTGATTTTCAGCTTTATCGTCGTGGCCGCTATGTTGAATTTAACTTAGTTTACGACCGCGGTACTCTATTTGGTTTGCAAACCGGGGGTAGAACAGAATCTATTCTAATGTCGATGCCACCCTTGGCTCGTTGGGAATATAACTATCAGCCGTCAACGGATTCCCCAGAAGGGAAAATTCAAGGTTTTCTGACCGCAAGAGATTACTTGAACGAATAAGAATCGAAGTAAACCACTTATTCACCGCTAATAATGTTGACTTGGATCAAGTAAAAGAGCGCCAAACAGCTGTTTTTTCATTAATGTAATCCAGATCAACTCTTTTCATTTTTCTCGCACTAAACTAGTTGTCATTAAGGCTCTAGCCTAAATAGTTTCTTCAACTTTTGACAACTCAAACGAGAATACACATGAAAAACACAGTCACAAAAACGCGAGTAACAGGTTCACTTATTCAAGGTGTCGCATTATCGGGCATCGTCTTCGCTAGTTTGGTATTTGCTGGTAACGCAATAGCTTACGAAAAAGGTGATTTGGTTGTCCGAGGTGGTTTCACCAATGTATCTCCTAATGATGATGCTTCAAACATCTTCGCTGGTGGTGCTGATCTCGGAGTAAGCTTAACTGTTGGTAGTGACACTCAATTGGGTTTGAACATTGCCTATTTTGTTACTGACAACATTAACATTGAAGTATTAGCGGCAACGCCATTTACACATGATGTTAATTTTAGCGTATCTGACCCACTAGGTACGGGTAACAAACTAGGCGAAGTTACTCACTTACCACCTTCGGTAACGGCTAACTATTACTTTATGGATGCCTCTTCTGCTTTCCAACCTTATGTCGGTGCCGGTCTTAACTATACTATTTTCTTTGACGAAGAATTTACCAGTGCAAATAAGGCGGCGGGTTTAACCGACTTGGAATTAGATAACTCTTTGGGCCTAACTGCTCAACTGGGAGCGGACTATAAAATTAATGATAAGTGGCACGTAAATGCATCAGTTCGGTGGATTGATATAGACACAGAAGCCAATTTTAAATTGGGTAGTGCTAGCGGCAAAGTAAGTGATATTGAAATCGATCCAACCGTTATGACGGTTTCTTTAGGTTACACTTTCTAATAGTAGTATTGATTAAACGGTATAAGGGTCAGTAATTTGGCTTGCAATGTGCGGCCATTTTTTGGGCCTTATCGTTAGTAAACGCGCAAAGCCTTAATGAATTCATTGAGGCTTTTTTTGTGCCGTGAATATTAGCTAAAAATGTGTATATTCATAAAGTAAATAAACCGTGAGTTAGGGTTCATTGCAATCAGCTTTCATGTATCCTCTGATCATTATTATTACTTGAAAGTTAAGATACCCGTGTCAGACAATTCCACTTCGATAAAAAAGCTGGCTGTATTTGGTAATCCAATTGCGCAGAGCAAATCACCAGACATTCATCAGATGTTTGCTAATCAATTTAATATGACAATAAGTTATGCGCGCATTCTGGGTCAACCATCTACTTTTACTGAGCAGTTAAGCGCCTTCTTCGATGACCCTAACGCGATCGGCGCTAATATTACAATGCCGTTTAAAGAAGATGCAGCAAACTGGGCAACGGAAAGGTCAACAGGAGTAGCCCAAGTAAATGCGGCTAATACCATTATTAGACAAGCACAAGGTTTTCGAGCAGAAACCACCGATGGTCGAGGTTTAGTCTCAGATTTACTGCGTAATGACATATCATTGCAGGGCAAGCAGGTATTGTTGATTGGAGCTGGTGGAGCAGCGCGTGGCGCGATTGAAGCCTTATTGTCTGAACAGCCTGAGCACATATACATTACAAATCGAAGTGAAGTAAATGCAAAGCGTTTAGTTAGTATGGCTGATGACAACAGAGTGAGTGCGGTTAGTGAAAATGACTGTGAACAGTTAAGTATTGATGTCATCATCAACGCAACATCACTTAGCTTAAGTGGCAAATTGCCTGCTATATCCGACGCAATCTTCGATAACAAACCCGCAGTTTACGACATGGTCTATCACGACGCAGATACGAGCTTTATTAAAAAGGCAAAGTCATTCGGCTGTACTAAAGTCGCCGATGGTCTAGGCATGCTAGTGAGCCAAGCCGCAGAGAGTTTTTATTTATGGTTTGGTGTGCGACCCGATGTTGAGCCGGTGCTTGAGTATCTGCGGCAACAACTAGCTAATGCGTAAATTATTGCTCAAGATACTCGCGACTTAATTCAACGTAGTTAACCGCGCTTTGTTTAAGAAATGCCATTTCACTGTCTTTTAGTCGACGTTTCTTTAGTGCAGGATTGCCGACATATAAAAAGCCGCTTTCTAATATTTTATTAGGGGCAACTAATGATCCTGCTCCGATAAATACATCGTCTTGCACTACGGCACCGTCCATAATGATTGCCCCCATACCAACAAGAATACGATTGCCTAGTTCGCAACCGTGCAGCATGCATTTATGTCCAACAGTCACATCATCCCCGATAATTAGTGGAAAACCGGTGGGATTTTGTCTGGATTTCCGTGTTACATGCAATACTGAACCGTCTTGTACATTAGTACGTCGTCCAATTCGGATAACATTGACGTCACCTCGTCCAGCAACGAGTGGCCAAATACTGCTTTGCTCACCTAATTCGATGTCGCCAACTAAAACGGCACTGTCATCTATATAAACGGAATTATCGAAAGTAGGACTGATATTACGGTAGCTACGAATTGTCATAGTGGGCCCTTTTGTAAGTCTGTTGCCTCATATACTAAGGCATTTGTTCGTAGTAAGTTAGGGTATTTATATAAATGTACTTATGTAAGGGGATTTATATAAGCACATGAGATAGGCGCGTTCATATAGCCATTGCGCGGGTAATAAGTTCTTAAGACAATGCGAGCCATAAACCCACAGCCACTAATAGACTGCCGGCGATCCTATTGAGCCAGACCACATTGTTACCGCGACTTAATAATCGCTTTAATCCTTTGCCACCGTTTGCGTATATAAGCATACAAATAAATTCACTCAGCATAATAATAGCCAGTAAAACCGAAAACTGCAGTGCAATGGGTTTTTCGACAGCGATAAAGGGCGGTAATATGGAAACCATAAACGCCCAGCCTTTCGGGTTTGCCACTGCCGTAATATAACCTTGCGACACTAAGTTAATGGATGACAATTGACTATTGGTAATTGCATACTGTGATACATCAGCATCGGCTAACCACATTCTTACACCAAGGAAAACCAAATAGGCTCCGCCAATCCATTTAAACCAAGCAAATAACAATGGATAGTTGAGCATTAGACTCGCCACACCAATTACCGCCAATATCGCAACAGTAGCTACCCCAAGGACTTCACCTAACATCATCCACAGCGTCCGTGTTACCCCGACGCTCATGCCGAGGGTCATCGCAAGTGTCATGCACATGCCCGGAGTGATGGAGATAAAAAACCAAGTAGGGATAAAAACGGCAAGGAGGGTAATATCAGGCATAAGTCGTCATTTATAGGTAGTTGAACGTTGATTGTGCCGCTATTATTAACCAATAAAGGCTGATTTACATTAATTTACCTCACAATAGCCAAGGTAAATTATGCAATATAACCATTAATTTTGATTGAAAGGTGCTTTTTTAAGCCTTTCGTACTAATTATCAGCAAACGATCACAAAAATGACATTTATTTGTAAAACGGGGTTGAACAAGTGGTTTTAATCTGTAGAATGCGCGCTCTGGTCAAGGGAAGCAGCCAAGCAGTAGTTTGGTAACTCACTTGAACAGTAAGTTTTAGCGCAGTTTGAATTGGTTTT
>NZ_AUAV01000025.1 GCF_000428905.1 Brumicola pallidula DSM 14239 = ACAM 615
AATGGTGGAGTCAACCTAGCAACCGTGCTACAACGACTTAACCCAGTGCTTAGGGGATTTACTAACTACTTCAAAATAGCGAATATAAGCACTATATTGAAAAGATTAGCAACATGGATAAGACGAAGACTGCGAAGCGCACAACTTAACTTGTGGAAGAAGGCAACAAAGCTACATCGCCGACTAAAACAACTTAAGTATGAGCCTCCTTTTAAGTTTATTGACTTGAGTTCATGGCGCAATAGCGCCAGTCCTCTTGCAAGTTATGCCATGCCAAACTGCTGGTTCGACGAAATAGGGTTATAACCCGTAGGCGAAGTGAAAACAGGTGTTCTTGCTTCTAATTACTAGAAATAGTAGATTGCATGAGCCGTATACGAGGTCCGTATGTGCGGTTCTGTGAGAGGGATGAGGCATAAGCCTCACCCTACTCGATTTGCGTGCTATCTATATACGAGAAAAATAGGGTATTACGTCTTTACAACGCCAACGCTGTTTTGATGTCAGCGACAAAATCGTCATTATCTGGTTTTGTAAATGCACTATATGACTCAACTACATTGCCGTTTTTATCCATCAAATACTTATAAAAATTCCATTTTGGCGCTGTACCTGCTTTCTTTGCCAACATTACATAGAGCGGATCTGCATCGTCGCCACGAACAGAAATTGATTCAAACATGGGGAAATTAACGCCGTATGTAAGTTCGCATAATTCTGCAGTTTCTTTCTCAGTCCCAAATTCTTGATTGAAGTCATTTGAAGGGAAACCTAAAACAACTAAACCTGCGTCTTTAAATTCAGTATATAACGCTTCTAGGCCTTCGAATTGAGGCGTAAAACCGCATTTACTCGCTGTGTTCACGAAAAGGACGGTTTTACCTTCATACGCTTCACACATATTTACAACCTCTTGTGAGTTAAGTTTTCTTTTCGCAAATTTTAGTAAATCAGGGCATTCAGAGGCTATCGCTACTTGGCTGCTTACCATCATTGCCATGAGTAGTACCAAGGAAATTACTTTTTTCATTTTTGGTAGTCCTTTTCACATCGTTATAGATTGTGCTTATTTTGATCAAATTTAGGGCGCTTTTGTATCGTAAAATACTAGTTCAGTCACTGTAAGCATTAGGTTAACATGTTAACCTTTAGGTTATTCAGTCTCAGCGGGAAACAAATTTGTCCCTTACCAGCGTAATATAACGTGATAACTACTTTTAAAGAACACTAATAATGACAACATATAAAAAAATAGTTTATACAAGTGTAGGTCTAGCTTTACTTAGTGCTTGTTCTGCAACGGAAACCTCTGTTTCTAGTTCGAGTAAAAATCCAGTTGCTAATTTCCCAATAGAGACGGTTTCTCAAGCAAAAAATACGATAACAACAAGTGGTAAAATTCAACTTAATCTGAAGCAAATTATGTCGGATCCAGATTGGTTAGGCCGTAGTCCCGAAGATGCATTCTGGAGTGCTGATGGTGCTTCAATTGGCTATTATCGCAAGCAAGAAGGTAATCCAATCCGGGACTTGTGGTTAACTGCGCCAAGTAGTAAAGCTAATAGTACTGAAAATAGTACTGAAAATGGTACTGAAAATAGTACTGAAAATAGTACTGAAAATAGTACTGAAAATAGTACTGAAAATAGTACTGAAGATGGTACTGATAGTAGCAACGCCGGAAATGGTCACAAGGTCAGTTTGGCCGATATTCATCAGTATGAGTATGATGAAATTATCAGTGATAAAGACATGGACTTTGTCGCTTGGCTGTTTGAAGGAAATATCTTCGTTCAATCTAAAACTGATAAATCAGTGCGTCAGTTAACTAAAAGTATAGATGGCGCGAGTAATCTTCAGTTTTACAAGCAAGATGGGGTTTCTTTTCAGCGTAATGATAGTTTTTACACCGTCGATGTTAGAACCGGTATGCAGCAACAAACATTGTCGTGGCACTTTGATGATGAATATGAACCGGTTAGTGAGCCAGAAGACTATATTGCTGAAGAACAAATTAAGTTAATTGATTATGTAAAACTGCAACGCAAAAACAGAATGCTACGCCATGATAACGATAATAGCTTAAGAGAAAAAAATAGCAGCCTGATGACATCGTCATTTTATTTTGATGCCGAACATAGAACAGTGCTAGCAAGCTTATCCCCCAATGGCAAGTGGGCTATTGTAGTAACCACTGAAAATAAGCCGAGTAGTGATGATAATGACATTATGCCGGATTACATTGAAGAAAATGGGCGTATTAAGGCGCAAAGCGTGCGTCAGAGAGTTGCTGATGCAGAGCCAATTCAACATGATGTTTGGCTACTTGAAGTGCAGTCAGGTGATAAAACCAAGTTAGACTATAAAGCCTTGCCCGGGTATAACGAAGACGTATTAGCCGCGGTAAAGCGCGAAAATGCAGAAGCCAAAGGCAATACCTATAAAGAGAACCGATTACCTCGCGATATTGGCCTGCTGTTTGATTGGTATGCAACCGAGCCGCCGATTAAGTGGCATGATAACAGCGATAAAGTTGCTGTAATGTTGGAAGCTTGGGATAACAAGGATCGTTGGATAGCAACAATCGATGTTGATGATAAAGTGTTTAAAACCCAGCATCGTATGCATGACCCTGCTTGGGTGAACTACCGATTTAATCAGTTTGGTTGGTTTGATGAGGCTGAAACACTTTACCTTTTATCTGAAGAATCTGGCTATTCGCAGTTATATACAAAACCAGTAAACGGCAAGTTAACTTCAGTAACGCAAGGAAACTTTGTTGTTGATAATGTTGTTCTTACGCAAGACGACAATTACTTTTATTATAAAGCCAATAAGAAGCATCCGGGTATTTACGAAATATATCGTGTGCCTACCGATTCAATGAATTCGAAAGCATTGACCGATTTAAATGGAATGACAGATTACCAATTGTCTCCCGATGAGTCATCGTTATTGCTCACACACTCAAAATTAGTCAGTCCGCCTGAATTGTATTCAATGGATTTGCGTATTGAAAATGATGTACCAGTAAAAATTACAAGTACAATAAGCGATGATTTTCTTAGTATTGATTGGACTTCACCCTCTATTGTTGCGGTTGAGTCGAGTCATACCGGGCAACCGATTTATTCACGTGTCTATGCGCCCCAAGGTCCGGTTAGTAAAAAACACCGAGCCGTCATGTTTAATCATGGTGCGGGTTACTTGCAAAACTCACACTTGGGCTGGTCAGGGTATTTTCGTGAATTTATGTTTCATAGCTTTTTAGTATCACAAGGTTATGTGGTTATGGATATGGACTATCGTGCGTCGGCAGGTTATGGGCGTGATTGGAGAACCGCAATATACCGTCAAATGGGCACGCCAGAGATCCAAGACCTAAAAGACGGAGTTGAGTGGTTAGTGCAAAATGCGAATGTCGATCGCAATAGAATTGGTACTTATGGGGGCTCGTACGGTGGCTTTATGACCTTTATGGCATTGTTCACTGAACCTGATTTATTCCAAGCAGGTGCAGCGCTGCGTCCTGTTTCCGATTGGGCGCATTACAATGATCCATATACTTCTAATATCCTAAATAGACCGGATGTTGATCCTATTGCTTATGAGCGTAGTTCTCCCATTTATTTCGTTGACGGCTTAACAAAACCGCTGTTGATTAACGCCCCAATGGTTGATGACAATGTGTTCTTTGTTGATGTCGTTAGATTAGTACAAGTTCTCATTGAAAAAGAAAAAGAGAATTTTGAAACAGCTATTTATCCGGTAGAGCCACACGGTTTTGTGCAGCCGAGTTCATGGTTGGATGAATATCGCCGCATCTATAAGCTATTTGAAGAAAATCTGTAATGTACGTTTAGCGCAGATACGCATCGCTTCTCAGATTCGGTTGTTTGCAGTGATAGAAGAAAAGATGAAAAGGTGCGACTGATAAGGTTTGCACCTTTTTATCTTTCCCCGAGTGGCAACAGATTATATACATTTTGTATCCAAATCTAAGAGGACAAATCCACCTATTGGTTCAAAAGCATAAGCAGAGTAAGTTAAAAATGTTTGCTCATCAGTTAGATTTTTTACACTGACATAAACTGTATAAACGCCGTCAACTTTATAGCTTGTGTTTAAACAGTGTAACTATACTGCATTCAATCTACATTACGAAAAGGCATTTTGAAGCAATTTGAATTATCAACAAACACCTCGGTGGTTGCAGATCCGATGACTGATGCTCTAGCAAATGGTAATAATTATTTAACAAATCAAGCATGTATTGATCTTTTAAAAGAATCTGAAAGATTGAGATTGGAAGCTTATGAAGGGCCTGGAATGGCAGAACCTTGGTTAATAGGGTACGGACATAAAACCACGGCTCGCTTGGGAATGACAATAACCGAATCTGAAGCAGAACTATTACTCAAGAATGATTTAGTCAGGGTTGAAAGTGCAATACAACGGCTGGTTACGGTTGATCTGAATAATAATCAATTCAGCGCTCTTGCATGTTTTGCATACAACATGGGGACGGGGAATTTCGCAACATCAACGCTGTTAAAAAATCTTAACTGAGGTGATTATGAGAGTGCCGCTGACGAATTTTGGAAGTGGAGGAAAATAGGCTCTACTATCAGTCAGCACTTAGTCGCAAGACGAGAAAAAGAAAAAGCATTATTTAATAGTCAATAAACGTAGTTTTTGGATCGTAGCTGATGTGCGAACACGAATGCTACCAATTGACTGGGCTTGTGCAGTTGATAGTGATTTATTCCAAAGTCCTTAACTGTATTGGCGTCTGGTGCTGGCGATGGAATATGTAGATAACGTGAGTAACAATTCGGTACTAACTTGAAAATAACAATCTAAGCATGTAAAAATTCACTTTGCTGATATTCTATAATGTGTCAAAGTAACGCTAGTGTTTGTCTACTCAAATACGTGCCGGTGCGCGAACGTAAGCTGTTGAGTAATGAGGGAGTTTGATGAGTTTAACCACTGAAGAAATTGCTAATATTAATTATTTAGTCATTATTTTAATAATGAATTTAATTGGTGTTTTTTATTTTTATTTTTCGCCTGCTCGCCGTGCTATCGAACTCAAGCCTTCTGTAGATTGCTTTATGATTATGTTTGCATTAATTGCAGCCGCTTTTGTTATGTTTGCAGCGCGTATTTTCATTCCTGATTGGTTATCGTTAACGCTTGCAAATGGTCTATTTCTTTTATCAGCCTATTATGCCAGAAGGGGTTTTATCTATCGTTCTGGCGGATCACAACCGACTCTCGAAAAAAGTAAGATAATTTGGATAAACATTGTCCTGTTAACTATTGTAAATACAGGCATCTTTTATCTGTATATCGACAACTTTGCTATCCGAGCAACGATTACCAGTGTGAATATAGCGATCGTTTTTTATAGCTGCATTGCCAAAATTCCTAAAAATTTGATACTTAAAACAGATGGCGAAAAAGTCGTGCAATTTGCGGTATACACAACTGTTCTGTTCACGCCTGCTAGTGCCATTTTTTATTGGTTTGAACAATCGTTTTTTGTTTATATGTCGACCTTAATGTTTACTCAAGCGATCGCGGTTACTGGGCTAATAGGTGCTTTTTTAACCTTGTTAATGTCTGACCTAATTGAAGAGCATTATCATAAATCAGTTATTGACCCTTTAACAGGCGTCTATAATCGACGGTTTTTTGAAGAAAAAGCCCTCAAAGTGATTGGGTTCACTCAAAAAAGCCAACATGGAATTATTATGGTGGATATCGATAATTTTAAAGATATTAACGATACTTTTGGTCATGCAGTAGGTGATGAAGTGTTAGTGAAATTTGCTAAAATAGTATCAACAATTGTGAGGGATTCAGATATTGTCACTAGATTCGGTGGTGAAGAATTTGTTATTTTGCAAGCTTCTGCATCGATAATAGAGACTCAGAAGTTAGCTGAAAGGTTATGCGATGAAGTATCTAAATGTTCAATACAAACTCAAGCTGGAAATTTAACAATTACAGCCAGTTTCGGAGTGAGTTCTTTGTCTGGTCCCAGTCAACTAAAAACCAGTTTAAAAATGGCTGATGACGCCATGTATGATGCAAAAAAGGGGGGCAAAAATAGAGTTGTTGTGCGTGATCTTTAACAGCTGATGGCGTGTGAAAGTAGTAGTAAATTTTTTTCTATGTGCAGTATTATGTTCACCCTTAATTTCCAACAAACATTAATTTAAGCCAGCGTATATCTTCTGGCCCTAATCGTGCCGCTTCATGTTTTTTGACGTCTTCGACTACGTCTCTGTATACATTAAAAACTGCTTTTTCCGTGAGGTGTCGCCAACTTTTATCGCCCAATTGAGGGATAGTTCTGGGTGACAGATTAGGATCTAACAGCGGATCATACTGCATCTCAGTTGTTTTAAGGGCATATTCTAGTTGATGTAATATCGGATTAGTTACCTTAAGCGTATTGGCTTCTGAAAACTGTTGAAGTACCTTCTGTTCTGCATCTCTTACTTGGTCCTCTAACTGAGATTGGGTGAGTTTTTCACCTAAGGACCGCAAACCATAGTTCGATAAGAGTCCAGCAACACCCGGAAAAACTGCCTTTACCGCAATGGCACCGCCCACCAAAGGATTAAAAATTGCCGCTATGCCACCAATAATTAATATTCCATAGGTGAGTTTGGAATCTAAAGCGTCTATTTTATTAGCTAACATTTCTAACGAGCTTACATTTTTTCCCCGCTACCATAGGCAATATCTTTAACCGTATTAACCATGTGGACACGCAAGGTTGCCTCGTAGTGCTCATTAGGAAAGTGAAACACTCCTCTTTTTGGCAAATCATTAATTTCGGGGACATGAGCGGGCAGAGACCGCATAGTATGGAGTGAGAAGCCTGCTTCGCATGAGTAAAGTGGAATGATGAAATAATGCTTTTCATCGTATTCTAATTTGAGATCTTTTAATCGTTCTAATGAGACAAAAATAGGCAGGCCATTAACTACGTCCTTTACCATATTCATTCCTGAATCGACTTCACGTGTTAGTTTAATTGCTGCTGTATCAAATATTTTTTACCTTTCTCGAATAATTTCTTCATAATTTAATTCGACACTTCTAGTCTGGTTAGGTAGCAAAACAAAAAATAACTGCCTCATCGGAACCAACCATACACTATCGCAGGTTAGTGATTTTTTCATTGAGCTCATATTTTTTGTCGGACACAATTGCTTCGAATACTTGAATTCTATTGTTATTGATTAACGTTATAATTCTAATAGGAAAAGCAATACGTGAATTAAGAAAATTTCTATATTATTCATAAGTTTAAGAGGATTTAAAAAATACAGTGACAACGTTAGCGAATATTTAGCAATGTCAGCACATTTTTTTGATTTTACTGTGTGTTCCTACCTTCGCTGAAACTTCTGCGAAATTATCGGTAGCTATCTTGATGAAGTTTCATAAAGTAAGTATAGACCTAAATATAGATGGCGCTTAGCTATAAACGCCATTTATTGTTCGAAGTTAAAGGTATTAATTAAACCAAAAACCCGATTGCTTTGGTTGTCAGAAATCACATATGAAATAATATAAATACGGGCTTCAACATCATTATTTAATTCATAACCGATAAAGTTAAACTCTCCTGCCGTTAAATCACCGTCACTGATAGCTGCGCCAGTAGTTATGGGCGACTCAGGAAAGTCGACAAAAGTATCTCCATTATTGGGATCACGATAACCAATATTTATTTGTTCAATATTAAATACTCGATTAGTTAGGTTCCTGACCAGCACAAAGAAGACACTACCTTGTCGAAGCGTATTATTCTCATACACCCCATTTGATCTGCCAGTCGACGAAATGGCATCGGACAGACTATCAGTGCTTGATAGGCCAGACGTCACGGTATAATCACTACTGCTGGCCGACAAAGAAATAAATCCATCATATGAAGATTGCAGCGAATAACTCACTGCACCATTTGTGGTAACTAAGTCTACATTTCGATTCGTAGCACCTTCTGTAATAGTTAATGTTATGGGCGTGCCGTCCGCTATTACGCCACCATCCGCAGTTGGTACTAACACGAGATCAACTTGGGCTGCATCATTGTTATTATTAATTATGATATTGGGTTGAACCCGCATATTAATGGCTTTTGGTAAGTTGGTATTGAGGGTAATTTCGAGCGCAATAGGGGGCGAATCAATACCCGAATAAGACGCTGATATGTCCACAATTCCAACCGATAGTGCGTTGACAAGTCCTTTGTCTAATTCGGTATTACCTACAGATGCAATATTGACATTACTGCTCAACCAATTCACTTGGGATGACACGTCTTGAGTTGACGAATCAGAAAAGTGTCCAATTGCGGTTGCCCGTGCCGATGATTTTACATTTAATTGAGTGCTTACACTGCTGACTTGAATACTGCTTAGCACTGCATCTGTGACATCAATATTAACTCGATCAATGAGCGAACCCCAGCTTGCTGATACCGTTAATTGACCCGCACCAATGGCTCTTAATAAACCTGACTCCGCATTATTATTTGAAACAGTGGCTTTTAGAATATCATCACTCTGCCAGCTCACTTGCTGACTAATATCACGAGTCGAGTTATCGGAGTAAGTGCCGGTTGCAATGAGACGCTGGGTGATCCCGCTTGGCAGCGTTAATTGTGTTGGACTGATCGAAATACTCTGCAAGGTGGCATCAGTTACCGTGATATTCCCCACGCCAGTCAAACTCTCTAAAGTCGCGCTTATTAGTGCGGAGCCGGCCTTCAGTGTTTGCACGGTTCCGTTATTGGCGGAGAGTACATCTACTAAACTAGCATTTGATGAGCTCCATATTACTTTTGATGTTAAGTCAATTTTGGAACCATCCGTATAATAACCGAGTGCGCTAATTTGAGCAGGCGTGCCCTTAGCCACCGCTTGATCAGCAGGTTGAATTTCTATACTACTTAACACTGCATTTGTTATCGTCAAGGATGTATGTTGTTGAATATCGCCTAAAACAGCAGTGAGTGTAACACTGCCTGGGGCAATTGATTCTGCCAACCCGGCTAAAGATCCGGTGTTGCTTATTAATGCCAGATCTTCATCACTCGATAACCACGTTACCTCAGAGCTTACATCCTGAACGCTTGCATCGGTAAACGTTCCTTGAGCGGTGTAAAGCTGTGACCGGCCAAGAGGAATAGACGCGTTGACGGGAGACAGTGAAAGAGAAACAAGTTGAGCATCGGTTACGTTAATTAATAAGTCTGCTTGTTGACCCGAAAGATTAGCAGAAAGGGTTGTTGAACCGGCTAATAGCGCTATCACGGTGGACAAATTATCGCCAATAATTGCTATTTGGTCATTCGAATTAACCCAGTCAACCTGACTGCTTACATCTAACTTAGTGTTATCAGAAAAAATCGCAGTTACAGTCACCCGTTCACTTGAACCTGCCGCTAAGGTAATGTCAGAAGGTGTAATCGCTATGCCACTTACGGTAGCTTGAGTAACAGAAATGGATGCAGCATTGCTTAAACCCTCTTTCGTCGCAATAACCGAGACTGTGCCGGTCTCAAGTGCGGTTAACAAGCCTGTCTCTGGATCTATCGAAGCTATTGACTCGTCAGATACACTCCAGACAACTTGGTCACTTAATACTTGCTCTGTACCATCTGAGTAGAGTCCTTTAGCTGAAAATGGAGAGGTTAAGCCAGCGGCGAGTTGCGATACTGGGGTACTTACCACTATTGATTCAAGCGTTGCAGGGGATACTGTCACACTCAAATTTGTACTTACAGATCCAACACTGGCTGTAATAGAAGTAGTACCTGTTGTAATACCAAGTACTACCCCAGAATTTGAGATGCTCGCCACGTTTACATCTGTCGTTTGCCAAGTCACTGCGCTATCAAATGATTCTGCACTGTTATCGGTATATCGACCGGTTACCCTTAATTGCTCTGAAGACGCTATTGCTAGAGTCAGAGAGGTCGGTGAGATACTCAAATCGGCTAAGGCTTTCACCGAAATACTGCGTTCAACGGTCAGACCTTCATATGCCGCTGTTACCAAAGTTGTGCCGACCGACAAAGCGGAGACTAAGCCTTCACTTGATACGCTCAGTATTGATACGTCAACAACAGACCAAGTTGCTAATGAGGTTAAATTTTGTGTAGAAGCATCAGAATATGTTCCAGTCAACGTCAGTTGAAAAGTGTCGAATATTTTCAGATTTGGTATTACTTCCGTACTTGATAATGAGTCTAAATTTGGCAGTACGGTCACTTGTATGGCGTTACTTAAACCCTGCAAACTAACGGTAATCGTAATCGTGCCAGCAGAGATTGCAAGCACCGAGCCAGACGTTGTGATAGTAGCGATGTTAGGATCAGAAGATTGCCAAGCCACTAAACTATCAACAGCCTCAACACTGTCATCGGTATATTGACCGCTCACATTTAATTGCTGGGAAGAAGCAATTGTCAGAGTGACAGAGGTTGGTGAAATAAGTAATTCAAGCAAGCCTTTAACAGTAATGCTGCGTTCAACTGCTAAGCCTGCATAAGCAGCCGTTACCATGGTTGTACCTGAAGACAAGGCGGTGACTGAGCCTGCACTTGTTACCTTAAGTACTGATGTGTCGGCAACAGACCACGTCGCTGAGGCGGTTAAATTCTGAGTAGAAGCATCAGAATATGTGCCGGTTACAATTAGTTGGAATGTGTCGGACACCTTCAGATTTGACGAAACGTCGTTGATTGATAATGACACTAAATTTGGTAGAACTGTCACTTGTATTGCTTCACTTATTCCCTGCAAACTCGCGGTAACTGAAGTCGTACCAGCCGAGATCGCAATTACCAAACCAGACGTTGAGATAGTGGCAACGCTCGAGTCAGAAGATTGCCAAGTCACTAAACTATCGACATCTTCAACACTGTCATCAGTATATGTGCCGGTCACACTTAGTTGTTGTGACGAGGCAATTGCCAAGGTTAAAGAGGGTGGTGAAATACGCAAATCGACTAAGGCTTTAACTGCAATACTGCGTTCAACGATTAGGCCTTCATAAACAGCCGTTACGATGGTTGTACCTGCAGACAAGGCAGTTACTAAGCCTACACTTGATACATTAAGTATCGCAGCGTCGGCAACAGACCACGTGGCTGACGAGGTTAAATTCTGTGTAGAAGCATCAGAATATGTACCGGTTACAATTAGTTGGAATGTGTCTGACACCTTCAGACTTGACGAAATGTCGTTAATTGTCAATGAAACTAAGTCTGGTAGAATGGTCACTTGTATTGCTTTACTGACTCCCTGCAAACTAACGGTAACTGACATTGTTCCAGCAGAAACAGCAAGAACTACCCCTGATGTTGAGATGCTAGCGACGTTCGGTGCAGAAGATTCCCATGTCACTGAACTATCAACGCCTTCAACGCTGTCATCGGTATATGTGCCGGTCACACTTAATTGCTGAGAAGAGGCAATAGCCAGCGTTACTGAGGTCGGTAGAATACGTAAATCGACCAGCGCTTTGACTGAGATACTGCGTTCAACAGTTAGGCCTTCATAAGCAGCCGTTACTCTGGTTGTGCCTGCAGACAAGGCGGTAACTAGGCCTGTACTTGATATGTTGAGTACCGATGTGTCGGCAACAGACCATGTTGCCAACGAGGTTAAATTCTGTGAAGTAGAATTAGAATAGGTTCCGGTAACAGTGAGTTGCAAGGTCGCTGCTACTTTAAGGCTTGATTCGACAGGATTGACCGCTAAGGAAACTAAAGAAATGACGGGATTAGCACCTTCGCCACCACTGTCGCCACCACCGCCACATCCAGAGAGAAAAAGGGCGAACAAAAAATAGATGGAAAATGAATAGGTAGAACTATTACTTCTTAATGCAGGCATGGTGTAGCGTTCCTATTTTGAATACTAACTCCACGTTAATATTCTTGCTAATAAACCCTATGTTGATAAGCGGTTACTGTGCGGCTTTAATCAGCTTTGTAAACTTATCGATAACATTTGAGTGTAAATCGAGCCTTTATAATTAGCGTATTTGAATAGCATCTAAAAGACATTATTCGGCTAAGGTCTTCTGAAATACGGCTCGACCAGTTGATCTAGAAAAGTAGTCTTATACTAACGCCTACAATATTGCGTTTGCTGCAAAGCAAGTTTATCAATGTTTCCTCCATGTATACCGAGTGAGTAGAGCCTTGACGTCTTTATCCTTGTAGCCTTTAAATTGATTCAGGTCAACTCTATCATTAGAAATACGTATATTTTGTCATCAGTATGCAAGTTACCAAGCCACTAAACTGCCGTTTTATGAATCAATAAGTGGCGTCTCAGCAAGCTAAAAATACCTATCAATAGGCCAATAATGGCACCATATAGATGACTATCTACGGCTACATTAGCATCAATTAGATCAGGCATTAAACTACCCGCACCATTTAGTTGTTCATTTCCTACTTTTAGTGCAAGACCAATCAATAGAAGCCATCCACTGAATAGCTTGTTTTCTAAATCTCTAATACAACCCCAAGCGAATACGCCATGAATTGCGCCTGACAGACCGACGTACCAGGTGATACCTTCAGAAAAGAAGTATAAACAAAGTGAAAGAGCAACACTAATAAGAAGAAATTTTCCCAAATAGGAAACGGCTTTGTAATCGTCGCCATGCAGTGCCCATAATAATAGTAAGCCCAACAGATTAAATAAAATGTGAATGAAATTGGTGTGCAGAAAATGCCCGGTCACTACCTGATAGTAATTTTCTTGTGCCCACCAACTGCGTTCAAGTGCAAAATAGTCTGAACTCATGGGCTCGAACAAAAAGGCGACGACACTAATTAACCCGATGATCAGCGGACCTAAGTATTGATTTGGACGAGTAGGGAATTGGATCATGTGTAGATTGCTTAACTGCGTATAGATTATTTTAATGCTATCTTATCATTAGAAAACAACAATGCGCTCACATAATCTGTTAAATTAATGACAGAGTAAAATTTATGATAAACAGTGGTAAAGCATGATAAACGTTAGTCAAAAAAATGCAGTTTTAACAATTGAAATTGATAGACCTCATAAAAAGAACGCACTGGTCCCTCAGATGTATATGGATATGGCAAAAGCCATTGAATCTGCTAGCGAAAGTGATATAAGAGTGGTCCTGATTCAAGGCTCCCACGGTTGTTTTACTGCAGGTAATGACATCGCTGATTTTATGTCAAAAAGTAATGATCAGGAAGTGAATGAAACTTATCGCTTCATGATGGCTCTGGTTAATTGTCCAGTGCCTGTTGTTGCTAAAGTGGAGGGTTTGGCCATTGGGATTGGAACAACATTGCTATTGCACTGTGACTTTGTTTACTGTGCCGACAACACTAAATTCGCAATGCCGTTTATCAACTTGGGCTTAGTACCTGAATACGCGTCGAGTTATATTCTTCCTCGGATTTCAGGCAATTTGCAAGCCGCTGAATTGCTGTTGTTAGGAGAGACCTTTAGCGCTCAAAAAGCCTTTGAATGTGGTATCGTTTCCAAAGTCGTAAATGAAGAGGCATTACCAGATTTAGTTGCTCAGACCCTAGCAAAATTAATCTCTAAACCTAAAACGGCACTGGTACAATCGAAAGCGCTTTTGCGCAATCAGAATGCTGAAATTGAACAGCATATTATTACTGAATTAGCGGCGTTTGCAGAAGCAATGGTGAGTGAACCTGCGAAAGAAGCGTTTTCTGCTTTTATAGAAAAAAGACCGGTAAATAGATTGATATACAAGTAGCTTGTCAATTAACACAAATATTGTTATCGAAACAGGTAAAAAATGAAAAAATTAGTTTTCGCTATATTAACAATGTTCGCTTCTTCATCCTTTGCTCAAGCAGCAAATCAGGTACGAGAGGATCGCGAACCAGAAGCTGATACAGGAAAAACGCTCAAGCAAGCACATGAATCAAAGGAATATATGGTTGTGGCAGCCAATCCTTATGCCGCTTGGGCGGGTAAAAATATACTTGAAAAAGGCGGATCGGCAATTGATGCCGCTGTTGCGATACAAGCAATGTTAACATTAGTTGAACCGCAATCGTCGGGTATAGGTGGTGGAGCTTTTATTCTATACTGGGATAACAAAAATAAAAAACTGCATACGTTTGATGGTCGCGAAACAGCCCCTCAAAAAGCAACACCTTATATCTTTCTAGAAGAAGGCGAACCTATGCGCTGGATTGACGCAGTGGTTGGTGGCAAAGCAATCGGTGTACCGGGTGTGCTGAAAGCCCTTGAAATGGCACATAAGGAATTTGGCAAATTAAAATGGAGAGATTTATTTGAAGATGCTATTACAACCTCAAGGCAGGGATTTATAGTATCACCTCGATTAGACTCGTTATTAAAATTAGATATACACCCGGGTCTAAATAACTTTGTCGCTTCACAAAACTATTTCAAACCAAATGGTAAACCGCTCGGAGAGGGCGCGCTACAAAAAAATCAACTGCTCGCAAATACCTTACTAAACATTGCTCATCACGGTACAGATTATTTTTATAAAGGTGAGTTAGCAGAGAAGATTGCTGAGGCGGCTCGCACAACGATAATTAATCCTGGCTTTATGACAGCTGACGATCTAGCCCTATATGAGGCCAAGAAACGCGCACCGATATGCGGGAACTATAGAGGTAAGAAAATTTGTGGTATGGCGCCGCCAAGTTCCGGTGGAATATCAGTATATCAAATTTTGAAAATGCTAGAACAATTCGAACTAAAAAAGTACGGGCCAGGTAGTAAAGAATTTATTCACTTGTTTTCGCAGTCTAGTGCGCTCGCATATGCTGACAGAGATCAGTACATTGCGGATACTGACTTTACCAACCTACCAGCAGTATCGCTTATTAATTCAGCCTACTTGTCGCAACGAGCTGAGCTTGTTGGGCTAAATAAACCGTTAACAAAAGCTGAGGCAGGTAAGCCATACATGAACGTAATGGTGGGCGATGATCAGACGCCGGAGTTACCAAGTACCAGTCATTTTTCTATTGTAGATAAGGACGGAAATGCGATTTCAATGACGACCAGCATCGAATTTATGTTCGGTTCGGGTGTTATGGTTGAAGGCTTTTTATTAAATAATCAGCTAACAGACTTTTCATTAGCGCCGTCAAAAAACGGCTATCAAGCATTAAATAGAGTCGAGCCTAACAAACGTCCTCGCAGTTCAATGAGTCCAACGATGCTGTTTAACGAAAAAGGAGAATTAGAATTGATTATTGGCTCGCCAGGGGGAAGTCGTATTATAAATTACGTTGCGCAGACTATTATTAATGTCGTCGATTTTGACATGGATATTCAACAGGCAATAAATGCGCCTAGAATAACTAACCGTAATGATTATACCGCACTTGAGAAAGGAACCGTGCTTACCGAGCTAAAAGCTGACTTAGAAAAACAAGGCCATGATGTACGTGTACTTGACCTAAACAGCGGTTTGCATGGTATCCAGTTGATCGATGGTAAATTAATTGGTGGCGCGGATCCCAGAAGGGAAGGTGTTGCTGTCGGGCGATAATCTGGTGAAAAAAGAATCAGTCTCTTTTCTAAGGGACTGTATTTGATACATCAACGATTTTCCAATCCCCTGATTGTTTAATCATAGAAATTGTTTTTAATTCGGTAATTTTTCTATTGTTGTAAGTGCCAATGATTTTGACATCAACTGTCGCTTCTTTTTTGAATTCTGTCATACCTTCAAAACCACCTGAAACAGGTTCTACCGTCATTTTAGTTAATCGTAAATTCAATATATGGCGCTGAACCCCACTGTTTGTGTGATATGATTTTAGCAGTCCTGCAAATTTATCAGTCGATAATTTAAGTGCATTGTCCAAATTATCATCTTCGTAAATTGCCATTATAAATACGAGCGCTGCATATTGTGGCGTTTCGTCACTCATCATGCCGTAGCGACCCGCCTTTATTTCTCTTTCTGACTTATGACAAGCTGTCATCGTCAATGCAACCAAACATAATAAAATAACTTTGCTAATTTTGTTCATATACTATCGCTGCCGTAATAATTTATCGCGTGTAGACAAGCTTGCTTATTAAGTAAAAGTGTCTATTTGAATCTTAAAATAGACAATATCCGAGTGCTAGTTTGTTTCTTTATAGGCAAAAAGTAAAGAGACTGTAAAGTCCCTTTAAGTTAACAATCGAAATAAAGCGATGTCGATTGTTTGTGCAAGTACATATAGCAGGGTATATGTACTTGCTTAATTTACTATTGAATTTCTTCCAAATCAGAGAATTCACCAGAAAATAATGGGCTACTCAAGTAACGCTCTGTGCCACTTGCTAGTAATACAACAACTATTTTATCCTTATTTTCAGGACGCTCTGCATAACGTTTAGCGGCAACAACCGCAGCCCCAGAAGAAATACCAGCTAAAATGCCTTCTTCTTTCATGAGTCGGTTTGCCATCGCCATTGTTTCTTCGTTGCTTACTTGTTCTACTTCATCAATCAGGTCGATATCTAGGTTACCAGGAATGAAGCCTGCACCAATACCCTGTATCTTATGTGGCCCCGGAGTTAATGCCAAACCGGCTTTAGCTTGAGTAATAACAGGACTGTCGGTTGGTTCAACCGCTATTACCGTAATTGCTTTACCCGCTGTATTTTTAATATAACGGCTCACGCCAGTAATTGTGCCGCCCGTGCCGACACCTGCAACAAATGCATCAACTTTGCCTTCAGTATCTTCCCAAATTTCAGGACCTGTTGTTTTCTCATGAATTTCTGGGTTTGCAGGGTTATCAAACTGATTCAGTGGCACATAACGGCCTGGATCTGCATCCATAATTTCTTGCACTTTAGACAATGCGCCTTTCATGCCTTTCGGTGCATCGGTAAGTATTAAGTTTGCGCCTAGCGCTCTTAACAATTTTCTGCGCTCTAAACTCATGCTACTAGGCATGGTGAGCGTCAATTTATAGCCACGAGACGCTGCAACAAAAGCAAGTGCGATACCCGTATTGCCGCTTGTCGCCTCAATAAGTTCTTTACCTTCAGTCAGCAAACCTTTCTTTTCAGCATCCCAAATCATATTGGCACCAATGCGGCACTTGATACTGAAACTTGGGTTGCGAGATTCAATTTTTGCGTATACGTTACCACCCGTAACTCTATTGAGTTTGACTAGTGGTGTGCGGCCAATGGCGAGTGAATGGTCGTCAAATGTCTTCATTATTGTTCCTCTGTTTAACAATCATCGCGAGTTAACTTATTATTATTGGTTGTTATCAAAAAAAACAACTATCACCGAGAGTTACGTATCGCTATTATTAATCGTTAGTGTTCAGTTAGTCGTAAAAATTTTACAGTGATAAGAGTATGCGCAAACTAAAAAAAACACAGTGCTTTTTTAGCTATATGTTATTTTTATTTAACTTAATCAATAAAAACAAAAGTTGAGGGATCCCATGGGGTTTACTGGTACCAAGAATTATATTGCGAGTAAAGAGCTACAGCTGGCAGTAAATGCAGCAATTACACTAGAAAAGCCGCTTCTCATTAAAGGTGAGCCGGGCACGGGTAAAACAATGTTGGCCGAAGAGTTATCTGCTTCACTGGGCGCAGATTTATTGCAATGGCACATAAAATCAACAACTAAGGCGCAGCAGGGATTGTACGAATATGATGCAGTGTCACGTTTACGTGATTCGCAGTTAGGCGATGCGCGCGTTCATAATATCGGCAATTACATTGTTAAAGGTAAATTATGGCAAGCGTTCACAGCAGAAAAACGTCCTGTACTGTTAATTGATGAAATTGATAAAGCGGATATTGAGTTTCCAAATGATTTGTTACTAGAACTCGATAAAATGGAATTCTTTGTATATGAAACACAAGAAAGAATTGTGGCTAAGCAGCGTCCGATTGTCATAATTACCTCCAACAACGAGAAAGAATTACCTGACGCATTCCTTCGCCGTTGTTTCTTTCATTATATTCAATTTCCTGAAAGAGAAGAGATGACCCAGATCCTTGATGTGCATTTCCCTAATATTAAGAAAGACTTGCTTGAAAAAGCGCTGACATCATTTTTCCAAATTAGGGATGTTGGTGGTATCAAGAAGAAACCGTCTACATCAGAGTTAATTGATTGGTTAAAATTATTAGTAGCTGACGATATTCCTGCTTCGGTATTACAAGACAACGATGCAAAGAATGCTCTACCTCCGCTATACGGTGCCTTGTTGAAAAATGAGCAAGATATACACCTATTTGAAAAGCTTATGTTTATGGCCCGACGTTAATGTTAATCGAATTCTTCTTTAAATTACGTGAATATCGATTAAAGACGAGTATTACTGAATGGTTAGATTTAGTGAATGCGCTTGACCATGATGTTGTACATGCGGATATTGAAGGTTTCTACTTTTTAGCACGCACCGTATTAGTGAAAGACGAAAATCAATACGACAAATTTGATAAAGCCTTTGCCGATTATTTTAAGGGCGTGCAATCGATTAATTTGTTCGATAAAGAAATTCCAGAGGATTGGTTGCGATCCGAAATGGAGAAGTTCTTAAGCGATGAAGAGAAGAAAAAAATTGAGGCACTTGGTGGCCTTGATAAGTTAATGGAAACCTTGCAGGAGCGCTTAAAAGAACAAGAAAAACGACACCAAGGCGGCAGTAAGTGGATTGGTACAGGAGGCACATCACCCTTTGGGGCGAATGGCCATAACCCCGAAGGTGTGCGGATTGGTCAAGATAAAAACCGTAACTTTTCCGCCGTTAAGGTGTGGGATAAACGCCAATTCAAAAATCTGTCTAGTGACGTTGAAATAGGTACGCGTAACATTAAAGTTGCGCTTCGTCGATTACGCAAGTTTGCTCGTACGGGCGCAAGTGAAGAGCTAGATATAAAAGACACTATTAGTTCGACAGCCCGAAATGCGGGTTACTTAGACTTGAAGATGGCACCTGAACGTCACAATGCTATTAAACTTTTGTTATTCTTTGATGTGGGTGGCTCGATGGACGCGCACATTAAGCGTTGTGAAGAGCTCTTTTCAGCGGTGCACACGGAGTTTAAGCATATTGAGTTTTTCTATTTTCATAATTGTATTTATGAAGGTGTATGGAAAGATAATCAAAGGCGAGGACAGCAAACCATGGATGTTTATCAAATAATTCATAAATATGGTACTGACTACAAAGCTATATTCGTGGGTGATGCGACCATGGGGCCATATGAAATTACCTATCCTGGAGGCAGTGTCGAACATTGGAATGAAGAAACAGGTGCGGTATGGATGGAGCGTCTTTTAAATCATTTTGAGCATGCTGTTTGGTTAAATCCACAACCCAAACCATATTGGCATTATCACGCTTCATTGCAGATTATGCAGGAGCTGATGAAAAACCGAATGTACCCACTAACGGTAGATGGTTTAACTGAGTCAATAAAAACCTTGTTGAAAAAGGCGTAAGTTACCTGCTATTCGTTGCATACTGGCGGGTTAAGCTTGTATCATTAGGCGCACTTAATACAGGAAAGCCAAATGTTAAAACGTCTTAATAAATATATCAGTGACTCTGGTTTTTGTTCACGCCGTGAAGCGGATGCCTTAATTGAAAAAGGCAGTGTTGAAGTTAATGGCGTAGTGCCTGAATTAGGAACCAAAGTAAGTTTAGATGACAAAGTAACGGTTAATGGCAAATTGATTGAAGCGGTTGCTGAAGATAAAACGGATCGTGTTTATCTTGCTTACAACAAGCCAGTAGGGATAACGTGCACTACTGAACGCAAAGTGCAAGGTAACATCATCGATGCTATTGGCTTTGCGACCAGAATATTCCCGATTGGTCGTTTGGATAAACCGTCGGAAGGCTTGATATTGCTGACTAGTGATGGGGACATCGTAAACAAGATTTTGCGTGCTGAAAACGCGCATGAAAAACATTATCGTGTGATTGTAAATAGAGTCGTTTCAGATGATTTTATTAGCAAAATGTCATCTGGTATACCCATATTGGATACTGTCACAAAACCCTGTGAACTAAGGCGAGCCGGGAAATTTGGTTTCGATATTATCTTAACGCAAGGTCTAAATCGTCAAATCCGTCGCATGTGTGAATACTTAGGCTATGAGGTTACACGCTTGACTCGCAAGCGTATTATGCACGTGAGTTTAAGCGGAATTAAGCCAGGTCAATATCGACATCTAACGGAGGCGGAAATGACCCAGATGAATATAGCATTGGAATGCTCTACTAAGACGTTTACTCAGGCTCAATAATAGCGGCCTTAAGCAAACGCTTTAACATCATTCGCTACGCGTTTTTGGATAACGCTTACGCGCCAATACATTAATATTGCAGCGCAACTTAGGCCAGAAATAAAGCCTATCCAAAAGCCTTTAGCCGCCATTGCAGGAAACAACCAATCGGTTAGACCAAGCACAACACCAACGGGCAGTCCGACTAACCAATACGACACAAAACTCAATATCAACATGGCTTTTGTGTCTTTGTATCCGCGTAATGCGTTAGCGGAGACAACCTGAATGCCATCGCTGAGCTGAAATAAAGCAGCGAAGAATAAGAGACTAGACGCCATTAGAATGACATCTGTATTCTCAGTATATAGCGCCGATATTCTAGCACCCAAAATTACGGTCATCGTTGCCGTAAATAAGGCAATAAAAATTGCGCATACAAGGGCACAATACACCGATATTTTAGCCTTTAGCGCATCTTCCTTACCCACGGTATAGCCAATACGAATAGCTAGCGCCATGCCAATACTCATAGGTAACATAAACATCAATGAAGAAAAATTCAGGGCGATTTGATGTGAGGCAACAACCTCAGCGCCAAAACGAGCAAGTAACAAGGCAACGACGCCAAATAGAGAGACTTCAAACACAATAGTGAAGGCGATGGGTAAGCCAATTTTTAACTGGGTCAACTGTAAGTCGAGTTTTGGCCAATGAAACTTGGTGAACAACTCATATTTTTTTAATTTCTTGGCCACCATCATATACAGCAATGTTACAAACGCCATTATGTAAATAACAAGTAAAGTGGCAATACCACATCCAGCACCACCCATTTGGGGAACGCCAAACAAGCCGTTAATGAAAATGTAATTTGCCGGAATGTTAACCAGTAAACCAGCAAACATGATGATCATAGTGGGGCGTGTACTGGATAAACCCTCACAACAGTTGCGTAAACTTTGATACAGCGCAAACCCGGGAGCGGCGAGCAAAATATAGATAATATAGTCGACCGTTATGGACCTTACATCGCTCTCCATTTCAATATTTGCTAACAGTGGCGATATAACAAAAACAAACAGCAACGCCAATACGCTTAGCATGAGTGATAACCAAATACATTGATGAAGTGCGTTTGCCACTTTGTTGGTTTGATTGCTCCCTTGTAAACGGCTTATTATCGGCGACAGTCCCAATGTGACGCCTTGAATAAACATTAATATAGGCATAGTAATACTGAATCCAATAGCAACGGCTGCCATATCAGTATAGCTATATCGGCCAGCCATGATGGTGTCTGATACGCCCATTAATGTCTGTGTGACTTGTGCTATCAGCAAAGGCCACGCCAGAGTAAACAGCGATTTCATTTCTGTAAGGAAGGCTTGTTTGGTAATTGTTTGGCTCAAGATGACGTGTCAGTTAGAATTTTCGCCAATGCTACCACATTATTTAGGCAAAAAAAGAGCCACGACATAGTGACTCTTTACTTTACTCCTGGTTCAACGTAATAAGCCACCATCGCGTTAGTGGTTATTTTTGTTATCTAGGCTAAACAGCCTTCTAACCAACAAGATAGGAATTAATAAAAATACCAGTGTTCCCATCGAGCCTCCACCGCTGCTAGAAGACGGCACTGCTGTTACGGTTATACTGACTGCTTGGCTAACCTGATTAATGCCATCCGAAGCAACCACATCAAATCGCAATGTGGTTGGGCTTGATGGTGCGTTGCGAGTCAATACTGTGCCCCTTTGGCCATCAATAGTCACGCTAACGCTATCGTTTTCCGGATCACTGCTGGTTACGCTCACCGTGTAGCTTTGTCCAGCTGTGACTGATGTGGGCGCCGACACAGTAATTGCAGGTGCTTCATTGTTGCCAATGCTCACTGCCACCCTTGCAGTATCAATATTACCTTGTGGGTCCTGCACGCTTACTTCGAGTGTAGCGACTTGGGGTTCCTCAACAGATGGCGCAGTAAAACCAACTGTCGCAGATGTCGTATTGGTTAGTGTGCCACTCGGACCGTCAACTTGACGCCAAGTAAAGGTTATCGCTTCATCATTAGGTTCGACCGCAACAGCTGTGATATTGATCGTTTGCGTTTCAATCACAGCAGCAGTTGCGTTGTTAGAACCATCAATAGTGACAGTCGGTGGAGCGTCGAGTTGAATAACGCTAGATAACATGGATGTTTCGACTTGTGCAGCCTGAATATTCGTAACATCGGACGTAATTGAAAAGCGTAGGTCTTGATCAGTGATGCTTGATGTTGGAATGAGTTCAAAAGTAATGATCTGATTTCCAACCTCAGCAGCCTGTTTGGTAATATTCCAATTTACCTCATTACCGGAAAAAGCACCACCTTGCCCCACAGAGTTTGCATCCAAACTAAAGCCAGAAGGTATTGGCAGGGTAATATCATAATTACGGTTTTCTGGTGAAGATGTGCCTTTGACCAGAATATGAAACTCAGTGTTCTCACCAATATTAATAAAACTAGCAGCGGAGCGTAGTTCAACGTCTTGGCCGCCTTTGGTCAAATTAACCAGACTAACACCAGAGTCATCTGGAGCCCCTGCATTTCCAAACGCAACAATGCCATAAAACTTATCCTCTGTTTGTGCATCACCTAAGTCCCAATTTGCCCGCATATCAAAAGCATTACCAGCAGACACGCTGGAGGGGGCTGAGAACGAAAGGGATGTGTCATCTGTACTCTGATTAACAGCCGCATAAAACAGATTATAGGTGTCTGCTTGCCCTGCAATTCCAGCTTCATAGTTTTGTACCATTACCCAGTATTTTCCAAGCGATAACTCTGTCGTGTCAATGTATTCAATAGAACCACTTGTTGTGCTACGAATAACGACTTCGACTTCCTCAGGAATACCATTACCGTTGGCATCAAAAACTAAATAAAGGTCGATATCAGTGGCGCTGCTTTGAGTAATTTGCGCAACAATCCTTTGATGACTCGAATCGACATCAAATTCAAACAAATTAACCCCTTGTTGAACATCGTCAAAGGCGGCTGCGGGTGTCGAATCTTGCAATATCTGGCCATTTACTTCATTCGCTTTGGTAAACCCAAGCGTTGTCGCTCTGAAGCTATTTTGTGTTTTACTTTTAATGTTTTTGACTAAATACGAATCAGCTAAGCGACCCGCAACTATGCTTAACAACTCGGGTATTGAACCCGCAGTCGGAAATACTGATACAGGTAGATGTAAATCGGGCTGACCATTAGCTGTCATTGTAACAGCACCAAACAGCCAATCTGCACTACTTGCATTGGTTACATCAATAGTGGTGGTAATGATCTGTGTTTCGCCTGCGTTTAAACTAAAAGATGCCGGTGTGCTCGTAATTTGAATGTTAGGTGAAAGAGTCTCGCTATTTACATTCCATGTACCTGATTTAGCTGCAGTAAACGTTCGACTCCAAACACAGGTATTAGCGCATTGGTTATCCGTAATGCTCGGTAAATTAAGTGCACGCGGTTCGCCTCCAATATTGGGATCAGCCGCTGCATAGTTTGCTGCGGTCTCATCCATAATAAGTCCAGCCTCGACAGCCTTATCAACTTGCACTCGACCAGAGCCTGAATCAAACCAATCAGCGTTGGTCACAGCATCTTCTTTTTTTACTGTTCTTGAAGCTGTCATACTTAAAGCTGAACGGATATTGTCTGGTGTCCACGCTGGCCGAGCAGCTTTAACTAAGGCCGCAGAACCAGCGACATGTGGACTAGACATTGAAGTTCCTGACAAATAATTGAAATCACCTGCCGATGGCTCGTGTCCATCATGCCCGAATTGTTGGTCAGCCCAAGCAGCATAAATTTGCACACCGGGACCACCGATCGCGGGTGCTAGTGTGCTAATACTGTTATTCGGACCTTTTGAAGAAAACCCGGCCAACACATCTTGTCGTTGCGGATTAATAACAATGTTGCCAGATGAAGCTGTTATTGTTGCAACATGATTACTGCCAAAAGCTAACCAATTTCGCAACAACGATGCTTGTGCAGATTGAAGATGGATGCCGGCAACAACATACTGATCGTTCGCTAAGTTGTCTGAACCACCAACCACGTTTCCTAATACATAGCCGCCAGCACCGCCATCTCTGACATTCACTGCTTTTTGCACGCGTGCTATTTCGCCTCGGTCACAAACCACAATTTGCCCACTAAAAGTACCTGCAGGAAACGCCTCTAAACATTGTGCTGGATCATTGTTAGGATCATTTGGGTTACTAAAATCACCAGCATAGACAATAGGTGCAGTAATCCCCGGCGAATTACTGGTACCGGTCAATGAACCTAGATTTGTATTACCACCCGAAAAATTAGTTAACTGTTTTTGATAACTAATTGAGCGCCCATGCTCAGAGGCAGCCACAGCGGTATACCATGGTGCATGTTTTACCGTAGAGCCCGCACTTGGACCGCTATTACCTGCAGATGTAGCTACAAAAATACCTGCATTTTGTGCAGCAAGAAAGGCCACTTCGGTAGAGCTATTCCAAGGTTGACCGCCACCACTAATTGAGTAGTTGATGATATCAACTTGATCTTGGATCGCATCTTCTATGGCTGCATTAATTGCCGCACCGGAACAATCTCCATAAGTGTCTCCTGCATCTTCCCGTCCGCCCCAGCATACTTGGTAACTAATGATGTTGGCACGGGGCGCAACACCCGATATTCTATCAAACACAAAGCCAGTTGCTATACCATCGCTCTCTATAGCCCCAAGTTCGGGCAAAGATTCGGGTGTATTAAACAGTATATTACCTGCTACAGTGCTCGCTACATGCGAACCATGACCACCATAATCTTCACCATTACGTGGCAAACCAATACCAAAAACATCGGTGTCTGCATATTCATCTGTGATCACGGTATAGCTATAAACACCAATGAGTTTACTGTTACATAAATTACTAAAGTTACCTGCACAGTCACCTAAATATACCTCCGAACCGAAGGGGTTAATATGCAGGTATCCGTCTCCCGCGACGGCTGAAAATGATGGGTGGTCAGTATTAATACCTGAGTCAATAATACCCACTACAACACCTTCACCATAAGTACCAACACCGCTTTCTTGTGCTGCACCACTCCAAACTGCGGGGGCACCGATAAGACTCGGACCTGTATCGGTGTCAAGCGTGTAAATACGGTCTTTGACTACCTTTAATACACCCGGGAGTTGCGATATTGCACTTGCTTGGTCTTGACTTACCTTTATTGCAAAACCATTAAATGCAAGTTTATAGACTAAAGTGGGCTCAACGTTGACTACTTGTTTTTTTAACAATGCTAAAAATTGGTCATGCTTCGATGTTAGATAGCGGGAATAGGATTCAACTGCGGGGGTATCCAACTGTAATTTTCGGTTGTTTGGTTTTGTCGCCGCGTAGTTTTCTGTGCCACCCTCATACAATGCTATCGGCGCGTCAGCCAAATGCACTAGGTAAAGATGTCGACCTGTCGTATCCTGCGGATTGTGAATAAATGAGGCTGCTGTTAAGTAGCTGGGCGCTGTTTGTTTTTGCACAGACTGCCCATCTTTGTCGTTAAAACCATGCGCCATGAAAGGGCTTGTCGAGATAGCAGCTAAGATTATTAACGTGAATTTATTGTTCAAACGAACCTCCGAGGATACTGATTTGACGAAAATTAAATTCATCGCCGCTTATTTTGTAACGTAGTTCACTACTTATTTTGTGACTTTTTTTCTAACGTTAAGTTATAAATTTTATTTTATAACTTTATTTTAGAGAGAAGTGTAAGCGTTTTATACATTTAACATTTTCATCCTAGCAACATTAGTTTACAAACAAACATATTCGTAGTGCTTTGTTATTTTTTGCGACAACTAAGTGGCTGCGCATCTAAATCGCTGTGTAATGACTAAATACGGAACCATGAATAGAATAAAAATACAGTGATAGTTTTCACGTTTCCGGCTTTATTAAAAGTGTATCGGCAGCACAATATGACGTCTACAGTTTTTATTTTTAGTCCCAAACAGGAACAAAATCCGACGCAAGAGTCTACCCACATGTTGACGTTATATTGCTTGCATTATTTTACGCAAATTTAGCAAATTTTTAACAAATAGGATAATTCATTCAAAAAGTCTCCAAAAATAGGGGTTTTATAATTAGTCGTTTGCAAAATACGAAAGAAATAGCAAAAAAGAAGATCCCACTATTAACTAACATAGAGCCTGATTATAGAATCTAATGGATGTTGAATATGCAAGACAGAAATCACCTTTCTGATGTACAACCAACAAACAGCGTTTGCTTGATTGAAAACGGTCTGATAGAAATACCAATGTTACAACTGCTTGATGAAAACGGACACGAAACTAATAAAGAACAAAGTCCTGAAATTGATGAAGCAACAGCTAAGAGAATCGCAGCCACCATGCAATACATTCGTTTACTAGATGAGCGTATGGTTGGTGCACAGCGCCAAGGTAGAATTAGTTTTTATCTCGCCTGCACAGGCGAAGAAGCGTCGACGGTGGCGAGCGCTGCTGCGTTGTCATCTGATGACATGATTATGTCGCAATACAGAGAGCAGGGCGCATTAGCTTATCGTGGGTACACCACCGAGCAGTTCATGAATCAAATGTTTAGTAATGAGTTAGACCCTAATAAGGGACGCCAAATGCCTATCCATTACGGTGACAAGACACTGAACTTTATGACTATTTCATCACCATTAGGTACGCAGATACCACAAGCTGCTGGTTATGCCTATGGACAAAAAATGTCGGGCAAACCAGCCTTGACGATTTGTTATTTCGGCGAAGGTGCGGCTTCTGAAGGTGACTTTCATGCAGGTGTTAACATGGCTGCCGTATTAAATTGCCCAGTAATATTCTTTTGTCGCAACAACGGTTACGCAATTTCTACACCGGTGGAAGAACAGTTTAAAGGTGATGGTATTGCGTCACGCGGCATTGGTTACGGTGTTAAAACGATTCGTGTTGATGGCAACGATGTGCTGGCGGTTTTTGCAGCTACTAAAAAAGCAAGAGAAGTTGCCCTAGCTCATAATTGCCCTGTATTAATTGAAGCGATGACTTATCGCTTAGCTGCTCACTCTACTTCAGATGACCCTAGCGGGTATCGGTCTAAAAGCGAAGAAGAAAAATGGCATGCTAAAGATCCTGTCGAACGATTTAATAAATGGTTAGATGGCAAAGGTTGGTTTGATAAGAAGGCAACTGACGCTTATCTAGAAAAGTCGAGAGCTGAAATTCTTGCAGCAGTCAAAAAAGCTGAAAAAGTACCTGTTGCATATATCGACGACATTGTTGAAGATGTTTACGATACGCCACCGTGGCACTTAAAAAAACAGCTTGTTGAGTTAAAAGCACATATCGCAAAATACCCTGAGCATTATCCTAAAACATCAGGGAGGGTAAAATAATGGCGCAAATGAACTTATTACAGGCGATTAACAACGCGCTTATTACGGCAATGACCGACGATGAAAAAGTCATGGTGTTTGGCGAAGATGTCGGCCATTTTGGTGGCGTTTTTAGAGCCACAAGTAACCTGCAAGAAAAGTTTGGTAAAGGACGTTGTTTTAACACGCCGTTGACCGAGCAGGGTATTATTGGGTTTGCAAATGGACTCGCATCACAAGGGTCAGTGCCTGTTGCCGAAATACAATTTAGTGACTATATTTTCCCAGCCTTTGACCAAATTGTGAATGAAACTGCAAAATGGCGTTATCGTTCAGGTGGCCAGTTTACCTGCGGCACACTAACCATCAGAACGCCTTATGGTGGGGGAATAGCCGGCGGCCTTTATCATTCTCAATCCCCGGAAGCGTTTTTTGCGCATATACCAGGTATGAAAGTGGTTATTCCGCGTAACCCACGTCAGGCTAAGGGGTTGCTGCTAGCGTCTATCAGAGACGATAATCCCGTATTATTCATGGAACCGAAAAAACTTTACAGAGCCTCTGTAGGCGACGTACCCGACACCGACTACGAATTACCATTAGGCAAAGCTGATATGGTAAAAGAAGGCACTGACATCACCTTATTAGCATGGGGTGCTCAGGTAGAGATCATTGAAAAAGCAGCAGCAATGGCACAAGAGATAGGAGTGTCTTGCGAAGTGATTGACTTACAAAGTATATTGCCTTGGGATGTTGAAACAATTTGTGGATCGGTTTGTAAAACAGGCAGATTATTAATTAATCATGAAGCCCCGTTAACGGGTGGTTTCGCCAGTGAAATTGCTGCAACGGTTCAGGAAAGATGTTTCTTATACCTTGAATCGCCAATAGCACGGGTTTGTGGCCTTGATACGCCATTTCCCTTAGCACACGAAAAGGAATATATGCCTGATCATTTAAAAACTTTCGAAGCTATTAAGCGAACAATGGACTACTAGGAGGCAATAATGAACGAATTTATATTGCCTGATATAGGCGAAGGTATTGTTGAATGCGAGCTGCTTGAATGGCTAGTAAAAGAAGGTGATGTCATTGTTGAAGACCAACCTGTTGCTGAAGTCATGACCGACAAAGCAACAGTTCAGATCCCGGCGATGCACAATGGCGTTGTGCGCAAACTTCATTATAAGGAAGGTGACATCGCAAAAGTACATGCTCCTTTATTTGCGATGGATATCGATGACGAGGCAAGCAATGACACGTCAGTTGAAGAGCTTACTCCTTCACTAAGTGATAGTCCTGCTAGTCAGATGATAATACCCCCTCCAGCGCCAGTTGCAGAAGTAAACGCAGAAAAAATCGAAGCGTTTATTTTACCTGATATTGGCGAAGGTATTGTTGAATGTGAAATTGTAAAATGGTGCATTCAAGAAGGTGACCTGGTCACAGAAGATCAGGTTGTTGTTGAGGTTATGACCGATAAAGCCGTTGTTGAGATACCAGCAAAATATCAAGGCAAAGTGGTGAAGCTGCACTATCAACAGGGAGATATTGCACAAGTACATACGCCGTTATTTGATCAGTTGATTCAATCGGATGATTTTGTTGCGCCTGCGTCTTCGAGCGAATTAACAGTCTCGCCTACTACAGAAATACAAGCCGCTACGGCCAAAAATGTGGAAGAGAGCGAGCTTGAGTCAGTGCGAAATAATCGAGCTAAAGCATTGGCTAGTCCTGCAGTAAGGCGCATAGCAAGAGAGCATCAGATTAATATTGCTCTGGTGTCTGGCTCAGGTAAAAAAGGGCGTGTATTGAAACAGGACATTGAGGCTCACATGCAGAGTCAAAATGGGATACCACAAATTGCGGATCAAGGTACTACAACGCATCAGGCAAATACCACAATTACCAGTGCCAACGGCAATAAGCTAACGGATTCTAGTAATGCAGGCACGCAGTCAGAAGTAAGTAAGGTAATACCAATGCGGGGCATTAAAGCTGCGATGGCTAAACAAATGATGGCGAGTGTGAGCACAATTCCACACTTTACGGTTTCTGATGAATTGATTATGGATAATCTGATTGCGTTGCGAAGTCAGTTAAAACCTGAGTTTCAAAAACAGGGTGTTAAATTAAGTTTCATGCCGTTTTTCATCAAGTCATTATCGTTGGCTTTAAAGTCGTTTCCTGAAATTAACTCGCGTTTAAGCAAAGACGAGTCAGAGCTACATTATTTGTTATCGCATAATATTGGTATGGCAATTGACTCAAAAATTGGACTACTTGTAGCCAATATAAAGAATGTACAAAATCTGTCATTATTTGAAGTTGCTCAAGAATGTGACCGTATTATCAATGCTGCGCGCGAGGGTAAGTTGTCAAATGCGGACTTAAGTAATGGTACAATCAGTATCTCAAATATTGGTGCTTTAGGTGGAACGACCGCAACGCCGGTGATTAATAAACCTGAAGTTGCTATCGTTGCACTGGGTAAAACTCAGAAGTTACCTCGTTTCAATGACAATGGTGAGGTGATTGCGCAAAGTATTATGATGCTAAATTGGTCAGGCGATCACCGCGTTATTGACGGTGCAACGATGGTTCGTTTTAACAATCTATGGGTGAGTTACTTACAGCATCCTGAAAAAATGTTGGTTCATCTTAAGTAAGCATTTTTAACTTAGCGTGTATCATTGTAATATACAGGTATCGTAGTGTTATATTAGCCCGCATTAGCGGGCTTTTTTATTTTAAGAGTGAGAGTTGTAGTGCTCAGTTATCAACATTCGTTTCATGCTGGAAACCATGCAGATGTGCTTAAGCATCTGACTTTAGTAGCAGTGCTTGAACGTCTGAATTTAAAGACAAAACCGTATTTTTTTTTGGACACACATGCCGGTGACGGGATATACAACCTGAACTCGGAACACGCTTTACAAAATTCAGAAGCTAAAACAGGTATTTTGCAACTAAAGCTTAATCGTCAGTTAGATAATGGTGAAAATAATAGCGTTAAAGGTAATTATGCACTGTTTGATTCTTATTTAAACATCGTAGATCAATACATTGGAGACCAACAGTATCCGGGGTCTCCCATGGTAGCCTCTGCATTGCTGCGCAATGGAGACAACGCCTTTGCTGCTGAACTACACCCACAAGCATTTAAATCACTGCAACAAAGCTGTCGCCGAACGGTTATTAAAGCGCAGCATCGAGATGGCTATGAAGTACTGAATGCAGTTTTACCACCCACGCCAAATAGAGGAGCAGTGCTAATTGACCCTCCTTATGAGCAGATGAGTGAATATCAACAGGTTGTTGATGCAGTTACCAAAGCTGTAAAGCGCTGGCCGATTGGTATTTATATGATTTGGTACCCGTTACTTTCTAATACTAGAGAGGATAGAGAAACTAAGAAGATTGTTAATAATCCTAAATCAGCGTTAAGTGAAAAAATGTTATCTCAATTCTCCGGAATTAACGTAAAGTCGGTGCTAAATGTACAATTTTGTTCACTACAGCCCTCAGAGAAAGTAGGTATGTATGGTTCTGGCATGTGTATTTTAAATCCACCTTGGCACTTAGATAATGACTTGCAAGAAATTCTTGTGACGTTGCAAAAAAAAATGCCAGGTGACAACAATAAACTATCAAAAGTGGAATGGTTAAAAACTGAATAATGCAGCAGCCACAGCTTAAACATTTCTATATTCCTGATGACCAATCAGTTTATTTGCTATCGCACAAAGACGCAAAAAAGCTTAAAAACTGGTTTGGTTTGTGCATCTCACAACTTAAGAAATTAGGTTATACGGATATAGAAATGATTGGTAAGGGTGCATTTGGATTTGCTTTTGCAGGTACCGATAAGAAAGGCCGAGAATTGGTGTTTAAATTCTCCAGAATCACCTTGCCACAGCATATTCAAGACAGACTCGAAGAAGAAGCCTTTATGCAAGGCTTAGTTGAGCATCGTAATGTACCGAAGTTGATTGAGTTTCAGCAAATTAAGCGGCAATCAATTTTAGTCATGGACCGCGCTCTGGGAATTGATTTAGAAAAATATTCATTGCGTGTCGGCCCCTTACCACCGAGGATTGTCCTTAAAATAACTGTACAAATTTGTGAAATTTTGCACTTCTTAAGAGAGTTTCAGCAAAATGGCGTGTTTCGTCCTGTCGTTCATGGCGATATCAAACCCTCCAATTTAGTTTGGGATGAGCAAGCAGAACAAGTCAGTCTAATTGACTGGGGTTCATGCGTGTTTGCGCAAATCGATCCATCAGGACAGACGATTACCACTAATGTGATGGACTTGATGTCATCCGATTTACAGCAAACCAATGCAAGACTCGGTGATGTTTACTTTATTGGGGATGATCAACTGGATGGTAAGTTATCAAGTCCTCGTTTTGATGAACAAGGCTTAGCAAGTACAATTTATGCGTTAGCGTCAGGTCAAGGTTCGCGATACGGTAGAAAAGCTATTCCACCTGACTCGCTTGGTTTACCGTTAGAATTTGCTAAGGTACTTGCAGCATTAATGAGTAATGACCCTATTGAACGTCACTCGGGTGGCGATTATTTGTTACAACAATACTCTAGATTTCGTCACTTTGTATTTGCTGAAGACCGCTACCAAGATCAAGTTTGCTTAGTACCAACTTGGGGGCATCATGAAATAAAAGACATAGAAACGGTTGTGTATAGTTCAAGGAAGTCATATTTAAGACAGCAAGAAGGTATTGATATAGCCGAATTAAATTATATTGACGATGCTCAGTTTGAGCGTTATTACAAAAATTACTTGCAAGGAATGGGTGAAACAGAAAAAGGATTTATTGCAGCGGTAAGCCGCTTAGGGAAATATCCTGTTGTCGGCGGGTTAGCAATTAGATGGGAGGACGAAGGTATTTTTGTTGATTCTAGTCTAAACTTATACAATCCTAGCTTACAATTATCATTTGATCGAAGCGTCGATAATGTGATTAATTTAGCGCGTTCTATTGTCCGAAAAGGCGTTTTTAAAAGTTGTATGTTTAATGCAAAAAACACATTGCATGTTGAACGAGTGACTGAAAAGAAACCTTTTATACCACACCCAAAAATGCAGATACCATATGAATTGAGTAAAACCTCGTTAGCAGAAAATGAAAGTCGTATGCATTCTTATTTTGAAGATGGAGAGGATCCTGATGAGTTGTTGAAATTGCCAGAAGTATTAATGTCAAAAATTAAAAGCTTGAACGCAATTCACCACACCGGGTGTATTATTTTTGAAGCACTTCCGAAACATTTGAAAGTGCATAATTATTATACCTTACTCGATCACTCGATGGAGCTCGAGTTTAAAAGCCTACTAAAAGAAATTATTGATTTAATTCCAAAAATTAATGGTTTAGGTATTTCAGGCTTCATGAAGTTACCCTATAAAGACACACGATTTTTTAAGCATCAGGTAAAAATGACACAAAAGTTTTACCCAAGAAACCCTAAGCAAATAAGTACTTAGTAGTGAATTAACTACTTGTCAAAGTGAGGTTACATTGTTAGATGTTAGATTAGAGTCGTTGTTCGCGATGGAAAAAATAGAACAAGGTTTATATCGGGGTCAAAGTTGGGACTTAGGTTTTAGAGCGTTGTTTGGTGGGCAAGTTTTAGGTCAATCTATTGCTGCAGCCTATAAAACAGTTGAAGAGGGACGTATCATTCATTCTCTACATTCATATTTTTTATTACCCGGCGATGCTCAAAAACCAGTCATTTATGACATAGAAAATGTGCGTGATGGCCGCAGTTTTTCATCAAGACGGGTAAAGGCGATTCAAAATGGGCGTACTATATTTGTGATGACCGCGTCGTTTCAAACTCCTGAGCCAGGGTTGAGTCATCAGTATGCTGAGATACCAAAAGTACCACCTCCGGAGGAGGTGACTCCAGATATTCGTTTTTACGAGGACAAATATGACCAATTATCAGAAAGGATAAAGGAATCGTTGAGTTATCACCGGCCGGTCGACATTCGTACTGTCGATTCAGCCAATTCTTATACTGCTGAAAAACGCGAACCAAAGCGATCAATATGGTTAAAGGGAAGGGATAAACTGGATGGCCCTCTGCAAGTGCATCAAGCGTCACTAGCCTATGCGTCGGACTATCACTTTTTAAGTACATCTTTACAACCGCATGGTTTGGCAGTGCATGATAAATCACTTAGATTAGCCACAATTGATCATGCAATATGGTTTCATAAGCCATTTAAATTTGATGATTGGTTATTGTATGAAATGGAAAGTCCTTTTAGTGGAACTGGTCGTGGATTAGTGCAGGGTAAAGTCTTTGATAAACAGGGGACGCTTGTTGCGACGACAGTTCAAGAAGGGCTAATGCGCCAAGTTTAGGGTTAATAAGGAAAAACACATGATATATCAGATAGGTTCAGACAAAGTGACATTAGGGCGCAATACTTATGTGGCCCCAGGTGCGCATGTTATGGGTAAAGTGACATTGCATGATAACGCAAGTGTTTGGTTTAATGCAGTATTGCGTGGTGATTGTGATCGAATAGAAGTAGGCGAAGGCAGCAATATTCAAGACGGTGCGATTTTACATACTGACTATGGTTTTCCAATGCGTATTGGCAGAGGGGTAACCATTGGCCACAAGGTAATGCTGCATGGTTGTGAGGTTGGCGATTATTCCTTGATTGGTATAAATGCAGTTGTTTTAAACGGGGCTAAAATAGGGCATCACTGTGTTATCGGTGCAAACGCGCTAGTCACTGAGGGCATGGAAATTCCCGATTATTCGGTGGTAATGGGATCGCCGGGTAAAGTAGTAAAAACGATTAAAACAGGACAAGCCGAGATGCTCGAAAAGTCGGCAAAACATTATCAGAAAAATGCTGAATATTTTAAAAATGAATTAAAAGAGCAACCGCTGTAATCTACCGCGTGTGTATTTATAAGCATGGCATGGTTGCATGATATCAGGGCAACTCAACAATGTTATAACGAGCGAAAATTACACATTATTAATCCCCAGAAATAAAAAGGCCCGGAACATCGTTCCAGGCTTAGGGGAATGGCCCATTTCTGAGCCTTGCGCTAACTTTTACTGCCGATACCGTGTTTAAGGTTCTAAATATACACTTAATATATAGTACAATGTCCGCATCAGGGAGATGATTATTACACATTTGATGGACGTTAATAGTAAATCAAATTTGCTTAAAATATAAACTATCTCGACGTCGACTGACCCACATATTGTATAAACAACATAACACAAAAAAATATAAACACCTAAAAATTTTTAAAGTCAATGACTTAGTTTTAAATTTTTACACAGCTCACACTCAATAAATACACAAGTTATCCACAGGTTTAACCACAGATAGACCTTGGATCAATCAATTATGTGGAAATTTAATGGGCTGAGCTTAAAAATCACTGAGTTTGCTGTTGTATTGTGTTAATTTTAACAATATAGATTGTGAAAATAGATTGATGTCGTTAATTAATAGCGCACATCTACTAGCGCATATCGCAAAACAAGCTATCAAAAAAGCCTAATAAATAATGCTAATAAGCGTTAGCTCATAAGAATATAGGGTAACAATGCTCCACAGAATTTGGTTGTTTTTTATTGTCAGTGCATTTGTTGCTACTTGTTGGAAAGTTGCCGTTACAGGCGACTTAGGTGGTTTTGAAGAAGTCATGAATGCGGTGACTTCAATGGCGAAAACCAGCGTTGATATTGCGTTGGGTTTGGTAGGCTTATTGGCGTTTTGGCTCGGTATATTTAAAGTTGCAGAGAACGCTGGTTTAATTGCTAAATTTTCCAAAATACTTGAACCTTTGTTATGCCGCATTATGCCAGATATTCCTCGCGGCCATCCAGCACTGGGAAGTATTACCATGAACATGTCTGCCAACGTACTGGGGTTGGATAATGCAGCAACGCCGTTTGGCATAAAGGCGATGCAAGACATGCAAACACTATCACCAGTAAAAGATACACTGACTAATTCTCAGATTTTATTTTTAGTTTTAAACACCTCATCGGTTACTTTATTTCCAATTGCTGTTTTTCTATATCGAGCCGAACAGGGCGCTGCGCAGCCAACGGACGTATTCATTCCTATTTTATTAGCCACCAGTGCATCCACTTTATTTGGGTTATTTGTCACTTGTGCAATACAAAAAGTTAACTTGTTTAATCGGGTTGTAATGACTTATTTGGTCGGTGTTTTTAGTTTGCTTACCGCTGTCATTCTTTATTTTTCTAAGTTGGCTACTGATCAACTCGCGGCCCAATCATCATTAATTGCCAACTTTCTATTGCTATTATTTATTGTCGTTGTATTAGTGCAGGGATGGAGAAAAAAACAAAATACTTATGAGCAATTTGTAGATGGGGCAAAGCAGGGCTTTGAAGTTGCGATCACCATTATTCCATTCCTGTTAGCAATGCTTTTTGCCATTGGCATGTTAAGAGCTAGTGGCTTACTAGAATTGGTCATGAATGGGTTTTCCTATGTATTTGGCAGTATTGGTATGGACACTCGCTTTGTTGATGCCATTCCTAACGCGCTAATGAAACCGCTCAGTGGCAGTGGAGCTCGAGCATTAATGATAGAAACCATGCAACACCATGGTGCTGATTCTTTTGCAGGTCGACTTGCGTCGGTGATGCAGGGTTCTACCGAAACTACGTTTTATGTACTGGCTGTGTACCTAGGTGCTGTTGGTATTAAACACAGCCGCTATGCCGTTGGGTGTTGTTTAGCCGCAGACTTTGCCGGTATTTTTGCTGCTATTTGTGTGAGTTATTGGTTTTTTGGTTAATTCTGGGGCTTTTTTCATTTTTGCGCGTATACAGCTTTAAACTTGCAAATAACACCTTTCTAATACGCTAACTTGGTCCTTACAGGTGTTTTTTTGTTAGGAGATAGCTTACTGTCGACACATGCAGAAACAATTTAGTAAACTTTAAATGTGTAAATAAGGTGAAAGCCCTTCTAATGAGCTTTCACTGAGTGTTATTATCTTAGAATGTAATTTAAAAACTTTTAATTGAGCGATTCCTGGTAACAATGAGCAACAAAAATAAGCAATACAAATTAATCAATGCGCAAGTTCAGGCGTTAATATCTGATGAGTCTGACATGATAGCTAACATGGCAAATATTTCGGCGCTTTTGTTTAACAATTTAGAACAAATTAACTGGGCCGGTTTTTACTTATTTAAACAAGATCAGCTGGTGCTCGGGCCGTTTCAGGGGCAACCTGCTTGCATTCGAATACCCATGGGGAAGGGCGTATGCGGCACATCAGCTGCAACACGACAAACCGTTATTGTTAAGGACGTGCATGAATTTGCGGGTCATATAGCTTGTGATGTTGCGTCTAATTCCGAAATAGTGATACCAATTGTATTTAATCAACAGTTAATAGGCGTTTTGGATATCGACAGCCCAGTAACAGCACGCTTTGATGATGACGACCGCCAGGGATTAGAGACCTTGGTAATTACTTTACAGGAAACATTAACTTCTTTGGAAACAGTACAGTGAAGGATTTCGTTGATATACATGTATTATTGAGTACGCCTGATGATATGGAGGACGTGCATGACGATCCGTATGAGGCATCAGAGAAACTAAACACTATCCTGCATTTAGTCTTTGACCATATAAGTGAAGATGAAGAAGTTGAAACAATTCATAGAATAATTGAAAAAACATGGGAACATTGGCACCTCGAGAGCTATTTATTAGAGATTGAGGTTGACGACTTGGTTGATTGGGTGGATCATCTGCTCTCAACTTGGGATGATTCCGAAGAAAGCATAAACAACACAAATGACGAAATAAATTAATGGACGAACAACAAAAGTTAGCAAATAGTAAAGAAGTCTTAGCCTTTCTTGCTACCGAATTTCCGAAGTGCTTTTCGCTTCAATCTGAAGCTAAACCGCTTAAAATTGGCATTTTTCACGATTTGTCTCAACGCTTAGAGAATGATGCCAGATTAAGTAAACGGCTGTTGAGAATGTCATTAAGACATTACACCAGTAGTTGGAAGTATCTTGCGTCTGTTAAAGAAGGTGCGCATCGCATTGATCTCGACGGGGTAGACGGTGATGAAGTCGAAAAAGAGCATGCTGATCACGCTGCTACTCAATTAAAAGAGAGTAAAGCGAAAGCGGCCGAAAAACGTCAAGAGCTGAAGAAACAAACTCAAGATAAAAAATCACCTAAAAGTAGAGTCAATATACCTGGTAAGGCAGACGTGTCGGTAAAAAAGCCGCCAGAACGTAAAGCAAAACAGGCAGCACCAAAAGTAAAAGTTCGCGAGTTAGTGGACGATGACATGAAAGTCGGTGTACAAGTTTCAGTCAAGGTAGGTAGCTCTCCCATGCCTGCAACAATCACTGAGGTTGCAAAGGACGGCATTCAAGTGCAACTAAATTCGGGCATGACGGTCAAAGTTCAACGGGCGCAGTTGCGCCTTACTATATAAAGTAAATATATAACGTCAAGCAAAAATAGAAAGGTAGGTAATATGCAGTTAAATTTGGGTAAATCTTTTAAAAAACAATTGATATGGATTTCTGTCGCGAGTGCATTGGTTGTTGGCGTTAGCATTGCGGGACCGACGGCAGAAACTGTTGATTCCATTCCTGAGCTGGCGCAAGAATCCCAACATAGCAAAGCTGCGAAACGTATTACCGACCACTTCACGCGCTCACATTACAAAAAAATCAAAATAGATGACGAGTTATCAGAAAAAGTATTTGATCGTTATTTACGCTCAATGGATGTTAATAGAAATTTTTTCTTAGCCTCCGATATTGCGAATTTTGAAAAGTCGAAAGATTCATTTGACGATGCTATCCGTCAGGGTCAATTAGACATTGCCTACGATATTTATATGGTTAATTTAAAGCGCAGAGCGGAACGCTTTAATTATGCGTTAACTTTGCTTGATAAACCATTTGACTATGAAGTCGAAAACGACAAGTACTACTACGATAGAGAGAAAGCAGCGTGGGCTGAGACAACGGCTGATTTAGACGAAGTTTGGCGTCAGCGTGTTAAGTACGATGCATTGAATTTAAAAATGGCCGATAAAACATGGGAAGAGACGCAAGATATTCTTACCAAGCGTTATCAACGTGCCATTAAACGATTGAGTCAGACCAACAGTGAAGATGTTTTTCAAACTGTTATGAATTCATTTGCACGCAGCATTGAAGCACATACTAGCTATCTTTCACCTCGCAACACTGAACGTTTCCAAATGGAAATGAACCTTTCGTTAGAAGGAATTGGTGCTGTGTTGCGCAGCGAAGACGACCACACTGTAATTGTAAGTCTCGTGGCTGGGGGTCCTGCGGATAAGTCTGCCAAAATAAAACCTGAAGATAAAATAATTGCAGTCGCCCAAGAAGGAGAGGAGTTTGTTGATGTTGTCGGCTGGCGCTTAGACGAAGTCGTTGAATTAATAAAGGGTCCCAAAGGCAGCATAGTTAAACTTCAAGTGCTGAAAGGAAGCAGTGAGAGTAAGAAAATTGCTGAGATACAAATTACGCGCGATAAGGTAAAGCTTGAAGACAGAGCGGCTAAATCTGAGGTATATATTCCAGATTCAGGTCCTCATAAAGGCCAAAAGCTAGGCATTATTAATATTCCGAGCTTCTACCATAATTTGCATGTCGATGTTTTGAAAGAGTTAGACAAGCTCAAAGAAGAAAACGTTGAAGGCGTTATTGTTGATCTTCGTGGCAACGGTGGTGGTTCACTACCAGAGTCAGTATTATTAAGTGGGTTATTTATTGATAAAGGACCTGTTGTTCAGGTTCGCTATGAAAATGGTCGTATTAGCGTTGACCGCGATACTGATGGTGTTGTGCATTACAGCGGGCCACTAACAGTAATGGTCGATCGCTACAGTGCATCAGCAAGTGAAATTTTTGCTGCAGCAATGCAAGATTATAACCGTGCCATCATTATTGGTGAACAAACGTTTGGTAAAGGGACAGTTCAGCAACATAGAGGATTAAGTCGTATATATGACCTAGATAAAAAGCTAGGTGCTGTGCAATTTACGATAGCTAAGTTTTACCGCATCAGCGGTGGCAGTACCCAACATAAAGGTGTGTTGCCAGACATTCTTTTACCATCACCAGTTGATCCAGCAGAATGGGGCGAGAGCAAAGAAGAAAACGCGCTTCCATATGACAGTATTCAGAAAGCAAACTACGCTCAGTTAGGCCGTTATGAAGGCGTAATTGATGAATTAGCTGCCAAGCATAATGAGCGGGTGATGAAGGATCCTGAGTTTGCCTATATTTTTAGCGATATTGAGGAATATAATAAAAACAAAGATAAGGATTACATCAGCTTAGTTGAGTCTGAAAGACTGAAAACCAAAAAAGAAAATGAAGACAAACAGCTGAGTAGGATTAATGAGCGTCTGCAAAGAATGGGATTAGAGAAGGTTGTGTCTTTGGAAGATGATTTACCTGAATCCCTAGATAAAATAGACCCATTTTTAGACGAAGCTGCGAATATTACTTTTGATATGGTCAGTTCTGGAAGTTACGCACTAAACTTAAAAAAATAGATTTAACTTAAAAATCAATAGAATAAAAGGCAGCGATAAAGCTGCCTTTATTTGCTTAAACATATACCACTAATAAAAAAAATATAATGGGGTAATTATGAGTGCACGCGGTGAGTTTTCTTCGCGAATGGGTTTCGTGTTGGCTGCGGCAGGTTCTGCTGTGGGTTTAGGTAACATTTGGGGTTTCCCAACAAAAGTTGCTGAAAACGGCGGTGCTGCTTTCGTTTTAATGTATCTGGTAATGGCATTTTTATTAGCTTACCCAGTACTTATGGCAGAACTCATCATTGGTCGTGCAAAGCGAGCCAATATGATTGACGCTCTGGGTTCCCTCTCTAAAAACCCGAAGGCTAGGGTTGCAGGCATAGTAACTGGGTCTATAGGCCTTTTAACCGTTGTATTTATTCTTGCTTTTTATAGTATTGTCGCGGGCTGGATGATTGCCTTCTTTGTTGATGCAGCAAGCAATATGCTTGGACTAAGCATTCCGTGGTTAACACAATTTTCAGTGTCTAGAAACGCGATATTTATGGCTTTGTTTCTGTTTTTAACCGGTTTTGTTGTTAGTGGCGGAGTAAGTAACGGTATCGAACGGTGGTCTGTTAGGCTGATGCCTACATTGTTTGCCATTATTATCATTTTAATCGTTTATGTTAGTTTTCAGGAAGGTGCTATAGAAGGTTGGAAAGCTTACTTAGTGCCAGATTTTAGCCGCCTATTAGATTCTGGATTGTTAATCGACGCAATGGGGCAAGCATTCTTTTCTATGTCTCTTGGTGTTGGCACGATGTTGGTATATGGCTCGTATATTCAACAAAATGAGAATTTGCCTAAGTTAGGTGCGTCTGTAGCCTTGGTTGATATCGGCGTGGCTGTATTTGCCGGTATGCTAATTATTCCTGCAATGTATGTGGCTGCAAACAATGGCGTTCAGATATTCACTGATTCAGGCGCGCTTATTCAAGGCGACAGTCTAATATTTAATGTTTTACCTGCTCTATTCGCCACAATTGATGTCGTTGGTTGGGTCGTTGCGACTGCATTTTTCGCATTAATGGTGATTGCAGCCTTGACTTCGTCAATTTCTATGTTGGAAGTACCGGTAGCATACTTAGTTGATAATAAGGGTATTAAAAGACAAAAGGCCTCAGCTTTACTGAGTGCGGTTGTGTTAGTCATATCTGGTTTTATCATTCTTAATTTTGATGCCTTGTTTGGTTTAGTGATTTCGCTAACTACCCAATATAGTCAACCATTACTTGGTTTTGTTCTATGTCTATTCGCCGGTTGGGTTTGGAATAGAAATGAAATACTGACAGAATTAAAACATGGGCAGGGTAGCGCTGAACAAAGCTTATTCTGGAGAATTTGGCCGTGGTATATAAAATTCGTATGTCCTGTTGTCATTGCATTTATGTTTTATCGCTCATTGACTGCGTAAGGAAATTGAATGACTAATCAAGCACGAATAAAAGAACCGACGCTTACTGATGCGCTTATTCCTATTATACTTCTGATTTTCTTTATGGGCAGTGCGGTTTTTTTGTACGGTGAGGATTCATCTTATGGACCTAATCAAATAGCCTTGTTGCTAGCGATGGGAGTTGCCGCTCTCGTTGGTATAAAAAACGGCCATCGCTGGAAATCAATTGAAGAAGGATTAGTTAAAGGTATCTCAATGTCATTGGGTGCCTGCATGATTTTATTTGTAGTCGGTTCGTTAATCGGTACATGGATGTTAGCTGGCACTGTTCCCACTCTTATTTACTACGGATTAAACTTACTCAATCCGACTTTTTTTTACGCTGCTGCTTCCATTATTTGTGCGGTAGTCGCCATGAGTATTGGTAGTTCATGGACAACCGCTGCAACCGTCGGTGTTGCATTAATTGGTGTCGCCACCGGTATGCAAATGTCATTAGCTATTACCGCTGGTGCGGTTGTGTCAGGCGCTTATTTTGGAGACAAACTGTCGCCGTTATCTGAAACTACAAACTTGGCGCCTGCCATTGCTGGGACCGATTTATTTGAACACATTAAATATATGTTATGGACAACCATTCCTAGTTTTCTTATTACGCTAGTTCTGTTCGTTATTCTTGGATTAACCGAAGACACCAGTCAGGTAAGCGGTAGTATTGTAAAAATGCAAGAAACAATAGCAAGTCAGTTTGAACTTGGCGTACACCTTCTGATCCCCTTAGTTGTGCTGTTAACCCTAGCAATTAAAAAGATGCCAGCTTTCCCCGCCATAGCTATTGGCGCCTTATTGGGTGCTGTATGGGCCTTGTTATTTCAAGATGACTTGGTTTCTTCATTTGCCGACAATATCAAGGTTACTGCACCAGATGCTATTCATTGGTTATTCAAAGAAATTCCTGAATGGGTGAAACATATTATGGTGACTTGGACTGCATTATTTGATGGAGTCAGTTTTAATACCGGCGACGAAGGATTGGATAAGCTACTAAGTCGCGGCGGAATGGCCAGTATGCTCAATACCGTATGGTTAATTATTTGTGCTATGAGTTTTGGTGCGGTATTGGAAAAAGTAGGGCTGCTAAAAGCGGTTGTTGCTACTTTATTAAAAGGCGCTGAAACCGCGGGTGCCATGATTAGTAGAACGATCCTAACGTGTATTGGTACTAACATAATTACTGCAGACCAGTATATTAGTATTGTGATGCCTGGTCGGATGTACAAAGAAGAATTTGAAAAGCGCGGTTTAGACCAGCTTAATTTATCTAGAAGCTTAGAAGATGGTGGTACGTTAACCTCGCCGCTTATCCCTTGGAATACTTGTGGAGCCTATATGTCAGGCGTACTAGGCGTGTCGGTTTATGACTATTTTGTGTATGCATTTTTCAATCTCATTAATCCTGTTTTGGCTATAATTTACGCCTATCTAGGAATTAAAATACTACGTTTAACACCACCGCAAGTTAAGGTGGTAAATCAAGGAACCTAAATTTGTCTCAAATAATCGTTAAAAAGCGCTTGGATTATCAAGCGCCTAGTTATCTCATCAATGAAGTAGATTTGGTTATAGAACTTGATCCAACTGAAACTATTATCACTTCAACTTTGCAATTTGAAACTGCGTCTATTCCTATCGACACTGATCAGCACAAACCAGCTGCACGAGACCTAATTTTAGATGGTGAGAATATAAAGCTGATAAGCATTACGCTCAATGGTAATGCATTCACTCACTATCATATTGAAGATGGAAAGCTCACTATTGCGCAGGCTGAGCTCGCAAACCTCACCCATTTTACATTGGTTGTCAAAAATAGTATTGATCCAAGTAATAATGCAACATTGGAAGGGCTGTATCTATCGAACGCGGCCTATTGCACACAATGTGAAGCTGAAGGTTTTCGCAAAATCACTTACTTTTTAGACCGCCCAGATGTGTTGTCTATTTATACGGTGACGATTATAGCTGACAAAAGCGCATTTCCTCACGTTCTTTCAAATGGGAATTTACTTGAAGAGTATGATTTAAGTGATGAGAAAAAGTTAGTTAAATGGCATGACCCATTTAAAAAGCCTTGTTATTTGTTTGCACTAGTTGCAGGCGATTTTGACAAGCTAAGTGATTCATTTACAACAATGTCTGGTCGTAAGGTGAAACTAGAGTTGTTTGTGGATAAAGGCAAAAAATCTCAAGGTCATCATGCATTAGCGTCTTTGAAAAAGGCGATGAAGTGGGATGAGGATGTTTATGGACTGGAATACGATCTTGATATTTTTATGGTCGTGGCTGTCGATTTCTTCAACATGGGCGCAATGGAAAATAAGGGCTTAAATGTTTTTAATAGTAAATTCGTATTAGCCGATCCTAGCATTGCAACAGATAACGATTTCTTTAATATTGAATCGATCATTGGACACGAGTACTTTCATAATTGGACAGGAAATAGAGTAACCTGTAGAGACTGGTTTCAGTTAAGTTTAAAAGAAGGCTTAACTGTTTTTAGGGACCAACAGTTTTCTGCCGATATGTTTAGCTACTTAGCGACTCGTATTAGTCAAGTAAAGGTGATGCGAGAAAATCAATTTGCTGAAGATGCTAGCCCTATGAGCCATCCTATCAGACCAGATGAAGTTATACAGATGAATAACTTCTATACAGTAACTGTTTATAACAAAGGCGCTGAAGTAATAAGAATGCTGCATACGCTGCTGACTACTGACGGTTTTAGACGTGGCATGGATTTGTATTTTGAACGACATGATGGACAAGCAGTAACTTGCGATGATTTCGTGAATGCGATGCAAGATGCAAATGAGGTTAATCTTGACCACTTTAAGTTATGGTACTCACAGTCAGGTACACCAAGAGTTAAGGTGCAAAAAACATCGGAAAATGGCGCAGATAAGTTAACGTTTACTCAGCGAACTCTACCGACAACCGATCAGGCAGACAAACAAGCAGTTTACCTGCCAATAAAAATGGAATGCCTGCATAGGTCTGGAAGCAAGATTGACCTCAAATTAAGCAACGATACATTTGTACTGGACTCGGCAAGTGCAACACTAGCGGTAAGCAGTCAAGATTTCGTACCTGTGTTATTAAGCGATTTTTCTTCACCAGTTATGCTTGATTATCCCTATTCATTGGATGACTTATTGCTGATCATGACGCATGCTTCAAGTGATTATTCAAAATGGGATGCAAGCCAAGCCTTTTATTCGGCGCTAATACGTCAGCTGTATGACGATAAAGATACTGAGGTTTCAGCGCAGATATGGCGTAAGCTTGAAACCGCATTACAGCAAGCTCATGATAACTTCGAGCTATTAAATGAGATGCTAACAATACCTAGCATAGAAACATTAACCCAGGGCATTGAACAAACAGAGCCGCTTAAACTTTCTGTTGCTCGTTCTCACTTTCTTAACTATTTACAGCAAAATTTGCATGGATTTTTAAAAGGTATTGTTGCTAACATTGAGCAACAAAAATATGAATATACAAAAATGCAAGTAAATGAAAGGCGCTTAAGAAGTGCTGTTTTGCAGTTACTGAGCTATTCAAAGAGTGTTGATGTCAAGGACCAATTAGCACAGCAGTTTGCTACTGCAGACAACATGACTGATAAACTAAATACATTGAAAGCGGCTCAAATATACTCAGTTGAGTTATTTGAGAAATTGATGGTAGATTTTGAACAAGAGTACGCTGACAACGCAGTGGTCATGGATAAATGGTTCGCTCTGCATGCAACCACGAACAGCAGTGATATCCTTGCTAAATTAACGCTACTAGCAAGTCATCGACAATTCAATATTAAAAACCCAAATAAAGTCAGATCGCTAGTCGGTAGTTTTGCGGTTTACAATACCGAGGGTTTTCATGCGCTGGATGGCAGCGGATATCAATTCTTAACTGATTATTTGATTGAGCTTGATGTACTAAATCCGCAAATTGCAGCAAGACTAGTTACCCCGCTTATACAATACAAAAAGTTTGCGAAGATGCATCAAGACTTGATGACCATGCAATTAAAAAGATTGCTTAGTCGCCCTAATTTAAGTAAAGATTTATATGAAAAAGTAAGTAAAAGTTTAGCTCACTAGTAGAGTTCTTAAGTTTTATTTTTGAAAGAGTGATGTAAACGCAATGAAACGCTATTTGTTTACAATTAAGCTGTCGTATTTGGAATGCGAAAGTTTGTATTTAACAACGGTAACAACAGTGATTGTTACCGCAACTACAGGAGAAAGGGTGCGGCTCCCTTCAATTAGTTTGCGGCCATTTATTGAGCCAACTGGTATAAATGGTAGTTTTTGTTTAACCATAAACAAGGAGAATAAAATTCAATCATTTGAAAGAGTGAGTGGTTAAAAATGTAACATAATTGTTGTTTTTAAGTGCTTTTATTGCAAATTTTGTCAACTGGTACGATTTGTTCTTGCGATTGACTTAAAATGATGTAATGATTTTGTTAATAGTTTACGTATTACTAGAAAAGTATCGCATTAAGCGATAGTTCCGGAGAATGTAAGAACATGACAAACAAGCCTCGCATATTTAAAAAGTCTTCAATTGCCATGGGTGTTGCTGCGCTGTTAGCTGCAACATCTCAAGGCGCTAATGCTGCCAATTGGGATTTTGGTGATTTATCAGTAACGTTCGATTCAAATTTCACACTTGCTACCAGCATAAGAACCGAAGAACGTGACTTCAACCTTATTGGCCACAGTAACCAACCAAGTCTCAACTGGACTGGTTATAATGCGGCAACAAATGTTATTTATCCTTCGGCAGACGTTTGGGCATTGACTGATGGAGCTTATTCATCAAACGGTGACCTTGGTGACCTGTCTTACGATGAAGGCGACGCTTTTTCAACTCAATTTGTAGGTCTACACGAATTAGAAGTCGCTTATGGCGATTTTGGTTTTTTCGCTCGTGGCTACTATTTCTATGATTTTGAAAATTCAGATAATGATCGCGCATACTCGAATCCTATATCAGGCAACGTTGCTGATCCGTGCAGAGATAAGGAAGCATCTGACCAATTGTGTAAAGATTTTAGATTATTAGACGCATTTGTATATGCTGACTTCTATGTCGGTGAAATGCCGGTTTCTTTACGTCTTGGTGACCAAGTCGTAAGCTGGGGTGAAAGTACTTTTATTCAACATGGCATCAATACGACTAACCCAGTTGATGTAACTCGTGCCCGTGCACCCGGTGCTGAGCTGAAAGAAGTATTCATCCCGGTGGGCATGTTATTTGGTTCAGTTGGTTTGACTGATACAGTAAGCCTGTCAGCGTATTATCAATATGAATGGGAACGTTCATTACTCCCCGTTGCTGGCAGTTACTTTGCTGCTAACGATTTTGCGGGTGAGGGCGGTTCATTTAATAACATTCAGTTAGGTTTCACAGGTAACCCCGATATCGACGCTGAGACCTTAATTGAACAGTTAAATCTATTAGGTTCGGCGCTTCAATCGGGTGCAAACCCAGCCGCAATCGGTGCAGCTTACCTTGCGTATCCTACGAAGGTTGCAGTCAGAGACCAAGGTGATGCGGCGCATAATGATGCCGACGATCAAGGCCAATATGGCGTTAAAGTCTCGTGGTTCGCAAGTGACTTAAACGAAACTGAATTTAGTTTTTATCATATTAATTATCACAGCCAACGCCCACTAGTAGCGGGTGTGACGTCTGATTTTAGACCAGAGGCAATTGCTGCTGATCTAGCATTACTGGCGTCTCCGGGCGGTTTAACACGAGATAATCTGACTGATTTAAATGCATTTACAAAAGCACGTTTTGATTATCCTGAAGACATTAAATTATATGGTGTTAGTTTTAACACTACTGTTGGTGAAACTGCATTCGCCGGTGAGTTCGCTTACCGCGTTGATGAGCCTTTACAAATTGATGATGTTGAATTGCTTTACACTGGTATGCCTGAACAGTTAGCAAATGCAGGTTTAAGGCCAGATCTTGCGGGTATTTCTCAGTTAAACAATATAGGCAGAAACGTAGGTCCAGGTGAAACTGCAGCAGGTTTCTTATTGTCAGATACTTGGCAAGCACAAATGACTGCATCACATATTTTTGGTCCAAAGTTTGGTACCGATAACTTAATACTGTTGGGTGAAGCGGGTTACGTGAAAGTGCTGGACTTCCCAGACCCTAGCATTATAAGACTAAACGCTCCGGGCACAGCTAGAACAGCTTCTTTAGAACCTGTGTTGGACGGTGCTGGCAATATTATAAGCGACAGAGCCGGATTACATACAGGTTTGTCTGATGGACCAGAAACAAATCCATTCGCCTCTTCGGGTGCGTGGGGATATCGTTTATTAGCAGTAGCTGATTATAATAATATTTTTGCGGGTATTAATTTACGTACAAGAGCGACATTCTCGCATGACGTAAATGGTACAACGCCGGATCCATTATTTTTATTTTTGGAAGACAGAAAATCAGCAAACATAGGGTTTACGTTTGATTATTTAAGTAAGTGGTCTGCTACAGCCTCGTACAGTACTTTTTGGGGTGGAATAGGCACAACAAACGTGCTTTCAGACAGAGACTTCGTATCTTTCAATATTAAATACGCAATTTAAGGACGTAGTAATGATTAAAAAACTAGGTTTAATAACGGCAGGACTTGCTTTAGTCCTTTCTAGTCAAGTAGTTTTAGCAAAAGTATCTCAGGCTGAAGCTGACAAGCTAGGCAATGAATTAACGCCACTGGGTGGAGAAAGAGCGGGTAATGCTGACGGTTCGATTCCTGCTTGGACGGGTGGTATTACCGAATTACCAGAGGGCTACACGCCGGGTAGTTTTCATATCGACCCTTTTGCTAGCGACAAAGTGTTATTTACTATCACAGCCCAAAACTATAAAGAATATGCAGAATTTCTAAGTGACGGTCAGCAAAGGTTGTTCGAAACTTACCCTGATACTTACAAGATGCCAGTTTATCAGACTCGTCGCTCAGCAAGTAATCCTCAAAGTGTTTACGATGCAACTAAAGCAAATGCGATTCGAGCAGAATTACTTGATGGTGGTAATGGTATAAAGGGAGCTGCAGTGGGTGTTCCTTTTCCTATTCCTAAGAATGGTTTGGAAGCAATCTGGAACCATACATTGAGATATCGCGGTGAAGCGGTTCAACGAAATGGCGGACAAGCTGCAGTAACCGCTAGTGGTGCTTTTAATGTTATCGGTTTTGATGAGCAATTAATGATCAAATACTCCGAAAAAGGCACAACACCAGAGTCGTTGAGTGAAGAGAATATTCTATTTAAATTTAAGCAGAGCGTAACGAGCCCAGCTAGACTTGCTGGTACCGCATTACTAGTTCACGAAACTGTTGACCAGGTGAAAGAGCCACGTCAAGCATGGACTTATAACACCGGACAGCGTCGTGTTCGTCGTGCACCAAACATAGCATACGATGCACCAGGTACAGCAGCAGATGGCTTAAGAACGACAGATGATTTCGATATGTATAACGGTTCACCAAATCGTTACAATTGGGAATTAAAAGGTAAGAAAGAACTATATGTCGCTTATAATAACTATGCATTGCATAGTGATGCGGTTTCGTATGAGGATATTCTAAAGCCAGGCCATGTTAATCCTGATTTAACTCGTTTTGAAAAACACCGCGTTTGGGTAGTTGAAGCGACATTAAAGGAAGAGTATCGACACGTTTATCAGAAGCGTACTTTCTATTTAGATGAAGACAGCTGGCAAATTCAAGTTGCTGATATGTATGATAACCGTGGTGAATTATATCGTGTCGCTATTGCTCATGGTGTAAACTACTACGAGGTGCCAACTCACTGGTCTACATTAGATGTATATCATGATTTAAATTCTCGTCGTTATTTGGCGATCGGTTTGGATAATGAAGAACAAATGTATGACTTCAGTATCAAACCAGACGATCGCGCATTTACGCCACAAGCTCTAAGGCGAGAAGGCAAGAGATAAAACAAAAACAGACGGTTGGCTTAGCCAGCCGTTTTTTTTAATTACGGTGAATAAATGATTTCAAATTTTAAAAAGGCCTCTTTAGCAGGCCTTATGGTTTTCAGCGCAATAGTGTCTGCTAATAATTCATATCAGGCTCCGTTAGTTAAAGAGTCACTTCTACTTGATATCGCGATTGGCGATAATATTTTAATAGTAGGTGAAAGAGGGCATGTTTTAACGGGTACAACAGAGCAAAACTTAACACAGGTTATAGTTCCCACTAAAACGACGTTAACAGCGGTTACTTTGTTCGCTCAAAACGCTTGGGCTGTAGGTCATGATGCTAGTATTTTGCATTCATCTGACGCCGGACAAACTTGGCAATTGCAACTGAGCATGCCAGAATTGGACCGTCCATTTCTGGATGTGTTTTTTATGGATGAAAATACAGGTGTGGCTGTCGGTGCTTATGGTTTGTTTTATAGAACAATCGATGGCGGCACAACTTGGCAAAAAGAACTGCATGCATCAGTGCTCCCACAAGACGATATTGATTATTTAGACAGCATTAAAGACGAACCTGAATTTTACCAAGATGAACTGTCGTTTATTCTGCCGCATTTCAACCGACTTAGTTATGCTAACGGTAAGCTATACATGGCCGGTGAGGCTGGCTTATTAGCAGTAAGTACGGATTTTGGCCGTTCCTGGAAACGCTTTGACATAGCCTATAACGGCTCGTTTTTTGATATTCAAGAGACTAAAAATGGTCAACTTTTCGCGGTTGGTTTACGCGGAAATATATTCCTAGCAAATGATGATTCTAAAAAGTGGGACAAACTTCAAACGTGTGTTACCACTTCATTAAATTCGATTGTGCTTGGCAACGATAAGAATATTTATATTACAGGGAATAACGGCGTTTTATTGTCACTAGATCAAACTAAAGTATCCGTTAATGAATACCATCCAGCCAACGATGAAGGGTGTGCAATACACATTTCAATCAAAAAGTTGAAAAATAATTTAAGTGATTCCATATTAAATGGTCTGGTAATTAACGACGCTATGCTTGCTGTGACAGCGTCAGGCATAAAGCAAATTGAGTTAAAGTAATTAATATGACAAATTTCATCAACGCAATAGAAAAAGCAGTATTTCGTCACAGGATCGCAGTGATTGCTTTTTTCTCCTTAGTTACTCTATTTCTTCTATACAATGCTGCGCAGTTAAAACTAGACGCCGGATTTGAGAAAAACATTCCACTCAATCATGAGTACATGCAAACATACATGAAGCATCGTCAAGATTTTGGTGGTGCCAATAATGTGCTTGTCTCAGTGTGTGATAAGCAAGGTAACATTTTTAATCAAAACTTTTTTGACACGTTTAAAAATGTTCATGATCAAGTATTTTTCATTAATGGGGTTAATAGGTCACTAGTTACCTCTTTATTCTCGCCTTCAACACGTTTCACCGAAATTGTTGAAGGTGGTTTTTCTGGCGGACCTGTCATACCAGCAGATTTTAATTCTTCAGATCCCGCTGCATTGGATTTAGTTCGTAAGAATATTGATAAAGCGGGTATCCTAGGCAGACAAGTCTCTAGCGATTTTAGCTGTGCCATGATAACAGCACAGCTACTCGATATAGATCCTGAAACAGGATTACCATTAGACACATTAGCGATTGCTCAAGACCTCGAAACGCAACTTCGCGGCCTTTATGAAAATGAAGCAACGTCTGTGCACATCATTGGTTTTGCGAAAATGATAGGTGACGTAGCCGAAGGAGCAAAAGACGTTCTATTATTTTTTGCAATTGCTATCGCGATTACTGCCATCATGGTTTTCTTCTTTTCAAAGTCGATTATGCTCACGTTTTTGCCTTTATTTTGTTCTATAGTCGCCGTGATTTGGCAATTAGGTTTATTAACCTTACTTGGCTTTGGTTTAGATCCAATGTCTATTCTGGTTCCGTTCTTAGTATTTGCTATCGGCGTAAGTCACGGTGTGCAAATGATAAATGCGGTTGGAAAGAAAGTTTCTGCGGGCATGAATGTAAAGCTAGCATCGCAATTTGCGTTTCGAAGTCTACTCATCCCCGGTGGTATTGCATTGTTATCCGATACTGTTGGTTTTATGACCTTATTGGTTATCGATATTGGTATTATTAGGGAGCTCGCTATTACGGCCAGTATGGGTGTTGCCGTCATTATCTTAACCAATTTATTATTGTTACCGGTGTTGATGTCTTATGTGAAGGTATCCGATAAATATAAAGCTAAATTTGCTGAGGCAAGTGACAAACATGCAAAAACCTGGGAAATAGTTTCGAAATGCGCTAGTCCAAAAGTCGCAACCATTATTGTTGCAGTAACTGCAGTACTATTTGTTTTCGGTTTCATCCAGTCGCAAAAAATGAAAATTGGTGATTTACATGCTGGAGCACCGGCACTACATGAGGAGTCTCGCTACAATCAAGACACATTCTTAATTACTGATAAATTTGAAATTACGGTTGACTACATTTCGGTTATTGTCGAAACCAAAGTGGATGCTTGTACTGAGTTTGAGTACATGACAACAATGGATGAGTTTCAGTGGAAAATGGAGAATGTTGAGGGTGTGCAGTCTACTATTTCACTGGCGTCAGTAGCTAAGCAGGTAAATGCAGGTTATAACGAGGGAAATCCTAAATGGGAAGTATTGCCACGAAATCAGGCGACGATGGTACAGGCAATTTCTCGCATACCGACTTCAACAGGGCTATTAAATAGAAATTGTTCTGTTATGCCGATTATCTTGTTTATGCAAGACCACAAAGCTGAAACGATTGAACGAATTGTTTCAGCCGTTAAAGAAGTCAGTCAAGAATATGCAACAGACGATATGCAATTTAAACTTGCTTCTGGTCCTGTCGGCGTAATGGCGGCAACAAACGAAGCGGTAAAAGAGTCACAAGACCCAATGCTGTATTATGTCTTCGGAGCTGTGATTATATTATGTCTAATTAGTTTTAGATCATTGCGTGCTACGTTAGCGGTGGTTATCCCGTTATATGTTGTTTCGGTTTTAGCGCAGGCATTAATGACATATTTGGATATTGGTTTGACTGTGTCAACGTTGCCTGTTATTGCATTAGGTGTCGGTATTGGGGTTGATTACGGTATTTATATACTTTCCACCATGAATATAAAACTACGAGAGGGTCTTTCAGTTCAAGCTGCATACCTTGAGGCGTTGAAAGAACGTGGCAGTGCTGTATTGTTTACTGGTATCACACTGGCCATCGGCGTTAGCACTTGGGTGTTTTCAAGCCTCAAGTTCCAAATGGACATGGGTATATTGTTAACCTTTATGTTTATTGTAAACATGTTAGGTGCAATCATTGTACTTCCGGCAATTGCTAGACTATTGTGGTTCAGATCGGTAGAAAAATAATTTTGAGTAATTATCTAAAAAAAGGCCGTAAGGCCTTTTTTTATGCATGAAATGAACATGCTTATGCATTTTGTAAATTAAAGGTTAAATATTGCTTTCAAAACCTTAGTATTTTCGCGAGAATACCGATAATAAGAGAGATAGATAAGGTTAATCAAATCTGATGGCTCAATATTTGTTATCGAAAAACGAGTAGTAGCATCGGTTAACTTGCCTTAAATCAAACACACAAAAGACAACCTAACGAGAACGTAAATGTCGGTAACAACCCTTCAACATTCTGTTTTACTTGAACGTGTATTTTCCCTCATAGATGAAAAAGTGGACAACGGTGATGCCACGTTAATTCAAAAATTTGGACAATTGTTATACAAAAATATGTCGTTTGAAGACATTAATGGACGCAGTGATAGTGATCTGTATGGCGCAACATTAAGCTTATGGCAGCTGACACAGACATTCAAAGCGGATAGTCCGTGTATAAAAGTATTTAATCCTGAAATTTCTAAACATGGCTGGCAGTCATCTCATACAATCATAGAAATTATCGTTAAGGATATGCCTTTTTTGGTCGACTCAGTTCGCATGGCGATTAATAGATTTGGCTTTGCAGCGCATCTTTTACTGCATTCTCCAATGCACGTAACTCGTAATAAGGATAATAAAGTTACAGGCTTTGTCGATAGTAAGTCAAAGTCGACTAAAGACTCGTCAGAGACTGTTATTTTTATCGAAATAGATCGACAAGCGAAAAGGTCAGATATCGACAAACTACGAACTGAATTATTATCCGTAGTCGATGAGGTTTCTCTTTCTGTTTCTGATTGGCTGCCAATGAGAGAGAAGTTGGCTGAAATTACCAAAAACTTCGAAAAATCAAAATCAGTAGCCTCTTCAGCAATTAAGTCGCAAGGCAAGACATTCTTAAACTGGTTAAATGATCACAACTTCACCTTAATGGGCTATCGTTATTATCAAGTGAAAGCGATTGAGGGTGATCATCGTTGGATACCAGAGAATGATTCAAGCCTTGGATTAATGAAAAACTCGATAAACGACCGTCAACGAGTATTATCTAATTTGCCAACAACCGCAAGAGATGCAGCGTTAAGTGATAATCCGTTAATTCTAACCAAAACAAACAGCCGTGCGCGTGTCCACCGTCCAGCTTATATGGATTACGTTGGAATTAAAGAGTTTGATACCGAAGGGCATGTGACTGGCGAGCATCGGTTTTTAGGTTTGTATTCAGCTTCGTTTTACAATAGCAGTGCAACAGACTTACCTATGTTGCGTGAAAAAATTGACCGGATGTGTGAAATATCAGGTTTTGATAAAGGAACTCACGCGTATAAAGCATTTGTAAATATTGTTGAAACGTACCCGCGTGATGAACTTTTACAAACCTCAGATGAAGAACTTGCGCAAATTATAAAAGGCATTTTTCAAATGCAAGAACGAGGAATTTCTCGTTTATTTGTGCGTAAGGACGCTTTTGGTCGTTACTACTCTTGTTTAGTCTATGTGCCTAGAGAGCGCTACAATACTCTGTTACGAGAGGAAACTCAGGCATTGCTTAAGCGCTCGTTTAGGTCGGACGAGGAAGTTGAATTTAATACCTATTTCTCTGAATCAGTGTACGCACGTACGCATTACATCGTCCGCGTAAAAAATAATAATATGGAGTTTGATGTGAAAGAGATTGAAGATAATTTGATTGAGCTAACGAAGTCATGGCAAGACAAGTTAGCGGCTAAAATCACATCTGCATACGGTGAAGCTAAAGGTAAAGCAATCCAGAAAAAATATGTCAATGCATTTAATCGTAGCTATGCAGAATATAGCTTGCCAAGTGCTGCATTGGTCGATATTGAACGAATTGAATTATTATCTGACGACAACAAGCTGGATATGCTTTTTTACCGTCCTCAGGAACAAAGCGTCGAGAGTAACATTGTTAAACTCAAACTTTACCACGGACACGTGCCCATTCATTTGAGTGATGTGCTACCAATGTTAGAAAACTTTGGACTACGGGTCATCGATGAAAGTCCTTTTCGGGTAACGAATGATGAGGGTAAAGTCAGTTGGATAATGGACTTTACAATGCTGCATAAGAACGGTCAAAACTTCCATATGGAAAAAGTCCAAGAGCTTTTTCAAGATGCATTTACTAAAACGTGGAATAAGAGTCTTGAGGACGATGGTTTTAACCGATTGATCCTAAGCGCCGGCATTAGAGGTCGCAATGTCACTATATTGCGGGCATACGCAAAATATATGCGCCAAATTGGGACCTCATTTAGTATCGATTATATGGCTAATACACTCTCTAACTATCCGGATATTGCAACCGACGTAGTGAGTTTGTTTAGACTACTATTTTGTCCAACTATCAAGCGAATGCCAAAAAAAGTAGAAGCGTTGAAAACTGAAATTTTGGCTAAGCTTGATAACGTATCGAACCTAGATGATGACCGCATAATCCGTCGCTATTTAGAGTTATTAAATGCCACAGTACGTACCAATTTCTATCAAAACGACAATGAAGGAAATGAGAAATCGTATATTTCATTTAAATTGTTGCCGAGCCAAATTAACGATATGCCACTACCAGTACCAAAATTTGAAATTTTTGTATATTCGCCGAGGGTAGAGGGCGTGCATTTGCGCGGGGGCAAAGTCGCCAGAGGTGGCTTACGTTGGTCAGATAGACAAGAAGATTTCAGAACTGAAATTTTGGGTTTAGTTAAAGCACAACAAGTAAAAAATACGGTCATCGTGCCTGTAGGCGCGAAGGGTGGATTTGTATGTAAAGCAATGCCCACTGAGGCCGACAGACCTACGATACAAGCAGAGGGGCAGGCGTGTTACAAAATATTTGTCCGCAGTTTACTAGATATCACTGATAATATTATTGAGGGTGTCGTTATCCCGCCAAAAGACGTTATAAGACTAGATGAGGATGACCCTTATTTGGTGGTTGCGGCTGATAAAGGAACAGCAACTTTTTCTGATATTGCAAATGGAATTTCAGATGAATTTAGATTCTGGCTGGGAGATGCTTTCGCATCAGGCGGAAGTGTTGGTTACGATCATAAGAAGATGGGTATTACAGCTCGCGGCGCTTGGGAATCAGTTAAACGTCATTTCCGTGAAATTGGTATTGATTGTCAAACCACTCCTTTCACCGTTGTGGGTGTTGGTGACATGGCCGGTGATGTTTTTGGAAATGGCATGCTGTTATCTGAAAAAACGCAAATTGTATGTGCGTTTAACCATCTGCATATATTCTTTGATCCAAACCCAGATGAAAAAGCCAGTTACAAAGAACGGCTTCGCTTGTTTGAAGATCCATCGCTGAGCTGGGATGATTACAACAGAAAGCTGATTTCAAAAGGTGGTGGTATATTCAAACGCTCTGTAAAAGCGATTCCGTTGTCATCGGAGATGAAAAAGTGCTTGGGTACTCGCCAAACTACGATGACGCCAAATGAATTGATCCGCAACACCTTAAAAATGCCGGTTGATCTTATCTGGAATGGCGGAATTGGTACTTACGTCAAAAGTTCAAAAGAGTCACATACCGACGTTGGCGACAGAGCGAACGATACTACACGCGTCGACGGCAAAGATGTGAAAGCTAAAATTATAGGTGAGGGCGGTAATTTAGGTTTAACTCAACTCGGTCGTATTGAATTAGCAGCAAATGGTGTTTTGGTTAACACTGACTTTATTGACAATGTGGGCGGTGTAGATTGCTCGGATAATGAAGTTAACATTAAGATTTTATTAAATACCTTAGTCAATGCTGGCGATTTAACATTAAAACAGCGAAACGCATTGTTATATGAGATGACCGATGACGTCTCCGAAATTGTTATTCAAGATTGCTACCGCCAAACACAGTCAATTTCAATTACTCATTTGGCCGGTGTAAAACAACTCAAAGAACAACTACGCTTCATTCACGGTTTAGAGAAAGAAGGGCTGCTCAACAGAGAACTCGAGTTCATCCCTTCAGATGACGAAATTTCAGACCGAGTGATAACAGGACAAGGTCTCACAAGACCCGAACTTAGCGTACTAATCGCGTATGGTAAAATGGTATTAAAAGATAAGTTCAATATCCCACAAATTACCAACAATCCATATTACGATAAGTTGTTAGTTAATGCTTTCCCTCCGGTATTACGAGAGAAGTATCATGCCCAAATGCAGGAGCATCCTCTTCGCAGTGAGATTATTGCGACTAAATTAACCAATGAAATGGTTAACGACATGGGCTTAAATTTTGTTTATCGTTTACAAGAAGAGACGGGGGCCCTTGTTGAACAAGTTGCAGAAGCATACACAGTAGTAAAAGGTGTGTTAGACGTGTCCTCGCTATGGGAAAGTGTCGAGGCTCTGGATAATAAGATTGATGCCCAATTGCAATTAAATATATTAGACAAGATGCGCCGAATCTTACGTAGAACCTGTCGTTGGTATATTCGCCACGGTGGTAAAACAAACAATATTGAAAAATCGATTAGTCGTTATAAGCCCGCTTTTAAGGCTGTGTCGGAAAATTTAGGTAGCTATTTGGTTGCTGCTGAGTTTGAAGAGGTTCAAGCTGATACAAAACGCTTAATTGAAGCAAAAGTACCTAAAGAGATTGCTTATCGAGTAGCGGGCTTAAGTAATATGTTTTCTAGTATGGACTTAGCTCAAATTGCTGAAACTGAGAATCGACCTGTTGAAGTCGTTGCGCGACTTTACTATCAATTGGGATCACGATTTGAGTTGCATTGGTTCTTAGAACAAATTAACCAACAATCAGTTTCAAACCATTGGCAAGCATTGGCGAGGGCTTCTTACAGAGAAGAACTTGATTGGCAGCAACGTTCATTAACGACCGTTTTGTTGAACATTGAACCAGGTGAGACAGATGCGGATAAGATTCTGAACGACTGGTGTAAAGCAAATAAAGACGTGCTAAAGCGTTGGTATCACATGATGGCAGAGTTTAAAACCTCAGATAATCACGAATTTGCTAAATTTTCTGTCGCATTAAGAGAATTGATGCTGTTAAGCGTGAAGGCAAACCATTAGAATATACCCGTTTGCAAATAGCCCTGCTTCGCGGGGCTTTTTTTAGTTTGGGGAAACAGTGTATTCTTTTGTTCAAAAATTTTTATTAAATCGTGATCCTGAATGGAGCCACGACGCAACTATTGCTTTTCTTAAGCGTTCTCAACGTAATTTTATGTCAGGTTTTTATGCACAAAAACTGCCTGACAAACCGGTGAATTGCTTAGGAATGATATTCAAGAATCCGGTTGGCTTGGCTGCAGGGTTAGATAAAAACGGTGAGTGCATCGATGCGTTCGCCGCTATGGGTTTTGGTTTCATCGAAGTTGGTACTGTAACCCCAAAACCTCAGTCAGGTAACGAAAAACCTCGCTTATTCAGGCTTGCAGAACACAACGCAATTATCAATCGAATGGGTTTTAATAATAAAGGTGTCGATTATTTGGTCGATCAGGTCAAAAAGATGAAGTACAACGGCATCTTAGGCATAAATATTGGTAAAAATAAAACCACCCCAGACGAAAATGCCTTAGACGATTATTTATATTGTTTGAATAAAGTATATGGTTTTGCTTCATATATTACAGTCAATATTTCTTCTCCAAACACTCCCGGTTTGCGTAATCTGCAATATGGAGAAGCACTTGACAGTTTATTAGCAGGATTAAAACACAGACAATTAGCGCTTGAAATCGAACATAAAAAGTATGTGCCAATATTGATAAAAATTGCACCGGACCTAAGCGATGATGAAGTTAAATCGATTGCTGCTTCATTAATAAATTCAAAAATGGATGGCGTTATTGCGACCAATACAACAATCGACCGTGAGCTGGTTAAAGGTCATCCGCATGCTAACGAGGCGGGCGGTTTGAGTGGCGAAGTACTGACTGAAAAAAGTCTCGCTATGACAAAAATATTAGCCAAAGCGCTCGATGGAAAAATACCAATTATCGGTGTGGGCGGCATTAGTAGTCCACATGATGTAAAATTACGAATTCAAGCAGGAGCTACATTAGTTCAAGTTTATTCATCTTTCATTTATCAAGGTCCACCACTTATAAAGGAGCTTGTTAATGCATAAGCTAATTGTAACGACGTCTAAAGGATTAGATGAACTACTCAAAACAGAAGTTGAGCAAATACTTAATCAGTTTAATCTTGCCCCTGCCATCGCTGATACTGCACATAGCGAGGATTCAGAGGATAGCCCTGGTGACTACGAATTACCTACCTTGCAACTGCAACCTGGTCAGGTATCGTTTACAGGAACCTTAAAAGATGCGTATCAATTATGCCTGCATTCAAGATTGGCTAACAGAGTGTTACTGGTTGTCGCCGAGGGCAAAGTAAACAGCGCTGAAGAATTATATGACGTTGCTAAAGAAGCTGATTGGCCGTCACAATTTGATGCTTACGTTCCCTTCATGATCCAGTTTAACGGCACTAACAATGCAATTAATAACAGTCAGTTTGGTGCACTCAAAGTAAAAGATGCCATTGTTGATCAATTCCAAGAAGAGGGACATGAACGTCCATCAGTAGATAAACTCAAGCCCGGTATTGTTATTCAAGCTAGGTTGCGACGCGATAACCTGCATTTGTGTATCGATCTTTCTGGTGGCAGTTTACATAAAAGAGGTTATCGTACTGGTGCTGGTGAAGCGCCACTGAAGGAACACGTCGCTGCGGGTATTTTAATGCGCAGTGGCTGGGCCCAAAATAAAAACAGCGTGCTCTTGGATCCAATGTGTGGTTCGGGAACTATTCCGATTGAAGCTGCAATGATGGCTGCCAACATACCGCCAAATTTAGCTAAAGAAACATGGGGATTTGAACATTGGAATCAGCATGAGCCAAGCATATTTGATGGCGTTGTAGAACAAGCCAAAAAGCATATAACAGTGCCTAGTGCGCCTATTTACGCTTATGATTTAAGTACTACCTTAGTTGAACTGGCAGAGCAAAATGCTGTGAGGGCAGGCGTTGCAGATTATATTACATTTAAACAATGTGATGTATTGGACGCCGTTGTTATTGACGCAACTGACGGTAAGTTAGCTGCAGGTAACAATGCGAGTGAAACAGTGACTAGTCAGACTGACAGTAAAGGCTATATCGTTTCTAATCCACCTTATGGTGAGCGACTTGGTGAATACACCTCATTGCTACCATTATTTGATAAGCTAGGACATCATTTTAAAAAACATTTTGCTTTTTGGCATGTGTCCTTATTAAGTTCAAATCAAGACCTGCTTAAAGCATTAAAGCTTAGATATACCAAAAGTTATAAACTAATGAACGGTAAACTTGAGTGTGTGCTTGTAAATTACCATATTAGTGGTCAAAATCTTGAAATATTCGATAGTCAAACGGATGAAAATCATGAATTTGCTAACCGTTTGCGAAAGAATTTAAAAAGACTGAAACCTTGGTTAAAACGCAGTAACACCAACGCTTATCGTGTTTATGACGCCGACTTACCACACTACAACGTTGCCATAGATATATACAATGATTGGGTCGTGGTTCAAGAGTATGCAGCGCCTAAGGATGTTCCAGAGGAAAAAGCAAAACAACGTCTGCAAGAAGCGCTTATTCATATTCCTAAAGTAATGGGTATTCCATCAAATAAAATGTCTGTCAAAGTTCGACGTCAAAACAAAGGTAAAGAACAATATGAAAAAGTGGCTCAAAAAGGGCAGCGAGTTATTGTTCAGGAACACGATGCACAGTTTTATATTAATCCAACAGACTACTTAGATGTGGGTTTGTTTTTAGATCATCGTGATACTAGGTTGATGTTTAAACAACGATGTGCAAACAAAGATGTTCTTAACTTATTCGGTTATACTGGCAGCGTGTCAGTGCATGCGGCGCAAGCAAAAGCGAAAAGTGTCACAACCGTTGATATGTCAAATACTTATTTAGATTGGGCAAGAGACAACTTTGCATTAAACAAACTCAACGGTTCATTCCAGTTTGTGCAAGAAGATTGTTTAAAATGGTTAACTAGACAGCATGCTAAATATGATTTGATGTTTATTGACCCACCGTCGTTTTCAAATTCTAAACGGATGGACGATACTTGGGACGTACAACGGGACCATGTTAGCTTGTTAACTGATGCTAAAGATTGCTTAAAAACAGATGGAGAAATCTTTTTTAGTACTAATTTACGTCAATTTAAATTAGATCAGGCAGCTGTTGAGGAACTCGGGTTTACAATAGAAGATATTACCCAAAAGTCGATCCCAGAAGATTTTAAACGTAATCAAAAAATTCATAAGTGTTGGATATTGACCTTGTGAAATTAATTTTATATACCGGACCAAATTGTTCTTTGTGTGATTTAGCGTTCGATATTGTCGAGCAATTTAATGCGCTACAGCCAAAGGCAACGAGTGAGTCTACTTTCCAACTTAGTCCATCAGGTAGTCAATTTGAACACGTTGAACTAGAAACAATCAATATTAGAGATTCTGCGGATTTGTATCATTTATACGCCGTTAGAATTCCTGTATTGAAGAAAACGGATGATGAATCCGAACTAGGTTGGCCATTTACACTTGAAGATTTAATTGAGTTTTTACAATGAATTTAATGCAACTAAAAAATGCCTCTATTTTATTTGGGCAACCACCATTATTAGACAAGATCGCTTTAAATATACAAAGCGGCGAGCGAGTCTGTGTGGTTGGTCGCAACGGTAGTGGAAAATCTACCCTTCTAAAAGTGATCGCAGGTGAAACGAAATTAGACGAAGGGCAAATGATACTGCCAACAGGGACGGTAGTATCAAGATTACCGCAGGATCCACCGCAAGATATTAGCGGTGATATATTTGATTATGTTGCTGAAGGTTTAGAAGATGTCGCGCAAATACTAAAAGACTATCACCACATAATCAATATTATTGGTGGCGATCCGAGCGAGAAAAATCTTAATCGAATGCAAGAATTGCAAGAGCAATTAGATTCGAGAAACGCATGGCAGTTTGAACAGCGCATAAGTAATGTACTGACTCAACTTCAGCTAGAACCAGACCAGATGTTATCAGAATTATCAGGTGGTTGGAGAAGAAAGGCGGCATTAGCAAGAGCGTTAGTGAGTGAACCGGATCTTCTATTATTGGATGAGCCAACTAACCACCTTGATATCGATATGGTGCAGTGGTTAGAAAAAGCACTACTTAATTATAACGGCGCAATCATATTTATTAGCCATGACAGGGCGTTTATACGTAAGTTAGCCACGCGTATAGTAGATATAGATCGCGGCCAAGTAGTCAGTTACCCCGGGAATTACGAAACTTATTTAGAGCAAAAAGCGCACGATTTAGAAGTTGAGCAGACCAGCAACCGCGAGTTTGACAAAAAACTGGCCAAAGAAGAAGTTTGGATAAGACAAGGTATTAAAGCCAGACGAACCAGAAATGAAGGTCGAGTTAGAGCGCTTAAAGCACTCAGAGATGAATACAGTTCGCGTCGAAACGTCACTGGCAATGCGGTTATAAACCGAAATGCGGGCGGAAAATCAGGTAAGCGTATTTTTGAAACTGACGGGTTATTCTTTAATTTTGAAGACAAGCTATTGGTCGAAAATCTAAATCTACTTATTACGCGCGGTGAAAAAATTGCATTAATTGGTGGCAACGGTTGTGGTAAAAGTACACTAATTAAGCTGTTACTCGGTGAGTTAGAAGCAAGTCAGGGTGACATATTCAGAGGAACCAATATAGAGGTTGCTTACTTTGATCAACATCGTACTGCGCTAGACCTCGATAAGTCAGTGATTGATGTCATCGCGGACGGTAAAAGAGAAGTTACGATCAACGGTAATACACGCCATGTTATGGGGTATTTACAAGATTATTTGTTTTCGCCTGAGCATGTAAATGCCCCTGTATCTACTTTATCGGGTGGTGAAAGAAATAGATTAGTGTTGGCAAAACTCATGTTAAAACCCAGCAACTTGCTGGTACTCGATGAACCAACTAACGATCTGGATGTCGAAACCCTCGAATTACTGGAATCCCTATTAGTAGATTATGAGGGAACCGTATTATTGGTAAGCCATGATAGAGAATTTGTTGATAACGTAGTGACTTCAAGCTTAGTTTTTGAAGGAAACGGAATTATTAAACAATTCGTTGGCGGTTATACTGATATGCGAAATTGGTACGATGAAAAAGCACTATCAGAGAAAAAAATGAACGAAGGCGTTGTAATGCGGACTAAAAACAACGTAGAGCGAGAAAAGCCGGTGACTAGTGCTTCTACTGGAAGCCACAAAAAGCTATCATACAAAGATAATAAAGAACTCGAAGATTTACCTAAAAAAATTGAAAAAATGGAAGATGAACAAAAAGGATTACAACTGCAAGTTAGTACATCTGATTTTTATCAGAAAGGTGCCGATGTAACCCAACCCGTTCTGGATAAGTTAGCAACCATTGAGCAATTATTGTCAGTCGCTTATAAGCGCTGGGATGAATTAGAAAGTTTACAAAATAACAAGCAGTAACAGGATAATTAATGAAATTTACTCGATTGGCGTCAGCAGTGTTACTTTGCACTGCATCGCTCCCAATTTTAGCCGCATCATATACAGTCACTGAATTGGCGACAGATACGCTAGGTCAAAATCAATACGCTGTTTCTATTGATAATACAGGCCTTATGTTAACCGCTATTGAAAATATTTATAATGCGCCAGTAGACTTGTCTACGATCGACTTTGAAAACGCGTTTATTATTGCAGGTCTGACTGACATTGAGGCTGCTAGGAACGGTCAATTTAATCTTGCTGACTATACTTTTTTAATTGCCAGGGCTATTGCAGGCTCAAGCAATTTTAGTTTTTTCACACAACAACTTGGTCGTATGCAAGCGTATAAAACTGACGGCTCTGAGGCTAATTTCGATTATATCAATGCCTTCGATACCGAAACAGAAGCCTTGGGTGGATTTTCGCGTGCGATGGAAACCACGCCAAGAGATTCGACCGCTGGGACCCATATCGTCGGTAACACGGTGGGGCCATTCAGAACAATTGATTACGTGAACCTAAATGGCGAAAATGTAAAGTATATTGTAAGTGATTTTGACCAACGTGCCTTTGTGCAAGTTGGCGAAAATGTAACGCCATTATTGCCAATCGATACAACCTTGGGTGGCACAAGCCAGGTTAATCGAATTAATGTTAATTATGTTGCCGCTGGCAGTGGTTCAATCGAAGCGACCAGTGCATTAACGACCGGCTTAGCCAATTGTGCTGATGATGAAATTCGTGGCGATCAGCCAATCGAGGCATGCCTTCGCAGTATCATTACAGTAACGAGTAATGGCGCCTTAACAAGACGCTCTGATTTATGGCTACAACGTGCGCATTTATGGTCTATGGATGTCGAAGGAACGGTTACTGATACACGCACCTTCGGGACTTTAGTCACTGATGAAGAACCTGCTTTACAAGGTTCAAGCCAAGCCTTAGATGTCAACATCGACGGCATTGGTGTTGGTGTTGCTAGTGTAAAAGTTGCTGATGGAAGCTTACAATCAACCGCTGCTACTATGTTTTTGCCAAGCGGCGAAGTGGTGCAAATCATAGATGATGAAGGCCTGTTGCCAAATAGTGCTATTTCAATAAATGATATTGGCTATGTCGTTGGACTTAGAAGACAAAGAATTAACAACATTCCACGAAATAAAATGTTTATCTATAATAGGAATGATGGCAGCGTGACGTTCCCTGACGATTTCTTTGATAATTCAAGCACCGTTCCACGCTCAATTAATAATAACAATCTAGTGGTTGGTTCTGCAGACGTTGAGGCGACCAGAGTCACCAACAGAAAAACTGCTGCATTTATTTATGACATTGAAGCTGATACTTTTACTAACTTAAACACATTAGTTAAATGCGACAGTCCGTTTAATTTTATTGAAGCAATAGATATTAATGATAGCAATGAAATTATAGTCTCAGCGTTGACCAAAAAAGCCGCCAGAAATGCCCGTGGTGAGCTTATAAAAGATGATGCCGGAGAGGACGTGCTGGTAGATACTATTGTTACATTAAAGCTGAATCCGACAGGTCAGCCGCCAACTATTTGCTCTAACGACGATCTAGGTATTCCAGATAGGCAAGGAGCAAGTACGGGAATATTGATGTTTACGCTACTGACCTTTGCAGCATTCTTTAGAAGACGCGTAAAACAATAAAATTGAGTTAGCTATTATGAAAGCCCCATTGGTCGGGGCTTTTTTTGTTTTAATAACTGTTGGATCTAAAAAAGCAGTTTTATAGACAAAATTAAACCAATAAAACATTTCAATACTTTTCAGTATGTTATTCAAAAAACGGTGAAACCGTCAAAATTTAGACATTGAACTTTCCTCACCAAAAAGCTATGTATAGAAGTGTAACAAAGGAAATAAGTTGACTAAAATTGAATCAATTTCATTTCCTGTTGTTGCCTTTTTTAGCCAAGAGAGGTTTAACTATGAAAACACAAAAAAGAGATAAGTTAACACGTGCACATGCAAAAGGTTATCAAGCGGGTATAACACATCGTTCAAAAGAATTATGTCCATTTCGAGCTATTCAAGCTCGGTCGGAATGGTTAGGGGGGTGGAGAGAAGCCCTCACCGACAGACAATCCGGCTTAGTAGGCCGCTAACACATACAATAAATTACGTGCAAGAAGCCCAACTGATGTTGGGCTTTTGTCATTTTAGCGTTGCAGAAGTGTCGCTTACATAAATGTCGCTTACATAAATGTCGCTTACATAAATGTCGCTTACATAAATAACGCTTACATAAATAACTACAGTGCTATTAAAACAAAAAATCACATGAAATCGACAACTTACTTTAAAACGCGCTGGTATCTTGAAATAAACCTACTTTTAAGCCTTTAGCCACGTAAATGACCTTACCATCCACTGATACAGTGCCGTCAGCCAAGCCCATGAACAAACGACGCTTAACAACTCGCTTAAGGTTTATTTCATAAGTGACTTTTTTCGCTGTTGGCAGGATCTGTCCAGTAAATTTCACTTCACCGACACCCAGTGCACGACCTTTTCCTGGGCCACCTGACCATCCAAGGAAAAACCCGACTAATTGCCACATTGCATCCAATCCTAAACAACCAGGCATAACCGGGTCACCAGGGAAGTGGCAATCAAAGAACCAAAGATCGGGGGTAATATCTAGTTCTGCAATGATATGTCCTTTATCAAACTCACCACCGTCCTCTGTTATTTTTACAATCCTATCCATCATTAACATATTTGGCGCAGGAAGTTGACTATTGCCAGCTCCAAACATTTCGCCGGTACTGCATTTTAAGAGATCATCTCTATTAAATTCTGATTTTCTATTTGTCATATTACACACTAGTTTTCCATAAGAGTGCGTAATTTAACGAACAGTTGTAAGCTAAACAACTCTGAACAGTTAATTTTGCTAAAAAAAGTCAGTTTTTTGCAGTACACTGGTCAAAATGAATGTTTTTAAACCAAAATATGAGCAAATGAAGAATCCAAAAAAATCAGCAAATGCAGAAAAGCAACGGCGTTTTCGAGAAAAACAAAAATCGTTAGGCAAAAAAATGGTTCGAGGCTATGTCACAGCTGCCGCGATGGAAAACTATAAAGAAATAGTGGCGAAAACTGGCTGGACAGATAGTGATGTTCTATCTAATTCGTTACGCATAACCTTTGCGGCGTATAAGAATGGGCAGATTAGACTCCTAAACCAATGGTTAACAGAACAAGATCAAAAGAAACGTGCGCTTATTTTGAAACAGGCTGAACAAGCAAAAAATAAAGAAAGTGATGATCAATAGAAAAAATGACGAGTGAGCAAGACTAGCTCGTGTGTATTTTCAAAATTCTTGCCGCTTCTTTTTTCACGGTGGGCTTGGATTTATAGGACCACATTCTGTCTCGCGCTTCGCTTGCCGCTTTTTCAACGTCAATAATAGGGGAGTAATAGTCTCTTTCACAATTGAAGTCGTACATTGCTTCCTCCATCGGTGTCATTACCCAAGGTTGATGAATGATAGGATTAGGCAATGATGTCAGTTGTGGCAGCCATTTTTTAATAAAGATACCTTCTGAGTCCTTATCAATCGACTGCTTTACAGGATTATATATGCGCAGGGTGTTGATACCGGTTACTCCTGCTTGCATTTGAAATTGTGGATAATGAATACCGGGTTCAAAATCTAAAAATTGTGCAGCTAAAAAACTGGCTCCTCTGCGCCAGTCGATGTTTAGGTGGTGACATAGAAAGCTAACTACCATAGCTCTCATTCTGAAATTAATATACCCAGTTTTTACCACCGCTCTCATGCAGGCATCCACTATTGGCACGCCCGTGCAGCCACTTTTCCACGCGGCTAACCTTGTTTCTCCTTCGGCGCCCCCGCAATATGGGAAATCAAGATACGCTTTGTTAATAGGACGGAATTGCATAGCTGATTCTGTTTCAAATTTCTGAATAAAGTGACAATGCCAATGCAGCCTGGACTGAAACGCCACAATGGATCGGGTCCAACCTGGACGGTCGCTTTGGGATAAGCTAAATTGATAAACCTGCTTTAATGAGATATTGCCCCATGCTAGGTAGGGTGATAGCCGACTGCAGGTTTTTCGTGAAACCGTGGGGTCGCCAATATTACCGAAATAGGCTTTTCCTCTTTCTTTAAAAAAATGCTTTAAGGTGTACCACGCTCTTTTTTCACCTCCCAGTTGCATGTTTACATCTAGTTCCTTCCACTTTTCAGGAATAGTCCACATGCAATCCTCATACATTTCTTGGTGTAGATTTGAAACCCACTCTGTATTGCTTAGTTCGGGGTGGGTAGGCGTGGCCAAAATTCTAGCATTCCATTGTTTTGGCCAATTTTTACGATGATTGAGAGGCCTATGCACGGCGCCTTGCGCAACTTCAGTCCATTTAACCTTATGCGAACGACACCAAGCTAAAACATCTTTGTCACGCACGTAGGTGTGCTCTAAGCCAACTTCTTCGTGACTAACAATATGCTTAATGCTGTAAATTTCAAGCAGCTTTGATAATACATCAACCGCATTCCCGAAGAGGATTGAAATAGAGGCATTGAATTGTGCCAATTGTTCATTGAGGTCTGTTATCGACTGAAATATAAAACGCCAATGTCGAATGTCCATATGCGGGTCTTCTATCATCAGAGGTTCGACGATATAGATTAATGCCAAGGGCGTTTTTTGCTCACTTGCTATTTTCAACGCATCATTGTCGCGTAAGCGCAGATCGCGTTTAAACCACATAACAGTTAAGGCTTGTTTGTTAGTCATGTTGCGGCTTCGTTCATCCATTGCGTGATAAATTTATTATCGGGATCGTAAGTTGCCGCTTGTTTTTGTAAGTTGAATTGTCTGTGTCCTCTGGGATCAGCGCCGACGCCGCCAAGATACTGCCAATTCCCCCAGTTGCTAGCGACGTCAAAATCAATCAGTTGATACTCAAAATACTTTGCACCGTAACGCCAATCTTGACCTAGTTCATGCACAAAACAACTCGCGACTAGCTGTCTGCCTCGATTAGACATATAGCCGGTTTTTAATAATTGACGCATACACGCATCAACGATCGGATAGCCCGTTTGCCCCTGTTGCCACTGTACAAATGTTTTACGATCAAAATTGCTTGGACGAACTAGCCGTTGAACACCCGACGCTGCAAAAAGACGATTACCGTGCACATAATGCTGCCAATGAAAAAATTCTCGCCATAGCAACTCAAAAAACAACCAATATGTTGACTCATTTTTTACTCGCTCGGATTCATATCGACATAGTTCAGCATAAATTTGCCTCGGACTGATACAACCGAGTGCTAACCAAGCTGAAAATTTACTAGAGAAGTCCCATCCATCAAGTCCATTTCTGGTCTCTTTGTAACGACTGATATGGTCCGTACTCCACAGATAATGAGTGAGTTGTTGGTGCGCATCATTTTCTCCGCCAGATAGTCTTTGATAATGATTAACACTTACCAACAAACTGTCTAAATCCATTACGTTTTCTATCGTAAATAAATCAGGTATGGAAGGAAGCGCATTGAGGACGGGATTTATGGCTTGTACTTCACAATACTTCTCAACTTTTTTTCGAAACGGAGAAAAAGTATTAGGCATATTTTCAATAGAGAATGGAAATTGCGAAACGTTGAACAGGGTGGATGAGTTGACTTGAATGAATTCAATATTGAGACCAGCTTCAATCACTAAATCTTGGGTTTGCTGCCACTCTTTTCGTTCATTGAAACCACAGTGCCATTGTGCGCTGAGGTGAGTCACATTGAGTGCCTTGACAAGTGTCAGTATAGCCTCAACAGGATCTGCTTTATTTGTGGATAGGACGATTAAACGCTGGTTAAAATCGCTTAATGTGCTATTCAAATCGTGTAGTGTTTGATGTATGAAATTGAGTCTATGCTTGCCTATCGATTCTTTCTTGTGCAATTCATTGATGCTGTCTTGATTTGCCTCTGGCTGGTAAACATAAACACACACCAATTCATCAACTTGAGATGCCAATTCAGCTAGGCTCGCGTTGTCTTGAATGCGTAAATCTTTCCTAAACCAATGTAATCCAACTTTTTTGCTCATTTATATTTTACTTCGATATTTATTCTATATGTTAGCTACTTTGGATAGTGAGTTTTCGATCTATTTAAGGGAGTATGGTGTAAGATCAATACCAGTACATTTAACCATTACGTTGGTTAACCCAGAGCATCTTTGCTTAAAAAATAGTTATGTAGACGCATAGCTATCACAATGGTAGGAATAAAACATTGAGTTTGATGTCATCAAAAAAGATAATCGTCTGGTTTAGACAGGACTTACGCCTTACCGATAACCCAGCACTGAGCCTTGCCGTTGATAATGGCACTATCATTCCTGTTTTTATTCTCGATGATGATGCTCCTGAGAATGCGGCATTGGGTGGAGCAAGCCAGTGGTGGTTGCATCATTCACTATTATCACTGAGCAAATCGTTAAACACTAAGTTACTTATTCGTCGTGGTGAGCCTCTCGCAATTTTAATTGAGATAGCCGAGGCATTTTCGGCTGATTCTGTTATATGGAACCGATTATATGAACCTTGGCAGAGAGAACGCGACGAAAATATAAAAACTGTTTTAAAGAACCGTGGCATTGCCGCAAAAAGTCTCAATGGCTCACTATTATGGGAGCCTATGAGTGTCTTAAAGAAAGATGAAACTCCTTACAAGGTCTTTACGCCGTATTACCGCAAAGGCTGTTTAACTCGCCAAGCCCCTCGCTTCCCGATAGCAAGACCCAAGGAGATACAGATCGCAGATGGCGTTAACTTTTCTATGGACGCACTCACAAGTCTACAACTAATACCTAAAACTGAATGGTACAAAGATATTGAGGCGCAATGGCAACCAGGTGAGGAAGGGGCTGCGAATAGGTTACAGAGATTTATTAGTGAGGCGGCAACCAGTTATCAAGACGCCAGAAATATGCCCGCCGTAAAAGGAACTTCTTTGTTGTCGCCACACCTGCATTTTGGCGAAGTATCTCCTAATCAGGCATGGTACGCGATACAAGGCGCATTTGAAAACGCCTTCGACAATAAAGATCTAGATGTTTATCTCAGTGAACTGGGTTGGCGAGAATTTAGTTATTATTTGCTCTTTCACTGGCCAGAAATTCAACATAAGAATTTTAATGCCAAATTTGACTTCTTTCAATGGCGCTCCAGCCCTGATGATCTGAAAGCTTGGCAATTTGGCAACACAGGCGTTCCAATGATAGATGCAGGAATGCGAGAGTTGTATCAAACAGGATACATGCATAACAGAGTAAGAATGGTGGTTGGCTCGTTCTTGGTTAAAAACCTGCTGATCGACTGGCGTGAAGGAGAGCGTTGGTTTTGGGACACTTTGCTTGACGCGGATATGGCGAGTAACTCTGCGGGTTGGCAGTGGGTTGCCGGTTCGGGTGCGGATGCTGCGCCATTCTTTAGAATTTTCAATCCTATTTTACAGGGCGAAAAATTTGACAAAGAGGGTGAATACGTTAAGAAATACTGCCCTGAACTAAAAAGGCTACCGAAACAATTTATTCATAAACCGTGGGAAGCGCCACCTGAGATACTTAAGGCTTGTGGGGTAGAACTCGGTAAAAACTATCCGAATCCGATTGTTGATCTCAAGCTTTCTCGAAAAAGAGCGCTCGATGCGCTCGCTCAATTAAAGGTAATATCATGAGTCAGTTGGTTGTAATCTTAGGTGACCATCTCAATACAAAAATCAGTTCGCTGGCTAACTTTAACAAAGAGACTGACAAGGTCTTGATGTCAGAAGTAAAAGAAGAGGCCACTTATGTTAAGCATCACAAAAAAAAGATTGTTTTCGTTTTCAGTGCGATGCGCCATTTTTCGAATGAATTGCAGAATCACGGATTTGCGACTATTTACGTCAAGTATGACGCAGCTGATAATCACGGATGTTTATTTGAACAAGTGAAGTACACGTGCTCACTACACACATTCAAGAGCATTACCATAATGCACCCGGGTGAATACCGGTTACTTGAAGAGGTGATGACTTGGGAGAGCAAGCTAAACATTACGGTTAATATTACACCTGATAATCGTTTTATTGCGACCCAAACATTCTTTAGTGATTGGGCTGATGGTCGTAAGCAATACCGCATGGAATTTTTTTATAGAGAAATGCGCAAACAAACAAATGTACTAATGGATGACAAACAGCCCATGGGTGGAAAGTGGAATTACGATGCAGATAATCGTAAACCCTTTGGTAAAAACCCTGACATTCCTAGTCGAACATTATTAGCCCCAGACGCAATCACAAATGAAGTTTTAACACTCGTAGAAACTCAATTCTCTGATCATTTCGGTGAGCTAAGTAATTTTGCTTTTGCCACAACTAGGGAAGGGGCTTTAGGTGTTTTATCAGAATTTATTAAAATCCGATTGGTAGATTATGGTCAGTATCAAGATGCGATGCTTGAAGGCAATCCTTGGCTATTTCATTCCCACATAGGCCTATATCTTAATACAGGCCTTTTAATGCCTTACGAAGTGATTCAGGCGGCGGAGGAAGCTTTTCTAAACGGCCATGTACCGATTAATTCGGCCGAAGGTTTCATTAGGCAAATTCTTGGCTGGCGAGAATACGTTCGCGGATTTTATTGGTATTTTATGCCAAGCTTAAAGGAAAATAATTATTTAGAAGCGAAAAGGGCATTACCCGACTTTTACTGGACAGGCAAAACACGAATGAACTGTTTGTCACAGTGCGTCAATGATACAAAAGAGCATGCCTACGCTCATCATATTCAACGCCTGATGGTACTTGGTAACTTTGCATTATTAACCGGTATTGAACCAAAGGCGATTAATGAGTGGTACTTAGTGGTTTATGCTGACGCTTATGAGTGGGTTGAACTGCCAAACGTCAGTAGTATGGTGCTTTTTGCTGACGCTGGGAATTTAGCAAGTAAACCATATGCAGCGAGCGGTTCTTACATTAACAAGATGTCTAATTACTGTAAGAGTTGCGACTATAGCGTTAAAGAAAAAACGGGCACACAGGCGTGTCCGTTTAACTATTTGTATTGGCACTTTTTACATCGCCACCAAGACAAACTGAGAAGTAATCCAAGAATGGGCATGATCTATAGCACGATGTCGAAGATGGATCAGACTAAGTTTAATCATATGCTAGACGATGCCGACACATTTCTGCTTAAATTAGAAAATAATGAAGAAATCTGACCTTCCTAGTAAAATGTGCCCAGTGTGTAACCGGCCTTTTAATTGGCGCAAAAAATGGGAAAAAAACTGGGCCGAAGTAAAGTATTGTTCAAAGCGCTGCGCATCCAACAAGTAACTTATAGCGTCGTCAACAAGTAATCGGCGAGTTTGCCTATAGCAATACCGAAACTAAAGCTGAATAAGGTCCCCAACATAATATATTCAGTTAGTTTTCTATCGCTTTGACGACGCATATCACCAAACCTGAAGACACTTTTTGCAGCTAACAAAAAACCGACGCCGACAAACTGCCCAAGTAAAATAAAGGTCGCAATTAAACCGCGCTCGAAATATCCAATTAACTCGCCAGCTGAAGCAAGTCCCTCATTGGCTTTTTCTGGTTCATTGAATTGGTCTGTATATTTGGTTAACGATAGTGTGATAATTAGTGATACCGGCTTGCATAGGAATAAATACAAACCCACTAACATCAGCGTTTTGACGTCAAAAAAATGATGTATCTCAAACAGGACTGCTTCAACACTTAACCCACTTAGCCAAATCGATATACCGGTAATAAAAATAAGATGACCTACTTGATCAATCAAAAAATACTTTAATACGAAAACCCGATACGTTTTCCAAATATCAATAATATAATGACTGCTAATAATGACAATTAAGGCTGTTAGTGCCTTATAATCTAGTGGGATCCCGCTGATTATGATTGCAATACTAGTGAGCGCTAAATGCACAAGCATGTGCTTAAAAAGGCCGATTGAACCTTCCTTATTCTTAACTTTACACATGATCCAACTGTGTTTTTGTAAATAAAAGTCAGCAATAAAGTGAACAACAAGCAGCAAGAAAAAGAGTTTCATTTTTGTGTTCCTAAACAAGTGTCACGATAGCCTGCTAAGTAAGCTTTAACTAATTCAGCGCCACTGCGCTTTAAATGTGCGGCGATATTTTGTCGAGTCATATTCATATGGTCAGCGATACTTTGTTGTTCCGGGAAATCGAAGTCGATGTAATAATATAGTACTTCGGCTTGTTTTTCTGTTAAACCATTCAGCAAATGACGCAAAAATAAGGTAGCAACCGTCAAGTCTGTTGACCAGAGTTCAGTCCCAAAGTTTAGGACCAGATCGCCCCTGGTTGCTTTATCAAATGATCTACCAGATAAAATGAAGGCTTCTCCAAGAGAACTACTCAGGTTTTTGGATGTTTGTTCAACACTACCAATGGCCAATGATTGGGTTAATTTAATCGATGGGCAATCAATACCTGATTGCAGATAGAGTCGCAATGAGAGCGTTGACGTCATTGCATCGTTAATGTTTGTATAAAGTACTTGAAAACTATCTCCTCTAAATATTTCAGACTTACACTGGTAACGTACCTCATGCGATTTTAGCAACTGTTGAAGGGTTTTCATTACGCAAGCATATGCTTTTGCCTCTAGTTTGGTCGAGTGAACGATGTCGGTGGTTAAAACAGCATATTGTTTTTGTGCCTTATCCGTCATAAGAAGCCCTTCAAGTAGTTAAATTAATGAAATATACAATGAATGCCACAACTGTAAATGCAAACGATTATGTTTGCAAATATAAATTGCAACTATATCTATTTGCTATTAATGAAAGCAATTAAATATATTTGCAATATTAATAAGTAATGAGTTATTCAACTGTTTTTAACACCGCTTGTATTTTAATTTGAACTTGCAAGTCGATATTAGTATCTTATAGCGCTGGTACTGCCTCTTAAAAATCGTTGCGTTTTTTACCAATACAACGCAATGATAAATATAAAAAAGTTAACCATGCTAAAAGGACAAACTAAATGAACAATCGTTTATTAGCACTCTTGGTCACAAGCACATTCTTGTTTGCTTGTTCACATGAAAAGGCCAAAGAAGAGTCAAACACGGATTCTGATAAAAGTAGCAGCATGGTTGCAGCTGAAGAAATAGCACCTTTGTGGTTAGAAGAAGTTGAAGGAGGGCAAGCTCTCGCTAAAGTTAATGAGTGGAATAAAACAACACTTGACAAATTAATGAATGACGAGCGTTTTGACCAATATAGAAACGATGCGTTAGGCATTGTGAATGCGACCGATAAGATCCCGTATGGCCGCTATTATGGCGGATACGTGTATAACTATTGGCAAACTGCGGAGCAAGTAAGAGGTGTTTTAAGGCGCACCTCATTGGAACAATATGAAAGTGAAGATTCTGCTTGGGAAACGATTTTTGATTTAGATAAATTAGCTGTGTCCGCGAATAAAAACTGGGTCTACAAAGGCTCAACTTGTTACGACAAGAATTATGATATGTGCATGATGTCTCTTTCTGATGGCGGCAAAGATGCGAAGGAATTGAAAGAATGGAACCACGCAACCAAGCGGTTTGTAGAGGGCGGTTTTTACATCCCTGAAGCAAAAAGCAGCATTTCATGGTTGGATAAGGATACATTGGTCGTAGGCACAGACTGGGGTGATGACACGCTAACTGAAAGTGGTTATCCGTATATTACGAAATTGCTGAAACGCGGACAGACCTTGGCTGAGGCTACAGAAATATTTAGAGGAGAAAAGACTGACGCTTCGGCGGGCGCGTTCTCATTAAATCTAGATGGTGATTCAGAAATATTAATGGGATACCGCTCAACAAGCATTTTTAAGAGTCAGTACTATTGGTTAAAAGATGATGAGCAAACACAATTACTGCCCATACCAGAGAAAAGTAATCCCGTGGGTATATTTAAAGACCAACTTCTCGTAAATTTAAAAGATGATTGGCACCCCAGTGGTACTTCTGTGTCTTTTACTAACGGTAGCTTAGTTTCATTTGATATGGCTGAATGGATGAAATCTAACACTATTACTAACGCGAAATTGGTTTACCAACCAAACGCTAAATCGACTATTTCGCGTGTATCAATTACAAAGTCGAAAGTATTGTTATCAATTACTGAGAATGTCGTTGGCAACGTATATGTGTTTGATTATCAGGACGAGTGGGGATCAACCAAGTTAGATTTACCGCAGAACGGCACTGTAAGTATTATTTCTGCGAATGACGATAGTGATATTACGTTTATCAATCAAGAGAGTTTTATATCGCCTGATACCTTATTTAAGGTTGACCTTAATAGCAGTAAGATCACTGTTGCTAAAAGCTCTCCAGCTAGATTTGATGCATCCGATTTGATCGTTGAACAATTTCAAGCAACCTCTAAAGATGGGGTAAAAGTACCGTATTTTGTTATTCGTAAAAAAGATATTGTTTACGATGGCTCAAATCCAACATTGCTTTATGGCTATGGCGGCTTTCAGGTTTCACTAACGCCAAGCTACTCGGGTATTCGTGGCAAATTATGGTTAGAGCAGGGTGGGGTTTATGTTTCAGCAAATATCAGAGGTGGAGGCGAGTTTGGTCCTAAGTGGCACCAAGCCGGTTTAAAAACAAATCGGCAAGTGATTTACAACGATATGATTGCAGTAGCTGAGTCACTCATTGAGAAAAAGATAACATCGCCAAGACGTTTAGGCGTAATGGGAGGGTCTAATGGCGGCTTATTAGTGGGGGTGATGTATAACCAACGGCCAGACCTTTGGAATGCGGTTGTTTGCCAAGCGCCATTGCTCGATATGCTGCGATATCACAAATTACTTGCCGGTGCTTCTTGGGTTGGCGAATTTGGAAGTCCTGATATTCCTGAGGAGAGAATGTTTTTGGAAACCATATCTCCACTTCATAATATTGATAAAGAAGAAGAGTATCCTCCAATATTTTTTGTAACTTCAACAAAAGACGATCGTGTTCATCCAGCCCACGCAAGAAAGATGGCTTACGTATTAGAACAATATGGACATACCTTCGAATATTATGAAAATATAGACGGCGGGCATTCAGCTTCAGCTAATTTGACGGAAGTCGCAAAACGCAGCGCTCTTGAATATACGTTCCTGAGTCAGCAGTTAAAAGATTAATGGAGAGACAAACATTATTTTTTTAAGCTTTGGTTTCCTCGAAAAAACTCAAGATTATGGGGGGCGTATTAAAAAATTAAGCATAAATATCGAAAAATACATCGTATGATTTTTGTTCATAATGATAAACTGGTCAGTAGTTACTATTTTATTGAGAAATCACAAGTGGAAACTCGCTCAAAGAATCTAACACTCGGTTGGCACGTATCCTACTTCCTTGGTGTGCCCGTTACGGCAGGTATCTTGCACCCCTAGTTTGGTAAATTGCTTAGCTCTGGCCAGTACTGCCATCAATATAACTTCGGTGTCGTCGAGCGCCAACCCGTTAAGGATGAAGAAACAGTATCTCTAGAAATTGTGCGTAAAGATGGTGCGCTAACGCGCAGAGCCTTGGCCCATATAGTTGTATAATGCACAGACACTTGGGGGAACCATCAGCGCGAACAATCAGACCTTGCAAATCGAGATAATTGGCAAAGTAAAGAGTGACACAATACAGTTTTAACCTAAAACAAAGGGAAATAATCATGAGTACTAAAAAGGCATACGAACAGAAACAACAGGCACAATTAAATGAGTGGGCGGCACAAATCAAAAAACTTAAAGCGAAAGCGGATGTGGCCCAAGCTGATGCACAGTTGGAATATTACAGACAGATCAACGAATTGCGGTCAATGCAAGACGTAGCAACCAATAAACTTAACGAGATTGAGGACGCTAGTGACGGGGCATGGGAAGATCTCAAAGCGGGTATGGATAGTGCGAGAAACTCGTTTGGCAATGCGCTGAAAACAGCGGCGTCGAGATTCAATTAAACATCATGATTACGATAGCTATTGAGAAAGGATGTAACACATGAAATTTAATACTTGTGCATGTATGCTGACTGGCATAATCGTTATCACACCCGTTTTACATGCGAAAACAACCACTGATAAGACATCGATAGAGGAAGTAAAGCAAGAAACGCAGGACTTGATTCATACGCTCAAAGGCTACACCGCTGATAGGAAAGAAGAAGCAATTAAGAAGACGAAGGCGGCTTTGGATGATCTAGATAAACGCATTGATGCACTGGAAACAAGTAGTGACGATAATTGGGATAAGATGAATGAGGCTGCCCGTAAAAACGCCCGCACCAGTTTGAAATCATTGCGTAGGCAAAGGATAGTTGTTGCCGAGTGGTACGGGCGATTAAAAAGCAGTTCTAACGATGCCTGGGGTGAAATGAAGACCGGGTTTTCAGGTGCATATAGCGCTCTTAATGTTGCATGGGAAAAGGCTAAAAAAGAATTTGAAGCTGAACAATAGAAAGTACCTCGAAGATGCTAAGTGAAACTGCAGACAAAACAGGTAACAGAGGTGATTGTGTGCAAGTGCTGCACACCACGAACTAAGCGACCAGTGTTTTGCATCACCTCTTAAACTATTCGGGGTCTTTTAACCATTGGCCTTAATATTTACGGTGTCAACAGTTTCCTCTAAAGCCAGCCCAAGCAAGAGACCTGCCCGGTGTTTTCTGATACACCGCATGCACTGCGATCAAGTTCAGCGAGTACCCACCGGACAGGTATTCTTGCCAAGGAGCGAGTAGATAGGGCATATGCCTATGGCGCCAGTTAGCAGCGGAATAACGCCGATATAGCCCCACAGACCTATTATGCCAGTAGCGGCTAGTCCGATCAGTATCAGACCGGTGCTCATGCGTAAATTGCGGTCCAGTTTGCCTTCATTGATTTTCATGGTGCTTCTCCTTAATAGCAGCCTTAGGCCACCTTGGTTAGTCGCAGATAAGAACGAATTTCGTTCCAGCCTTGCGGAAATTTCTTTTTAGCTTCCTCGTTGCAGATGCTTGGGGGAATGATGACTTTGTCTCCTGTTTTCCAGTCTGCTGGGGTGGCAACGTCGTGTTTGTCGGCGAATTGCAGCGCGTCAATGGCACGCAATACCTCGTCGAAGTTGCGACCTACATTCATAGGGTAGGTCATCATCAGGCGGATTTTTTTGCTTGGATCTATGATGAAAACAGAGCGTACTGCTTCAGTACTACTCTCATTCGGGTGGATCATTTCGTAAAGTTGCGCCACTTTTTTGTCCAAATCAGCAACAATCGGAAATTCAACAGTAGTGTGCTGGGTATCATCAACATCTAGTATCCACTTTTTGTGTTCTTCCACAGAATCTGTGGACAGACCTAGAGGCTTCGTATTGCGACCTTCAAACTCTTTCGCAAGCATCGCGGTGCGGCCTATTTCGGTGGTGCAAACCGGAGTAAAGTCAGCGGGATGACTGAAGAAAAAGCACCAAGAACTACCAATCCAGTCATGAAGATTAATCTCGCCCTTAGTGCTTTCAATTGTGAAATCTGGGGCTGTGTCGCCAATATGTAATGCCATGTAAATCTCCATCTATGGGTTTTAAAATATAGGTTCCAAATAGAGCTTTCAGCCAATTTTTTACGACGAATGCGAATTCAGATCTCACTAAGCCTATAATATGAATCAGCGATGAGAAATTAGGGGTTTCCACACATAAGTATCGGTTATCCCTAATTTCAAAAAGTGTAGGTGTTACTGAGTATGTAGGGTCAGATAACGCACATTGTTGAAATGAACCAAGCGCTTTTCTGGTGTCTGACCGAATGCGTATACATAAAAAAACCATGTGGATGTTAATAACTATGACAAACCCATAATATTCAAGTTAGTGAAGGGAAAATAAATGGAACCTAACAAAACTGATAAAAATGAACACGGTATTGCAAACTTTATGGCTTTGGAAACCGCCATAGCAAATGGTGAAGAGGGGGTAGTCAAAGACTTATTGGATAACCAAGGGATGCAAGAACTTACGAATGCATTGACCACTTCAATCTCATTGATACCGATATTCGTCTTAATCCTCTTTATTAGGAAGGTATTTATAGCCATTTAGCATTGCCGAAACCAGCGCTGTTTTCTCTTTACGCTCGCTTATAATAACCCCGATAATATGCAACGGGATCAAGAGTAAAAGCGTATAAAAAGCATAAACATGTGCAGTGATAAAAGGTGCTCGAATTTCGCGCATTGCTTGGTAGGCTTTTTCATCAACATTTTCTTTAGAATAAGGCTTAATGAGGTCAATTTTACTGCTATCAACCGCGATACCTTCAGCAAAATATTGGCCTAAGGGCGGATAGTAAATATCAGTACCTGCTATAACTAAACCGCTAACCATTTGCACACACATTGATAGCAATAATGCGCCTACCATCAACTTACCTAGTGGGTTGTGTCCTTTATATTTTTTGTGAGGATGGTGCTTAAGGTCGGCTAACTCCTTAGTAAAACCTTTAACAAAAGGTAAGGTTTCACGCCAGCGTTCGTATCCTTTACCACAAAAACCCATCACTAGCCTTAACAGTAAATTGCTGGCAAACACATAACCCGTTATGACATGAATGGTTTTAAGCAAAATTTTACCGTCTACGCTTACGCCCAAAGTCTTCGCATTGAAAATAATTAAGCCTAGAATTAATAGTATCGTAATTGCCAACACATTCAGCCAATGGAAGAGTCTTAAATATCTACTCCATACATAAACTTGTTGGAATTGGTTATTCATGTTCACCTCGTTGTATTTAGGAAGCACGCCGCTCAAAGAGTGTAAAACGTATCGCTATTAGATACATTGATCTGAAGCACTAATACTATCTTTGCCAGAGAGACGTTAATGAGGGCCACTCAATGCAGCGTTTAAAATGATTGGCGGTAAAGTGTTTAGTAAGTAAGCTATCGATGCTTTCTGATTGATATCATAGTGTAGACTTAAGCAATTCAACATCGGTTGAATATAGTAAGTACATCGTTTATTCTTCGACTCCCGCAAACGCTGAATTGATTATCGGAACAAATAATGACAGATCGCTCTCTTCGCCTGCTGCTAGATTTTGATGGCTGCGCCCAAAGAGATAACGGGCAGGCCTCTGTATTTCTGCACAGACGCGATCGCAAGTTTGCTCTTACCTGTGAAGAGCAGGGGGTAAAACCCAGCCCTCAGCGTTGGATTGCCTATATAAATCGTTTTAGCGACTCAGATCCTGAATTAAATCAATCAACCAAACTGCTGCGTTTCTGGCGGCGAGTTAACAATGGCTTTGTTGCTTTAGGCGCACTATTTGGCCTATTGAGCATGCTCGCTTTACTGTTTTATGATGGCGGTCAGCGTATTAACATTACGGTTATTATTGCCTTTGTCGCTTTTCAGCTCTTATTGGCGCTGCTCACCACCGTTCAATCATTGGTCGGCTGGCAACCATGGCGCTCCTTACTGCAACGTTTTGGCAGCCATTCGCAGTCAGAAATTGTATCACATGTTCAGCCAGTGCTGATGGCACGATCAGCACACATGGGAGGCTTGTGCTTTGCATTAGCAGGCTTAATAAGCCTATTAGTTATGGTGCTACTGCAAGACCTTGCATTCGGCTGGAGTACAACATTGGAGACTAATGCTAGTGCTTATCACGCAATCATTGCAGTGATTTCGGCGCCCTGGGCTTGGCTTTGGCCGGCGGCTGCGCCTGAACTAGGATTGGTAGAAGCCACTCGATTTTTTCGTGCTAGTGGCAGTCAAGGCGATACAGACCCTGCGCTATGGGGCCAATGGTGGCCTTTTATTGCTATGCTTTGGACAACGTGGGCATTGCTGCCTCGTTTAATTTTATATTTGGTAGCTGGGGTCTTGATCCGACGCAAATCGCGGCAACTATTAGGCAAGCATCCAGCAATGCGCGAATTGATGTATCGCATGGAAACTGAAACCCTCGACACCGGTAACGAACATAACGATGCTTTAGACTTGCCTGATCTTAAAACTCAATTGGCGCTCACGCCATTACCAAAAGCCAGTATTTTGTTGAGTTGGGCAGGGGCTGGCGATTCAGAACTGCCAATATATCTGACTCATTCAAAAAGTATGCTGGCAAAAATAGGCGGAAGAGTAAAATTGTCAGAAGATCAAAGTACCTTGGAGCAAGTGGCGACAAAACTTGCACAGGAATCGAATCGTAGCGTGCTGCTAGCTACTCGCAGTTGGGAACCTCCTACTGGGGAGTTGGAAGACTTCATCACCAGAGCGCAAGAGCGCTGGCCAAAAGGTTCTCGATTGGTATTAGTGCCGCTAGCTACTAACACTGCACTGCAACCTGAGCAGCATCAATTGCTACCGTGGCTTAGGTTTGCTTGTCGCATTCCAGCAAAGTTTGTGTCCGTAAGTATTATGAGTTTAGATCACCTTAGTTCCACTATTCAGGAAGGACCTAAAGAATGAAAAGTGCACCCAACTTTGCTGTGGTAGGCCATCCAAATAAAGGAAAATCTAGCATAGTGGCTACGCTATCGCAAAACGATGCTATTGCAATTGCGCTAGAACCGGGGACCACGAGATCACGGCAAGCTTATCCATTAAAAGTTGATGGAAAAACACTTTATACTTTGATAGACACCCCCGGTTTTCAGCGACCTAGGCGTGTATTAGAGTGGCTAGAAGCTCACAGTGTTTCTGCGTCAGATCATAGCGAAACGCTTCGAGCATTTGTGGTACAGCATAAAAGTGACGAACGCTTTAATGATGAATGCGAGTTGCTTACGCCATTAATTGACGGTGCAGGGATTATTTATGTAGTCGATGGCTCTGTGCCTTATAGCGCTGAGCACGAGGCTGAAATGACTATTTTACGATGGAGTGGTAGGCCTAGCTTAGCGTTAATCAATACCATTGGTACCGACGATTACAGTGATACTTGGCAGGCGGCATTAGGTCAGTTTTTTCAAGTAGTGCGAAAGTTTGACGCTGTGCGAGCACCATTTGAACAGCACTTAAGCCTGTTGCGTGCATTTGGACAGTTGGAACCTGACTGGGAAAAAACACTGGAAAATGCCACACAGTTTCTATCTAAACAGCGTCAGCAAAGACAATATCAATCGGCTGGCATTATTGCTAAAGCGTTGATCGATATGATGTCTTACCAAGCAAAGCGTACCTTAGCAAATAATCAATCCACAAGCACAATCGACAATAGTCTTGCAGAAGAATTAAGGACAAGTTGGTATCAGCGGCAACGAATGCGTGAACAAACGCTTCGGATAGACATTGAGCATTTATATCAACATCAGCGTATTCGCAGGCAAGAGGCTGAACTTCAATGGCACAGCGATAATGACCTATTTTCAGAGGATAGCCGCAATCATTGGGCGGTAAGTAAACGATACTTGGCCACTGCAGGATTTGGTGCCGGTGCGCTAAGCGGTGTTGGCATAGACGCGTTAACTTTTGGCTCATCGTTTGGCACCGGAGCGCTTTTAGGCGGCTTACTCGGTGCTGCAGGAAGTTACTACTATGGAGGCAAATTGCTATTACCCGCGCTAAAAATTGGGCTGCTTAACAATGGCCTCAAAACGGCCACTTTTGGTCCCGTACAAGACAGCCAATTTGCTTATGTGGTTTTAGGGCGTGCCGTTGATCACTGGTGGCACATCAGTCATCGCAATCATGCGGGAAGGGATATGCTTGATTTAATACCTGCAGATAATCATTGGATAGAAGGCTTAGATAAAGAAAGCCGCAAAATTATCCAGAAAACCTTGGACAAAAGCCGCAAACAGCAGAGCTTAGACGAAAGTCTGCAGAATAAATTCCATGAGGCGCTAGAGAAATGCATCGCGGTTTATGAAGATTGGCTCACGAAAGCCGATATTTAACTATAATTATGGTTTTACGCCTAAAATTGAAGTTGAGAGACCTCTGGTAGTACTATGGAGCTTGGGTTGCAGCGATAGATATTTTAAACAATAAGCCCCGAACACTTTTATTAGGGGCTTTTTATTTGCGCTGCATAGTTTAAGAAATAGACTATTTATTGAGTAGTGTAATTAAGCTCGATGTGTCAAAGCGTCGACCACCGTTGGCTTGTACTTGACCATAAAACTGATCAACTAATGCGGTGATAGGCAAGTTTGCACCGTTAGTTTTTGCTTCATCTAATACAATGCCTAAATCCTTTCTCATCCAATCAACGGCAAAACCAAAGTCGAATTCGCCTTTAATCATGGTGCTTGATCTATTTTCCATTTGCCAAGACTGGGCAGCACCTTTAGAAATAACATCGACAACCTGTGTTGGATCAAGTCCAGCTTTACCAGCAAAATGAAGTGCTTCTGATAATCCTTGCACAATGCCCGCAATACAAATTTGATTGACCATTTTAGTTAATTGACCACTACCACTAAGCCCCATCAATTGATGCTTTTGTGAATAACAATTCAACAATGGAATAACCGCATCATATGTCTGCTCATTGCCGCCAAGCATTACAGTCAACTTTCCATTTTGAGCGCCGGCTTGGCCACCTGAGACCGGCGCATCTAAGAACTGTATTCCCAAATCGTTAGCAGCTTGAAACAATTCACGAGCAAGTTCTGCGGAAGTCGTGGTGTGGTCAATAAGTATATCACCAGCTGACATGCCAGCTAAAACACCGTCTTCTCCATACACTACAGACCTAACATCATCGTCGTTGCCAACACACAGTAAAACCACGTTTGCTTCTATCGCGGCTAATCTTGGCGTTACTTTTAACGATCCTTTGGCATATTCATTGACCCAACTCGTTGCCGTTGCCTCTGTGCGGTTGTAGACAGTGGTATTAAATCCGGCATTTGATAAATGACCGGCCATAGGATAACCCATAGCGCCCAACCCAATAAATGCGACATTTATACTCATCATTATTCCTCGTTAAATAGCGGCATTGGCCACTTTACTTATTTGTGTGCAGTTTGCCCATAGTATCTATTATTGTTGAGTCTTTCAGCTTATTAAAAGAATCAATTTGTTCCTGTCACATGTATCCAAATGCATTTCGGTGTCATGAATTAATAGTATGTGCCAAACGGATACATATTTAATAATGTTGATTACAACTATCGATAAAGAAAAGTAATCGAAGATGCGCACAGCAATGGGCCAAGAATTTATTTCAGAATATTGATTATCGGAATATATTTTATTGGTTTGGTTGTAGAACTCAAGGTAGCCAACAAGTTAGACCATTCATAATTATTCCTTAAATATTTAAAACCCGATTGAATACATATAGTTGCGTTAATTTTATTTCTAATGTATTGAGTTTTTGGTGTCTTAGATTGAATAGAATTCTCGATTCAAGGTAAGCATACGGTTTAATGAACGTAGAAGCGTCATTTCAAATCATCCTAAATTCGTAAATTAGACACAAAATATAGTTATCCACTATTCTGGATAACTATACACAATTGCGTATAATGTATATTATGTTAAATTGATAATATATACACAATGTTATTCACAGGCCCTTGTCGTGTCGTTTCTAATCCAGAACTAGATTACTGTCTACCGCACCTAGATTATGCAAACAGTCCCTACCCCCTAAACTAAGTGTGTTTGGTGAAATTTAGAAGGCTCGTGAGAGTAATGTGTTGTTAGATATTCTATTAGTGGGTTTATTTTGTTTTGCTGGACCTAAAAAAAAGAAATTGGTTTTGAATAATGGACTTGATGGTGTCAAAGATTATATCGACTGGTTAAGGTCTTCTGCAAAGTAGTTAATTGAGGATAGAACCATTTCCCTGTTCTTTGATGTTGTGTTTGTTCAAAGTTGAAAGAAAGACACGTGATTTAATATTTAATCAAATTAAAACTCGTCAAATACATAGTCTAAATCAGACATCACTACAAAATTTATAAATATTACGCATACGTGATGATGCCTTTTGGCCCTCATTGATTGATACGCTTACGCAGCCCGCTGATGGCAATCCACTAATAGTTTGGGTGAAGCAAGCGTTTTAACCTTAATTGGTAAAGCTAAAAGATAACGGTAGTTAACAGTGCTCGACTGATTTATAGGTAGTGTTGTTATGCGATATAGGAAAACATTGAGTTTGTGTTCCCCTGCCCCAAATTTGGCGACCATCCTAATTATGCTGCCACTGAATACCGGTAAACCATTGCACTAGGATAATTTGAATAGTGTTTTTGAAGAAGTATTGAATTTAGTAATTAATTGACTAATAAAAGAAGATAAAAGGCCACGTGCACAATAGATTAAGGTTATTTCATTTAATTAGCTGAGGCTTACTTGGACTGCTAATACTCTTCAAATTCACAGGTATGTTCGGCTGATAATATTCCTTGGCAGTCTCTTTCAGTGGAAAATTATCACAATCACTAACAGAATTATGTATGCCGTTAATTCAATTATTGTGGCTACCTATGTTTTTAGTTAGATATTCAAGAGGACTATTTAGACTGCTAGATATGTAGTTAATTTGTGTTGAAAGAGCTTTTCTGGGCGGTCGCTACAGTAGACCGTATGAGCCCTTTTGGTAAGACGGACACCCACTACTTATTTAACTGTAGGAGGTGGCATCATGTTTGCTTTTTTTATGCATTATGTTTTGTGCCCAAGTCGCGGGTTAACCCATTCTTTAATCGCTTGAGCTAAGCAGCTCGTGTCTTACGTTTGCTATGTGTAAGTACCAGCAATACCAAACCAATCACTGCCACAACAGCACCAATTGGTTTACCCAGGTCAGACGACAGATTGAAGCCAATGGCCGCGGTCATAATATATGAAACCGTCACAGCGGTAGCGATCACAGCCGGAATACTGGCAATCCAATGAAACGTACCTCGGTCAAATAGGTATTTAGTGGCTAGCCACAATACGCTAGTAGATAACAACATATTAGAAAAGGCGAAATAACGCCAAATCACGGTGAAATCCAGCTTAGTCATAAAATAAGCAATGGTAAGAATAGGTACGGCTAACAACATACGGTTACGTAAACTTTGCGGAATATTAAACGCATCAACCATCGTTAAACGCAGTGAACGAAAAGCCGTATCGCCAGATGTGATGGGGAAAACAGCAACAGCAATAATCGCCATAATGCCGCCAAATACACCGAGGTAACTGTTGGCAATATGGTTAACCACCAACCCTGGCCCGCCTGCATCGAGCATGGTTTTAAGTTCAGCATAGCCATCAGGGAAAGCCGCAATGCCCGCCAAGGCCCAAACACAAGCCACTGCACCTTCACATACCATGGCGCCGTAATACACCGGGCGCACATATTTTTCGTTTGTTAGGCAGCGGGCAATGATAGGTGCTTGGGTGGAGTGAAAACCACTGATGGCCCCGCATGTAATCGTGATAAATAGCAACGGCCAAATAGGTAACCCATCCGGGTTCGGTTCTAAAAAATTATGGGCATGATCGGCGGTAAAATAAGCTAAAAAATCCCCAGTAACGGGTAAATGTGGCGCGTTGATCAGCAGAGATATAGCAATAAGTGAGGTCATCACTATCATCAAACCACCAAAAATTGGGTAAAATTTAGTGATGATTTTATCTATCGGTAATAAAGTGGCTAAAAAGTAATAACCCAGAATCACTAATACCCAAAAGGTATTATTAGCTAAAAAAGTGTCTTTAAAATAATCCAAGTTACTCAACAAACCCGCGGGGCTCATGATAAACACCACTCCAACAAAAAACAGCAACATGGCGGTAAATATCAACATAAAAGCTTTAAACACTACGTTATAATAATGCCCAGCAATTTCGGGTAGACTTTTACCGTCTTCTTTAACGCTCATCACACCAGAGAAATAATCGTGAACAGCGCCGCCTAAAACGTTGCCGAGCACAATCCATACTAAGGCAATCGGGCCATAAAGTGCGCCAAAAATAGGCCCAAAAATAGGCCCAACACCAGCAATATTTAAAAACTGAATTAAAAAAGCTTTAACTGGGTGAATAGCCACATAGTCGACACCTTCACTAAAGCGAGTTTGTGGGGTGGCCGCAGTGGGGTCGATCCCAGCTTGTTTTTCAACGAATGGGCTATAAAATTTATAGCCCAGGACTAATATAGTGATACAGATAAAAAAGATGATCATAACAACGCATATCTCTGTTCAGAGTAATTCAAAAAGAGCGCGACAAACGCACTCCGCCATTCTATTCATGAATATGTTTAATAGATTAACAAAACGTTAATTTAAGATTGAGATAGTACCAAACTAGACGATAACAAAAAACGCATAACATGGATTAATATGATGACTACACTGTTGCCTGATCCATCTTTGACAGTGGGATTGAAACCTACCTGTGTTAATACAGTAATGGTTTTTTTTACGCTTAAAAAAGCGAAGACATTCAAAGTGACTCGCTAGTTATCGAAAACAGACTTTTGCTGTTGAAAGCGAAACAACTTTCATACATTGTCTTATTCGAGGAAGTATCGCCACAAGTAAATGACCTCTTTACCTCTGGAAAAGAGTCCCATGAAAATGAACTTATAGTGGCTCTAACATAAGCGGCGCTATTTCAGACTTATACTTTGTTTATCTCTCCAAAGAATGAATAGACCCGATACAACAATCAGGCCACAACCAATCAGCATCGAAGTACTTAGTTGTTCGTCAAAGAGTAAAACGCCAAAAGCAATACCAAATAGCAACCGCGTATATCTGAAGGGAGTCACGGCTGAAACCTCTCCGGTACGCATCGCTTTCATCAAGCTGGAATAGGCGACAACACCCGACAACACGGCAGCCAGAAGGTAGAGCGAGGTCTCTAAATCAAGATAAATGAATGGCACCGCTTCCCATACCGAAAAGAGAGCACCAGCAAGGATGACTGAAATAAATCCGTACAAGCCTAAAATCGATGTGCTGAGCGAGGACGGCGCAGCGCGGCTTGCTAAATCGCGACCAGCAAAACCGAGCATCCCAAAGATTGCCAGAACCGATAGTATTGAAAAACTATCAGTCCCAGGGCGAATGATAACAACAACCCCCACCAGACCAAGAAATATCGCTGCCCACCTTCGCCGCCCCACTCTTTCGCGAAAGATCAGTGCCGCACCAGCAACGACAACAATCGGTGTTGCCTGAAGAATTACGGTTGCCGATGACAACGGAGTCAGCGTAATGGCAAGTACATAAAACAAGCGACCAATAATCTCAAAAAGCACACGAAACCGCATCGGAAGGGATACAACAGCTGAACTGAAAAGGCGCTCTCTCTTAAAGATAGCTAGGCAAGCAAACAAGAATGCGCCACCAAGACCAAAAATTATCAGAATTTGTGCGACAGGAAGCTTTGCTGAGACTGCCTTGACAAATACGTCTTCGACAGCAAAAGCTGCCATCGCAGCAACCATCCAGAAGCTACCTATCAAGTTTGCTCTGCGATCGGTTTCGAAGTCTACAGGCATAAGAACACCGTTTCTCTTGTGCAAAAACTTTATCATCACCTTGTACTTTATACAGATGTTCACGACGTTACTGACCCACATCCACGGTAACAGGTGCTCTGTTCAATATCGTATACACATGGGTGTCCACAATGTTTGCGGTCTTGAGTCGCAAATATGGGATCATTATCCAATACACTAGGTCTTTGATTGAAATCTTCCATAAAACTAATGAGGCTTAAATTGGAGTTACTAATCTATAGAATAATCGCTTTAATAATCATAGCGATGGTCGCTAGTAAAGAAACTCCTGCAATACATAAAAAGATGAACCAAAATAATCGTTTGGATCGTTTTTCTGCCATTAGTGATAACTCTCTTCAGGCTTCACTTTTCCTCTGAAAACCCAATACGCATATGCGGTATAGGAGAGAATCAAAGGTATCAAAATCGCTGTGCCTACCAAGGTGAATTTTAAGCTGGGATCGGGGGCGGCGGCTTCCACTATTGTCAGGCTAGGCGGCACGATGTTGGGATAAAAGCTAATAATGATGCCAATAAAACTAAGCACAAAAATGCTCAATGAAGCCAAAAATGGCTGTACCTCTTTGTGTTTTTTTAATCCGGTAAATAATAGACATGAGCAAAGTATTAGCAAGCCCTCGCATTTTAACTTGGATACCTCCTTCTGTCTTAATGATCAGCCAAGTGGAACCAAGCAAACTATAACCAACAACAACGGCACAGCCTGTCAGGATTGAGAATGGACTTAACCAATCCCACCAACCACCAGCATAAGCACGATCAGCAATTTTGATGCCTTGTACTAGGGCTCCTAGAGCAATACCTTGCATGAATGCTGCTGTTATAGAGCCACCAAAAAACGCAAAATCCCAAACAGGTTTCCAACGATCCGTTCTCCAGCGATATTCAAAAGCGACGCCGCGAAATATTAACGCTAACAGCATTATTATAATGGGCATATATAAAGCAGGCATGATCACAGCATAAGCTAACGGGAAGACTGCAAACAAACCACCTCCTCCCATTACTAACCATGTTTCATTCCCATCCCAGACAGGCGCTATGCTATTCATCATGACAGACTTATCTTGTTCCGAGTCGGCAAATGGAAAGAGTATGCCAATACCAAGGTCGAAACCATCCAATATTACGTAGGTGAGTACTACAAATGCGATAATCATTGCCCAAACAAATGATAATTCAAACTCCATGCTGGCCTCCTGATTTTTGGTTGTTAGCAATTACTGTGCGGATGGGACGATCTTTTAATCCGAGGGGCGAGTTTGCAGCGGGTTTGCTCATCATGCGCAAGATATAAAAGGTACCTGCGCCAAATACGAAAAAGTAAACGATAATAAACGCCACTAGAGAGACTGCCACCGCGGGCGCGGCAATCGGTGAGAGGCTATCCGATGTACGTAATAGACCATAAACGGTGAAAGGTTGACGACCCACTTCTGTTGTTATCCAGCCTGCTAATACGGCTACAAAGCCCATTGGCCCCATGATAATCGCGGCAAATTTTAACAATTTATCCTCATAAAGCCTACCGCGGATCCGTCTCCAAAAGCCCCATAAGCCTAGACCTAGCATAGCCACACCTAATCCAACCATCACCCGGAAACTCCAAAAAACAATGGCAACTGGCGGTTCATCCTCATCGGCAATAGTGTCCAAACCCGCAAGAGGAGCGTTTAAGTCGTGCTTCAAGAGAAGACTAGAGAGTTTGGGTATCTGAATTGCATAATCAATCCGCTTTTCCTCGGCATTAGGTATACCGAAAATAATAAAAGGTGCACCTTCTGAATGACTATCATAATGCCCTTCCATTGCCATAACCTTTGCTGGTTGGTGTTCCAGCGTATTCAAACCATGAAAATCACCTGCTAGGATTTGTAACGGAGCAACTACTATCAGCATCCACATAGCCATTGAAAACATGCGGCGTGCTTCACCATCGGCTTTGTCGCGAAGCAGATGCAAAGCAGCTACACCGCCAACAACTAGCGCAGTGGTGAGAAAAGCGGCTAACACCATGTGTACCAAACGATAAGGAAAGGAAGGATTAAAGACAATTAGCCACCAGTCAGCTGGCACAAACTGTTCAAATTCATTAATGCTATAGCCCGCTGGCGTGTGCATCCAAGAGTTTGCAGATAAGATCCAGAAAGCTGACATCAGGGTGCCGAAAGCAACCATACCAGTAGCGAACATGTGTAAAGAATCGCCCACACGTTCACGCCCAAATAACATAACCCCCCAAAATCCAGCTTCAAGGAAAAAAGCAGAAAGTACTTCATAAGCCATCAGTGGGCCTAGTACCGGACCAGTTTTATCAGAAAATACAGCCCAATTAGTGACAAATTGATAAGACATTACAATGCCTGATACAACCCCCATTCCAAAGGCAACAGCGAAGATCTTTTTCCAATAATTAAACAAGAGTATATAGGATCCGTCGCGCGTCTTTAACCATAAGCCGTTCAATACGGCTAGGAAACTGGCAAGTCCGATCGAGAAAACGGGAAATATAATGTGAAAGGAGACAGTGAAAGCAAACTGCATTCGAGCAAGTGTCTCGGCAGTCAAGTTCTCTAGTATTTTGATGACCTCTTATTAGTAATTAGTTGAGGATCAGTACATTAACAACAAATTGACATCCTCCCCGCCCTAAAGGGCGGGGATCCCTGCGGGTGAACGCAACTTCTGCGCCCTACCTTCGGTGGGTTCCTGCTTCACAGAGCGGCCTGACTGCGCCGACTCTCCACAGGCTAACAAGCGATATCCTCGCTCTAAAACATTGATCGCGCCGACCACATCGGCATTATTTGCATAACCACAATCGACGCACAGGAACTGTGCTTGCGTGAGTCGATTGTCTTTACTGACATGCCCGCAGCACGGGCATGTTTGGCTGGTGTGGTGCGGCGGCACCGCAAGCAGCATACCACCGTTCCATGCCACCT
>NZ_AUAV01000026.1 GCF_000428905.1 Brumicola pallidula DSM 14239 = ACAM 615
CCGAAGGTAGGGCGCAGAAGTTGCGTTCACCCGCAGGGATCCCCGCCCTTTAGGGCGGGGAGGATGTCAACCAAACGTTTTCAAGATCTGGCGCTTATTTATGAGAACAGCTGATAAAAAGAGCTTATAAAAAGAGCTTATAAGTAGTAGAGAGTCATAGGCTGCAGACGAGGCTTAATCGTAACAAAGGATACACATGTACATGTCAGACCTTTTTTCCCCATTTCAGCGTTTAGGCCTAAAACTGCTAAATCATCAGTTTTGTCGCACATTGCTGATTGTCTCTATGCTCTTTTTAACGAGTTCCTGTGCGAGTTGGCTTCAGCCAACGCTACAACAAGATATTGTTGAAATTCAAGCCGGTGAATACAAACTTGATAAAGACCATGCTGTGCTGCTATTTAAAATTAATCACATGGGTTTTTCAAGCTATGTGGGTCGCTTAAATGCGTTTGATGTCAGTCTGAATTTTGATCCCAACAACATCGAAAACTCGAGCATTGAAGCGGTAATTGATATGCGTAGCATTGATGTCAATAATCCAGATTTTGCAGTAACGCTTAGAGGCAAAGCCTGGCTAGATACTGAAAACTTCCCTCAGGCTGTGTTTCGCAGCGTATCGGTTGAGAAAATTGATAACGAACAGTTACGTGTCCAGGGCGAACTCACTTTTTTAGGCGTAACGAAGGCGGTTACGATGAATGCCAAACTCAATGGCGCGGCGAATAACCCACTCACTCGGATCTATACACTGGGCTTTGCTGCCAATCTGCGTTTTAACCGCGCTGATTTTGGTTTAAAAAAGTTTATTCCTATCGTTGGTGACGAAGTTGAAATTGAGATACACAGCGAGTTTCAGCGCCAGTAGGATAGAAGATTAAATACGCATGGGTAATCCAATGTGTTAACTTAAAATCGGGTTTTAGTGTAAATTAGGAACATTACAATGCAACCAAACGTGGCAAAAAAAACCGAACTGGAAATTATCGCTTTAACATTTGCGCAAACTGTCAATGCTTCTATTGCGCACCTCTTTGCGATTACGCTTATTGCTGTTTGGTTTTCTTATGTCGCTCCCGTTAGCGAATTGTTGATTTGGGCAGGCGCCATTGCATTTTTATCTATAGTGCGAATAACTACATTTTTTGCATTTAGAAAATATGGGAATGACCAAAATGCTAGTCTGTGGTTGCACGGATGGGCAGGTTTATTCTTTATATTAGGCGTAATTTACGTTTGCGGATTTATGTATTTTACGCCTTTAAATAGACCGGAATATTTGGTATCTATTGGTATGTTCGTCGTTGCATTTAGTGCAGCGTCTGCGATTGGTCACACCGCGAGTCTGTATGCGAGTTTAAGTTTTTTTATACCCATCACGCTGCCAAGCGTGGTTTTCTTATTTTTGTATGGTGGGTCGGCCGGCAGTGTGGCGGCATTTACCATTGTCATATATTCGGTCACTGCGCTATTTTTATTGAAAAAAAGTAACAAAGCCTATAAGAAATCTATTTTTTTGAATTTTGAACACACCCAAGAAATTGAAAAACGTAAGCAAATAGAAAAGCAATTACACGATATTTCGCGTAAAGATAGTCTTACCAATCTTTTCAATCGCAGATATTTCGATGAAACGCTAGCAGTTGAAATAGGAAGGGCAAAACGCAACAAATTGCCACTTTGTTTAATCATGTTTGATCTTGATTGCTTTAAGGAATATAACGACAAATACGGTCATGTGAGCGGTGACAATTGTTTAATTCAAATCGCAGAAATTGCACAGAGCTTGGTTTCTCGACAAGGCGACATGATTGCTAGATATGGCGGTGAAGAATTCGCAATTATTCTGCCCAACATTGAATTAGATGGTGCAGTTTTGTTCGCTAATAACCTTCAAGAGCGCATCAAATATAAAAATATACCTCATGCCGACACAAAAGTAGCCAATATAAAACATGTCACTATAAGTTTAGGTGTGACTAATTTAACAATAGGCAAAGGAACAACAGCTTCCGAGTTGATTCAAAGCGCTGATGTCGCACTTTATGAAGCTAAAAAGAGAGGACGAAACCGCGTTCATTTTGATGCTAATGACTCATCGGTAGAAGCCTGATCCACGTAAGCTGGAACGACGAGGTGGCCGGGTAACATTGTCAAATTTAAACTCATGAAATATAAGTCGTTGACAATTGCCGTGCCAAAACGCTAACGTCATGTTCTTCAGTATCCTAGATATTTCCCACAATGCGTCTCGATAAATTTGTTTGTAAAAGTACACAACTAAGCAAAAGCCAAGCAAGACGATGTATTAGCGCGGGTGCGGTTGTCGTGAATGAAAAAATCATAACTAACGAGGCAACTCAGGTTCATGAAAATAATACGATAACGCTAAATGGCATTACGCTGAAGAGTCGACAATTTCGCTACATTCTCATGCACAAACCAGCAAATACAATTTGCTCAAATGTTGATGAGGTGTATCCCTCAATCTTTAATTATTTACATGTTGAAAAGATCTCAGAGCTTCATATTGCGGGGCGTTTGGATGCGGATACAACTGGATTGATTTTGATTACTGATGACGGGCGCTGGTCGTTTTCTCTTACATCGCCTGTTAATCAATGCCCTAAAGTTTATCGTGTGAATTTGTCTAAGGAGTTAAAAGCGGATGCTGCCTCTGCGTTTGAAAAAGGTGTGCAATTACAAAGCGAGAAAGAATTAACATTACCAGCTAGTTTGATAAATATTTCCTTAACAGAAGTGCTGTTGACTATTACAGAAGGTAAGTTTCATCAAGTAAAACGCATGTTCGCCTCAGTTGGTAATCGCGTGGTTTCGCTACATCGCGAAAAAATTGGAGATATTTATCTCGATGTAGCGGTGGGCCAATGGCGTTATTTAAGCGATGATGAAGTTCAGTCAGTTAGACCTTAAGTTCAGTATATTTACCAGCAATTCGGTGTAACTTGCGCATGCCTGCCTGAGCGGCACTTACGTCACTATTTAATTTCCAAAAGTTCGACTTCAAAGATAAGTAAAGAACCGGGCGTTATTTTTCCAGTAGCTGAATTGCCATATCCCAAGCTAGGTGGGATAAAAAATTTAAATTTATCACCCACAACCATTAGTTGAACGCCTTCGGTCCAACCCGCTATCACTCGATTTAGAGGGAAACTAATCGGTTCACCTCGATCTACTGAGCTATCAAAGACAGTGCCGTCCAGTAATAAGCCATGATAATGTACCTTTACAGTTGTCGTGGCATTTGGGTGAGTATCACCGTCGCCTTTTTGTAATACTTGATATTGCAAGCCAGAAGCCGTTTCTAGCACATCTTCATTAGTTTTGTTTTTTGCCAAGAAAGCGTTGCCTATCTCAATGTTTTCAACAGCTAGTTTTTTATTATTTGAATTTCTAGTGAAATAGAATATGGCTATTCCAATAACGACGGCTAAAACAATATATTTCATAATTCATCCTGTAACTTTAGCTAGTTCTGTATTTTAGCAATGGATTCTTTTGGCGCTAAAATTATTCTTCATCTTTACTTTTAAATAAGCAATGTTTCGCATAATCAGTCGCTTCGTTGGTTGACCAATCGCCTTTTGGTTTTTCGTCCAAATCATCACACCATTTTTTGCTACCGACTTCTGGCGCACAGCCACTTAAGAGTATTAATAAGCCCGCAACCGCAATAATTCCTAAGCTTTTTTTCATCATTTATTCCTCTAACAGTACTTGCTATAAGCATAACCCAAAGCTTCGCTAACGTCAGTCAAATATTTTATACTATTAGCCAACGATCTAGCTTTAAATGGGGGGAATTTAAAATCCGTTTAACCTAAACGCGCAATTTTTTCAGCTTGTATACCTTCTTCTTCATTGCTTAATTCTATAAAACCAATATCTTCCATAATCCCATAAGCCGCTGGCAGAACGAGCAGTACTAACATAGTTGAAGTGAGCATACCGAAGACGATACTGGTCACCAATGGAATTAATACTTGTGCTTGTAAACTGCTCTCTAACAATAGTGGAGCCATACCCGCAATAGTGGTTACCGAGGTAAGGAAAATGGCACGGAAGCGATCATGCACCGCCTGACCAGCAGCATCATGCAACACCATGCCTTCCTTAACGCGGTATTTAACAAATTCAACCAGCAGAATTGAATCATTCACCACAACACCAGCAAGTGATACAAAACCAATCATGCTCGGCATAGTGAAATCGAGTCCCATAATGTAGTGACCCATGATAGCGCCAATCAATGCGAGTGGAATATTCAGCATCACCACGATTGGCTCTCGGTAATTTTTAAACTGCAAACTTAGTAATAAAAATACGCCAGTGAGTGCTAGGAAAAAACCCGAGAAAATTGAATCGTTGGTTTCTGCACTGCTTTCTATTTCACCTTTTAAATAGATTTTGAGGTCGGGATAGCGTTTCTGAAGTTCAGGGAATAAACGGTTTTTGGTATCATTCAATACTTCTGCTGTGTTGGCTTTAGCAGAGTCAATATTGCCGAAAATATTAACTACGCGTTGATGGTTAACATGACCAATACGCGCGTAGTCCCGGTATTCCTCTATGGTTGCGATACTCACCAATGGTATGCTTTGTCCGGTTTTAGAAAAGATAATCATGTCGTCAAAATCAGAAAGGGCATCTTCAAGACTGCTGTCTAATTTAACGTTAATTTCGTAGGCTTCTCGACCTTTGTAAATATCGTTAACCTTTGCTCCTTGATACGCTGAGCGTAACTGTGCCGAAACCATCTTCGCATCGACTCCTGCTGCTAGTGCGCCGGGTAATAACTTCACTTTGTATTGCGGTTTCCCAGGGCGCAGATCATCAAGAATATTGGAAACGCCGTCGTAACCGATTAACCAGTTTTGAATTTCATAAGACGCTTTAGATAGCTCATCAAGGTTATTACCACTTAGCTGGATTTCAATGGCCCGTCCAGCGGGTCCAAACGAAGGTTCTTTAAACTGTAGGCTGATGATGCCCGGTATTGCCCCCGTATTTTCACGCCAAGCAGGAGTGAAATCTACTAGTGATGTATGTCGTAATTCGGTATCTAAAATATCTAGATTGACGGTTGCTAAGTGGGCTCCCGATTCGCTGGAATCGCCATTTTCACTATAGGCGACTTGAATATTTCTAATTAATGGCGCTGACTCATTTTCCTGAAATTGGTCCTGTGTCTTACGTGCTGCTGCGATTAGCTTTTCAACCAATGCTTCGGTCTTCGCTAGAGGAGTTCCCTGTGGATAGAGAATGCGGGCTTCAAGTCTATTGCCTTCAAGATCAGGAAAAGCTTTGAATTTGATAGTGCCTGTAGCCAACATGCCGATTGAAAGTATGAACAATGCAAAAGCAATTCCTACCGTAATGTAGCGATAAGTAATGGCTGTTCGGGCGAACGATGTAAAGCGGTCACGAAGTTTTAAGAAATTAGCATCGAAAATAGTTCGCCATTGTGGTTTTTTCTTTTCGTGAGAATGCGCCAAAGAATGCCTTAAGTGGTGCGGTAAAATCAGGAATGCTTCGAGTAAACTAAAGGTCAAAACAGCTAGCAATACAACGGGCAGAACCCCCATTACTTGACCCATATCGCCTTTCATAAATAACAAACTGCCAAACAACAAGGCGGACGTGAGAAATGATGAAAACACACCGCGCGCTACTTTTTGTGTACCTGCAATAGCGGCTTCCATGGGACTTTTACCCTGATTATATTCATGAGAGATACTTTCGGAAAGCACAATGGCATCATCCATTAAAATACCGATTGCCATTAGCAGGGCAACCATTGAGATCATATTGATGCTTATGCCTAGAGCGCTCATAACGGCTAACCCCCCCAGAAAAGAGACGGGTAAGCCTAGTGCTATCCAAAAGGTATAGCGGTAATTGAAAAATAAGAAAAGTGCGAACGATGCCAGCAGCAGGCCTTGCCACGCATTTTTTAATATCAACTGCAGGCGATCTTTAACGATGCTCGCAGCATCCTGAGTGAGCGTTAGTTTGGTACCATCGGGTAAACGTGCATTTTCTTGGGCTACAAATTTTTTGACGGCGTCGAAAATGGTGATGGCGTCATCGCTAGTGTTTTTATTTACTTTGAGCAATGCAGCTTGCTTGCCATCAAGCTCTACACGTTCCTCCAAATTTTCAAATTGATCTTCAATAGTGGCAATATCACCTAATTGTATTTCCCCCCCTTTGTCCGTGTTAATAATGACCAAAGAAGCAAGTTCGACTGCTGTTTTGCGTGCGTTCTCAAAGCGAATTTGGTAAGAAGTATCTTTAGATTCGAGCACTCCTACAGGCAGTTCCAGTGCCTGTGATTTAATTAAATCAGCAATATCTTGAATGCTCAAATCGTATTTAAGCATTGCGTCTGATTTCACCAACACATTCAACTGATGCGTAGAAAAACCGGAAACGGTAACAATGGGTACTTGTGGTAAATTCAGTAATTTATCGCGGTAATACTCAGCGAGTGTTTTGAGTTCGGGCGATGATAGATTTTTTGCTGTTATTGCTACTGTTACAACGGGTTCAGTTCGACCTAATTCTTTAATTACGGGGTCTTCGCTGTTTTCGGGCAACTCCGTTATACCATCTACCGCAGATTTGATATCATCAATAAATTGGCGCATATCTCCATTTTCTTGCATTTCCATGGTCAACATACCCATGTTATCACGTGCTTCACAACGCTGCTCTTTGGTGAAACTAATGCCATCTGTGGCATCTTCCAAGGGGTTACAGATCCCTTCTTCAACATCAGAAGGGGAAGCACCAGGATAGGCAACGGTGACCTGTACCTGATTAAGATCTATCTTAGGGAAAGTTTCTTTATTTAAGCTGGGTAGGGCGACTAAACCAACGGCGATAATCGCCAACATTAAGATGTTGGCGGCTGTTGGATGAGAAACAAAATAGCGGATCACTATTTTATGCCCAAGGCGAGTGCTGCAATTTCTTTCTGAAATTCATCAGATTCGATCAGCTCAAGTTTAATGCCTTCAATTACGGGTACAAGGTCACTAGTGATAATTTTATCACCTTCCTCAAGTCCATCTTTAATCACAACTAACTGTCCTTGCGAATAGTTAATTTGAACAGGGCGAATTGATAGCGTGTTTTCTTTACCGACCACATAAACACGTCCCTCATGCAGAGCTTTACGCGGGATAACTAGCATATCCCTAGCCTGAGCGAGAAATTCTACCGAGGCATACATACCTTTTAACAATGGCGGGCGCACTCCAGGAATGACTCCTTTATAGGGATTATCAACGGCAACGACCAAACCCAAGGTGTCGCGTATAGGGTCGACTGACTCGCTGATCCGAAGCAATACTCCGTCCCATACAGTGTTTAGATCACCACCCACAATACGAACTTTTGCCTCTAGGTTCCATTGTGCAACCGCTTTTTGTAAATTCGCACTATCCTGCAAGTTTGCTAAGGGCGTGTTATCGCTAGCATTCATAGTGGTAGCGAGAGGGCGTAAATGTTTGATGGGTAATTGTGCATTAATTTCTACAGCTTCAATTCCCAATGCTTCAAATAACTGGCCACCTGCAGCCACAAATTCACCGACATCAACCGAAACAGATCCTATTCGGGCATCAAAAGGGAGTACTATTTCGGTGCGTATCAAGGAATCTTCACTCTGGTCTACCTGACTTTTTGATTGTTTGATTTGGGCGCGTATTGACGCTTTGCGGCTTGCGTAAGTATCTACTTTACCTTGTAAATCTTGCACGGTAGAACTAAGTTGAAGTACTTTTTGTTCTTCAATATTGAGTTGGTTTCTAGCTAGAGTACGCGCTTCTACGAGCACTTTAACTCTTTCAAGTTCTGCTAATTCTAAATTCCAATTCTTTTGCGCTATTTGTAATGAGCGTTTAGCGCTTATCTCTTCGGCTTCAATTTGTTTCAACGATGACTGGCTGCTTGCCAAACCCGCTTTACTGGAATCTAGTGAAATCTCAAATGTGGTTGTTTCTATTTTTAGAACAGTTGTGCCTTTCGGTAAACTACCACCTTGTTTTAGCTCCGGGTGTATATAGCTAATTTTGCCGTTCACTTCTGATTTAGCTTTTAGGACCGTTGCCGGTTCTACATTCCCATAGGCCACAGCACGAGTGCGAAAGGGGATTTTCTTGACGGTTAAGACTTCAACCGTTTTTACGGGAAACTCAACATCCTGATGCTCGATGGCTTGCTTAGACTTTACCTGTATAAACACAAAAGCCAGTGCAGCAGCAATAATAACGGGCAAAAATATAAAGTTTTTTAGTGTTTTTTTCATGATTTACTTGTTTTGCGGATATTATTTTGGTGAACCATATCTAAATAATATTCTCGCTTAACTGACCTATAATTTGAGTCGTGTAAAAAAGCATGTTTATTAATCACCAATGATTACCTCTATTTTATTAGGACTAAGCGCTATTAATATCAAAATTAATATCAAAATTAATATAAACGTGAGATAGCTTAATCGAATTTAGTGTATTAGTGTTGATAGACATCAAGTAGTTGTGATTTTCAAGGAGTATCAGTATGGCAACATTGCACGCAGCAAAGCCATACATAAGCCTGTTACTCGTGATCCAAGACATTAAATCAGATGCCGCTGCACTTTTATATTGTCTGTAAATTCAGATGTAATACATTTTTGATTTGAGCTTTATGTGAATTTAAAGATAAGACTTTAGAGAAGGAAGTAACGATGGAAGGTACAAAACGAGCAAATATTAAGATTGGTGCGCAAGTTTCTATCGTGTTAAAGAAAAATCAACGATCGGGTGAATTAACTGTGGGTTCGGTTGAAAAAATTCTTACCAACTCACCAAATCATCCGCATGGAATTAAAGTCAGATTAGATGGCGGCGATGTCGGGAGAGTGAAACAAATTCATCAATAAAAAGGAAACTACAAAACCACTCACGGTATTAAGTGCAAAATTACTTGCTAAATCTTTATTGGAAAGAATCCCAAATTTCCATTATTTCAACTTTTTTACACATTCAATACGGAAAAAAACAGGCCGAATATTTGTTTTTTGTATCTTTTTTCGTTCTTTACATAGGGTAACTTTTCAATGTCGCTAGTGTAGAATAACTCAATCTCACCGGCTTGCCAAGCTTGAGCAGTATGCTGCGCGATGGTTCCAGCAAGGTGCTCACGACAAACATCTAAAAAACTAGATTCGATTCCATTTGACTTTATATAGATCTTGATACCCGTGTATCACAGTCACTGTTTTTCAATCACCCATCTTAGTGTTTTATGGTTACTCAGGTAGGTAGGTAGGTAGGTAGCTAAGTAGGTAGTTAGGTACGCAAATAGTGTAAAACGCGATTTACGACATAACAGCCTCAACTGGAAAAAAATAATGACAGCACTGGGGAGTTTTCAATGCAACACTTTACTATGAATAAGAGCAGATTCATTCGTTATAGCGCACTAGGTATATTTTGTGTCTCAATGTCGATGACCAGCATTGCTTTCGCTGATTACGATGAAGAAAGTGAAAATGTAAATTCTAAATATATCCCGATAGTTTATTCAGGTGCAGCCGTAACAATGGGGGCTGGTTCAAACGTATTCGGTGATATTCAGTCAGTCAGTGCAATAACCCTTGGCGACTCAGCAGTAGTCAGTGGCAGTATTTTGGCCGGAGCCGCTGTCACGATCGAAAGAGCAGGAGTTGTAACTTTCGATGTTAGGGCCGGTGATGCCGCTACCTTGGGCGCGAATGCTATGGTTTTTGGCGATCTTGCAGCCAGAGCCGCGGTATTTATTGGCGCAGAGTCAGAAATCTCAGGTGAACTTACGTCTGGTGGCGACGCAAAACTAGGTGCTGCAGCAAAGGTTGGCGGTAATGTAATAGCCACAACCTCAGTAACGCTTGGCGCCCATTCAGAAGTAGGCAACTATGAATCTGCGGGTAACGTTCAGGCGGTTTACGGTTCCGTCGTTCTTGGTGGATACTCCACAGTGAAAGGTAATGCTCAAGCTGGAACTGTTATCTCACTGGGTGATAATGCAATAATCCAGGGCGCTGAATTACAGAACGTTTACCCCGGGGATTTTGTTAACGATGTTGAAGCTCCGTTAGCTAATAAGAAAGACCAACTAACTCAGAAGCAGAAGAAGTTTGCTGACATGTTTGTGCCTACCAACAACGAACTCGCGACGACTATCGATGCGAGCAGAGATTTCGAACCAGGGGTCTATCATGCAACAGGTTTGACAACCACTGCGGATATAACCTTGACGTTCAGAGGCTCGCCGACTGAGCAGCCTGAACATTGGGTTATTAATGTCGACACCTATATAAGTTTTGGTGCGAAGATGAAAATAGAGCTAGTTGACGTAGCTCTGGGCAGCACTATTGTTTTTAACTCTGGTACATACACAACTATTGGCGCAAATTCAGTTGTCAGAGGCACTCTTTTAGCGGGCACTTACATCACCACTGGCGCTAATACCACAATACATGGCATCGGTCCAGATTGTGGTGGTATGTTTGCAACCAACGGGGCTATTACAATGGGCGCAAATAGCACATTTGGTGAAGCGGGGTGCTGGCCGGTAGAGCCACAAAACGATAACGCTGACGAATATAATGGAGGTGAAGGATCTAGCTGTGGTGATGAAACTAACTATGGTGATGAATCGAACTATGGTGATGAATCGAACTATGGTGATGAATCGAACTATGGCGATGAATCGAACTATGGCGATGAATCGAACTATGGTGATGAATCTAACTGTGGTAATGAATATAACGATGGTGATTAATCTACCTGAAGTGACAACGGCTATTACAAGCTTTGTAGATGGCTAAATTAAGGCTGATGGTCAGTATTAATGTTCCAACTTCTCAGTTATAAAAATAAACCTTATCCAAAGTCCTATTTTCATAGGGCTTTTTTTACCCAGAAGCGTCGAGATCAGTTTCGTTGAAAGCACTTATCTATTTGCTTATTGCAGCGCTATTTTCTGGGGAGTGACGTCGCTCTATTGGAAATTATGTCATCTAAATTTGATCTGTCTCAATAAACTGAATTAATTAATCAATTTGAATTGGCATAACACACTAGCCAAACTAACAGCAAGCATATTACTATCCGGGGGGTGGACGTTTCTAAATCGCAGGATAGTTGTTTTGAGTAAAAAAATTGTTATAGCTGGCGCTGGTATCGGTGGTTTATGTGCTGCGTTAGCATTGGCTAAACGTAAATTTGATGTGGTTGTTTACGAACAAAGTAGGCAACTTGGCGAAGTAGGGGCTGGTCTGCAACTCAGCCCCAATGCCATGCATGTATTAAAAGCCCTTGGCATAGCTGACGAAGTGAAAGCTAAGGCCTTTTGCCCAGATTCAGCAGTGATGCGACATTATCGAACGGGTAAACCTTACTTCACTGTTCCTTTGGGTGATAATGCGACACAAAAGTACGGTGCTAATTACCTGCATATTCACCGCGCTGATTTACATGCGGCTTTGCACAATGCCTGCATAAATATGAACGTAAGTATACACTTAGGTCACGCTATTCAGAGTTACCAACAAACGCTAAAAAATCTGACAATCCAATTGGATAACAATGAGAGTATAATCGCCGACTTGTTAATCGGCGCGGATGGCATCAAATCTAATGTCCAAGCTTGTATGTTAGGGCAAACCGCCGCTGAATTTACTCGACAAGTTGCCTGGCGCGGAGTAGTCGAAGCAAACAAACTTCCTAAAGAGTTAATTAAACCTAATGCAAATTTATGGGTGGGACCGGGCAAACATTTTGTTAGCTATTTTCTACGCGGCGGCGACCTAGTCAATTTTGTGGCTGTGCAGGAACGTACTGATTGGCAAAAAGAATCGTGGAATGAACCTGGCGATATCACTGAACTGCGTGAAACCTTTGTTGATTGGCATCCAGAGGTAACAGAATTATTAAAAGCAACGGAGCATTGTTTTTTATGGGCTTTGTTCGACAGAAAACCGCTTAAGCAATGGTCAGATCGAAACGTGGCACTTCTGGGTGATGCATGTCATCCCATGCTGCCATTTCTAGCCCAAGGCGCCGCAATGGCCATTGAAGACAGCTATGCTTTGGCCCATTGTTTGGCTGCTGACACAAATACTCAAGCCGCGTTGCAAACCTACCAAAATATTCGTTTACCGCGCACTCGCAATATCCAACTTAATGCGCGTAAAAATGCAGCCTTGTATCATGTGAGTTCGCCAATTGAGCAAGCCAAATTATCGATTTTATCGGGATTATCCAGTATGGGTATAAGCGATAAGATTGCGGCGACCAAGCTCGACTCCATCTATGCATATAATATTGTTGAACAGTTAAACTAATCAACTAGGGTCACAGTTGTGGATGCCCAAAGGATAAATTTACCAGTTGCTTGCCAGTAGTCCCAGCTTCCTAAATCTACACAGTGACTTAGAAAGTGTAATCTGCCTTTCAGTTGATGGAGGGCAGCGTAAATCAAATTTATGAGGCTAAAACGACGTTGTAAGGTGTCTAGATTATTGAAGCGAATTCTTTTAGTCAAACATAAATAAGTGTTCCGATAAATATCAGATAAGGCGATAAGCATAGCAAAACCAATGCACCAACAATAGCTATAAGTTGCCACCAACAAAACGAATCATTTACTGCAGTTGCTGCGACCATATTATATTCCTCCAACGATTAAAACTTCACTCTTAAGGAAGTGCGTGAACATTTTACGTTGACATGTGTCAACCACAAGCACGTACACTTAATTAAGACCTTTCCATAGTTGGAGTATATGTATAACAGAGACTCGCACTATTGATATTGATCAACAATGTATTGAAATTATTTGCTTATCTCAAAGTGACCTTGTCTGTTTCCATTTAAGGCGACCTTCATCGGTAAACTTTTAGGACAGGTGCGTTGCCATCATTCGGCTGCTCTAACATCACGCTATGCCAACATTGCCGACGTAAGCTTTTAATTTATGACGGTCGCCAAAGTGCCAAAAGGGGCCAGTGGGGCTTACTTCAATTGAACTGATTTTTGCCGTCATTCTTGCTCGCAGCTGAAAGGGCAAGTACCGACCTAAACCTGCCATAAGGGTAGATTTTGCTTTGCGCCCCTTTTGGCTTGAAAAGACCTTAAAGGGGACCTAAGAGATTTTGGTTAACCGTTTGGATATGAGCGCTAATAAAAGTTGTCATTCACATTTTCAAGGTCGGTTTAGAGCTTTTGATAAATGGGTTAGATGATTAATATCGATTAACACCGGAGTTGAACGATCATTGCATTACCCACGAGTATTCCTATGCTGTGAACTTGCGGTTTGTAAGCTGTAAGCTGTAAGGTGTGAGCTGTAAGGTGTGAGCAAAGTATATGTGAAATTAGAGGTTTTCAAAAAGAAAAGCGAGGAGCAATAATAGTAACACCCTGCAAATGCAAGGTGTTTTACTTAGGCAAGATTTCTACCTTGCTTCATCTTGCTCGGGTGACATCAGTCGATAACCCTGTTGAGCATTTAAATCAAACAAAGCTGTGTTTAGCGTATCGTTAAAGCGTAAGTCAGCGTTAAACTCAAAAGCGGTTAGTCCATTTACTGCGTCTGACTGAACATGCAAACTAATAGGTAGTAAGTTGGCGCTGTTTACCCACAAAGTAATTGTCATGCCGCTTTCAGTTATTTCATAGCCGCTCGCAAAGACATCATCAATATTTTTAGAGCTGAGTAGCGTCACTTCACCTTCATAATGTGTAATAGTATCCACCCAACTTAAAAAATCTTCCTGGGGCAAACCACCATCCTCGCTTGCAGCAAAATCAAACGGCATGGCCATTTTTGCTTGCGAGATAAGGGTTAATCCTTTGCCCGCTTGGGTATCTAGAATTGTAGTGATACTGCCCTGTGCATTACCCGCCAAAATAGGTGAGGTTTCGATTCTGACTTTGTTGGGCTGTTGGTAATACACCTCTATTTCCATCGTTGGCTCGCCATTAGAGAGCATAGTCCCACTATAGTGCATTGATGTAGCTTGCATAATGGTTTGCTGAACTTGCGCAAACGCGGGTGCAATAACACTAGTTGACATGGTAAACCCTATGGTTAAGACAGCTGCTATGGCGACAGAACAGGCCATAGATACTTGCTTTCCTAGCGACATGCTTTTTAACCAAGCTCGCAGCCCTACAGGCTTCTTACTCTCTGTCACTTCGTCCATTTTAAATTGTTCTATTGTTTGCAGTAAGCGCATTTGTGCGTCCTCTTCTTGTTCAATTGTTGCATTATTTTGTTTAATTGAATCAAGCCATTTAGGTAAGACTTGCTCGTTTACATTATCTTGATGTTGACTAGACATGTTTTTGTTCTCCAAAAAATTGTGACTCAGGCAGTTGACTTGATAGCTTTTGTTGAGTTCGGTGCAAGCAAACGCCCACCGCATTGCTCGTCATATCTAGAAGCCCTCCGATTTCTTGATAGGTATAGCCTTCGATGTGGCGTAGGCAGAAAATCTCAGCGTCCTGCGGGTGCATGTTGACTAAAGCAATTTTGAATTGCGCTAAGTCTCTTTGCAAAAGCACCTGCTGCAACGGCTGCTTCGCCCCGTCAATGTTGCGTGGCGACTCATCTTCTATTGGTTCTTCTGCTAAGCGTTTGTGCCGTCTCAATTGGTCAATTGCCGTTGATATCGCCATGCTTTTTAGATATCCCTGCCAATTTGATATTTTGTCGAACGATTCGGTAGACTTCTTAAACAATTTTAGAAACACTTCTTGCACTACATCTTCTGCAAGATGCGTATCGTTGAGTATTCTAAATGCCGATTGAAATACTTTTCGTCCATATTGTTGCGCTAATTTAGCGATATTGACTTTCATTGCTGAGTTCAATGACTCTCTCCAATTGTGCGACTCATCTATACAACGAAACGCACCGATATTTTATTACAAGAAATCGACATTTATTTGAAATTAGCTTCTTGAGTTAAGCACTTCTAGGGTTAGATTATGGCAATTCATTTTTAAAACGTTTACTTTTTATCAAATAATTGAAGCAGATAGGCATTATATTATCGTGTACCATAAGCAATATATACTTTTGAGTATGTGGACAATATTTGAACATAAAAAGCTAAACAAGCAGTTATCGAAAGCCCCAGCGGAAATCCAGTATAGGTATGAAAAATGGAGAAATGTTTGTTCAAGCCCTTGATGCAAAAGCCCGTGACTATCTAGGTATAGAAAGGGCTAAATCTTTGGCTAGGGTTTTAAGATGTTACCCAGCAGTTCTTGTATTGCCTGATTGAGATATTAGAAGTGAAAATGCCAGATCACTTGTCATTAGGATACCACTCGAAAAAATCAATAAATCTCAAAATTCACATATTACTTGAACGGCCGGTCCTCGCTCAGGCCGTGTGAAAACTCTAATCTATAGATTTTTGAATGTAATTTGGACTTAAAAATCGTCACTACATTCAATCTTACTGATAATTTGAGGCTAATCCTTTGTTTCATCGACAGAGCGACGTATTTTCAACGGCAGTAAAATAGTTTTCACACGGCCTGCGCTCACAAGAGCCAGTCGCTTCCCTCGTCAAAATGTTTCGTTGATGGAGTGAAATCACAGACCGAGCTGATAGACGAGCAAGTGCCAAAAGCTGTCAGTGGGGCTTACTTCAATTGGGCTAATTTTGCGAATAAATTGTCATTCTTGCTCTTAACTAAAAGGGCTAAGAACCACCTATTGCGGGCATTAATAACGGTAAAATTATGATGGCATTTAATTTTACCGTTGTTGATTTATTTTACTTTTCCTAAAAATCACTATTGGCAAAGTCTGTGTCAAAGCAGCTGTTTTCAAATAGCGGTGGAAAACAGTCCGATAAACAAGCTATCTTAGCTATGAATGTGGGATTATTATTAATATTAGTTTGAATATTGGGACTTAGTGTCTACCCATCCAACCAAGATTATAATTCTTGGAGTTCTTACACAGGCTTGTCACATAGGATAGGGTAGGAGAGTAAGTTGAATTTACTTATCTCCATCATTTTAATGCTTATTAATTCCAATTAGTAACTTGTATACTTATGTATCTTTTAATATAAACAAAATCTCAATTATTTGGATATTATCCGACCATCTGTTCACTGTTTTTTATTGAAATAGATACCCAAACCAGTTCTAACAAATCAATTCTGAAAAGAGCACATACATGTCTTATTCAAAAATGCAGGGGTTTACGTTAATTGAGTTAATCATCGTTATTGTAATATTAGGTATATTAGCGGTTACCGTTACGCCTAGATTTATAGATATATCAAGCGACGCGAGAGTTGCATCTATGCAAGGACTAAAAGGCGCAATAGAAAGTGCGGCTGAACTAGTCTTTATGAAAGCAGTTATACAAGGCGTTCAAAATGATGTAACCGCAATGGTAGATATCGATAATGACAGCGTCGGTGACATTGCAACAAAATATGGTTATCCCACTTACAGTGGAATGGCTGACGCAGTAGAGATAGATGATTGGCATTATGCTGTGGGTGGGGATAAATTTTGGGTGGGCTTCTCCGACCACAATGGTGGACGAAAAGGCAGGACAAATAATGGCCTTGGAATAAGACGCGGTGGTTGTCATTTGAAATATGCCCCATCTAACGCCATAGGCGCAAAGCCAAGATACTCCGTTCCAACATCGTGTTAAAAAATTTGTGCATTGTTCTACCTGAAATCATCAAATGACGAATACTCGTTATTCGTGTGTGGTTAATGAAAAACTTCAATTAGCTCATTTTTATCGTTTTAAGTGTTAGATAAATGAAAAATTTGATGACGGAAGTCACCTTATTCATAGTAAAATTTTATTGTGAGTTACGCCTCAATTCATTAATTCTATCTTTTACGCTAATGTCTGCTAAGAATCTCTACTTCGCATTACGATCACCGCTACCCAGCACCTATAAATCCCCCTAAACCACTATAAATAACTGGGCTATCTTATGTCTCCTTTGTCGGATCACCCGCCATTAGCATATCAACCGATAACACCAACAAATCTAAAAACATGCGGATTACTTGAACGGCCGGTGATCGCTCTTTGCCGTCAGTCAAGGTTAATTAACTGAATGATTTTTTTCGCACAATACAATATAGCTTAGCAGCTCTAATTACATTAGTCCGTGCTTTAAGCTGGCCTTTGAACGTGACCTTGAATGATTACTTATTATCAATAATTAATTTGAGTGCGGCACATATATAGAGGTATTTTCGGGAGCCTAGCTAGTAGAGTTTACCGTAGAGGTAGACTCAACGTAAATCCAGCATAAATTTATCCAGTAGAGAGAATATCGAACGTGAATTCAACGAAAATCGTGTTTTAACCTGTTTCGCACTTTTAACAGTGGCGAACATTTAAACCCAATTTTAGTATCGAATATTTATCCAAGATCGATCTTTTTAAACTACGTCAGGAGCATACATTTATAAATTTAACCTAGTTGCGTACTTTATTTAACAATGACACTAGTAATGTCTTTTTGAATAGGAAATGTGCTTTTAGAGTAACGGTTTTTTAACGATAAATTAACGCTCCGTGTGTTGACCTATTATCTGTCTGCAAGCGATTATTTATAACGGCTCGATTTGAAAAGACGACAGTCTCAATCACTTGCTTTAAAGTAATGGTTATTTGGTGATTACATATCGACATTTGTAATAAGGACATAAAATACAATGCATGCAGAACCACACGAAACAAACGCATTTAGGGATAGCGAATTGCCCGAGTTGGCTCCAATTTCCACAAGTGAACGTATTAACACGCTGGATATGTTGCGGGGTTTTGCGCTCATCGGCATATTGATGATGAACATCGAGTGGTTCAATCGTGCGATTTCCGAGGGCTTAACGCTTGATTACAGCCTTACTGGTGCAGACTGGGTTGCTTCTTGGTCAGTAAAGCTGTTTGTCGAGGGCAAGTTTTATAAGCTGTTTTCCTTGTTATTTGGGATGGGGTTTGCGGTAATGCTGCTTCGGGCGAAGGATACAGAAAGGCCCTTTGGTGCTTGGTTCATCCGGCGCATGGGCTTTCTATATTTGTTTGGTATTTGTCACTTAATCTTTTTGTGGGAAGGCGATATTCTTAATAGTTATGCGATAGGAGGACTGTTTTTACTCGCATGGATATATATCACTCGTTTGAAGTTAATGCGCTTTTTCAGTGGGTACACCGCTTTTTTACGTATGGGGATAGTGATCACTTTTTTACCGATTTTTATTGGCATTGGGCTAAGCTTGTATTTTGGCAACGTCCGTTCTATGGATGTGATCACGGATATTTATGAGCAAAATGTTGAAGCACGGGCGCGGGCTGAAATAATAACAAAAGATACTGAGCTATCAGAACCGTTAATCAAATTTGCCGAGGCGCTAGAATCGGGAGAAGAGGAAGAAAAAGATATTGATGAGGATTCGCTTGAACAACAAGATTTAATTGAATATAAGGCAGAGCAATACTTTATTGAGCAGTACTTAAAAGACAAAGACATAGCGAATGAGCGAGCCGCATTTACGCAGGACAGTTATTGGGTAGCAACCAAATTCCGCTTTAAAAGAGCACTCTTTCAGATGCCAATTTCGTTAATTACGGGTCTGCTTGTCTTTTTTCCGCTTTTTTTGATCGGTTACTGGTTTGTTGCCAGCGGCGTCATTCGTGAGCCTCGTAAACATTTGTTATTGTTTAAGACGATGGCTTGGGTTGGGTTACCCTTAGGCCTATTTTTTAGTGCTGGAGGACTGTTGATCATTGTTCATCCTGTCACTGCACATGCCGACCAGATAAACATCGCCGCTAATTTTATATTTAATGCCAGTCAATATTTAGTCACTGCAGGATATTTAGGGGTATTTGTATTGATATGCCTCACCGCAACAGGTCATCGACTATTTTCTTAGATGGCACCGATGGGTAGAATGGCATTAACTAACTACATAATGAATTCGGTCGTTTTAACTACTATTTTTTATGGTTATGCCGGCGGGATGTTTAGCGAAATTGGGCGTGCTAAACAACTAGGTATGGTATTTGGTATTATTGCTACTCAAGCGCTGCTGTCGTTTTTGTGGTTGAAACTCTTTCGCTTTGGACCACTGGAGTGGTTATGGCGCTCGCTGAGCTATTGGAAAATTCAACCTATATTACGTCAGTAATAATATCAACTCGCCACTGGCTTTATCGCGCAAGATGGACAAGTCGACTTTCGATAACATTTATGGACTAAGGCTTTTTTAACGATAAATTAACGTTCTGTGTGTTGACCGATTGTCTGTCTGCAAGCCATTATTAGCTTGCGAATACTACCTATGTATTAGTTACTAGCCAAGCTTTGAATGAGCTTGTACGAGGATAATCTATGGGTGGGTATTTTAAACAAAGAGAAGTTTTTAATTCAAACGTCAGCTTTTTGAAAATGACACAACACTGGAAGTTATTATGAAAATATTAAGAACAGCATTGGTCGCAGCAGTATTCTTAGCGACTACATCAATGTCAGCGATGGCTCAGGAATCGAGTTATTCCTACGGCACGGTTTGGGAAGTCAACAGTATTAAAGTGCATCCTGGCCAATTTGAAAACTACATGGACCATTTGGCAGGCTCCTGGAAAGATACGTATGAAATGGCGATGAAAGAAGGTTACGTGGTTGATTATCACGTTTTAGCCAGCACACATCCGCGATCTGGGGAAGCCGACTTAGTCTTAGTTGTCGAATTTAAAGACTTTACGACTACGGCTCAGCGCGAAGCATTTTGGAAAAAAATGCAGAAGGCAATGTCGACTGATGATCGCAAGTCAGACAAAGAGTTTGGTGACCGTGAGGTTATGCGCGAAACACTTAGCTCTTCACAGTATCAAGAACTTGATTTGAAATAGTGGCTGTTTGGCTGGTCTTTTGTGCCTTCATTAGCATTTCAGGCCAGCCATATTTTTCCCACACCTTAATCAAACCAACTTTGCATGCAAAATCTAAAAAATCGGGGTGCTTTACACTTGCGTTTAAAGGAGCAATGTCGGCCCATAAATAACCGAAGCCGTTCATGTTTGCTGGTGTTATGCTTGCACCCAGTGTTTTAAATACCATAGGGGTATAGCCCATCCAAACAGCAGGCATTACAATTGAGTGGTCTTGTTTGTCTGGCAGAGTCATATGTAAGTGATCGAGTAATTGACAGTACATTAGTCGATCGGCTTTTTTACCACTACATATGCCTTTAGATGCAACGTCCCATAGTTTGTCTTGTTCTTGCTCGGTCATCGCTCTGTTGCCACTAGCCGAACTCATTACATAGTTCATCAGCAAACGTGTTTGTGAGTATAGTTTTACCGCGAGCTCATTCTCACCAGCAAGGGCAGTGGTGAGACCTAAAAACAGAGATGGAAAACCTACCGCTGACATTTTACTTGCAACATTACGAGCACCTTCAAGATTACCCATATTCAATAAAACATTGCTTAGAAGCGCTAAATGGCGACCATTGAGAGGGTCTTGTTCTGCGCTTTTGGCAATATAAGGTAACGCTGTTTCTGTTTTGCCGCAGTAGCATAAAAAAGAGCCTAACCGTGCACTTACAGACGGGTTATGTGGCTCATGATAGTAAGCAAGATAGGCCAAGTCCAACGCCGCTAAAGGATCGTTCTGTGTCCATTTATATACCCCAAGCATCACCATTGCCAGGCCATCATTAGGTGCAATAGATAACGCTTTTTGCGCACACTCTGCCATTTTGTCAATATAAGGACGTTTGTTTGGACACGGTGTAAATACCGTAACGTAGGCGTTGGCTTCCGCTAACGCCGACCAACATTTAGCAAATTGGCTGTCTATCGCAAGTGCTTTTTCAAACAAACTAATTGCCGTGAAAAGTACACCTTCGCCAATAATTCGTCGAGTCAGATCGCGCCCTTGCATGTAATAATCATAGGCCTCTTGGCTAGTGGTCATCTGATTGATCTTAGGCGTGACCAACGCAATATTAAACATGATACTAATTTCATTGCACACATCGTTGGCGACGATTTGTTGCAATGTAAATACACTGTCAAGCTTGCCAATGTATTGTTTGCTCCATTTGTTTAAGCCCGTATTACCTTCAACTAATCTAACGTTAATTTTAATATTATCATCGATTCGTTGAAGAGAACCTTGAATGACATACTGTACGTTTAAAAGTTTCGCGATTTGAGGCAGCGTTTTACCACTGTCGCGCAGTCCAAATGTGGAGGTACTGCCTGCAAGTGAAAGATAAGGTGCCTGTCCTAACAGTGTGGTCAACTCTTCAGACATATTGTCTGCAAAATACTGTTGCTGCGATTCCCCTGGGATTGACTTAAATGGTAAAACAGCCAAACCAATAAGGTCAATTACCGTTGGGCGAACCGACCACGCTTGGCTTATCTTTTGATAGTCGCTGGTCGCACCCTGCTTAATTAACCATTGTAAAAATTGCTCAATTTTAGTCTTGAGTAGACGTTCAATATTGAGCCTTTTAAGTGCAATCAAGTCATCTAGCTTCTTACCAAAGCCGGTGTTTTCTAATAACTGATAGGCACCCATTTTATTCAGGTTGCTGAGTATTATTTCTGTGTCTTTAGCATATAAGGCATGCTCAATCGTCAGCAATTCGGTTTGCACCAGCACATCATTAATCGCAACATGCGAACGTGAAACGACCAATAGCTCTGGATGCAGCGTGTTTAAGATATTACTTAAATACAATAAACACTGCCGTAAACTCGATTTAGCTTGCGCATCAAACCTACCAGGCCACAAAAGCTGACTTAATACTTCTCTTTGCATGGGTTCGTTCGGGGTTAAGCAGAGCAGCGCAAGTATCGCTTTTGCCCGCTTGTTGGTAATAATAATGTGTTCGTCAAATTGACTTTTACAGGTGAACTCGCCAAATAGGGTAACCTTAATTGCAGGCTTGTTGAGGCCAACGTCATCGGTTTTTCGTCGAGTATGCATTTTGCTTTCGGCTTTTTAAATAGATTGTCTATAAATTAACTTAGCACAACTTTACGAAAGTAGTCATAATTTTTAGAAGTAGGCTTAGCTGAAAGTTGTTGTTGGAAGTGCTAATTATGTATACATATTTGAGTATCAATATTCACTGGATAAGGTATTCATGCATAAATGTATTAAGTCCTTTATGATAAGCCGAGAAATAATTAGTCTGAAGTCAAAGGGAAACAGGATGGATAAAATAAAACCAAATTTTGTGTTATTTGATTTAGACGGCACGCTAATTGACAGTGTGCCCGATTTATCATTCTGTGTTGATGAAATGATGAAGCAAATTGGTATGCCGGTTCGTGGTGAACGGCTTGTGCGCAATTGGCTTGGTAATGGTGTTCAGCGTTTAGTCGAGCGCGCATTGGTCGGTTCAGATGAATGCATGCCCGCCCAAGAATTAATGGATAGGGCATACCCAATATTTTTGAACCTGTACAAACACAACAATTCGCTGCGTTCTTGCATTTATGACGGCGTGGTAGAAGGTCTAAAATGGATGTTAACACAAGGTTATCGCATTGCTTGTGTAACCAATAAGCCGCAAACCTTTGCAATTCCACTGCTGAAGGATAAAGGTTTATACGACTATTTTGAATTCGTTATTTCTGGTGATACCTGCGCCGAAAAAAAACCACATCCAATGCCTCTGCTGAACGCCGCAAAGCGGATGAATTTTACCCCGCAAAGCGGTCTCATGATCGGCGATTCGCGCTCTGATATTAAAGCAGCGCGCAGCGCAGGCCTGCATATTTTCTGTATGACATATGGTTATAACCATGGTGAAGATATTCGTGATTACAAACCAGATATTACATTGGACTCATTCACGGAATTAGTAAATCACCTAGAGACTAAGATCAACTAGTTGTATTATCCTACGTACGCTTAATCAAATACAGCAGTGGTTTGACGCGATAGAGCGATAACCTGTCCATGAATATCCCATATGGTTGCCTCTGTGTGACCATAACCATCAGCCGCTTGGCGAGTATCTACTTTATACGCAAACCAATCGGTCGGTGCCAGTGCTCTGTGAGGATAAATGAAATCAAGATTCCAGTTTATTGTGCTCGCAGGTGCTGGCCAGCGAAGCTGCTGTATCAGGGTAAGAGGCCAAGCATCAATCATGCTGATAATATGCGCTTCGTTGATGCTCTGAGGTGGTTTTTTAAAACGCATCCAACCATAATAATGACTGCTCTTTTTACCGGTAAAGGGCAAACCACCAGAATCAATTGAAAGCTGATAGTGGCGTAAAAACTTGGGTGTTACTTTGGGTATGTTGGGAATGTAATTGGCTTTTTTGGGGATAGCCATAGCGTGCTGCTCATCATTTTTAACCGCTGTTTTTGATTGCCTCGCTTTGGCAAAGCACATTTGCGAGAGCACGCAATTTTTATGATTTTGTATTGCGCGAGCCAGTATTTGAGAAACATTTTTACCTTCTCGCACAATTTCAATACTTATCTGAAAAGGGACGTCAAACAACAAGGGACCAACAAAGCTTGTATTCATGGAACGCAGCAGACGGTCTTCTTCAACATATTCCTTGGCAGCGCTATATAACATTGCTGCCGACAAGCCCCCAAAAACAGTGCGTCCTTGCGACCAGTCTTTAGGAATAGTGATTAATACTTCTGGTTGTTGGGGATGTGCGCGCGCGATTGCGATTAATACATCAAAATGCATATTATACCTAATTTAAGTGGACGATGTTGTCATTATAACTTGCTTACGCAGTGATAAAGCAAGCCAATGAAATACAGAAACGTCATACCAATGCCTATTGAACAGCGCGAATTTGATTTGGTGCATTAGGTCTACTGAATTAGATTAACTTGGTCAACGGCAGTATCAGTTTGTAATCCAAAATGGCCTAAAGTGTAAGTGTACGTAGCATCTTCGTTCCAAATACGGCTGCTGTGAATACCGTAAACATAACAACTCCCGGTAGAGCAAACTACTTGGTCAATAAAACTTTTTATTGAATACACTTTATCGCCTAGCGGTACTCCATAGATCCCATCAAGGAATGGACTGCTGATGGATAAACCAGAACTTCCACAGGTACTATTCCAAACATTGTAAGGATAAATACCACAACTACGAAGTCCCAATAGGGCTCCAGCAACGCCAACAAAAGTATCTACGTAGGACGCAGCGGCAAGTTTATCAATTTGCTGAGCGGCCAATGTTACCCCCATGGAGTGACCAATAATATCAATTTTGCCGGTACAAGAACTGTTGATTGCATTCACAATTGCATTGCGTACAGGTGTCTCTTCACTACCGTTATGATTGTTGCAAGTCGCACAGGACTTAGAGCCCCAATTGGGCAAGAAAATTTGGCTGTTGACATAGCCTCTTGTATACAACTCGTTAAGGGTATTGTTCCAACTAGCGGGTGACGCTGCATTCCCATGCACCAATACGACGTTGTCTTTGCAGGCTGCACTTGCCGTCCCACACATTAAGATAAGTAAGCCAAAAGTAATTAAATAGTGTTTCATACACGCCTCATTTGTTAATTTTGCGTTAACACCTTAGGCGAAAAGGTGAGGTCCTAATATAGTACTTTGGTACGTATGACTGAGCGGATTTTGTTTCCTCACTTGATGAACGTCCAAAGAAGTCACTTCATTGAACCCTTAGCTATTTGATTCAGTAGCTATTTGATTCAGTAGCTATTTGATTCAGTAGCAACGCGGCTAAAATAATCCCAGCGCCAATGCTTAACCTCAGTATGTCGGCATCTCTGTTCCATACAAGTACGTTAACAACAATACCTGCAGGAATAAGTAAATTGTTCATTACTGCCAATGAACCTACATTGACTAACGTTGCGCCTTTATTCCAGCCAAAATAGCCTAAGCCGGAAGCAATGATGCCTAGGTAGATAAGCACCCCCCATTGGGTTGGTGTACTAGGCAACATGTCTGTGTTGCCGAATAAAATATAGCAAATAATCGCGACTATTAATGCGCCAATAAAAAACCAACCAAATACAGTCTTATGATCGAGAGTACTGTTATTCATTAATCTTTTGTAAGTAACTTGTCCTGTGGCAAAGCAAATGTTGGCGGCTTGCACTAACAACAGGCCAATCAAAAAGTCACTATTGATACTCTCGTAGCGGATAGCTACCGCACCACCTACGGCAATAATGGCAGCAAGGAAAAAGCGAGGATTAAAATGCCTTTCGATAGCATCGTTTAATAGGGTGATATAAAGGGGAGTCATTACTGTAAACAATAAGACTTCAGGCACAGACAAATATAAAAAGGAGTGATAGTAAAAACTATACATTACTCCAAGTTGTATGGCACCTATAAGCATGAGCTTTATCGCTAAGAGCTTGGGTGTTTGTGTCATCTTTAAAAACGGTAAAAAAACTAAAGTAGCTAACGCAATGCGCATCAGGACGCTAAACCACGCATCAACCTGACCTGCTAAATAAACCCCAATTAAGCTAAATGAAAAAGCCCAAAGTAGCGTTACTGCTAATAAATAGCGCATAAATGCCATCGTTAAATAAATAATGACGGCAGTCTATCTGTTATAAATTCAGGTATAAACAATAAAAGGTCAAAAATGATATTAATCGCCCTTGCCTTTTAAAGATAGCCGGTAATATTTTAGACTAAAGTCTAGTGTTCTCATGTGTTTATAAAAAAAATGCTTTTATTTATTGCTTTAATTATTGAAATTATTAATATACAAAATTACATTTAAAACACGGACGTTTAGCAAAGTGAGTTTGAAAATACATCAATATAACCGAGGGCCGAGATGAAGTTTTCTGAAAATTCAGACCAAGCTGCGGACTATCTTCGCCAAGCTGTTCCTGCCATGGTTAAGTATGCAATTGTACCTAATCCGCTAAACTATACGCTGTGGTACAGTTATTACTCAAAAGCATTTCCAACATTAAATAAAGAATTAGATCATGTCATAGAACGATATGGAACGTGTCCTTTAGATGTAGGGGAAGCTTTATTTATTCAGCACATAACACAGTTGAATAAAGGCAGTGAAAAGCAGCTAGAATCGTTTCACAAAGCCTTCTTCCATATCGTCGATAACTTATCTGTTTCCTTAGATAATACAGCGAAAGAAACAACCGGTTACTCGCAAGCCTTAATGCAAAATTTAACGGTACTTGGTACACATGAAGTTGATGCGGCGATGATACCTGTAGTAGAAAGATTAAATGAGAATGCAAATGCAATCTGTCTTGCAAATGAAGAGTTTCAAGGGAAATTAGTCGCAGCCCAAACTGAAATCAGCATGTTAAAAGCGGAACTTGAACAGAGTAAAAAAGAGGCAAACACGGATTCATTGACCGGTTTGTCTAACAGAAGAGTGTTGGAATCAATCTACCATCAGTTTGTTGAAGAACATGGCGACAGTGATGAGCTTGCATTGATTATTATGGATATTGATAAATTTAAATTATTTAATGACACCCATGGTCACTTATTGGGTGACCAAATTCTTAAATTTGTTGGTCAATTACTGCGTAAAGAATGCAAGGAACCGCTAGTGCCTGTGCGATTTGGTGGTGAAGAATTTGCGCTATTATGCCCTCGTTATAGTCTTGAGAAATCACAGCAACTAGCTGAAAAGATTAGGGTGAAACTTTCATCGGTTGCTTTTAACAATAAGCGAACAGGCGATAAAATTCCACCGATTACAGCATCATTTGGGGTTACTCTTAAAAAGCATGGCGATATTTTAAATAACGTTATTGAGCGCGCTGATCAGGCACTTTATGCAGCCAAAAGTGCTGGTAGGAACCAAGTTGTGCTCGCTAATTAAGCGTTAGTGCTGGTATTTAGGTTGACAGTTACACGAGGTCAACCCACGGTATCGTGATTGGCTGGACAATAATCAAAGGCGTTATAGCAGCAGGACAAGACGTTGTCTCTGGCGCTGAAAATTGCAAAATAACCTCAATCATAATGTTTTTAATAATACAATTTCATATCCTGTATATTACGCTACCTGATTTTCATATCTGATTTATTTGGCGGCGCTAACGTGTTTACTATTTCTTTATCAATTCTTCCTATTTTTTTATTATTATTGTTTGGTGCATTGTTACAAACTAAGCGCTTTCCAGCTGAGGATTTTTGGCCGGGCGTCGATAAGCTGGTGTACTGGGTTTTATTTCCATCCATGTTGTTTTATAACATCTCAAAGGCCGACTTAAGCAGTTCTGTTTTATCCAGTTATGCCTTGATACTCGGTTTGTCTCTCTTAACAGTCTCGGTATTAGCATTAATTATTAGTCTGATCAATCGCGTCGATAGGCCAACTGGCACTTCAATATTACAAGCTAGCATACGATTTAATTCCTTTATTGCTTTAGCATTAGCTAGCACCATATACGGCGAAGAAGGGCTTATCTTAGCGACGCTTGGTGCCGCTATTTTAATTCCCTGTGTGAACGTGGTGTTGGTGATCACAATGGTGAGCTTGCATGGCAATAAAAACAGCAAGTCTTTATCTAGTTTATTGATCAAAGAGTTGTTCAAAAACCCTCTGATCTTGTCTATTGCTGCCGGTGTGCTCGTTAATTTGGCCGATATTGGTGATTTCGTGATTTTACTGACTGATATAACCGGTATTTTGGCTCGCGCCACTTTACCATTAGTGTTGCTTGCCGTTGGGGCCAGTTTGCGGTTGCACGCCTTAAAATCATCGACCAGATTATTAGTTTTCTCTACTTCAGCAAGACTCGTTGGCTTTCCATTGTGCATTGGAATAGGCTGCACTATTCTTGGCTTAGGTCCACTGGAAGCCTGCGTTGCTATTCTTTTTGGTGCTGTTCCCACCGCTACATCTGGTTATGCGCTAGCCAAACAGCTTGGTGGCAATGCCTCAATATTGTCTGTGTTTATCAGCGTACAAACCGGGTTAACCTTGCTGACATTGCCGTTCACGGTATGGTTTAGCCAAATCTGGTTTGGTTATAATTCACTACTCAATTAGTCGATATTAATACATCAAACAAAGCGCTTATTTGCGTCTGGGCAGGAAAGTCAGGCGCAAAAAAAACGCGATAAAGATTTTTATTAATCATCATCACGTTTCTTTGTATTGTTAAATTATGAAGTAGGGTGCTTAGCTCAATTCAGCCAAACATAGCTCCTCATTAATTTGTTTACACCACGCTTTCACTCGCTGTTCAGTTAATTCCGGCTGACGGTCTTCATCAATACCTAAACCGACAAAATGATCATCGTCAGCCATTCCTTTTGATGCTTCGAAGTCGTAACCTTCAGTTGACCACTGTCCGACTAAAATGGCGCCTTTAGATTCTACTATGTCTCTAATCATACCCATTGCATCGAGGAAATATTCGGCGTAGTCTTCTTGATCGCCACAACCGAATATAGCGACAAGTTTGTCTTCAAAATCAATTTCTTCTAGGTCAGGAAAGAAGTCATCCCAGTCACATTGAGCTTCGCCATAATACCAAGTCGGAATACCAAATATTAATAAATCAAATTCAGCGATGTCTTCTTTACTGCTTTTAGCAATATCTTTGACGTCAATGAGTTTACTACCCAATTCTTTTTGGATCATTTTGCCAATGTGCTCTGTGTTACCTGTATCGCTGCCAAAAAATAAACCAACGCTAGCCATTTGTTACCCTCTAAAACGTCTTATTGATTGCACTAGCTTACTAAACTCCGCTAGCGCCATAAATTAATTGAATGATGCCTTTAGCTACAAACCCTGCAGCACCTAGTCCTAAAACCCCATAAGCAACAACTCTACCTACCAATGGTACATCATTCTTAGTTAGTACGTCATGGATCGCTAAACCGAGCAGTATAAACAAACCGATTAGACTCACATATAATACTATGGACTCAATTTGTTGATAGTTTTCTGGTGTCATACACACTCCACAAGCGACATGAGTAACTTTGGGGATAATATTAGCACAACTAAGCTAGTTTTTTGAAGCCACTTAATTGATTAATAATGTATCAATGTCACTTATGCGTGCCAAGTATAATGCGGGTTAACAGCGTGTTAACAAGTTGAGGCTTCTCAGCATGAAGCCAATGCCCAGTATCAACAACTTTTGCTTTTGCATTTGGGAACTGAGCCTTTATGTTTGCTTGATGCGCCGCTGTAATGTAATCACTATTACTGCCTTTAATAAATGTAATGTCGCCACAGAACAATTCGCCTTCAAAAGGCCAATCACTCAATAACGGATAGTCACGGGTAAGCAAATGCAGGTTAAAGCGCCATCGCCACTGTTTTTCGGCATCTTGAAACAGACTTTTGAGCAAAAATGACCGTATTCCCGGGGCGTCAATATACTCAGACAGTTGCGCCATTGCTTCTTTTCTATCCGCTATATTACCAAGTTTTACGTTGCTCAAGCCATCGATAACGTTTTGATGTCGTTGTTCATATTTGACTGGTGCTATGTCCATTATTACCAGTTTTTCTATCAGTTCGGGTGCTAAACTTGCTGCTCTCATCGCAATTTTGCCACCCAATGAATGCGCGACTACAAATGCTTTATCAATATTCAGAGACTGCAGCGTTTGGATGATTTGTTGCGCCCAAATATCGAAACTAAAGCGCTCGCTCCAAGGAGACTTGCCATGATCAGGTAGGTCAATTGAAATGACATGATGGGTGGTTTCAAACTGGCGGCGAATAACAGAGAGGTTATCATTGCTACCAAATAAGCCATGTATAAGCACTACGCTAGCTTGATAGGGAGAGGAAGCTAAATGTTCCTCTCCAAACGTCTGACTAAAAAGTAATTCTGACATATTAACAATTACATATTTGGGTAGTTTGGACCGCCGGTACCCTCGGGCACGATCCAATTTATGTTTTGATTTGGGTCTTTGATATCGCATGTTTTGCAATGTATACAGTTTTGAGCATTGATTTGAAGCTGTTTGTCTCCTGTAGCGCTTTCAATAATCTCATATACACCTGCTGGACAATACCGTTGAGCCGGTTCATCATATTTTGGTAAATTTATCTTAATCGGAATACTAGGGTCTTTTAGGACTAAGTGGCATGGTTGGTCTTCTTCATGGTTTGTATTTGACAAAAATACCGATGACAACTTATCGAAACTTAATATACCATCAGGTTTTGGGTAGTCAATTTTCGGCATATCTGCGGCTAGTTTTAAACAAGCATGATCGGCTTTTGAATCGCTAATGGTAAAGGGGAGTTTACCGCCAAAGAAGTTTTGATCTAAGGTGTTGTATGCACCGCCGACGTAATTGCCAAATTTATGAATGGCTGCACCAAAGTTTCTCGAGCGATATAATTCGTCATATAGCCAAGATTGCTTAAATGCGTCGGTATATTCAATAGGGTCTTTCACTTTAACAGACTCTACTGAGAGTAATTCAAACAAAGTCTCTGCCGCAATTAAGCCCGACTTCATTGCAGTATGATTGCCTTTGATTTTCGCGAAATTCAATGTACCAGCGTCGCAACCGACTATTAATCCACCTGGGAAGGTCATTTTAGGAAGCGAATGAAAGCCGCCTTTAGCTATCGCTCTTGCACCATAAGTAACGCGCTTGCCGCCTTTTAGTGTATCGGCCATAATTGGGTGATGTTTTAAACGCTGAAATTCATCAAAAGGACTTAGATGCGGGTTCGAATAATTAAGGTCAACAATCAAGCCAACAAATACTTGATTATTTTCGGCATGATACAAATAGCTACCACCTGTAGTATCAGTCAAAGGCCAACCTGCCGTGTGTACCACTAGCCCTTCTTGATGCTGCTCAGCTGGAACATCCCAAATTTCTTTAAAGCCGAGCGCATAATGCTGAGGTGAGACATCTTTGTTTAGGTCAAACTGCTGCAAGAGTTGTTTACCTAGATGTCCGTGACAACCCTCGGCAAATACAGTGTACTTTGCGGTTAACAACATACCCGGCATGAAGCTGTCTTTTTGTTCTCCAGCTTCGCTAACTCCCATATCACCGGTGATAACACCACCAACACTACCATCCTCATTATAATGTACATTGGCCGCGGTAAAGCCTGGAAAAACTTCAACACCCAGTTGTTCAGCTTGTTCAGCCAGCCAACGACACATATTCGCCATACTTGCAATATAATTGCCAGTATTATGCATGGTTTTTGGTGCCATAAAATTAGGTAGTTTAGTAGAACCTGTTTTGCTATTGAGTAAATAAATATGGTCTTCGGTTACCTTGGTAGTTAAAGGCGCACCTAATTCAGCCCAATTTGGAAATAATTCATCGAGTGCTCTAGTTTCGAAAACGGCACCTGAAAGAATATGCGCACCTACTTCTGACCCTTTTTCGAGTACACAAACGTTTAATTCTTGACCTTTTTCATTCGCCAATTGCTTGAGTTTACAAGCAGTTGACAGGCCTGAAGGGCCAGCGCCAACTACGATTACATCAAACTCCATTACTTCTCTTTCCACGTGTGTCTCCCAAACAACTCATACCAGTTATAGTAAAACATTAATTAATTGAATTTTACAGCTTGTCGAAACATTGTAAAATGTAAATACCAACTAAATTTATAATATAGTGAATACAGGTTGACGTTTACGTAAAGTGCAAGTAGATTTTGCACCAACAAGTTGGTATGAATGCTATATTTACTTACATCTGTAATTAAAGCGAATAGTATTTATTTATCGAAAGCCCTAAATAGAGGTTATTATGAAAATTTTAGTACCGGTAAAACGGGCAGTAGACTACAACGTGAAGGTACGAGTAAAACCTGACAACTCAGGTGTTGACCTTAATAATGTGAAAATGGCGATTAACCCTTTTTGTGAAATTGCGATTGAAGAAGCAATACGTCTAAAAGAAAAGGGCGTAGCAACTGAAGTTGTTGTTGTTTCAATTGGCGACAAGGCTTGCCAAGAACAAATTCGCACTGGCTTAGCATTAGGTGCGGACCGCGGCATTCATATTGAAACGAACACCGGCGTGGTTGTTGATTCACTGCAAGTGGCAAAGTTGCTGCAAAAAGTAGTTGAGGCTGAAAAGCCTGATTTGGTGATCCTCGGTAAACAGGCAATAGATTCTGATAATAATCAAACTGGCCAAATGCTTGCTGCACTGACTGGTATGCCGCAAGGTACATTTGCCTCTGAAGTTGTGGTGGCTGATGGCTCTGTTAATGTTACTCGAGAAATTGATGGCGGTTTGCAAACGGTTAAGTTGCAGTTGCCAGCAGTGGTTACCACCGATTTGCGTTTAAATGAACCGAGGTACGCATCATTGCCCAACATCATGAAAGCAAAGCGTAAACCAATTGACGTTAAACCGGTTGCTGATTTTGGTGTTGATATGACATCCAAAGTGACTGTGATTAAGGTTGAAGCACCTGCTCAACGCGTTGGCGGGGTAAAGGTTGCTGACGTAGCTGAATTGGTTCAAAAATTAAAAAATGAAGCGAAGGTGATAGCATGAGTGTATTAGTTTATGCAGAACACGATAACGTATCGTTAAAAATAGAAACCAACAAATTAGTTCATGCGGCCCTTGGTGTGTCGTCAGATATTATCGTACTGGTTGCAGGTTCGGGTTGCGTTGCTATTGCTGAGGCAGCGGCGAAAATATCAGGTGTGAGCAAAGTAATTTTAGCCGACAATGCTGTTTATGAACATCAATTACCAGAAAATATTGCGGATCTGGTGGTTGAAGTTGCTGCTGATTATTCGCATGTTTTTGCAGCAGCAACAACAACAGGTAAAAACTTTATGCCGCGCGTTGCTGCTCTGTTAGATGTAGCACAAATATCTGATATTATTAAAGTAGAGTCCGAAGACACGTTTGTTCGTCCTATCTATGCCGGTAGTGCAATTGCGACAGTGCAATCAGCGGATACTAAAAAGATAGTCACTGTGCGAGCGGCTTCTTTTGATGCTGCGGCTAATGAGGGCAGTGCATCAGTTGAGTTGTTGGACACAGTCAAAACGTCTGAAAAATCAAGCTATATATCTGCTGAACTAACCGTATCTGCACGTCCAGAACTAACCGCCGCAGATGTCATTATATCGGGTGGTCGTGGTATGCAAAACGGTGAAAATTTTGTACTACTTAATGGCATCGCTGACAAATTGGGTGCTGCTATTGGTGCATCGAGAGCTGCTGTTGACGCTGGTTTTGTGCCAAATGATATGCAGGTTGGGCAAACGGGTAAAATCGTTGCTCCACAGTTATATATTGCTGTTGGCATTTCGGGTGCGATCCAGCATTTAGCTGGTATGAAGGACAGTAAAGTGATTGTAGCAATCAATAAAGATGAAGAGGCTCCAATCTTTTCGGTTGCCGACTATGGCTTAGTAGGCGATTTGTTTGATGTCTTACCTCAGTTAGAAGCCGCACTTTAAATAGCACATGTAAAGTAAACCGATAACTTGATAAGCCCTTGTGAACATAAAGTCACGAGGGCTTTTTTTGTCATTTAAAAGCACAACATAAAGGGTTATGACCAATCAATTATGTAGCAGGTTTGGGTTCAGTGGATGAGTTAGTTTGCAGCCAACCAGTCATCTGCTTTTTGTTTATCAGACAATTTTGCTTGGACCCAAAACTCACCTTCTGAGCTTACTTCTTTCTTCCAAAATGGGGCCTTTGTCTTCAAAAAATCCATGATATATTCTGTTGCTGCAAATGCCGCTTTGCGATGTTTACTGCTTACTCCGACAAACACAATTTGTTCGTCAGGTGTTAATTTTCCAATTCGATGAATAATGTTAATTGCACCTAAAGGCCAACGTTGACGAGCCTGTTCACAAATATTCATAAGGCTCTTTTGTGTCATTTCTGGGTAATGTTCGAGTGTCATATAATGCAAGTTGCCACGTTCAGTAAGCTCTCTTACTAGCCCTGTAAAGGTCACTATTGCGCCGTCTGAATCAGCATTTTTTTGGATTTTTGCATACACGCAAGCATGGTCAAAATCATGCGCTTGTATACTAATAAATGTAGTTGGTTGTTTCATAAATTCGATTGCAACGCCAATTGAAATTCGTTTGAGGGTTTATTATGTCGGCTAAGCATCGTTGCTGTTGACTGGTAAAAATGATAACTCGAAAGTGTAGCGCAACAGCATATGATTAGAGTCAGGTTTTATGGGCTTATATTTACAGTAGATTCCCATGAAATGGGACCATATTCAACAGCTAAAACTGTATGGTGAGTTACCTGAAGTTAATTTAAGGATAAAACCCGGGTGAATAAAGACAATTAAACTATCGAGAAATATTTATTTATTCCTTATACTACTCTCGCGCTTATGAACTTTCATTACACATTGAATAGGGGAATTTACTATAAAAAAACCAACCATTATTGATATTGAGGCTAGCGGATTTGGGCCTGAAAGTTATCCTATCGAAATTGGCGTTGTGCGTTCAGATGGGCTTCGATATTGCCAACTAATTAAACCTTTTGATGATTGGTTTCATTGGAATATTGAAGCAGAAAACATACATGGTATCAGTCAACGTTTATTGAACAAAAAAGGTATCTCAGGTATCCAAATTTGTTTGGAACTGAATGATTTTATTGGATCAGAACAAACTTATAGCGATGGCTGGGTTGTTGATTCACCGTGGTTACTGAAGTTGTACGATCGTTCCCAAGTAGAGCTAGGCTTTCGATTAAGCGCTCTAGAAATGATTTTAAACGAATTTCAATACGATGTTTGGGATAAAACGAAAGCAGACATCCTAAGTAAAATGACGGTTCAACGACATCGGGCAAGTAACGATGCAATGCTTATTCAACGCACTTACGTAGAAACCTTGAACCGCTAAAACGCCATTCTCAAGTGCGAAATATCAGCCTATATTACCTTCAACAGTGACGCCTTCCTATTGGACACATCTACTAACACTTTTCACTAAATGTAAAGCAGTCTTTGCCGTCGAAGTTGGGTATAGTAGCGCCCTTAAAATAATTTAATATATTGACAAGGTTTTTTTCAATGGCTAGTGGTTTCAAAAAAGTAGGCATACCAATATTGATTTTAGTCGGTGCAATTGCAGTGATGGTCGGGTTAATTAGTATGAAGACGCAGCCCGAAAAAGACGAAATAATTACCCGTGACTTTCTGATTGATGCTAAACCAATAGAGGTCCAAAATGTAGACTTTTTAGTGTATTCGCAAGGCTCGGTGCAGCCAAAAAACAGAACAATGCTGAGTGCTCAAGTCAGTGGACGTGTTATTGCCATTGCAGATAATTTCATTGAAGGTGGCTTTTTTAAGAAGGGTGATGTGCTAGTTGAGTTAGAAACTGCTGACTATCAAACCGATTTACTACTAGCGGAATCTGAAATTGCGCGAGCACAAGCTGCATTCGACGAAGAAAAAGCTCGTGGAAAAGTGGCTGCACAAGAGTGGCGTTCGTTTAACGACGGAAACGCGCCTGAATTAGGACTCAGGAAACCTCAACTCGCTCGTGAAGAAGCCTCAGTTAAAGCAGCGCAAGCGAACTTGCAACGTGCAGAACGTAATTTGGATAGAACAAAAATCAGAGCACCCTACGATGGCTTAGTTAAATCTCGTGATGTAGATTTAGGTAAATTTATTTCTTTAGGTGGGCAGCTTGGGGAAGTTTTTGCAACAGATGTAGCTGAGGTCAGATTGCCGTTAACTGACGATGATATTGCCTTTTTGGCGGACTTAAGCAAAGAAAGCCCGCAAGTAACATTAAGCTCTGATGTAGCTGGAAAGAACATTAAATGGCAAGGAAGATTGGTTCGTGATGAGGCCGTGTTAGACACTCAAAGCCGAGTAATCTACGGTGTTGTTGAGGTTAACGATCCATACCAATTAAATGCACCGGCAGAATCAAAAGGCATGGCACTTCGTTTTGGACGGTTCGTAAGTGCGACAATCACCGGCATTACGTCAAGTAATATGGTCGTTCTACCGCGCAACGTTTTGCGCATGGACGGTACAATATTAACGGTAGATGATAACAAAAAAATCAGAATAAACTTTGTAACAGTACAAAGAGCAGACGAAGATTTCGTTTATATTAGTGACGGTTTAAATCCCTTAGAAAAAGTCGTGATGAGTGCCATACCTAACCCGTACGAAGGTATGCCCGTTCGTTTCTTAGATGATGAAGAAACGCCAAAGACTCAACCAGAGTCAACTGCAGATGATAATGCTATTGAGGTTAAATAATGAGTGATCAATACGAAGAAGAACATATTGATACCGAGAAAGGCATTATTGCTTGGTTTGCACGTAACAGCGTAGCGGCTAATTTGTTAATGTTTATTATTATCATCGGTGGAATATTTGGTATTTTTAGAGTCCAAAAACAAGTCTTTCCCACATTCGAAGTCAACGTCATAGCAGTACAAGTACCGTACTTAGGCGCTGCGCCGCAAGAAGTAGAAGAGGGCGTTATACTCAAACTTGAAGAAGCAGTTAAAGATCTCGAAGGGATTAAAAAGCTTACTTCAACAGCTCGTGAGGGTGTTGGCTCTATTAGCATCGAAGTTGAAGATGGTTACGACGTACAAAACTTATTAGACGAAGTCAAAGTTCAAGTTGATGCCATTCCGAGCTTTCCCGGGAATACCGAGAAACCAGTGGTATATCGAATTAAAGTACCACAAGACGTACTTTGGGTATCAGTTTATGGCGAAACAACTGAACGAGAGTTAAAACAGTATGCTCAAGGCATGCGCGATGAAATCATTGATTTAGGCGGCATATCAGATGTGTCAGTTGTCGGTTCGCGTGATTATGAAATTTCAGTTGAAATATCCGAACTAAAATTACAGGAGTTCGACTTAACCTTTAATGACATGGTGACCGCAATTCGTCAATCTTCTATCGATTTACCGGGAGGATCGATTCGTTCAGAGAATGGTGATATTTTATTACGCGCCAACGGTCAGGCTTATAACGCTTGGGATTTTGCTAAGATTGCGCTGGTTAGTCGAAATGATGGTACAAGACTTCTTTTAGGTGATATTGCTACAATTAACGACGGGTTTGTAGAAGACCGGCAGTTTGCATTATTCGACGGCAAGCCCTCGATAAGTCTTCGTGTTAGAGCCGTGGGCGATCAAAATGTCTTACAAATTTCTAATTCAGTTAATGCATATTTGGTTGAAAAACGTAAAACGATGCCTGCCAATTTAAGTGCTGATACGTGGGGCGATAGTTCGTTCTATTTAGCTGATCGTTTGAGCATGATGCTTAAAAATATGGGGTATGGCGCTTTACTTGTTTTTATTGTCCTCTCATTATTCTTGCGAGTGAAGTTAGCTTTTTGGGTGATTATAGGTTTGCCTGTTTGCTTCCTCGGCACGTTAATGTTCATGCCGGCGTCGCAAATAGATGTTTCAATTAATATGTTGAGCTTATTCGGGTTTATTTTGGTTCTGGGGATAGTGGTAGATGATGCCATTATTATGGGGGAGTCAGCGTATTCCGAAATTGACAAAAAAGGACACAGCGCCGAAGCCATTATTAGGGGGGTTAAAAAGGTAGCAATGCCAGCTACTTTTGGGGTGTTAACCACCATTGCCGCATTTTCGCCTATGTTGATGGTCAGTGGCACCTTTGGTGTAATATGGAAGACTATTGGTATTGTCGTCATTATGTGTCTTGTATTTTCTTTAATAGAATCAAAATTAATATTACCAGCGCATTTAGTGCACATGAAATTAAAACCATATGACCCAAGCAAGGCCAACAGGTTTCAAAAGTTCAGAGCTTTCTTTAGTGTTGGGATCAAAGTCTTTATAGAAAAGAAGTACGTACCGTTTTTGAGAAAGGCAGTGAAATACCGATACACCACGTTAGCTAGCTTTGTTGGTTTGTTAATTATTACCATTGGTTTATTTGCCAGCGGTTTAGTGCGCTGGCAGTTTTTCCCAAGTATACCTTCGGATTTTATACAGGCAAGTGTTGAGCTTGAGGCTGGTTCTTCGTTAGGACAGCGTGATGCAGCGATTAATGCCATGTTAGACGCTATGCATAAAATGGACGACGAGGTAATAGAAAAAACGGGCGTAAAAGCGGTTAAACATGCAATTGCATTTGATAATGGCATTTTAGGTGGTGCTGTCTTTATTGAATTAACAAAAGGCGAAACACGCGAATTAACAGATGTACAAATTCAAAATATTTGGCGTGAATACTTACCTGAAATTCCAGGAGTGAGGAACTTTACGATCGGCAGTCCAGGCGGTATTGGCGGTGGCAATGGATTGAGTTTCGAATTCCGCTCAGCTAACGTTTCGCAACTTGAAAATGTTTCCAAAGAATTACGCAGTTATTTAGGTGGCTATGCAGGGATCACTGAAGTTAACGATTCATTCAGTGGTGGTAGTGACGAAATCAAATTATCGCTCAAACCCGAAGCCGAGGCGTTAGGTTTGTCATTATCGCAGCTTGCACAACAGGTACGTTACGGCTTTTATGGTGCAGAAGCTCAACGTATTCAGCGTGATGACGAAGAAATAAAAGTAATGGTTAGGTATCCAAAAGACGAACGGAATTCCATTGGTAACCTTGAAACTATGCGGGTTCGTGCGGCAAATGGTGATGACATCCCGTTTAGTGAAGTTGCCGATATTGAATTAGGTAAAGGCTATGCCAATATTGTGCGTGTAGATGGCAGCCGCTCAGTGTCTGTTACTGCAAAAGTCAACGCTGACATTGTCGATACTCGTGACTTGCTCGTTGATGTGCAAAGCAAGGTGATCCCTGAGATGTTAGCTCGTTATCCTGAGGTTGAATTTCGATTGCAAGGTAACTCAAAAGAAGAAACAGATGCGATGATTTCCTTGGCTCAAGGCTTTGTTTTTGCGCTTATTGCTATCTATGCTCTAATGGCAATTCCATTGAAGTCATATTCACAGCCTCTTATTATCATGTCGGTTATTCCATTCGGTATGGTGGGTGCTATTGTGGGCCACCTTCTGTTGGGACAAGCCGTCAGTGTATTATCAATATGCGGGATCATTGCTTTAGCCGGTGTAGTGGTCAATGACTCACTCATTATGGTCGACTTTGTCAATCGAGCAAGAGCCGAGGGTCGAAGCTTAATTGATTCTGTTTTAAAGTCTGGTAGTGAACGTTTTAGAGCAATTATACTTACTTCGTTAACTACATTTATGGGTCTAATGCCAATCGTGTTCGAGCGTAGTTTGCAGGCTCAGGTAGTTATACCAATGGCGATATCTTTGGCCTTTGGTATTTTATTTGCGACGGTTATTACCTTATTACTAATACCAGCTTTGTATATGATATTGGATGATTTTAAACAGTTGTTCTATCGTAAAAAACAGATTGATCCATTATCACTGCCAGAAAAAGCGTAGCAATTATAAAAAAAAAGGCCATTTCATTGTTGAAATGGCCTTTTTTTTTGTCGTCATTTCCTGTTCGCTAATCAGTGGGGTTTGACCGCTAATCAGTAAGGTTTGACCGCATAGTGACAATTCAGGAAGGCGTATTAAAAATCATGCGCCTTCCCCAAACGCTACGCTTAGAAGAAACTAATCTTACCTTCAATGCCAATAACGCGAGGTTCATTCATAATACCAGCTAGATTATTGAAATCGATAGCGCCTTTTACATTATCTTCATCCGTTAAGTTTCTGGCAAATATAGCAACGGTGTAGTTTTGTGCAAAGTTTTCGTAACCTATACGTAGGCCTGCTTCAAAGTTGTTATCCGTTTGGAATTCGACTGATTCATATAGAAAAAAGTTGGTTTTACCTTGGAATGCCCAATCAGTGTAAGCAAAAAATTCGCCATCATCACCCATCGGTACGCTATAACGAGCCGTAAAGTTAAATATTGTTTCAGGTGCTTGTGGGAAAGGGTTTCCGTTAATTAATGCACGATTGTCGTTAGTCATAGGATCAGTAACCGTGCAATTAGGACCAAATTCCGCGTTAGCGCCACATGGGAAAACAGACAAACTATTATCTTCAATTTCAGTTTTGTTATAGCTATAACCGCCGGTTAATACGAGATTTTGATTAACAACATAAGTGGCGTCTATTTCAAAACCGTATGCAGAGCCTTTATCAGCATTGAGTAGCGAAACACTATTGGCACCACCACCAATTGCAGAAAACTGTATGTCGTCAACTGTATAGTAAAAAACAGCAGCATTTAAACGCAAACTGTTGTCCAACATATCTGACTTAACACCAAATTCAACACTGCTAATGGTTTCGGCTTCAGCAACTGAAGGAGCACCTTCAAAAGCGACATCACGGCCCTGGATACTTTGTGCTCTAAAACCATTTGCGTAACGAGCAAACAAAGAAGAGTTCTCATCTAGTTTGTAGTTTGCACTTAGTTCGTAGCCGACTTGTTCATCTTGAACATTTATGGGGTCGTAATCTTGAACACTCGCGGCCCCGATAACCAAGGCAAATCCGTTGACGTTTTGATCACCCACGATCAATGATTTTTCATCGTCGGTATAACGTAAACCACCGGTAATGGTTAATTTATCAGATACGTCGTATGTACCTTGACCAAAGATTGCCCAAGTTTTGTTTTCATGGAAAACGGTTGTGGCCCCAAAGAAACCATCGATACTAGTTACATTGAAAGAGGAGTCGTAGTAAAACGAACCCACTTGCCAATTAAGAGCGTCACTGTAATTACTAGCTATGCGAAATTCTTGAGTAAACTGCTCAAGATCATTCATTTTATCTTGGGTAACTGCGGTAAATGGAATAAAGCCAGGAATACTCGTATCACCTGAACCTGCGCCGCCGTCGACGTCACCTAAACTGAAACCATCGGCTTCTTCATTGGCCGTAATGGATGTGAATGTAAGATCCCTTAAGTCATAATCTACTTTTAACGAGAAACCGAGGTTTTCGTACTCTTGAGGATTATTATCAAAGCCATTGCTGAGTAAGTTACCATCATAGAATACACTGTCGCGATCGTAGTTTTGGTTCAAGTCGTTAGAACCTTTGGTAAACACGTTTGCACGGAATACGGATGCAGTCCCGTCCAAATCACGGCCATGCACATTTAGTAGCATTGATAAGTCGTCAATAGGTGTGAATAACAATTGCGCACGCCAAGCTAGCTCATCGTAGCCGCCAAGCGCTTCGTCCTCGCCTGAAAACGCATTATCTATATAGTCGTCACGTTGTTGTGAAAGAAATGAGAAGCGACCAGCTAGATTATCAGCAAGGCCACCGCCTACCGCACCTTCGATATTAATCGTACCAAAAGAGGCTAAGCTCATTTTACCATATGCGTCAAAATCTTCTGTTGGCTTAACGCTGTCAAACTTAATAATACCCGCAGTCGTGTTACGACCAAATAATGTGCCTTGCGGTCCACGAATGACTTCCACTTGTTGAATGTCAAACAATGGGAAGCTTTTTAGAATGACGTTCTCTTTAACAACGTCATCCATAATTATCGAAACAGGTTGTGAGGCAGCTAAATCAAAGTCAGTATTACCCAAACCACGAATATAAAAACGTGGAGCAACACGTCCGTTTGATGACTCAGCATACAAACCAGGCACTCTAACAGCCAGCGCTAAAATATCTTCGCCACCGGAAAAAATACTTTCAAATTGTTCGCCACTTAAAGTAGCAACCGAAATTGGCACATCTTGTATTGATTGCGTACGTTTTTGAGCAGTTACCGTTATCTTTTCTAAAACAGATTCTTTTTTTTGCGTCTCTTGCGCTGTTGCGACGTTGGTTTGTAGTGCGGTTGCTACACATAATGCAATGCTAGCTAGTTTATATGTTTTCATTCGATGTCACCTAAAATGAGTGTGTTGTATTGATATTGATACTTAAGCTGATTATGGCCGAAGTAATCCATTACCCGTGCTTTTTTATGCCTATTTTTTTACTCAACATTCGTTGCATTCGTTGCGACAAAACCGCGCGCGTGACATTACCAGAATTTACACGTAATCGCATCAATATTAATCAGTAACTTAATGAAGCATTGCATTCACCGAACCTTTATTCAATTAATTGTTAATCTTATATTAGTCAAATCAATTGGCAAAAGCGCGCGCATTCATGCTGTAATGTTTGGATAGATAAATACTGACATTTGTGCATTTTAAAAAACAATGTGCGATGAAATGTGCAATAAAATGTGCGACAAAACCGAGGCGTTTACTAATGACAGACAAATTGATCCCCGATTTGGAAATGAATTTCCAGCTTTATGATGTTTTACACGCTGACAAACTGTGTGAACACAGTAAATTTGAGGAGCACAATAAAGACACATTTTCTGCCACTCTTGCCACGGCAGAGAAAATCGCAACCGACCTATTTTTACCACATAATCATATTGCTGATAAAAATGAGCCAACATTCGATGGTCATAAAGTAACTATGATCCCAGAAGTTCAAGTTGCTTATAATGCGTTTTGTGAAGCGGGCTTCATTGCAGGTCGATACAGTTTTGAAGATGGCGGTATGCAATTACCAGAAGTGATAATGACGGCAGCGTCTGCGTATTTCATGGCTGCAAATCCAAGCACCACTTCTTATCCATTTTTAACCTCAGCAGCGGCTAATGTTATTTGCCACTTTGCCTCACCTGCATTAAAACAGCAATTTATGCCCAGAATGCTGACCGGAGAGTTCACTGGCACGATGGCATTGACTGAACCTCATGCGGGTTCATCATTAGCTGACATTACGACCAGTGCAGTTAAGCAAGCCGACGGCAGTTATCGAGTAAAAGGAAGTAAAATATATATATCTGGCGGTGATCATGAATTGTCCAGAAATATTGTTCATTTGGTATTAGCTAAAATCCCAGGTGGCCAACCTGGCGTAAAAGGGATTTCTTTATTCGTCGTGCCCAAGTACCGACTCGATGAGAATGGCGATGCTGGCGATCGTAATGACGTGCAGCTGGCGGGACTATTGCACAAATTAGGTTATAGAGGAACAACATCAACCGCACTCACATTTGGAGAGAATGATGATTGTCATGGTTACCTCGTAGGTGAAGAGCATCATGGTTTGCGTTATATGTTTATGATGATGAATGAAGCGCGAATAGGCGTTGGTTTTGGTGCTGCTATGATTGGTTATCGTGGTTATCAGTATTCGCTAGAATTTGCGAGAGACAGAACTCAAGGTCGTCATGCTGATCATAGTGAACCAAGCAAACCAGCACCTATTGTGTTGCATGGTGATGTTAAGAGAATGCTACTTGCTCAAAAATCATATGCTGAAGGTGGTATGGCACTGTGTATGTATGGCTCGCATCTTATTGACAGAGTTAATACGTGTGACGATACTGAGGAAAAACATGCCTTAAAAGAAATGCTCGACTTGTTAACGCCTGTTTTTAAAGCATGGCCCTCTGAATTTGGGCCAAAAGCGAACGACCTAGGTATCCAAGTTTTAGGTGGGTCAGGCTATACCAGAGAGTACTATTCTGAGCAGTTCTGGCGAGACAATCGTTTAAACCCAATTCATGAGGGAACTAACGGGATCCAAGCTTTGGATCTGTCTTTTAGAAAGCTATGGCAAAAAGAGAGTCTTGGCCTGAAAATACTGAAGCGTGAAGTAGAACATGACTTGTCACAAGTCGTCACACCTAAAACAGGGGCAATGGCAAAAGAACTAGTACATTATTTAACAGCCCTACATGAAATAATAGTGCATGTATCTGGTACGATTAAATCTGAGAAGCAAGTGACTTTGTTAGCCAATGCTCAAGCGTTGATGAATGTGTTTGCACAAATAGTCGTGAGTTGGATTTGGATACGCCAAGCTAGTGTTGCCGAGCAAAAATTAATTGCTGGAAATGCAACTGAAAAAGAAGCTAATTTTTATAAAGGTAAAATTCAGGCGGCGCAATATTTTATTAGTTGGGAATTACCCACAATTGACCGCGATTTAAAAATACTCAAACAAGACAATGACGTTTGTAGTGATATGGATCCAGATTGGTTTTAGGAAAAATAATAATGAAAAACAAACAATGGCAACTTGCTAAAAGACCTTTTGGAGAAGCTACAAGTGATACTTGGCTGTATGCTGAAACTGATGTTCCTGAATTAAAAGACGGTGAGTTGTTGATTAAAATTCAGTACATTTCTTTAGACCCTGCAATGCGCGGTTGGTTGAATGATGCAAAATCTTATATTGAACCGGTACAAATTGGTGCCGTGATGCGCGCTGGTACGGTGGGCAAAGTGGTTGCCAGCAAAAATGAAAATTTTGCAGAAGGTGACTATGTTTGTGGTCATCAAGGCGTTCAAGAATATGCTGTAACTGATGGTAAAATGTTGCATAAGGTTGACCCCAAACTAGCGCCGCTTTCATATTATTTAGGTGTGCTAGGCATGCCAGGTATGACTGGTTATTTTGGATTGCTTAAAACAGGTGAACCGAAAGCGGGTGAAACGATTGTTGTTAGCGGTGCAGCAGGTGCGGTCGGCGGTCTTGTTGGACAAATCGCTAAGATTAAAGGCTGTCGGGTCGTCGGTATTGCTGGGGGAGCTGCAAAATGTCAGTTCTTAATTAATGAATTAGGCTTTGATGCTGCGATCGACTATAAATCTCAAAATGTGAAAAAAGCATTAAAAGATGCGTGTCCAAAGGGTGTTGATGTTTATTTTGACAATGTTGGTGGCGATATTTTAGATGCCGTCTTAACCCAAATTAATATGAAAGCACGGATTGTAATTTGTGGTGCAATAAGTCAATACAATAATACAACACCAGTGAAAGGCCCTTCCAATTATTTATCGTTGTTGGTTAATCGCGCTAAAATGGAAGGCATTGTGGTGTTTGATAATATTGCTGAGTACCCAATTGCAATGAAAGATATTGCTGGCTGGATCCATTCTGGCGAAATAAAAGTGAAAGATCACGTGGTTGTCGGAATAGAGAAATTTCCTGACACATTAATGATGTTATTTAAAGGTGAAAACCTCGGTAAGTTAGTACTCAAAGTAGGTGACGAATAATGCAGCCCGCAGCAAACGTAGAGAATAAACGTATTTTGATTACAGGCGGCGCGTCAGGTATTGGCGCTGAGGTTGCGTTGCTTTTAGCGAGCCGAGGAGCCAAAGTCATCATTGCCGATTTGTCCGATGACAACGGCTTGAAAATTGTGGAACAAGCAAAAACTCAAGGTAATGATATTCACTTTGCAAAAGTGGATGTGGCCAGCGGCGATTCAGTTAGGGCATTGTTTACTCAAGCAATGCAAACATTGGGCGGTCTTGATGTGGTTATTAATAATGCGGGAATTGATCACACTCCAGCGCCTATGCATGAATTATCTGATGACGACTTCGACCGCAATATTGCGGTTAACTTGAAGGGTGTTTGGCATTGTATGCGTGCTGCTATAGCTTGCTTTGCACCGAATGGAGGAGGTCATGTTATTAATGTTGCATCAGTTGCTGGTTTGCGTTCATCTCCAATGATATCCGCTTATTCGGCGTCAAAACACGGGGTCATTGGGCTAACCAAATCAGCAGCGGTTGAATATGCGCGTGCAAATATTCGTTTCAATGCTGTGTGCCCCAGTTTTGTAGACACGCCGATGGTGCAAAATACCTTGGCTAAACTAGATGAGCGTGGTCAAAACGCAATAGTTAAAGCTAACCCAATGAAGCGATTAGGTAAACCTGAGGAAATTGCCGGAGCTATGGCGTGGTTGTGCAGCGATGAAAGTAGCTTCATGACGGGGCAAACATTGGTACTCGACGGTGGTATGTTAGCCTGAATAGTTTTTTATCTCTGGTTGGGGGACCAACCTAAGGTGCGTTAGTCGCTAAACCACTGACGGCCATTAATCATATTTTTGGTATGCGTTTATGCCTTTTATGGGAATGTTATATTTACATTAGTTACCTCACAGAGGCGCTAGGATTTTAGCCACAAAGAAAAATAACTCAAGGACAAAATATGCAAGATTTATTTGATTTAACAGGAAAAGTTGCGGTCATTACTGGCGCTAGTCGCGGTATTGGCGAGTCTATTGCTCGATTATTGGCTGCTAAAGGTGCGCACGTTATTGTTTCTAGTCGTAAAATTGATGGTTGTGAAGCCGTGGCTTCAAGTATCAGGGAAAACGGCGGAAAGGCATCTGCTTTTGCATGTCATGTAGGTGAAATGGAGCAAATTTCAAGCTTGTTCGAGCATGTCAAAAGCGAGTTCGGCAAAATTGATATTTTAGTCAACAACGCCGCTGCAAATCCTTATTTTGGGCACATTCTTGATACTGATATAGCGGCGTTTCAAAAGACCGTTGACGTTAATATTCGTGGTTATTTCTTTATGTCGGTAGAAGCGGGCAAGATGATGCGCGAGCAGGGCGGTGGTGTTATTTTAAATACTGCCTCTGTTAATGGCGTTACGCCAGGCGACATGCAGGGAATTTATTCGATTACTAAGGCCGCTGTTATCAGTATGACTAAGTCTTTTGCAAAAGAATGCGGCAAGTTAAATATTCGCGTTAATGCGCTACTACCCGGTTTAACTGATACTAAGTTTGCCTCTGCGTTAACCACTAATGATTCTATTTTAAAGCATGCCCTCAAAGTGATCCCATTAGGTCGTGTTGCCCATCCTGATGAAATGGCAGGTACTGTATTATATTTGGTCTCTGATGCATCCAGCTATACTACAGGCGCATGTATTAATGTAGACGGTGGGATGCTGGCTTAATGCAAATATGGGTTGATGCGGACGCATGTCCCGGCGTTATTCGAGAGGTGCTAATAAAGGCCTCTCAACGCACTCTGGTAGCACTTACGTTTGTGGCAAATCAGCGCATTTCGGTGCCGCACAACCAACATATTACGTCTTTACAAGTTAGCGCTGGATTTGATGTGGCTGACGATGAAATTGTTAAACGTTGCAATGCCAACGATCTAGTGATTACTGACGATATTCCATTAGCAGCTGAGATCCTTGCGAAAGACGGCTTGGCGGTCAATTTTCGTGGCGAAGCTTATGATAAAGCGACAATCAAAGCGACGCTGACCATGCGCGATTTTATGGACCAAATTCGAGCAAGTGGTGAACGCACTGGTGGTCCAAAATCATTTTCTGCGAGAGACAAAATGAACTTTGCCAATCAAATAGATCGAATCTTGGCCACACGTTAAAATAAACTCCGTAACTAAAAAACCGGTCAAGTTAAAAATAAGACCGGTTCTGTATCTACTACTTTGGGTTTAGTGCGTTCAAACTAAATCCAAATCACCTTCAATAAATTAGAGTACACCAGAAATAGCAGCGGCTAATACTTCAACGTTTTTAGTATTGATACCTGCAATATTGACTCGGCTAGAGTCAACAAAGTAAATACTGTTCTGACTGCGTAGCTTTTGTACTTGCTCTGGCCCAATACAAAGGAAGGAAAACATCCCTTTTTGTTGGTTAATAAAACTAAAGTCTTTGGATGCATTCTGCGCTGTTAAGTTATCAACAAGTAGCTTACGAAGCTGGATCATGCGTTCACGCATTTCAGTGACTTCGCTTTGCCACAATGCACTTAAGCTTTTATTGGCTAATATAATATCGACCAAAGCGCCGCCGTATGCTGGCGGCATTGAGTAAATACCGCGAGCAACATATTGAATTTGAGACTGCACAATGTCACGGTTAGCCGAATTATGAGTAATCAATGCAGCTAATCCAACCCGTTCACGATATAAACCAAAATTTTTGCTACAAGAGGCTGCAATGATCGTTTCAGGCACTGACTCAGCCATTAAACGAAGACCATAGACATCTGCTTCTAAACCTTCACCAAAACCTTGATAAGCCAAATCAATAAACGGTAGGAAGCCAACTTCGTTGGCTAACTTAGCCAGTGCTTGCCATTGTTCTCTGGTTAAGTCAGCACCTGTTGGATTATGGCAACATCCATGCAATAACACGACATCACCTTTTTTAACCAATGCTAAACAGCTCATCATTTCGTCAAATTTAATGCTAGCAGTGGTTTTATCAAAATAAGGGTAAGTGACTATTTCAAGACCGGCATCGCCAATTAGTGGAATATGGTTAGCCCATGTTGGGTCACTGACCCATACTTTAGTGTCCGCATTACAACGCTTAAGCAACTCCGCTAATATGCGCAATGCACCACAACCACCGGGTGCTTGGACTGCAGCAACACGGTTTGCGAGTAAAACGGGACTGGCTGTGCCTAAAATTAACTCAAGCATGCCATCAATAAAACCTTGAACACCTTGGGGCGTGATGTATACCTTTGAGGTTTCTGTTTCCATTAACTGCTTTTGTGCTTCAACAACAGCCTTGAGAATTGGTGTATTGCCTTGTTCGTCTTTGTAAACACCAACACCAAGATCAATCTTTGCTGGGTTGTTGTCCTTTTTGAAGGCGGTGGATAAACCTAGAATAGGGTCGGGCGCTAGAGCAGGCAAATGTTCAAACACGATTTTTCCTTAAAGATGAATTAAATGTGGCTTTTTTATAGAATCGGTATTATGCCAGTTTTATGCTAATTTTCGAGATAAATTACTCTTTCTTGATATCAAACTCAAAATGTTGAACCGAGGTTTGCTCTGCTTGGGCATTAAACGAACGTTCTTCCCAAACCACATGCTGATCGTGATCAACTAATAACACGGTTGATGAACGCGTACCATATTCAGGGCTTTGAATAAATATTGATGATAAACGTCGTTCCCACTCAATAGGAACGCCTGTTTTAGGCAGAGCACTATCATCGGCAAGTTTGTCATTATGAAGTAATTCAAAAAGGTGCTCAGTGTCCAACACATCTGCATGTTGGCAATATTTTGCAAGTGCATCTCGCCCTGTTGATATCTTTGGCCACGGACTGTTAAGTGACGCGTTTGAAAGCCCATAAACGCCGTCATCTAAAGCTACGCAGGTATCTTCAAAGTTATTATAAACGTAAAGCTGCGCCAATGTACCAAACAATAAGTTATAACCGTTGTATCGTGCTCTCGAATCTGTAAGTGTTTGCGCATACTTCTTTTGTTGTTTACTTGAACCCAATAAGAAATTCAATACCAATTCGCCGCGTGTAATAGCATTTTCTACGTCTTTATTAAGCGCTCTAATATTGGTTAGTGCAGACACGCTACCATTTTTGTTAATCCCCATCCATGTCCCACCGGCTTCATTGTCTTTACCTGCCAATATATCTTTATGATGTTCCCAAAACGCTGAATTAGTTGTCGATCGATGATGAAATTCATCACGATTGGCCGCAATAATAAGGGGGAATTTGGGATGCTGATTAACTGCAATAAACAAAATACACATATTTGAAGTACGAACCTTTACTTATCATGCGTCGTGAAACGCTAGTACGAATAATGAACAAGGAAATAATGTAACCAGTTTTGTTCTAACAAGGTGCGCTAGAACGAGCGGCTAACTATGGTATTATCTTGATAACAAGTCAATACGAGATACATTTTCAGTGAAGAAATTAGCCCTTGATAGCAAATTAGTACATGCAGACCGAAAGATAAACAAACCTCAGTTTGGCGCTGTTCATGAAGCGACCAATAATTCAGTGTTATTCGAATTTGAAGATGTACAGGACCTCGTCGATGTGTTTCAAGGTAAAAAAGCAGGGCATGTTTATTCACGTTCAAGCAGCTCCTCAGCTGTTTCATTGCAAAATGTACTCAACGAGTTAGATGGTGGCGTCGGTGCCGTTGTTTTTGCAACAGGTATGGCGGCTATTAGTGCCACCTTTTTGTCGCTATTGAGATGTGGCGATCACATTGTTGTAAGCCAATATCTTTTTGGTAATACGCGCAGCTTCATGGCGACTATCGAAGGCTTCGGGATTAGTGTTAGCTATGTTGATGTAACCGACATTAACAAGGTTCAGGAAGCTTGCAAAGCCAACACAAAAATGATCTTTTGTGAAACTATAGCCAACCCAGTAACACAAGTTTCTGATTTACAGGGAATAGGCGATTGGTGCGAGTCACACAACATTCTATTTGCACTGGATAATACAATGACGCCCAGCGTCTTGTTAGATGCAAAAGCCATTAAAGCATCCTTGTTATTAACCTCGCTTACTAAATACATCGGTGGACATGGCAATGTGTTGGGTGGTGTTTTAGTTGATACAGGTCTGTTTAATTGGGCGAAGTACGACAATATTGATAGTAATTATAGGGTTGAAGACGAACAACAATGGGGGCTTACGCAAATTAAAAAACGGGGCTTGCGTGATATGGGGGCAACATTGGCGCCGCAGTCAGCGCACTTAGTGTCTATTGGTTTAGAAACGTTGACTATGCGCTTGAGAAAAATCTGTGCCAATGCCCAAGCGTTAGCGAAATACTTGTCGACGCATAAAGGTGTTGACGCTGTTTATTACCCTGGTTTACAACGGCATCCTCAGCACGTTAGAGCAAAGGAGCTTTTTAAACGCGGTTTTGGCGGCGTATTGTCGGTCGAGTTAAGCGCTGAAATCGAGCCTCATGCATTTTTGAACGCATTGTCTTTAGTCATATCGGCCACTCATTTGGGCGATACTCGCACCTTAGCTTTACCGGCTGCCTCTACTATTTTCTTTGAAAACGGTGCACAAGAGAGAAAAAAAATGGGTATTTCAGACGCTTTGATTAGAATTTCTGTGGGTATTGAGGATATCGAAGATATTTTGGCTGACTTTGATCAAGCCTTTGCTTTACTGCTTATCGATAGGGTGTGAGTTAGACAATTAGCATATTTAAAATTAAATTAAAAATTTTCTGAACTAATCTGCAAATCACATGACTAATTAATACTAGTCGGTGACGTGTAGTTGTTGTTTGATTAGTTATGTGTTCCTAGTTGAGTGTGTTTAGCCCCATCTGTATAAGATGGGGCTTTTTTTTTGCCCAGCGAAGCTGGCAAACCCGTCAGGTTGAAAGAAACCTGAGTCACCCTGATTAAGGGGAAGACAATCCGAATGGCAAGTGCGTCACTGGCTAAC
>NZ_AUAV01000027.1 GCF_000428905.1 Brumicola pallidula DSM 14239 = ACAM 615
TAATCGAGTTCGACGGCGAGGACGATCATGTTCACCTATTAGTGAACTATCCGCCTAAAGTGGCAGTGTCGAAACTGGTGAACAGCCTCAAGGGGATATCGAGTTTAATGATCCGGAAGAAAAAATATCCAAGCATTCAAAAGAAGCTACGTCCATGTCTTTTTTAGCATCGCGCATGTCTCCTTGAGTGCTTAAATAAGAAATACCTTGTTCTACAAAGAAGACATCGGCAACAAATAACTAAAGTTACTGAACCGGGATCTCTTGTAAGTGCTAGGTAAGAAAGGTAGATCGCTCCAGAGGTCAGAAATACGGCTAGAACAGACAGGTTCGGAAGCAGTTGTATTTCTACTGTTAAGGCGTCGCCGGGGCACCCTTAAGCAATTTTACAATCTCTGGATAACCGCTTTGCTTGGCCAAATTAACGAGGTAGCGTTTTTGTAGTTCGTCAAATAACAGATTAGTCAAAAGCGCTTTTAATCTTTGCTCATGACCATTGAAAATTGCACTCTCCAAGGCCCTCATATTCGACGCAGACTCAGAGCTGAGTTTACTTTTATCATTGTAGTCAGTCATGGCTTCTCCTTGTGGCTTTTTATAATCATGTTGTTGGTTATTTTCATAGCGAGTTTCCGCTAACAATTGCGTATGAATTAGTAAGATAGTTACTCATATTCCCTGTGCATACTATTCGGTATTGTACCTAATGAGTTGTGGAAACTACTTAACTCGATTTGCAATGTAAGTTGATAGCTTAGATATCGCTTTATACCTCAATTCCAACACACAGAGTGTTGTACATACCTTATTTCAAATAATCTAGCTGTCGCTTAGCATGGAGTCAGAAGCATGATATTCCATCACGTTACCCCGCATGTAGTCGCCATATGATATGGGGGGAACCCACATAAACGATGAGGATTCCCCTAATTCCCTAAAAGAAGAAACACGCCCAACATGCTCTGCTATTAGATCCATTACTACTGCGTTTGAATTTCCTTAGATACGAATTTCAAAGCATATTTAATTCAAACCTAGATAAACAGACATAGGCAATATAGGGGATAAATAAATGACAAGCGTCATACGACTTACGCTAATCACTTTGCTTTACTTTGTTTGCAATAACGCAGCTTCGATGGGTGCTATAAATGGACCGAAGCGAGAATTAACGGTTGCTTTTGGCACAGCCAATCTTTTCGACGGTTCTAGATATGCTGGTTATGGGCTTGAATACCGCGATTTACCTGTCTGGCGAAAACTTCGACCGATAATTGGCTTTAGTAACACCCGCGAGCATGACCAATATGCTTACATCGGTGTTCGTTACTTCTTTGTCTTAAATGAGGTGTGGCGATTCAACCCTACCTTCGCTATTGGTCTCTACAATTCTGGCAACGGCATCAATCTCGGTGGTCGTGTCGAGTTCCGCTCAGGATTTGAGTTTAGTCGCCAAATCAGTGACCGAGTGCATTTAGGCTTTGGTTTTTCACACTTATCAAATTCTAGAATCTATCGATCAAACCCGGGTACTGAAACTTTAGAACTGAGTCTGACGATCACTCTCTAATGTCGCATTAGGCAATAAGCTGATTTTTGACGCTGCCCTATTCATGTCGGTCCTTCCTTACGTCATCATCTTGTTTATCGGTTTGTTGGTTGACCAGGTTTTATCCGCAGCACTAGCTGCACGCTATACAGGTGAATTTGATTGGCCATCAAGTTGGATAATAGGTTTTGGTATGTTAGGTCGCGCCGAATTGGCGTTTGTCGTGCTCGATATCGCTTACGTGCAGCATAACATTATATCGAAGGAGGTCTTTTACACGCTTATACTAGTTGCCTTTTTACTTAATCTATTCGTACCACTTTACATCAATTGGCATAAGAAAAATTTAAAAATTGAGAGTAAATAAGGTCCAGAATCATAAGCAGACATGAACCACACAAAATTTTAAGTTGCATATAGCTTGATTGTATAGATCAGGAATAGTGTGTATATTTTCACCACTTTATGGATGCGGTTAACACTTATGTCGAATAATAACGAACGACTTCATGTTCTCGATGCTTTACGAGGGCTCGCTCTATTTGGGATCTTACTGGCAAATATACGTTTTTTTACAGGCTGGGATTTTGCTGATAACGAATTAAAAAAAGCACTAGCTGGATCTTATCTTGAATACTATGAATGGCTACATATCCTTTTGGTGGATGGTAAATTTTATACGGTATTTTCATTACTTTTCGGTGTTGGTTTTGCCATACAGTTACAGAGTTTAAAAACGAAAGGGGCTGGTGCAGCAATTGTTTATGTTCGCCGTTTAGCTATTTTGTTTTTGATCGGCTTCATACATATGACGCAATTTTGGTTTGGTGATATTCTAACAACGTATGCAATTTTAGGCTTGGCATTATTAGCTTTTTATCGGTGCTCCGATAGGTTTATTTTGGGCGCTGCAGCAGTGGCATTTTTTACACCCATGATTGGCTATTTGATTGCTTGGTATGGCTCTATCGCAATGGATTTTGGGTTCTATGCCGTAGGACAAAATGGACTGGCATCGAATATAAGTGGTTTTTCTGGAAGCATTATTGACGTGCAGGCATCTGGGAATTGGCGCGAGTATTTTGCTTTTAATCAGGCTGGCAGCTTTATTAAACTAGCTTATTATCTTGAGTCTTGGCGTTTTGTAAAAATATTTTTTGTTATGCTTGTAGGTTTGTGGGTGGGTCGTCAAATCATCCAGCATCAGCTCTTACAAAATATCCCATTTATAAAACGGGTGGCTTTGGGTGGACTTTTAATTGGCTTGCCTATGAGCTTTTTTTACGCAAAACTAGGGGTGGTAACCGCTTTTGCTGGTCCTGCGAACTTGACTGGTTTCCTTAGAATGACAGCTTACACACTTTCGGTATTTCCCTTAGGTTTTGCATATGCTGCATTATTTGTATTGGCTTGGCAAAAAGGCAGTCATTTACTTCACTTTTTTACCTATGCAGGCAAAATGGCGTTAACTAACTATCTATTACAAACAGCCATTGGCGTGTTTATATTTTATGGTATCGGCGGCGGTTTAACCGGTAAAATAGAACCTCATGTATTTATCATTTTTGCAGTTCTTATTTTTGCAGCTCAAGTAGTTATGTCAAAACTATGGCTAAAATGGTTTCAATACGGGCCAATAGAGTGGATGTGGCGATGCTGTACTTATGGCCAAATACAGCAACTTAGGAAAGCTAGCAGGGATAAGATCAGCCTTAATTAACGCAATCGAAGGGGCAGATATAGTCCTATCGATGTTGAGTGTTTCAGAGTTATCCCACACGCATTGCACAGCATCGTAAACATCATCATGACGATTCAGACTCCCGGCCACAAAACATCACCATGTATATAAATGAAAAGCGGTTTGACCTTGTTTTCTTCAGCGTTATATATCCTGATGGGGATGTCTCGCCCCTCTAAAGAGATCGTTGTATCTCGAATATAGCCCCGTTGGATGACCCGCAGAACGGAACAGCCTCACTATGAAATCGACACAGGGTATTCTAGGCACGTGAAATTCAAGGGATCCGAGTTTATTGCATAGATCATGTTTAGAGTTTACTCTTCCTGTACGAGCTTATTAGTTGTTAATAATAAGAGCAATGACACTGATAGGTCAGGACATCTCTGATTTAATCTAGATTGAAGCCCCCGGTTTCACTCGCACTCACAAATTTTGGGACTTGGTCAAAAAAGTTTTTATATCCAAATTAATAGGCGCGCATACGCGTTTTGGGGTTCTTAAATGTTTTATGAATGAGGTAGCAATGTCGGGTAGTCAATTCGAAGTATTTAGTGAGTCGCTCTTAAATCTAGTAAAAGGGAAAGCCCTATACAGCGGAAACTCAATAGATTCTTTCCAAGAGATCACAGAAGCCGCAGCACATATCTTGAATGTCGAACGAGTAAGTATTTGGATGTATTCACAGGATCGTTCTAGCATTGAAAGCATGGATCTTTACGAGCAAACACCCGATCACCATTCAAAGGGTGATGAGCTTTCAAAAGAGCAATTCCCGGCCTATTTTACCGCTATGGCTGAAGAACGTTTTATAGATGCACACGAAGCGCATCGAGACTCACGCACCATTGAGTTATCTAAACACTACTTAAGCCGACTTGGAATTGAATCGATGCTAGACGCACCAATTCGTTTTGGCGGCCAGTCAATAGGCGTTATATGCTTGGAGCATATAGGTAAATTTCGCACTTGGAGCCCCCAAGAAATCACTTATGTCAGTTCACTCGCAGATCTCGTATCTCATGCAGTTGAAGCACAAAAACGCTCTATAGCTGAAGCAGCACTTTTAGAAAGTGAAGCACGATATCGGAGCCTTGTAGAGAATATCCCCGATATTCTGTATAAAACAACTTTGGAGGGTGAAATCACTTATGTTTCACCTTCTGTATTCCCTGTTACAGGTTATAACGTGGATGAAGCAATAGGAATGAGCTTAGCGGACGAAATTTATGCTGACCCCAAAGACAGAAAATTATTTGTTACTAAAATTCTAAAAAATAGGTTTATCAAGAATTTTGAGGCTCAATTACGTCGCAAAGATGGTTCTCTATGGTGGGGCTCCGCAACAGCGCAGTTAGTGAGAGGAGATGACAGCAGGGTTTTAGGTATTGAGGGACTATTAAGAGATATTTCAGTGCAAAAAACTGCACAGGAAGAGCTTAGCTACCAGGCTGTCCATGATCGTTTAACCGGCTTAGTTAATCGTTACGAGTTTGAGAAACGGGTAAGTCACTTACTGGCTGATATTCAGGATAGCAATGATTGCCATGCTATGTGCTTCATGGATTTAGACCAATTCAAAGTAGTCAATGATACCTCTGGTCACGTTGCCGGAGATGCATTACTACATAAACTTGGGCAGCTATTGCTGTGCACCATTAACAAACAATACACGCTGGCAAGGCTTGGCGGCGACGAATTTGGGGTTTTAATGGAGCATTGTACGCTCGACGAGGCTCACAAAGTTGCTGATGAAATTCTTCAGGCTGTAACCGACTATCAGTTTCGCTGGGAGGATAAGGTGTTTCGAATAGGCGTCAGTATCGGTCTTGTCGCAATTACCAAAACCAGTACCGATTTTACGGAATTATTTCGCCAGGCAGATGCTGCCTGCTATGTCGCAAAAGATATGGGTCGTAATCGTATTCATGCCTACCATTTCGACGATGCAGAACTGGCAGTTCGGCATCGTGACATTAATTGGGTTGGACGAATTAATCAGGCCTTAGCTGAGGATCGTTTTTGCCTCTATGCTCAGCCTATTATCCCACTCGATGGCAGTAACCACAGACATTATGAGTTATTGATAAGAATGTTAGATGAGCAGGGAGAAATTATTCTTCCAGGCGCATTTTTGCCTGCAGCAGAGCGATACAACCTTATCGAAAAATTAGATGAATGGGTGGTTAGATACGCTTGTTCATTTCTCGCCAAGCATTCTCAGTTTTTCACGCAGATTGATTTTGTGACCATCAATTTATCGGGGCCATCATTAACTAATCGATCTTTTCTGCAATCTATATTACGCGTTTTTGAAGAAACTGGAGTATCACCCAGCATGGTGTGTTTTGAAATCACTGAAACAGTAGCAATTTCAAATCTAGACTTGGCCATTGATTTTATTAAAACTTTAAAGGAGTCTGGTTTTCGCTTTGCTTTGGATGATTTTGGTAGCGGTATATCGTCCTTTGGATACCTTAAAAACTTACCCGTAGATTATTTGAAAATTGATGGCATGTTCGTCAAGGGCATTGTGGATGACCCTATTGACTATGCGATGGTCAAATCGATTAACGAAATTGGGCAAGTAATGGGAATGCAGACTATTGCAGAATTTGTTGAAAATAATGAAATCAAAGACAAGCTCACTCTGCTTGGCGTAAATTGCGGTCAGGGATATGGGCTGGGGGAACCAAAACCACTGAAAGATTTAGTTAATCAAATTTTTAATTAATCCCGACGTTGGTTTCGTTGGGATTTGGACGATTGAACTGATTATTGGGTACTGTCATTTATCGCAGACACCAGTAACTGTGAGATAATCCGAGTATGAAAAATACTAAATGTACGCGGGTTATCACTACCCGCCTCAAGTAATCAGTCATGCAGTTTGGCTGTATCATCGATTTACACTTAGCTTTCGAGATGTTGAAGAGTTATTGGCCGCCAGAGGGATCATCGTAAGTTACGAGACCGTTAGAAATTGGTGCGTAAAATTTGGCAACCAATACTCTAGTCAGATCAGGAAGAAACGCGGTCAACTTGGCGATATGTGGTACTTGGATGAAGTATTTGTAAAGATAAATGGTGTCCTGCATTATCTTTGGCGTGCTGTCGATCAAGATGGTGATGAGCTTGACTTTCTCGTTCAAAAACGCAGAAACAAAAAGGCTGCCATGATGTTCTTTAAAAAGTTATTGAAGGGCCAGCAGGCAACGCCATTAAAGATAGTCACCGATAAATTGCGCAGTTATTCGGCTGCGAGAAGGGAAATTATGCCCAGCGTTGCTCATTCAACCCAACAATACGAAAACAATCGCTGTGAATTGTCTCACCAGCCGGGTAGACAACAAGAACCGCAAATGCGGCGGTTTAAATCACAAGGCCAAGCACAACGATTTTTAACGTGTCATGGCATTGTAAATAATCTGTTTAGGCTTGGCCGCCATAAAATGCAAGCCGGTAATTACAGGATACTGCGTGAACGAGCATTTAGTGAATGGACTAGGGTTAGTTGCGTCCAGAATTTGGCATGAGCTACCGAAAATTTATTCTCATCATATTAATTCGATAAGTTGACAATGCCATTGAAAGGTGCAAATTTCACCGAACTAGCGAGCTGTTTTGAGACCCAATAAATAAATATGAGTCTTGCTATTTTTAAATAATTTAGTTTCATATGGCTCCAAATGCAAAGAAATGAATTTGACCACTTGGAGCAAAACTAAAAAGAGAAACAAATACATGAAAAGCCGTGGAAATATTATTTGTGTAAGTATGATTGTTGTCGCGATAACTACTAGGCTGCTCATTGATTATTTAGGATCCACGGCTTACTTTTATAATTCAGTGCCTCAAGAGGTTTTTAAATACTCAGGCTTTGGTTCGCTTTTAGACCTTAAGTTCTCGATGTATTTATATTTTTTTGAGATGTTCCTATTTTATGCAAGCCTGACTCTGGTTTTGATAAGGGGTAAATTCATAGCCTTTACATTCATTTTGTGTTTTGTTTCACAGATAGCTATAGGATTTACGTCAGGGGTGTATATTGCAACCCCACTGGAATCTTTGCTTTCGTACATAAGCGGGTTTGCGCATATATTTGTTTTCGTTGTTGCTTTTTGGCCAGTTATAAAAGCAGATATAGCTTAGCTGAATTTTTGTAAGTCAATTTCAATACTAATCAATTGAGACGTTTAGATTTCGGGCTTTAAGCCACATTTTGGAATATAAGCAATAGAAGGAATTGCGCGATCATTATAGTCGATTCGCAGAGAATTAAGTTTTAACTTATAGCCACTTTTTTACTTGAGAGGTTTTCTCATCATCGGCATTGTTCTCGGCTTTTTGAGCCCATTTTTTTAAATTAAAATTAAGGTGGAATTATAACTTTTCAAGATTGGTTTTTTTCTTCAATACTAATAATCTGCAGTATAGTATGCATTTTTGATGCTTCTCGTTTAAAAATTAGATTACGAACTAAGATTTTACTTATCCTCATATTAATAGTTCCCTTGATAGGGGTTGTTTTATACTTGTTACTTAGGCCAACCTTTGGACCAGAAAATAATCCTTGGTTCAACCATACGCGCGGTCGTGGCGATTATTACCAAGAGAAATCCTTAAAACGAGCTCTTGAAATGTTGAAACAAAATAATAACCACAATCAAAAAGACAAACCTAATGATTCTGTTGAACCCGATATTGACGATGTAACAAAAAAGTAGATTGCACTATTTTCTATATTAAATATAAAGTGAATTAGTCTGAATTCAACCGTAACCAATGGGATGGACTCCTCCTCAACCTGACTAATTGGCTTTTTTGAGCCACAATGGTAATTGATACAAAACCATATTCAATCGAGGATAAACCCATGGGTAACATTACTAGAGTTGGTGTTGATATTGCAAAATCTATTTTTCATGTCCGTGCAGTTGACAGATTTAGCGAAGTTCAATGGAAAGGTAAGTATTAACGAAGCAAATGGTTAGCAGTTATATCTAAAAAAGTACCCATTGGGGCAGAAATTGCGATGGAAGCTTATGGCTCCGCTAACTATTTGGGCCGTTAACTTCAAAAGGTAGGTTATAAGGTTAAAATTATTCACGCTCAATTCGTTAAGCCTTATGTTAAAAGTAGCAAAAAATGTCGCGACTGATGCCCAAGCTAGCTGCGAGGCAATGAGTCGACCTAACATGCGCTTTGTAAGTCTAAAAACGGTTAGACAGCAAGGTGTCCAAGCTGCGCATGAGCAGCGCTACTTTTTAAAATGGCGGACGAAGTTCGGCGGCATGGATGCCTCCTTGATGACGCGAATGAAAGAACTGGAAGATGAAAACTAACGGCTTAAAAAAATGTATGCCGAAGAACGGTTAAAATATGAGGTCATCCAGGAAGCCATGGTAAAAAAGTGGTGAAGCCGTCTTTGAGAAGAGAGATGGCTAAGGCGTCAGTCGACGCTAGGCAAGTAAGTATTAGCTTGGCCTGTCGTCTATTTGTAGTAAGCGAAACCTGCTGTGCCATCGGTCATGGCTGATAATCATCTACAGCAGCAGTTTGTGGTTTGTGAAACTGATGGGGCGTGGGTCGCTGACATTACCTATATCAAAACGTACGAGGGCTGGCTTTCACTGAAAACGGAACGAGTGAAACGGAAAGTCTACACAACAAGGAGTCATGCTAGAGCCGATTTGTTTAATTATACAGAAATGTTTTATAATCGAACTCGATTGCACAGCCATCTTGGCTATGTGTCCCCCGATGAATATGAAAATACATATTCAAAGGCAAGCTGAATGTCTACTAAATCGGGGGGGAGATCAGACTGATATAATTAGAGCTATTAGTATATTGTATTGAGCAACAAAACATCATTCAATTAATCAACCTTGGCTGACGGCAAAGAGCGATAAGCGGACCTAAGCATCCATTATGTTTTTGGCAAGAAATCAGACAAATCGGAAGAAAGCTCCTATTAAATGACGGTTTCAAAAACTGATAAATCAGACTGTCAGAATTTTTTACACTTATTTCAGCTTCCCCTACATAACGTAACAAAGCGTTTGCTGAACCTTACGACAACAGCGAGCGATAAGCGGACCTAAACTCCCACAATGCTTAAGGCAGCAGATCCGACATTGCAGACATTAGTGGCTCAAGCTATTACCAATTATTTAGCCAAAGCATCACGAATAATTTAACTTTGTTCTGACCCCGATAGTTCCTTCCCCCCTAATTCCCTGCTGTAACGTTTAATCAAGCTAGTGTGACAGTGAAGCCATTTAGATTTAACCACCCAAAGCTGCTCTAGTTGGTTAATCAAATATAGTGTTTGGTCTTTATTTTGGAAATATTGAAAAATTTTCTCAGATTGCTGCTCGGTTAGCGTAGACGATTTAGGTTTTGGTGAATGATATGGGGTTGTCATCATGGTTGTTACAGCGAAACTTAGCTAACGAACGGCATATCATACGCCTAATGGAGCATAGCTAAGGACAAAATCAAATACTTTTTAGTGTCAGGTTATTTTACACTTATAACTGACTCATATTAGTGATTTTTTGTATCTAATTGAAGTGTAAGTATATTAATTTTTGGTATGTATTTTGCACATGATTAAAAATCATAAAGTGATGACGCGTCACTTTTTAACAATTCGATTCGCATATCAGTGTTGTGAAGGGATCAAAAGGTAAATCACATGAAGTATAAATTTTTAAACACTTGGTATAAATTTATGACTATAGTTGTTGTGTTACTTACAGCATCAGCGTCGGCCCACGCGGGGTTGATATACCAGTACACATTTACTCACACGTATAATAATGTTCTGGGCACAACTACCGGTAAGATTTTCGGACTTGAGGACAACAGTACGGGAGAGGCTTCCAATATAACGGTGGAGACATATAACCATGACTGGTTCCCGAGTGCCGGTATAGATTTAAATTCATTTAATGGGCTTAAAATAAGTGACTATACTATGGAAAACGGTGTTCTAACAAAATTTTTTATGTATTACCAAAGCATCGAAATAGTACCGGTAGCCTACACGGCCACACAAACCCGCACAATGATAATGGATTACAATACCGGTGTGAACCCATCCGCGCTCGGTATTATACGTTTTAAACTATCGTCGAGATTTCGGATTGCAGAGAATGAGGGTACCGGTCCGTTGACTATATCGGCTTACGCGCCTTTGGTAACCGAGGTCCCTGAACCTTCAACACTAGCGATATTTGCATTAGGCTTAATGGCTTTGGTTTCACGTCGATTTAAGAAGCAATCTTAATTCTACTGATTGACTATCAAAATTGATTATCGATAACGGTATGCCTGAATAAACCCATGTAACCCAATGTTGTCGATAATCATCAAGAAACGCCTCCCAATTCGGTAGGCGTTTTTTTTGCTTTCTCTTATATAAAAAGTGGCTGCGTTAGTCGACGAATATGATTGTGTAAGGTGCGCTTTGAAACGGTTATTTTCTCTTCACCAAATTGATACCCTAAAAAGTCGAAGCTATTTTTAATTCTACCGATAGTCGTTTTATCAGGGTGTTGTTTTAACTTGAGTTTTGCAAACTGTTGATTAACCGTTTTAATGGCCTTTCTTAATTTCCACCTAGACGTTGATAGCACAATCACATCATCCATGTACCGCCTGTAAAAAACAGATTTGTCTTCCATAGCTTTATCGAGTTCATATAAGTAAAAACTGGATATCAAAGGGCTTAATGAGCAGTCTGATGAAATGCCTTGTGTGAAATCAGTAAACAAGCCGCCATATTCAACACTGCGCTTGGCATATTGTGCTAATAAATTCATGACACGCTTGTCTTTTACATAGACGGCTAGCTTGTCTAATAAGATTTCATGGTTGATTGACTCATAATAGGATTTCACATCGGTGCGAAATACAAAGGTATTGCTTGATACGTGTCTTTGGAGTATAAGACAAATTAACACTATACACTACCCTTTGTTACAGCTGTCTCTCAGGGTGGTTTTGAGTTTACTAAAAAGAGTTTTTAGTGGTTTTCGAGGAAATTACGAGTGTTAACTTCTTATGTTGTTAGTCCTTTAGTGCAGAAACCTTGTGGGCGCCCGCAAACGCTCCTACCGCGAAATTTTCTATTTCTTAGTATTATGTAGTGTTTGGCTATACCCCAAAATCGAAGTCGCGTTGAACGGTAAAGTCTTCGTCGTACTGGTCATCGGGTGGCGCTCGTAGCGGCGGCAATAGCGGTGCTTGTGATGATACTGAATATGTTTTTTC
>NZ_AUAV01000028.1 GCF_000428905.1 Brumicola pallidula DSM 14239 = ACAM 615
ACGCCATGAGATTTGCGCCATTTCAATCGGTTTTTCTTAAATTGCTTTCGTCGGTTGACGTATTCTTTACTTACCTCTTGCACCGTTTGACTGTGCAAACCAAGCATTTTCCCCGCACCATTGGTGTATTTTTGAATATCAAAATCGGACGCGAAAACACCCCGTTCTTTTATCAACCGATGACTGGTTTCATTGATAAAATTCCACACAAAATTTACGCTTTTAGCCTGCTGGTTAAGCAAATTTACACGCTTATCTTTAACACGGACTTTGATGGTTTTTGAAAAGGTTGTTTTCATACTGTTAATATATACAGCTGTTAGGTATAACACAAGCGTTACGCGCTATCCATCCCCCACCTAAAGGAAGGAGCTTTTCGCGCAATTCGGTAAACTTGAGTAAGATAACTCGCCAGGATGAAGAGTTATCTTACCTTATTTTACGACTTACTTGCGCTTATGGGTATTCAACAGATAGCTACTAGCGCCGACTGTACAAATTCAACATAAGCATTTGGATCTTCAACAGACCCTTTTACTTTAAGGCGATCTGCGTACGCTAATCTAGCGCTCATTACCAACCAAAAAATCGCACTAATCAACCCTACAAAACGCCATAAATTTGATTTAGCCCATTTAAGTGCAAGAGTGATCGATAAAACATATAACACAAAGCCACCAAGCTTAGATGATGCCCAGCCATTTACAAATGGGTACAAGTTCAAAGGATTAACTGCGACCATGTAAACAAAGGTAATAACAAATAAAGTATATAGAACGTGCGGTCCTATTTTTAAAAGCTTGTTATTGACCATTTCTGACTTTTTCATGGTCAACACAAAGCTAATGATGAACAAAACAAAGGTAAGCAAAATTATAGTGAGATGGGCGTGTTTAACTAGCATGTACATGGCGTTCATTCCTTGGCGTTTTTATTCTTTTTGTTTACTGATTGAAGGCAATCTGCACATCAACAACTCGATATAAACTATACTATTAGGATTTCATACAGATACCAAGTTAAATTAGTTTGTTTGCATGCCGGCAGATTAATTAAAGAGCACAACTCAACTTTATTGCTATTTAAATAAGCATTTCTTGCGCGCATAAACAATAGTGTCTATGCTCTCGAAATTACTATTTCACAAGCAATATTTAGTCATTTGAACACGAACTTTGGAACCATCCTATGACCTCTTCTGTTGACGCTAAACCAACGATTTTTGGCACCTTACTCGGTGTTGCCGCTGGTGGCGTTTGTTCTTACTCAAGTGATTATGAAACGGCTAACGAAGCTGAATACCCCAACCGCTCGGCATATCGCAGCTACTATGACGGTATATATATGGGCTACAAATGGCAATGCGTCGAATTTGCACGGCGCTGGCTTTATGTTAATAAAGGCTACATATTTAACGATGTCAGTATGGCATATGAAATATTTAATCTTCGAGACGTGCGGGAAATTCAAAGCAACACAACGTTAGCTTTAAAAGCGTTTAAAAACGGATCTTTGCGTCATCCAGAACCTGGGGCTATGTTGATTTGGGACGAAGGTGGTGATTTTGAGCATACCGGTCATGTAGCAATAGTCAGTGAAGTACTGCCGCATGCCATTCGGATCGTTGAGCAAAATATGGATTTTGTGAAATGGAAAGAAGGCTGTGCTTACTCGCGAGAAATTACGGTAAAAATTGGCGAGCAAGGCGATTTTTGGCTTCATTGTCCACCCAAAGAAGGCCAGATTTTAGGTTGGATGCTACAAACTGAAAATCCATTACATAGCGAAGACACGCCTGAAATCAACGCAGAATTTTATAACTTACATCTGCATCAACATAAAACAGCGTCGACAAATCCTCGGCCTTGGCTGAACATCGCCAATGAGGATGAGGCCGCGTATGTCAAAATGATGAAAGGACACTGGTTAAGTTCTGTAAAAGAAGACTTTACTTATTATTACGATATTTCACAAACTGCAGAAGCGCTTTTAGAGACAGCCACCGACGAATTGCACGGTATGTTTATGCATGCAACAGACTATGTGCTTCAACACCCTGAGATGCTTGAAGCATTTGGCTTTCCAGAAGGTATTTTGCCACGTATTAGACAATCATGGGACAACCGTTTAAATCAACTTATCACTAGCCGGTTCGATTTTGCTTTGTCTGAAAATGGCTTAAAAGTTTACGAATATAATTGTGATTCAGCTTCGTGTTACATGGAGGTAGGTAAAATTCAAGGTAGGTGGGCAAAACACTTAAATATAAAGCGGGGCCATGATGCAGGTAAAAATTTATTTACTGACCTTGTCGCTGCATGGAAAAAAAGCGATGTAAAAGGCAAAGTTCACGTCCTTCAAGATAACGATCCTGAAGAGGATTACCACGCCTTATTTATGCAAGAAGCCATTCAAGCCGCCGGCCTAGAATGTGAACGAGTGGTTGGCTTAGACTCATTGAAGTGGAACGAGGACGGTGTGATTGTTGACGCTACTGGAGTGCCCCTCAAATGGATTTGGAAAACGTGGGCTTGGGAAACAGCCCTAGAGCAACTTCGTCAAGAAATGGTGGATCCGACAGATAAACGTTTTATTAACAATTCAAATACCAGTGCCGGTCAAACGCCAAAGCTTGCTGATGTGCTGTTGCGTAAAGAAATCATGGTATATGAACCCATGTGGACTTTAATACCAAGTAATAAAGCCATACTGCCTATATTGTGGGCGCTATTTCCAAACCATCCATGGTTGCTTGAAACAAGTTTAGAGCTGAGCGATGAATTGAAGCAAAAAGGCTTCGTTTCGAAGCCAGTTGTAGGCAGATGCGGCGCGAATATCCAGCTCGTGGATGAGAACAATCAGACATTAGCTGAAAAAGGAGGCAACTTTGGTGGGCGTGATTACGTTTACCAACAACTTTGGCCGCTTCCTAAAATAGGAAAATACTATGTTCAAGTCTGTACATTCGCCGTATCAGGTAATTATTCAGGCAGCGGTGTTCGAGTAGACTCCTCCATGATTATCGGCAAAGATAGCGACTGCATGGCATTGCGAGTGCAAGAAGATGAAGCTATATAAAATATATTATAATAGCCGGTAATACGCATACTTCTCCAGTTCCAGCTTTACAGTTTAAAAAAGCCTCTTAGCGATTGTTATTACAATGCTAAATAGTTACTTATAAGCTATGATCAAAGGTGTCTATAACTAATCGTAATATTAAACCGACAGAAAGGAAGTAGTACATGGAAATATTGTTTAATTATATCTTGACCTTGGAAGTTGCCATTATCATCTTGGTTTTAGTGTTGTTGAGAAGCAGCATTAAATTTGTGCCACAAAACAGAGTCTTTGTTATCGAGCGATTTGGTAAATTCCAGTCGACTAAAGAAGCTGGACTAAACTTCATTTTACCCTTCATTGACCGTATTTCAGCAGACCGTTCTTTAAAGGAACAAGCCGTCGATGTACAAGAACAAAGCGCAATCACCAAAGATAATATTTCATTAATGGTTGATGGCGTTTTATATTTTCGAGTAATGGACCCTTACAAAGCGACCTATGGCGTAGAGGACTATGCGTTTGCCGTAATACAATTAGCGCAAACCACCATGCGCTCTGAATTAGGTAAAATGGAACTGGACAAGACCTTTGAAGAAAGAGACATATTGAACTTAAACATCGTAACAGCAATTAACCAAGCGGCTGGCCCTTGGGGAATTCAGGTGATGCGATATGAAATTAAAGACATCATTCCGCCGGGTTCTATTATGGAAGCGATGGAAGCGCAAATGAAAGCCGAAAGGGTGAAACGCGCACAGATTTTAGAATCTGAAGGTGATAGACAATCTGCGATTAACCGCGCTGAAGGTCAAAAAGCCGCTGTTGTATTGGCCGCTGAAGCTGACAAGTCAGAACAAATATTGCGAGCGCAAGGTGAAGCATCAGCAATAGTCGCTGTCGCAGAGGCCCAAGCCGAAGCCTTAAGAAAAGTAGGTGAAGCAGCCAATACTGAGCAAGGCCAAAAGGCAATTCAACTTGATCTCGCAACAAGAGCAATTGAAGCTAAGAAAGCCATCGCCAAAGAGTCGAGTGTCGTACTTTTACCCGACTCAGGTACGGATATCGCATCCGTTGTTGCACAAGCAACAAGCATCATCAATGCGATGACTAAAAAAGGAGTCTAATATGGGATGGTTTGCTAACAACTTAATTGAAACAATATTAATTATAGGTGTCATACTGTTAATCGTTGAAGTTGTCGTATTGGGTTTTAGCACATTTTTCCTGACTTTTACTGGCTTAGCAGCTATTGCTACAGCAATAATTATGTGGGCAGGATTAATTCCAGAAACATTTACTTGGACGATAATTTCAATTGCCGTTTTCACTGCTGTATTTGCTGCGCTGCTATGGAAAAGACTGTCAAAATTACAAAATACCGTTGATTATCATCGCGCCGATTCTGACCTCATAGGACATACCTTTGTGTTAACAGAAAATGTTGAAGCTGCGCTGCCAATCAAACAAAAGCCTAAATACCAATTCTCTGGTATCAGTTGGTATTTAAATGCTCACGAAGACTTAGTAAAAGGAACCGTGGTAGAAGTCGTAAAGGCTGATGTTGGTTCGTTGCTGATCAGAGCAAAAGAAGCTTAGTAGGCTGTTAAATAATAAAGACGACGCAGGAAGACCGTATCATTTGATAAGCGTTTTTCTACTGTCGTCTTTTTTTATAATTATCTACAGCATTGAGCTATTCTGTTTGATTTATCCATGCCCCTATCCTTCTAGCTAAAGAAAACTAAGCTTCATTATCAAGAAAAATTGATTCAATAGATTGCTGAAAAAGACGTGCGATTTTAAATGCCAAAGGTAGACTGGGGTCGTACTTGTCTTTTTCTATTGAGTTAATAGTTTGACGACTCACGTCAAGCTTATTTGCAAGATCAGCTTGAGTCCAATCACGCTCAGCCCGCAGAACTTTTAACCTATTTTTCATCTGTATTTTACCTGCCCGTAGATAACAGAGGCCATATAACAAAAAGTCATGATTAATATAAGATCTGATGTTTCAGAGTCCCTGACAATTTGCGCTGTAGTAAGCAATGAATAGGTTATTGATGCAACAAAGGTTGTACCCATCGAAAATGCAAGTGCATCAAATTGAATTTTTCGTTGCAACTCATCCATAGATTTTAATAGGCTCATAAACATAAAGATAACCACAATGCCAAGTATGGTATCAAAGGCAATAAGCAAATTGATTTGCATGTCTGACGCAAACCACCCATAGAGAATTCCTTTATCTATAAAAATCATCATGCCTATCCAAATAAATGTCGATGCAACAAAAATTGAACTTTTCATCCCTTTTGTCTTTTCCGATGTTGAAGCGCTTAATTTGTTCATATGTATAGATTCTTAGTCTTTATATCAAGTTAGCTTTACATTATAGCCTTGTCCGGCCAATGTCAAGCAATATTTACATAAAGACGTTATTGCTTTACAGAAAGAGTGTCATTTGAATCTCTGAACTTACTTTTTCCTGCTTTCATGGGAAAGAAGAAACTCCAAGCCCATAGTGACTCCCTGACCTAGAATATTATGATGTGTTCTATCCGCTAGTACCTGAATATCGCTGCCACCGAAATTTGATTTCTGTGCTGCAATAATTTTTCCTAGAGCCTCTACATTGCTTGTCATTCGAGATGATTCACTCGCAATGTTTTCTTCTCTCCCACCGACATAAATTGCAATTTTTTCGGAAAATTTGACTGCATTTTCAAGGCGTTTTTGTAGCGTTTTCAAAATACGGCGCTCAGCAAACCAAAGCGACGGACTTAGTGAAAGGATATTCGCAAAAGCACCTGGTGCCTCTAGCATTGTATTTAGGGCAAAAAGACCGCCAAAAGAATGTCCAAATAACACTGAATTTGAGGCATCGACAGGAAAACGACTTTCGATTAAGGGTTTTAGAGTGTTTAACAGAAAGTCACGAAAGTCAGGACCCCCGCCAATACTCTCTGACGTTAACATTTCATCAGGCCAGCCGCTCCAATCAGGATCTGATGGCGTCAAATCATGCAAGCGATAAGACGATCCAGCTGCGACTGTTGTGGTTGAATTAGCCGGACAGTTTAATAAAGGATAAACTCCAATTATTGAGGTGTCAAAATGACTAAACGCATTTTAAAAAAATATCCAAACGATTTTAAGCAAGAGGCGGTTGCGCTGGTTATGATGCGCTAGATTCGTCGTGACAGATGCCTGAAGATGACTTTTTCACCTTGACTGCTGAAGGTAAATTTTCTTGCGTTTGTTGGTCTGCGTCACAGCCACTCGATAAAAGTAAAATTAAGGCAACGACTAATCGTTTATTATTGTTCATAGAGGTTCAGATGATTTTAGATGCGGTATATTTCCGTATCGTTAAACCACTTCCAATAGTTGACACAACACGATGCCAAGGTGCAGTTACCGGTGCTGAGGCTAAACTGATAATATCGGTCTCAATTACTTAACTAGGAGCAGTAACAGAATGGATATAGAACAGATAAGAGAAGACATTGCCGACGAACTCGGCGCAGTCTTTGAAATCATCAGCACAATACTGGATAGCTTGCTAGACGAACGGCCAGAGCAAGAAGCTATCATATGTAATGATAACGCCATGGCGCTATTAAAATATGGGGTTCTAGGGATTTCCCCCTCTAAAGTAACATAAATCGCTATACCCCTTTTATATAGTGGCTTACAGAGATGGGTTACTTCTCTTTTTGGACGCTATTATCAACAATAGGCTTCGCTATTGGCTGTAAATCAGGTAACTCATGGTCATTAGCGAATTGATAAGTACCGCTCATATTAATATTCTGCCATGCCGCAGGGGAGACTTGTCGAGTTATGGCTGCTTTTTCCTCGTCACCTACTTCCTTGAAGTGTAACAGTAAATGGCTTAGGACCATCGAGTTAAAGTAAATGATAGCATTTGCCGTCAATCGGGCACACTCGTTCCATATGACGATTTCGGTTTCATTTTTTCCTCGAAACTGATCACGATTAACCGATGCAATAGCACGCCTTAAAAAATGCCAAGCTTCACCTCGATTGAGTGCCCGCTGCACATATTGGCGTAGCGTGTTATTCAGAGATTTTTTGACGTGTTGAATGACACGACTAATCAGCCTTTGCAATACCGTATATTTGGGGATGGCAATTCTATGAAGGGCTAAGTATTCAGTGGCAGTATCAAACAAATAACGAGGCTCTAGCCAAGCATTGCCTATCAAAACAAGATGATCGAACAAGGGCGTAAAATGTCGGCTTTCATCCCATTTCTGATAGTTTAGTAAACGCAGTATTCGCAAGTATATTCGGTCTCGCTGCACTTTATTGACACTGAAGGGCCTTATTCCTTTACTTCCTTGAATTTGAGCTGAAATGAACTGCATGTCATCAAAAATAAGGCTAAAGCTGGGCGCGAGAATAATTGGTTTAGACTTAAAATAACCTAACAAAGCAATGAAATAACATCGGTGGTTTCTTAACCGAAAACTTTTCAACTCTGTTAGCTCAATCTCGTTTGGTGTAAAATATAAGCGTTGCTGTTCAAGTGATAATGTTGGCGGTGAATACAGATCAGCCTGCTCAGCTTTGGTCAGAATAGACAGTTCATTTTTTATAGCCATAAGGGACAAGTTACATTTAAAAGGTTGATAAACGCATAATTTGACACTTTTTTTGAAAGTAACCCAGTCCCGCAAGCCAATAAAAGCGATGAGTATAGCGATTTATGTTACTTTAGAGGGGAAAATCCCTAGAACCCCAAGTAGAACGATAAAAAAGCACTTATGGGAGCGATTTCGGATAGAAGAAACGGCCCGTTCCTCATCGTCATTCAGAGCAAAATATAATCGCTGTACTTCGATAGAGTATTTGGGAGGGCCGTAGAGAACGTTAATTTCAGAATCGACAAGGATTCTGATTCGTTCTTTGAATGCCATAGATAAACTTCAAAAGGGTTGTGATAGTGTAATAAACAACATTCTGCTATTAAGAAATTTGATACCCTTCGGCAGGGCTTGAAAGGCAAGGGCTTACAGCGATTATGTCTTTAGCGGACGGAATGTCCCCAGAACCCTACATACAGTAAAAGATGCAAAGGCTACCGCGATATTGTATTCAATTGTGAAAGCGGGTCGACTCTCTCATAGAAGCTAGAACCGCACCTCTGCAGGTGGCCTAAAATGACATCTCTAATGTCGTTTCCAATCCAGCGCTAAATTGTCGTCTACCGCACCTAGATTATGTGCACAGTCTCTATCCCAGGTTTTAAATATGTTTGTGTGATTTATAGCTCACTGCGTTCTCGTGGAAGCACCGCTAACTCAAGCCCCATTAATGTGAAGTAAGCCTGTAAGCTGTCTAGTCTAGGATTGCCCATGTCGTTTTCAATATCACTTACTACTTGTCTACTTAAGCCCGTTAATTTGCAAACATTCGTCTGAGACATTTTAAGGGCATCAACTCTCAGTGCTTTACCAACCTCGCCCATCGTTTTAGTGCCAGCTAGCATATCACCCACTAGCTTTTGTTTAATTTCAAAGCGATCAACATCATGTTTGCGTTTCATGGTATTAACTCCCATTGCCCCAATTTATCTGTCAAATGTTCAAAACCCATTACCGGCATAGTTAAAATACTACCAGGGACACCTCGCTTTGCTAGCCGATCAGGTAAATTTTCAAGTTGAAGCGCCAGCTCCCGCAGTTCATTTTTAAAGTAAGCCGGATCACCGTAAGCTGATAGTGACTCACACAAAGCTAACCAATTTATGTTTCCTGCCTGTTGGAACTCATTATTCCAATTTGTTGTTCTTGGAATAGTTTCAGGATCAGCTTTCATTGGAGCGAAGTCGTAAATTGGCGCTAAATATATTTTGTCGTCCTTTTTCAAAACTGACGTATTGCGGCCATGATTATCTGAATTACCAAACACTATATTTAAGAAATCACGTTTAAGGTATTGTGCAGCAAGCTCAGTTGCTGTCATAGTATTTATTACCGTGGCTAACTTTGCTAGTACGTCTTCATGTTTAAGATAGCTGCCAGATGCTGCGTTAACTAATGAGTAAACAGATTCAACACCATAGCGATGAACGGTACCTTCAACCATCTCCCTATCGAATCTAGGGAGCCAGAGCGAAGGGTTTCTAATCCCTTCATGTAATTCCATAGCATTAGTGCTTATCGTATTAAATCCAAGTGATGCCAATTCATGGTAATAGTGATATTCAGTACGTAAAATATCCTTATCTATTTCCCCTTGATTACGTGGAAATTTTACTAAATAATGCCGATCCGTTGTGTTGTCATTTTGCTCAGTATCTACCCAAACTTCATTCAAATCATTTTGTCTTAATAGAAGCTTAGGAGCGGCGCCGCCAGCACCAGTTGCGCCACCTGATACTGCGCCACGCTGGCGGGAGTAATCAAGAAAATCAGTATCTCGCTCAATAGCTTTATCTTTGTTAAACCGCATCTGCTCTAATTGACCCACTTGTTCATTTAGAGCGGTTTCAATTGATTCCTTTATTCGCATATTGCCAATTGGTGCAATCGTACCTTGCTTTAATAGCGCTATATTTTGTTCCGATACGGGGCTGTTTTGCAGATTAAGCATATTTAGCCATATTGTTTGTGCATATCCCATCGGCATAATGTCTTCAAATACGGCAGGCCAACTTGAATAAGTCTTTGTGTCCATTGGATTTACACTGACCTTTGCGGTAAAGCTTCGTGATCCTGCCTCACCAAAATAATTAACCGCATAATCAAATAAGGGTTTCAGGGTTAGCTTGCTGAGTTTACCTAGTTCAGGCGAAGCAATGTCTATTTCAAATGCGTCTTGCCAACGGTTTTCATTAAATAGTTGTAGGGTCAATTTCATAGCTCACCTTGCAAAGCACAATGTCTAACATAACTTGCAATTAGCGCTGTAATTACAATACATTGTCTAATATAACGTACATATAATTTCTTTTCAACATAATTCTGTCTAGTATAGTAGACATTTCTTATTTGGCATCAGTAAGCTAATTATCAAGGTTGCCCTCTGGAAATTCAAATTGCCTTTGAATCATAAAGTAAGGCTCATCATCGACATCTAAGTCATCATGAAATAACACTTGATAGTAATCACCACTGATTGTCACTGAAACAGTTTTAAATTGTAACTCCATGACTCCTCCTTTAATGATAGCGCTTTGCCAAGGGGCGAATGCGAACTAAGTCGCAGGAAACATAGCGCTTAGATTCACTGTGGTTTAGAAAACATTTTGTATTTATTGTTCAATTAATAGTAGGATTTAAGCCTCTTTAAATTTCAGGTAATGGCTGTGGCTTCGTGCCTTTATATTGTAAACCGTTATTTTGCGTTAAATTTCGTTAGGAGGTCACTGTGAAAGAAGAATTAATAATGTCCGTCGCAAACATACTGGAAAAGTGGAATCCTCTTGGCGAGCAAGCATCTGCCGTTAACGGCCTTGATGGATATTATACTGAGGCAATTGATATACTATCGTCCTCTAGTATTTTGAAAGAGCCAATAATCAGGATAGTTGCAGCGGTACTGACAGAGGCTTTCGACATTACCCTAGATAAACATCAGCTTGAACATTACAGTAAGAAAATCGAACAAAAAATTAATGAGCATTAGCATTGAAGTAGTATCGAAATCACTTGAACAGTGGGGGTGGAATTAATGGATGTGGTTAGCTTTATGGATATTGAGGAAACGGAAAAAGATCTCATTATTTCATTTGCTCTTGATGTTGGAGATGGTTGTATTAAAACTCTTTTACTACACAGAACATTATTTTATGAATTTGCCCTGCCAGATGAGGAGCGCGGAACAAAAGTTTCTCTTGAAGGGCATGATTTACCTGCTCCACATATTAATACATTAGAATTGATTATTTTTGATGCTAATGTATTGAGAATCAAAGCTCGATTTAGCGACTACAAAATCGATCTGCGCAAGGTTGAGTTAGAAGAAATTGAAAAGATAAAGCAATCTTTAGTTCTTCATAACTATGATGACCGATTTGAAGTTAAATATACATAGGCCTATGCGATTCATATGGATTCACTTTAAGTAGGCTGACTTTTGCTACTCAATTATCATTTTCATTCACAGTAAAACGATAAATTTGAATAAAAAAGCAGACATAAGGAACG
>NZ_AUAV01000029.1 GCF_000428905.1 Brumicola pallidula DSM 14239 = ACAM 615
TAAGCTATATGAGCCGCAGTGTTGAACAACTTCTTGATTTGTCCCGGGCGCAAAACTCGAATACCTATTTACTTAAGCCGATACTTATCGTCAAACCCGTGACCGATGCCTGCCAGCTTTTAGGTCCCCTGGTACTGCGTGAAGATAAAGATCTCGAACTGATAGTAACAGGTAATAATGACTCGGTTATTTATGGTGACCACAGTGCACTGACGATTGCGTGTAAAAATATCATTGAAAATGCAATTAAGCATGGTGCCGTAAATGGATTGATCCGTGTTGAAGTCGGCGATAACTGGATAAGCTTTTCAGATAATGGTCCGGGCATAGATAAAAAAATCAGACTCTCGCTTTACAAGCATTTTGGCGGAATAATCAATCAAATAACGATGGTTCAGGTCTCGGTCTAGCCATAGTGCGAGCATACAACCTTAATTCGACTGCGCGAAATATAGAGATCCAACAACCCCACTGCAGCCTGTCAGCTTTCTTTACACTTTCTATGTTAAAAAACTCACCGCTAAATACACCAAATTGAATTTTAATTGCTGTCATCTGCGCATTGAAAAGAAGCTTAAGACCTAAATTAATGGCATAAACGGAATATATGCTATTGAAATAAGTATCACTAAACCTGAATTTGACTTCGATTAATAAGAACTTTGAGTTAACTACTGTCAGGTTTTTTTACACTTAATTGATTAAAAAAACACCAAAAGATACAACTGTTTGTTTTTTAATCATAATTTATTTTCGGTATATTTTTTGCACAATATTATTTGGCATAATTGGTTCAGTGGCACAATTTTCGTATTGCTATTCTAAAATAATGAGTAAAAATTAATTAAAGGAAAATAATTATGAAAAAGCAACTAATCCAAGCAGTTTTTGCCGTAATCGCGTATTGCGGTATTTCGTTGTCAGCATATGCGGCTCCGATTGATGGGACAAGTTCGTGTGTATTCCAGAATGCTCAAGGTCCGACCACAATGGTAAACTCGGGTGTAGGTTCGGACACATTCACGTGGGGCACCGGTGGTAATGGTACGGAACCGTCATCACTGGTCTGCGAGGGTCAGAGCATTGCCGGAACTATAGGCTCATTCTTCGACATCGGAGAAATTACCTACTTCAATGGTACAATTGTATCAGGAACGGGCGCTGATTCGGTAGATCTAAGTATAACCATTGACTTCACTAATCCATTTGGCGCAAATGAAATGTTCACTTATTTACTGTCGTTGATTAACACGCCAAATACAGGTTCGGCACAAGCGCAAGCAGATATTGTGCAGTTTCCTATCGTATTACCGACTGAGACGTTTAATATTGCAGGTATATTATATACGCTTGCGTTAGAAGTTGGCAATGTAACAACAGGTGGTTTCTCGACTCAGAATACTTTTTCCGTATTGGAAGGACAGTCTGCAACAGCAAATTTACGTGGAAAAATAACTATCGCGGATGTCCCTGCACCCGGCACGCTTGCGCTGCTAGGGCTAAGTTTAGCAGGATTGAGTCTCGCTAGACGCAGCACGAAGAAATAGGTTACCGTCTAACACTGTAAAAGGTCCCACTTGATAGTCGGGGCCTTTTTTCATGCCATTTGTCATCTATTCTGAATCTAAATTAACAAATTGTGCATCCAATTAACATCCTCGCGCGTTTGGCTTTCGCGTTGGTTGAAAATCAAATCAGTCGCAGAAAAAGAGCATACCGGAGCAGCTGATTAGTTAAGCACATAGAAACTGCATAGTGGAATCTGCTTAAACCAAAAGTTTTGAATTGCGGGATACCGCACTTTCTCGCTAAATATCACATTTTATTAGACAGACAACAATCATATTCAGTTAAAAATGCCGATCCGGGCGCGTATTAAGCGCCTATTTGTAATTAGTACCTAATGTAGAATAAGATAGTAACTTATAGTTATTTAACTGCAAAATTGAAGAGGCAAGCGCATTGGCCAATCGTTCGTTATTGAATCGGGTATTTCATATAGAAATAGGAACGCCACCTCTTTATATATTCATCAGATACATCGTTCTCACTATTTTGTTGATTTATCCGATTGCATTTACTCACGCATATTTTTTCTATATTGAGACCTCAGTTACGTTTTTTATTGCACCCACTTTGGTAGCGATTATTATCGGCTCATTGCTTGCCAATGGAGCACTGCTTAAATTTAAACTACAGCATAAGACTAAACAATTTCGCGCAATTGCAGATTTAGCACAAGAGTTTACCTATTTACGCTCTATTGATGGCTGCTATGAATATGTGTCTCCATCCTGCATCAATTTAACCGGGTATGATCAACAGGCCTTTTATGACACGCCTAACTTAATGGATCAGCTAATTCATCCCGACGATATTGGTATATGGAAGTGTCACGTACATAAAATAAATGACAATGGTGACCCTGAGGCTTTTGATCTGCGTTTACTCTCAAAAGAGGACTCAACTGTTTGGTTTAATCATACCTGTATGCAAGTTACTGACGATAAGGGTAAACAAATAGGTGTCCGCTCGTCTAACCTTGATATTACTAAACGCAAGCAAGTAGAGGACAAACTCAGTTACCTTTCATCCCACGATGACCTAACCGGGCTCTTTAATCGTCGAGAATTTGAACGCCGCATTGAAGATATGATAACGAGCAACGTACATGATAAATCAGAACATGCAATGTGTTATATCGACCTCGACCAATTTAAAGTAGTAAATGATACTTGCGGGCATGCAGCCGGCGATGAAATGCTTCGTCAACTGAGTGTGGTGCTAAAAAAAATTATTCGAGCAAGCGGTACACTAGCGCGGCTAGGCGGTGATGAGTTTGGCGTGTTGATGACAGACTGCTCAATTGAAGGGGCACACTAGGTTGCCACGCTTTTACAAACGGCAATTCAAAATTATCATTTTCAGTTTGAAGAACATAGATTCAGAACGAGCGCGAGCATTGGCTTAGTGCCCATAATAGGAATTGGAAGTACATTAACCGGTTTATTAAAAGACGCTGATGCGGCATGTTATATGGCTAAGGACTCTGGGCGTAATCGTATTCATGTATATCATATTGATGATGAGGGTTTAACTAAACGCCATGGTGAAATGCAATGGGTTAACATCATTCAACAGGCTTTAACCGAGGACCGATTCTGTCTTTACGCGCAAAGTATCGAGTCACTTAATAACAGCGATAAAATGCATTATGAACTGCTTGTTAGAATGCAAGATGAGGAGGGAAACATCATTCCACCTGGTGCGTTTTTGCCATCAGCAGAACGTTATAATCTGATTGAGCAAGTCGACCGGTGGGTCATAGAAAAAGCCTTTCGTGTACTGGAAGAAAATCCTGTTTTTTTGAACACCGTTGATTTCGTTTCGATTAATCTCTCTGGCCATTCGTTGACTGATGCAAGCATATTAGACTTTATCGTTTCCAAATTTAGTCAACATAGGGTCGATGGGAGTAAAATTTGTTTTGAAATAACAGAGACTGCGGCTATCTCACACCTTCTACTGGCTGAAAACTTTATAAACAACCTTAAAAAGTTTGGGTGCTATTTTGCTTTAGATGATTTTGGTAGTGGACTTTCATCATTTGGCTATTTAAAAAATCTATCCGTGGATTATCTAAAAATAGACGGTTTGTTTGTGAAAGATATGATAGAAGATAGAATAGACTACGCTATGGTCAAGTCAATTCATCAAATTGGCCATATTATGGGAATGCAAACCATCGCTGAGTTCGTTGAGTCTGATGATATCAAAGATATGTTAAAAGAACTTGGTGTTGATTATGCTCAAGGTTATGCAATTCATAAGCCTCAACCTTTTCAAGAGATACTTGAAAATATATAAGTAGAAACCAACAATGGCTAAATGGCACGACGCAGTAATCATTGATAGGGTGGACTGGAATCCGCATTTGTTTAGTTTGTACTTTTCATGTTCTGAATTTCCAACATTTACCGCAGGTCAGTTTGCCAAAATTGGTGTTGAAATGCAGGACGGCACTGTGATTTCTAGGCCATATTCATTGGTTAATTCTCCTCAATCAGATGTGTTAGAAGTGATTGCTGTGCCTGTAGAAGAGGGGAGTTTATCACCTAAGTTACATGCGCTTCAAAAGGGAGACAAGCTGAAAATAATGTCTCCAGCAACTGGATTTTTAGTTCTCAATGAAGTTCCAGCCAGTGAAAATTTACTTATGCTTGCCACTGGGACTGGTGTTGGCCCTTTTTTATCTATCTTGGAAACGCGTGAACCTTGGCGAACTTATAAAAACATCACGTTAGTTTATGGTGTAAGAAAGTTTCATGATTTAGCATACCTAGCAAAAATAGAAAAATGGCAAAATGATCATGCAGAACAGTTTTCTTTTGTGCCAGTGGTGAGCAGAGAAAAGCATGCCGGCACTATTCAAGGAAGGATCCCGGCACTTATTAAAAGTGGTGTCATTCAAAACCAAACAAAAATTGACATCAATCCTGAAAACACTCAAGTCATGCTTTGCGGAAATCCAGCAATGATAGCAGACGCGATGCAAGTACTTAATGAATTGGGTTTTAAAAAGCACTTACGACGCTCCCCAGGACAAATAAGTATGGAGCGCTATTGGTAAATTATATAGGTGAATCATTGAGTAAACTCCGTGTGGTAATGTTAGTCACGCAGAACTGCTTACTTCAACAGTTTTTGCTTTAATAACTGTAGCTCTAGCTTGCGTTGTTCATCACTAATCGGATAGCTCATATTCAGGGCCTTTAATGTTTTATGCATAATTTTGGCAACAATTAAGCGTGCGTTCTTTTTATCATCTGCTGGCACAGCATACCAAGGATTATCGCTTGTGCTCGTTTCTTGCAAACATGCTTGGTAAGCCTCCTGATACTGTGGCCAAAACTCTCGTTCTTTTATATCAGCATCAGTAAACTTCCAATTTTTATCTGGGTCATCTATGCGATCAATAAAACGCAAGCGCTGTTCTTCCTGAGAAAGGTGCAAAAATATTTTAATAATGTGGGTACCGCCATTGTGCAGATGTTTCTCTACATTATTAATAGAACGAAAGCGGTCTTGCCATAAGTCACCTTTAGCAAAATGTTCCTCTGGAATTTTCTGAGCTTCGAGTATTTTAGGGTGCACTCGGACTATCAGCACTTCTTCATAATACGAGCGGTTAAATACACCAATACGACCGCGTTCAGGCAACGCTTGATTGGTTCGCCATAAAAAATCATGCTCCAATTCATTAGCGCTCGGATGTTTGAAACTAGTGACCTGACAGCCCTGTGGATTAATCCCGGACATAACATGGCGAATAACGCCGTCTTTGCCAGCCGTATCCATTGCTTGAAATATTAATAGTAGTGAATATTTGTTGGACCCATACAATAGCTGTTGTTGTTTGCTTAATTTGGTGACCTGTTTTTTGAGCATTCGTTTATAATGTTTCTTTGACTGATATAGAGGATCAGTCTGGGTAGGGCAGTCTCGAAGTATAAACTTCTCGCCTGGTGTTACCTTAAAATCATTTATTTTTATGCTCATGATGATCTCCATATGAAAGTCTTTATTAGATTTATTGCAATTTTGTTGTAAGCTTCTAGCTGTACTTATATTGTCTGATTATATATGTACTGTCGTTTTCCATAATTCACTTAACCGCGCATTACTGAGTAGGCTTTTATGCAAATATTTGAAGAGTTACTTGAATGGACCTATATCCATTGGGTAACCATAACAATTATTTTACATATTAGTTTATCTCTCATTAGCAGTTTACATGTTCTGATGTTCAAAGAAAACGAACGCACTTCACTGGCCTGGATTGGCCTTGTTATACTTTCACCCGTTGTGGGAAGTTTGTTTTATTGGTTGTTTGGAATAAATCGAATCAAACGTTTAGCGCAGAAAAAACATCCAAAAACACGTAAACCAGATTTTCGCCATCAACAAAAACCCATCAAATTTTTCCATCTACCCAAGCGTTGGCATTCATCAATCATTGCTGGATATAAAATTCATCCAGTTAATTATATTGCAGCCAACACAGTTGAACCGCTCATTAATGGTGATACAGCCTACCCAGCTATGATCCAATCGATTAATAGCGCTAAGCACCACATTGTTTTATCAAGTTATATATTCAATTGGGATTCCGTTGGACTCCAATTTATTAACGCCTTAGGTGAAGCTCATAGTCGAGGTGTCATTGTGAACGTACTACTGGACGGCATAGGCATTGGTTACAGCTGGCATAAATCAGACCGAGCTTTAAAAAAGTTAGGGGTTAAAACAGCTCGTTTTTTACCCGCCATTTCGCTTACCAGTATTCGTTTTATCAACCTAAGAAACCACAGAAAAATTCTCTGTGTGGATGGTGAAGTGGCTTACATCGGTGGAATGAACATAAGCCAGAATAATGTAGTTAAAAACACAGAAACCCCCATTGATGATGTTCAATTTCAAGTAACGGGCCAGGTTATTGACCAAATTAGTCAGGTATTTATAGAGGATTGGTTTTTTGCGACAGGTGAGCTAATTGAATTCCCCCTGCATAAACCCAGCATACATAAGCAAACAAGCGAGCAATCTGTCGTTGCCCGAGTCATTCAAGATGGTCCCGATGAAGACCATAACAAAATACGCTGGGCATTAATTAACGCATTAGCTAGCGCGCGAACCAACGTGAAAATTATGACGCCTTATTTTATACCAGACCAAACATTAATGACATATCTTCACGCAGCAGCATTACGTGGCGTGTTAATCGAAATTATTGTGCCTGAGCACAGTGACATCTTTTTCGTGAACTGGGTGATGGAAGCAAACTTCTTGAGAATAATAGAGCACGGTGTACACGAGTATAAGTAGAATAAACCACATATCTGATCTATTCAACAGGGACTAATTTTGCTGGATTTAGGATTATTGAACTGACTGTTGGAACAGGTTAAAGGCAGAGAAAGTTATCCATAATCCCGAAGTTATTGAATATATCTCGTAAAATGAAAGGCTGCTCTTTTGTCCCGATACCACTAAGTTGTTGCAGAGCGACTTCAAATTCGAATTTTCCCCTCATAAATGAGGTAGCGCATCCTCCGGAAACATTATGCCTCTCTGAGAGTAACGTTTTGCTCCTCCTCGTTGCAGTGGCTGCCGCGGTAAGTCCTGCATTTCCGGCACCCATTACAATAGCGTCAACATTGACCTTTAGACTTCCTTTGTATCTATAAAATTTTATCTTTGGGGCGCGGTTTTATTTTTTGCTGATTTATTTTCTATGTGTAAGTTTCAAGAAAGATTCAACTGGTAATCTTTGTCTTGAGGTCTGGTTGACAACTCTCTTGATTAAGCTGCAGATACATTATGTATCTGATTTTTACAACATTAAAAGGTACTAATATGAAAATTATAAACTCGCTCCTTACCATCGGTTTTTTAATAGGCGCACCACAAGCACATGCAACTGATAAATATCATGAACCTGAATTAAGTTGGGGTGTTGGACTAGGTATTATCAGTGAAGATGAAGGTTATATTGAGCTGGGCAGTGATAGCATGGCTGTGCCTATCTTCATCATTAATTACGGTGATTTTTATTTGATGGGTCCTAAGTTTGGCTATCAGTTATATGGCAATGATAATTATACTTTCGGTTTGACGGGAAATTATCGACTGGACGGCTATGAAGCACAGGACAGTCCATTTTTGATGGGCATGGACGACAGAGATGGCACCCTGGACATAGGTGTTGAATATAGTTACGACACCGGCTTTGGAAAAATTGGCATAGAAGTGGTCACAGATGCACTAGGCACACATGAAGGATATCAGGCCGACATTTCCTATAGTTATCCTATTAATTTTGATAATGGCCAGCTTTCACCTTATATCGGTGCAGAATATCGTAGTGATGACTTAGTTAATTATTATTATGGTGTAAAAAGTACTGAAGCGACTCAAATACGTCAATTTTATCAGGCTGATTCTGCCGTTAATCTTGTGATGGGGATCAGAAGTACCTGGTTTTCGGGACCTCA
>NZ_AUAV01000030.1 GCF_000428905.1 Brumicola pallidula DSM 14239 = ACAM 615
AATACCGACGTGATTGCCGCTGTAAGAGTTGTTTTACCGTGGTCAACGTGGCCGATAGTACCAACGTTTACGTGTGGTTTATTACGTTCAAACTTTTGCTTTGCCATTTTAAATATTCCCAGCAACGTATTAAAAATTAAATTTTCAATGAAGTAAGAGAAGAATGTTAGGAAGTGGTGCTGATAGGCAGATTCGAACTGCCGACCTCACCCTTACCAAGGGTGCGCTCTACCAACTGAGCCATATCAGCAACGTTAATGGAGCGGGCAGCGGGAATCGAACCCGCATCATCAGCTTGGAAGGCTGAGGTAATAGCCTTTATACGATGCCCGCATTCCTAATTCTCGTCCCCACTTCATGAGAAAGTGGTGGAGGGGGCAGGATTCGAACCTGCGAAGGCTGAGCCGGCAGATTTACAGTCTGCTCCCGTTGACCGCTTGGGTACCCCTCCGAGATTGATGGTGCCGACTACCGGAGTCGAACTGGTGACCTACTGATTACAAGTCAGTTGCTCTACCAACTGAGCTAAGTCGGCACTGCATCAAGTGGTGCGCATAGTAAAGAAATGATCGGCATGTGGCAATAGCTAATTGTGAAAAAGATGCGTTTTTTTTAACTTTTTCTAAATATGTCTTTTTTTACTGCGATTTATTAACATTTTTTAATCAACAAACAAGGTTAAGCCTTCTAATACTAGATTTTCATGCTCAATAATATTTTGCATATTAAGACCCAAAAACAAATTTCTATCTCCGCCAGTCAAAAATATTTCAAATTTATCGATATTTTTTTTCATTTCTTGAACAGCCATCAACAAAGTTCCCAAAATTTGAGCAGTACAACCGTTATCGACACAGCGTGGTGTGTCGTTACCAAAGCTGGTTAAACTCAAATTTTTGTCATCTGAGAAAACACGATGCGTATTTTTAAGTAGACTTTGTTTAAGCAATATAACGCCTGGCACTATCCAGCCGCCTAAATGATGTCCATTTTGAACCGCATCAATTGTCATTGCGGTACCTATATCAACGACTAAAAATGTTTTACTTGAGCTCTTTTGCATACAGGCCAACATTGCAAGCCAACGGTCTACACCCATATTTGAGGGTATTGAATAAGAGTTTATTAATCCGAAGGCACTGCATTGAGTTTTGGCAATAAACAGTGGAATACTATTTGTGTCACAAACACCTTGTATATAATTAGTTATTTCGTCCTTTCCAACATTTGAGAGATAAACGCGGTTTGCCGTGGTTAAAAGTATGGTGAGCTCATGCATATCGCTATGACGAGATATAACACCAATAGAGGCAATCTCAGATTCATATATAGCTGATTTTATACTGGTATTCCCAACATCAATGAATAACTTAACCTCTTCTAACACTTATTTCTCCACCATGGTGCGGTGTTACTTTACCTGCATTTTCTAAAAGCAGCGCTCCGCCGTCACTTATACCTTTGCTCAGTCCATGAATTCGGTTATTACCGGACTCTAAATAAACGTATTCATTATAAAAAAGATCGGCTTCTTTCCACTCTGATAAAAAAGGGCTTAAACCTTCAACTTCAAATTCCTCAAGCATGTTAGTTAAGGTGATTATAATGAGTGCGGCTAATTTATTTCTATCAACTGGTTGTTGCGTAATGCTAGTTACATCGATAAAAGGTTGGTCGATTCCGTCTATCGAGTTAGGTAAGTCTATATTAATACCAATACCTATAACAGCACTTGCATCTGAGCCTACTTGCCCTTCAACTTCAACCAATATCCCAGCCAGTTTTTTAAAATTATAATAAACATCGTTGGGCCATTTTAACTTACAATTACTAACGCCAATCTTCTTTAAGGAACGGTTAATTGCAATCCCGACTAATAGAGATACACCAGCCATTGACTGATAGCCGCCTTTGAAGGTCCAAGCCATCGACATATAGATGCTCGAACCGAAAGGCGATACCCATGTTTTACCACGCCTTCCACGACCATGAGTTTGTGCTTCAGCAAGACAAACAAAACCTTGAGGTAATTCATGCAAACGCTCTTTAATATAGGTATTGGTTGAACCAATTACGCTTATTACTTTGACTGTGTCCGTTTTTTTTTGACCTACAAGATGGATTATCTTCGTTTGGTCCAATAATTGTAGTGGTGTTGCTAAACGATAACCTCTGCCTTTGACGCTGAAAACATCGAGACCTATGCCGGTTAAATACTTGATATGATTTGCAACGGCACTGCGACTGATACCAACAAGTTCACCTAAGAATTCACCAGAATTGAATTCCCCATTAGCAAGTTGCTGTATCAGTAAAGAACGAGTTTGGGCTGCTTTCTTTCTCATAAGTCTATTAACCCGCTCTTACCTACCAATCGAACTTCATTCTCTAGTTCAATAGCGAACTCGTTGCTCACATCCAGTTTAATTTGTCGCGCTAGCATGAGTAATCCTTTTCCATTGCCGCTGCCAGTATTGACGAGTACCAAAGGTTGTTTTTCATGACATTTAACCCCTAGATACATTTTCCCTTTAAACCCAAGTTGATCAATCAGCCAAGCCGCTGGGATCTTAACACTGGTATTAGAGATCTTGTGATGTGGGACCGCAGTGTAGCGCCTCTCGATGTCATTTAATATGTTATTTGTTACCACTGGGTTTTTAAAAAAACTCCCTGCGTTACCCACTACTTTGGGATTGGGTAGCTTTGCTGTTCTTACCTCAATCACCTTGTTAAATATATCTACTGGTGTCGGATTAACCAATTGATTGAGCGGTACATAACTGTGCTCCACTTTATTATTTTTTGGGAGTATAAAATTAACCTTTGTAATGACCGCTTTATTAAAAAGTTGGCGCTTGAAGATGCTGTCACGGTAAACAAAATGACACTCTTGATGGTTCAACATGTGAAACGAATTTAAATGTATATCGTAGTATTCAACACTGACTATAAACTTTTCAATTTCAACACCATAAGCACCGATATTTTGAATAGGTGCTCCACCTACAGTTCCTGGTATTAATGCAAGGTTTTCAAACCCATATGCACCAATCGATAATGTATATTCAACTAAGTTGTGCCATGATTCACCTGAACCGACTGATAAACTGGTTTCGTTCTCGTTTTCGTGTACCTCGATGCCAGTTAACTTATTAAGTACAATAGTGCCAGCGAAGTCTTCAAGGAAGATACTATTGCTGCCCTCACCTAATAAATAATATTGTTTAGTTTTGAGACGTTCAAATATCGAGACTAAATCATCCTTAGTGTGGATTTCAACTAAGTCTTGCGCCAAAGTATCAAACCCAAAAGTATGTAGTTTTTTCAAAGGAACCAATGTCAATGTCTATCCTTGTTGTCGATATAAGAGCATGTAAACTGCTACTACCTGCATGATACCAACTTTTATTGGCAAGGCTTAGTTTTTTAACGCTAACCCACTAAGGTAATGTAGTGTGACTTAATATTGTTAGTCAAGCGATCCAATTTGGTGATGAGAGTTAGCATTTAATGAGTTACTATATAGTTGTCTAAAATAGAGAGTATATTATGAAAATTTGTGGTGTTGAATTAAAAGGTTCTGAGGCAATAATTTGCTTACTATCTTTTAAAGATGGGTTATTTAACTTACCCGAGTGTCGGGTAAGAAAAATTGAATTTAACAAACGCAATGGGACTGGTGACATTCGCTATTTTCAATCTACGTTCAGTAAATTGATGGCGGACTACACTATAAACGCTGTAGTGATAAAAGAAAGACCATTGAAAGGCAAGTTTGCCGGCGGTGCGTTAGGCTTCAAAATGGAGTCTGCCATTCAACTTATTCATGAACTTGATGTTGAGACGATGTCTCCACAAGTTTTTAAAGAATCAATTAAGCGAAACCCTGTCGTTGTGCCTTTTTCCGAGACTGGATTAAAAGCATTTCAGGAAAATGCATTCACAGCTGCGTATGCAAAGCATATGAACATTCAGCATCCGCCTCCTCCCCCTGAAGTTGTTTCTACATCTGAACCTATATAGTGGCGTCATTACCAAATTAGGCCAGTCTCGCTGGCCTAATCTTTGATGATACACAAAGCAAACTCAAGAAATCCACATTACCGCTGCCACCATGGCATTTATAGGCCAATCATTTTGATGTAATCCATCACCCTCTACTGATGTTGGCAAACCCGAAAGAGAATTTTAGACACCATCAAATTAGATTTCAATGGTGCTTGCGGATACTCACGCGCTGCGTTGAACTGTATCGTTGAAGACTAAACTATATAGCTAAATAGTTTAACGTCTAGAAAGAAAAAACCCGTCACAGGGACGGGCTCTTAAATGGGAGCCTGACGGTGTGCTACTCTCACATGGGGAAACCCCACACTACCATTGCCGCTAATACGTTTCACTTCTGAGTTCGAAATGGGATCAGGTGGTACCGTATCGCTATTGCCGTCAGGCATAAACTGGGTGCAACATCATCGCGCTCTGTGCGATAACGC
>NZ_AUAV01000031.1 GCF_000428905.1 Brumicola pallidula DSM 14239 = ACAM 615
ATAGCGGCGCCTGACAATCCAGCTCAACTTCGCGTATGGTCTGGCGCGTTGGTTCAAGGAAAGACGGTAGGGCCCGTAAGGAATTAACAATAAACTATTATTGCCAATCTAATTAAACAGTGGGTAAATAAAAAAGATGCATGAATTTAAACAGGCTTTGGCCAATAAACAGCCGCTATTAGGAACATTCGTAAAAACACCCCACTTTCATAACACTGAAGTATTATCAAAAGTTGGCTTTGCGACAATATGCCTTGATGCAGAGCACGCCGCTTTCGACAGGCGTGATTTAGATACCTGCATATTGGCAGCAAAAGCGAATCAGCAGCATGTTTTAGTGCGTATCCCAAACGACCATCACGATACTATTTTAAATACCTTAGATCTAGGCGCCGATGGTATTGTTGTACCGCATGTAAAAACTGCACAGCAATTAGAAAATATTGTTAAGCAATGTTATTACGGTCATAACGGTCGAGGTTATGCAGGCTCTACGCGGATGGCCGGTTATACTACAAACAACATGCAGCAAAACCTTGCGCATAATGCTAACAATACAGTGGTAATCGCACAAATTGAGGATATTGATGCGCTTGATCAACTCGACGCTATTTGCCAAGTAAAAGGCGTAGATTGTTTATTTATTGGCAGAATGGATTTAACTGTTGCGCTAGGAGAGACTGATCCTAATGCACCAAAAGTACTCGAAGCAGTGACAAAGATTGTTCAAATTGCTAATAAATATGAACTTGCGACAGGTATGTTTATTGCCAATCTAGATGAGTTGGATCATTGGCTCAAACAGCATGTTTCATTATTTTTACTGGGTTCAGATCATAGTTTTATGCTTGCGGGTGCTAGACAACTACAAGCGACGTTTAAGCAATCAACGCGAGCTCAATAATAAGATATTAGGCCAAATATACCGACAACAAACTAGCCTCAATTGACTGTTAAAAAAATACCTTTTTAGCATCAATATTGTTGAGGTGCTTCTGCCACGTCTAGTTCAGCCTTACCGCTATGGTTTCATAATAAAAAATCCTCAAGAATTTATGTCAGGAGGGTGGTACTTAAACAGCTTACTCTTTTATACACATGCGGGCATGAGGGAATTGGTTAGGGCAGTGTACAGCACTTGACTTACTTATTGTATTCAACAACTTAATTCCTATTTATCTTAATGCAAGAATCGGTTAATTAACTATCTGATAACAATTCTTCAATCTATGCTTGACATATTTTGACTTCGAAGTCTATGATGTCAGTAGTGCAATAAATAGACAATCTAGCAAAGCGTTTTATCATTAATACGTTTTGTTAACTGCAGCGAAAGTTTGGCAGTCTCATTATGCTTATATTCAATAATAAAAAAGGAAAAACAGATGATGGTAACCTCAACTAGCAAAAAGTCTCAAGTTTGTGCTGCTGTGCTAACAGCTCTGCTTGCCCAACAAGCAGTGGCTCAGGAGTCAGACGAACAAGCCGGTGAAAGTAACAAACAAACTGGACTTGAGGTGATCGAAGTCACCGCACAAAAGCGAGTCCAAAGTCTTCAGGACGTCGGCATTTCAGTGACGGCATTAAACGCTGATGCAATACAGCGCTACGGCATCGATGATATCAGCCGTATAGAATTAATTACACCAGGAGTTGCATTCGGATTCATAGGCTCAGATGCAAAAATTGCGATCCGCGGTGCTAACTCTAATAATACCTTTGCGGATAACGCATCGATCGCAGGCTTTTTCGCTGACGGTGTTTACCGACCTAGGGCGTCACAGCAGTCACAGGCATATTTTGACGTTGCTCGCATAGAGGTGTTGAAAGGTCCTCAGGGCACACTTTATGGGCGAAATACATTTGCTGGTGCGGTGAATCTGACCACGAATAGAGCAACTCTTGGCGATTTTGATATGGGTGTCAAACTTGGCTTCGAACGATTCAATCGTCGAAGCACTGAAACCTTTATCAATCAGCCAATTACTGATGATTTGGCGATTAGGGTAGCGGTTCAGACTGTTCGCAGTGACGGCTATATTAAAAATGTTGGGCCCGCAGGTGATCTTGGACAAGACGATAGTTTTAACTACCGCCTCAGCTCATATTGGCAACCAAGTGCGACCTTTGATGCAACTGTAAGATTCACCTCTATTAAGCAAAAAGGGACAACGCCTGGTATTTTCTCAGCAGAAGGTTTACCTGCACCGGTTAATCAAGATGGAGTCACCGATGTCCGTGGCCAAATTTTAGACTTTGGTAATCCTGCACCTGGTTCAGCCGGCACAAATGCGAGATTTGATACACCTAACGAAGTCAGTTATGACACAGAAAATAAGCGTGATAACCAAGAAGATAATCTAACAGTTGAACTTAACTGGGATCTTGACAGCGTTACTGTTAAATCAGTCTCTTCATACACCGATTTTAGTAGTGCTCTGGATTTTGATGGTGACTTCAGTCCGACTCCCGGCTATGCTTATTTTTGGGACGAAGCGGTTGAGTCAGTCACGCAAGAACTGCAGATTTCTTCTAACAACGACAGTAACCTGTTCTGGACCGCTGGCGCTTACTATTCAAAAGACCAAATCGGTTTTGGTTTTTCTCAATTTAGAACACAAACCAACGCGCCATTTGGCACCGTCACCGATTCTCAAGGTAGAGAGTTCACCTTGTTTAATGGTACCGAGTCAATCGACCCGTTCGGGGCTGGCAGCTTTAGTGACTACACCGATTTCCAGGAAATCGACGTAACCACGCTAGGTTTATTCTTCCAAGGGGAATACAGCATTTCCGATGCATTGACCTTAATCGCCGGGATCAGGTACAACGAAGAAGAAAAAGACACCACCACTTCTTTTGGAACATCAAAAGCCAGCGATGGTAGCTTTTTACCTGGTGTCTCTAAATTTGGTATTAATGGACGTCCAATCGATTTATATAACTATACAGTCGCTGACGGCAGAGCAGGTTCAGAAACGTTTGATATCGTCACTTGGAAAATTGGTTTTAATTACGATCTAAACGATAACTCCATGATATATGGCTCTGGTTCTACCGGATTTTTATCTGGAGGTCTCAACAGTAACGGAAGCTCATTTGACCAGCAAGAGTCGGAAGCATGGGAAGTAGGCATGAAAAATAGGTTTTTAGACAACTCATTGCAACTGAACTTTGCATTTTATATGAATGAGTTTTCTAATCTTGTTACCCAGCGATTGACGTTTCCTGAAGGCAATACGTCTACCGCAGTAACAGTAAGTGAAAATGCGGGAGCCTCAGATGTCTTAGGTTTTGAAGCTGAAGTTAACTGGGTACCAACAGAGTATTGGTTTATTAATGCTGGCCTGTCTTTGATGGATGCAGAATACGATAGTTTTGGTGTGACTAATCCCTTCCAATTAAATGATGGTTTACTCTCGAGTGATGTCAATAATGGGCTTCTCTTGCTAGACGGTGCAACGACACCTTGGTCGCCTGATATGACGCTTAGCTTAGGTGCTGGACACGAGTTTAATCTTGGCGATAAGGGCACTATAACGCCTTACTTACAGTTCTATTATTCAGCAGAATACGATACAGATGATGTGTCAATATACGCAAGTCAGTTACAAGATTCTTATACAAAGACGGATCTACGCGTGACCTGGCTTTCACTTGATGAAACACTATCCTTAGAACTGTTTGCTGAAAACATTGAGGACGAAGAGGTTTTGGCTAGAACCAATGTTGGCGGTAACAACTTGGTACAGGGCAGTTATTTACATCCTAGAAACTATGGAGTGAAGTTAAGATATCACTTTTAGTCAGTAATATTGCAAGAACGAAGTAAAAAGCCCCGAAAGTGTTGTCTAGCTTTCGGGGCTTTTTACGCTCAATAAATAAATGTGTCTTACGGCGATAAATGCATCGGCACAAACCATACACTACCAACTAAGAAGGCAGCACGCTATACTGGTGGATTATGGGTTGGGAAATTCATTAAAACATG
>NZ_AUAV01000032.1 GCF_000428905.1 Brumicola pallidula DSM 14239 = ACAM 615
AACGACCACATCGCAAAAAGTCTTCAAACTCACGCTCAACAAATTTAGGTAAGTATTTACCTTGTTCAGATATGGCTTCTTTGAATTCCGGATAGTATTGCTCGACCAGTTGATACAACAAGGTGTTTTCCGGTCGGCGGCGTTTGTATTTCGCCGTTTGCTGAATTGCCAGCAACGGGCTCATCCTTGAGTGCGCTATTTGGATGATAGGATGACAAACATTTGTAGAGTTTTCGACTGGTCATTGTTATTCATTATGCATCGATAAATTTAGAAAACCAAATGCACAAGTCATCGGTGCATCTGGTCATCATCTATGTCTAATTACATGTAGAAGACAGTTTACGGGCAATCGACAACAAAAATATATGTATATGTCCTGTCGGTAACATAAAATAACACTCAGCCTCGAAACTTTGGTTTATTACGAGGCTTGAACTTACTTTTATCTTTGAAAAATAAGAAATTCCCAAACATAAATAAAGGGTTAAACAAAGGAAAGATTGCTAACATTATAGATAATTTCATTTTAAATATATTTCCCTTCAAGTAACCAGTGATTGTTAAATACGTAAATGCAATTATAGACAAAAGTATTATAATTTGACCTAAAAAAACGTAGCTAAAAAAAGACACACCTCTTGTTGTTTCTGTGAATAAAATTATCATAAAAAATGTTGCCGAAATAAAACTTAAAGCAATCAATGAAAATGAATATATTAATCTATAACCTTGTAGGTTTTCCATAATTTTTACCTTCATTATTGACAGGTGTAACGATATGTATATTTAGGATTGCCATCTTCGTCTTCACCTACTGTCGTTCTATTAACGTGACAAGTCAACATTCCGTTTGACATAGAGTAGTTGCCGCCAGCAGAACTTCCACTTCCACTAAATCCATTCCGATCGAACAAATTGTCAATGTTATCAAAATCATTCTCAGAACCGACAAACTCAAAGTCTAGAAGATCGTTTCCATCACTTGGGTCATCTGGCAACCGCACTTCAGTCCCTTCTTCATCGGTGTAAATTGCAGAATCTGGCACGTACTCAAGCTGGATATTTAAAATGTCACTAATCGTCGTTGATCCTGATGTGGCTATTCTGAGAGTAACAGTAACTCCATCAGAGAAATTAATTGTTATATTGCTAAATGCACCACTTATAGTCACACCCGCTAAGCTACCAAAAGCTTGAATAACTGATGAGAAGCCAAGCCTGATCCCTGAAATGTCACTATCTATCGCTACACGAGCATAATCATAAACGTCTTGTCTAGTATTATAGTTTGTTAGGAAATCAAAACCGTCGAATGGTACATCTATGTCTTGGGTTGCATAAGAATTAACTTTATCTACGAATTCAATCCAAGGTAATTTGATGTTGTTTGGCACAAATGAAGCGTTTAAGGCTTCAACAGTGTATGGTCTCCTTGTTGCGAAATCATAAGCGTAATAAACCCAGAAGGCTGACACTGTCTTATTTGTAAAATCGAAAGAGTATATAATCCGTGGACTGACTTCAGTATCTAATTGAGTAAGCGGATCGTAGTTCTCCCAACCAAATTCGTCGACTGCTTTTTGATAAATCACGTTTTTTTCTGCTGCTCATTGCATCCATGACACATTACAACAGATTCTTATGAAAGTGGTTCAATCGCACTAGTATTAAAACTGAAGGGCAACAGAACAAGCAAACCAGCACAAAGTATTATTTTCCGTACGAATGTCATTTTTTTCTTTAAGTATAGCTTTCATATATATTTAGTCCTTTAATAAATTTTAATCAAATAATCTTCTGCTCAAATAAAGTACAATGTAATTATGTAAAATGCAAACAAATTTGTTAGACGTCGCACGACGATGCGATGAATTTGTGAATACTAAAGATGTTCGAGTGCCACTTTAAGGTTTTCTACATTGTAGCCGCGATTGACTATATGCTCTATTTGGCTTGTTGATTTTATATCTGTGATGACGCCAATTAGCGCTCTGCCTTGTCTCCATTTCCCAGCCACTTCTTCTTCACATTTTACAATAGCAAGCGCGGCTGGCTTCGCTAGAGACTCGACACACTGGTAATATATAAAAAAGCGCCCAGTAAATAAAACACTTAGGCGCTAATAAAATGATGTGGTTAATCTAAACCAGGTGCAAGCGGAATATCGATACTGCCATCGTAATGAACGGTTGGCCCATCTGCATTTGGCATTGCTTGTTGTTCTTGCTTTCTTGCCGTCTTTTTATCATCTTTGTGAATGAGCTCTTCATGCCATGAAATTAATTCGCTTGTTTTAAGTTGAACATACTTATAGTTAATTTCGAGTTTAAGACAAATTAACACTATACACTACCCTTTGTTACAGCTGTCTCTCAGGGTGGTTTTGAGTTTACTAAAAAGAGTTTTTAGTGGTTTTCGAGGA
>NZ_AUAV01000033.1 GCF_000428905.1 Brumicola pallidula DSM 14239 = ACAM 615
CCCCCACGCCGGAAGACCAAGGTTTCCTGTCCCATGCTAATCAGGGCAGGGTAAGTCGGCCCCTAAGGCGAGGCGGAAACGCGTAGTCGATGGGAAACGGATTAATATTTCCGTACTTGTTATATCAGTGAAGGGGGGACGGAGAAGGTTATGCTAGCTTGGCGTTGGTAGTCCAAGTGAAAGTGCGTAGGGTTGGTGTTTAGGAAAATCCGGACACCACATTTAAAAGATGAGCCTGAGACACGAGACGAGACTCTACGGAGTTGAAGTAGCAAATACCCTGCTTCCAGGAAAAGCCTCTAAACTTATGATATAGCGAACCGTACCCCAAACCGACACAGGTGGTCAGGTAGAGAATACTAAGGCGCTTGAGAGAACTCGGGTGAAGGAACTCGGCAAAATTGTACCGTAACTTCGGGAGAAGGTACGCCCTTGCTTGTGTAGTGCTTCGCGCATGAAGCAGGTGAGGGCCGCAGTGACCAGGAGGCTGGGACTGTTTATTAAAAACACAGCACTGTGCTAAATCGAAAGATGACGTATACGGTGTGACACCTGCCCGGTGCCGGAAGGTTAATTGATGGGGTTAGCGCAAGCGAAGCTCTTGATCGAAGCCCCGGTAAACGGCGGCCGTAACTATAACGGTCCTAAGGTAGCGAAATTCCTTGTCGGGTAAGTTCCGACCTGCACGAATGGTGTAACCATGGCCTCGCTGTCTCCACCCGAGACTCAGTGAAATTGAAATTGCAGTGAAGATGCTGTGTACCCGCACCTAGACGGAAAGACCCCGTGAACCTTTACTACAGCTTGGCACTGAACATTGACCCTACATGTGTAGGATAGGTGGGAGACTAAGAAGCATTGTCGCCAGATGATGTGGAGTCTACCTTGAAATACCACCCTTGTATGTTCGATGTTCTAACATTGCGCCCTTATCGGGCGTGTGGACAGTGTCTGGTGGGTAGTTTGACTGGGGCGGTCTCCTCCCAAAGCGTAACGGAGGAGCACGAAGGTTGGCTAATCCTGGTCGGACATCAGGAGGTTAGTGCAATGGCATAAGCCAGCTTAACTGCGAGACAGACACGTCGAGCAGGTACGAAAGTAGGTCATAGTGATCCGGTGGTTCTGAATGGAAGGGCCATCGCTCAACGGATAAAAGGTACTCCGGGGATAACAGGCTGATACCGCCCAAGAGTTCATATCGACGGCGGTGTTTGGCACCTCGATGTCGGCTCATCACATCCTGGGGCTGAAGTCGGTCCCAAGGGTATGGCTGTTCGCCATTTAAAGTGGTACGCGAGCTGGGTTTAGAACGTCGTGAGACAGTTCGGTCCCTATCTGGTGTGGGCGTTGGATGATTGATGGGAGCTGCTCCTAGTACGAGAGGACCGGAGTGGACGAACCGCTGGTGTTCGGGTTGTCATGCCAATGGCATTGCCCGGTAGCTACGTTCGGAATCGATAACCGCTGAAAGCATCTAAGCGGGAAGCGAGCCCAGAGATGAGTCATCCCAGACAGTTTAACTGTCCT
>NZ_AUAV01000034.1 GCF_000428905.1 Brumicola pallidula DSM 14239 = ACAM 615
GAGTAATGCCTGGGAATTTGCCTTAGTGTGGGGGATAACTATTGGAAACGATAGCTAATACCGCATAATACCTACGGGTCAAAGGGGGCTTCGGCTCCCGCGCTAAGAGAAGCCCAGGTGAGATTAGCTTGTTGGTGAGGTAAAGGCTCACCAAGGCGACGATCTCTAGCTGTTCTGAGAGGAAGATCAGCCACACTGGAACTGAGACACGGTCCAGACTCCTACGGGAGGCAGCAGTGGGGAATATTGCACAATGGAGGAAACTCTGATGCAGCCATGCCGCGTGTGTGAAGAAGGCCTTCGGGTTGTAAAGCACTTTCAGTTGTGAGGAAAGGTTAGTAGTTAATACCTGCTAGCTGTGACGTTAACAACAGAAGAAGCACCGGCTAACTCCGTGCCAGCAGCCGCGGTAATACGGAGGGTGCAAGCGTTAATCGGAATTACTGGGCGTAAAGCGCACGCAGGCGGTCTGTTAAGCTAGATGTGAAAGCCCCGCGCTCAACGTGGGATGGTCATTTAGAACTGGCAGACTAGAGTTTTGGAGAGGAGAGTGGAATTCCAGGTGTAGCGGTGAAATGCGTAGATATCTGGAGGAACATCAGTGGCGAAGGCGACTCTCTGGTCAATAACTGACGCTCATGTGCGAAAGTGTGGGTAGCGAACGGGATTAGATACCCCGGTAGTCCACACCGTAAACGCTGTCTACTAACTGTTTGTGGATTTAATCCGTGAGTAGTGAAGCTAACGCGATAAGTAGACCGCCTGGGGAGTACGGCCGCAAGGTTAAAACTCAAATGAATTGACGGGGGCCCGCACAAGCGGTGGAGCATGTGGTTTAATTCGATGCAACGCGAAGAACCTTACCTACTCTTGACATACTAGAAACTTTTCAGAGATGAATTGGTACCTTCGGGGATCTAGATACAGGTGCTGCATGGCTGTCGTCAGCTCGTGTCGTGAGATGTTGGGTTAAGTCCCGCAACGAGCGCAACCCTTGTCCTTATTTGCCAGCATTAAGTTGGGTACTCTAAGGAGACTGCCGGTGACAAACCGGAGGAAGGTGGGGACGACGTCAAGTCATCATGGCCCTTACGAGTAGGGCTACACACGTGCTACAATGGCGAGTACAAAGGGATGCAAACTGGTGACAGTAAGCGGACCCCTTAAAGCTCGTCGTAGTCCGGATTGGAGTCTGCAACTCGACTCCATGAAGTCGGAATCGCTAGTAATCGTAGGTCAGCATACTACGGTGAATACGTTCCCGGGCCTTGTACACACCGCCCGTCACACCATGGGAGTGGGATGCAAAAGAAGTAGTTAGTCTAACCTTCGGGAGGACGATTACCACTTTGTGTTTCATGACTGGGGTGAAGTCGTAACAAGGTAACCCTAGGGGAACCTGGGGTTGGATCACCTCCTTACTATTAGTTGCGCATCCTTGATGTAGTGTTCACACAGATTTTCTTGTT
>NZ_AUAV01000035.1 GCF_000428905.1 Brumicola pallidula DSM 14239 = ACAM 615
GGGATAAATCTACAGGTAAATAATGTAGTAAAGTTTGGATTGCAACAACATCTGATGCTGAGCTTTTAATGATTTTATTAGTATTTTTATCCACTATCCGGAAACCAAGATTACCGTATAAATTATCATATGCCCAACTGAGAATATCCGGGTTATTAACCAGAATTTCTCCTTGATCGTTGATACTTAAAACTTCCATAATATCGTAAGCCAGTTCCTCGGAAGGCTCTTGCGCAGCAAGATCTGCAAAATCACCGGTATTGAGCGTAAGCATTGCCAACATTAAAGCGCCGAATAACAATATACCAGCAATACAATAGTTAAATAGCAAGGTCACTGTAAGTGAATAACGAAACGTCCATAAATAACGAAATAATTTCATGCAGTCACCTTTTCAACGCGCAAAATATATCCAATACCCCGGAGTGTTTTTAATTCGAAGGTTGCTCCTGCACAGACCAACTTTTTACGTAGTCTGTGAATGGCGACCTGAATTGCATTTTCGCTAACATCATCATCAAAGCCATATAACCTGTCTTTCATCGCATCTTTAGGCACTGTGATCCCGGCATTGCGGATCAAATAACTCAGAACAGCAATTTCAGTTTTTCCTAAAAATAAAGATTTCCCATTAATATCAAGGTGCTTAGAACACAGATCTAGTTTGATATTACCGTGGATCAGCATGCTGCCTGCAAGCGTACCCGGACGACGTAACAATGCCCGTAATCTTGCAAGTAACTCTTCTATAGAAAATGGTTTTACCAGGTAATCATCGGCTCCCAAATCAAGCCCGGTAATTCTGTCTTGTATATTTCCTCTGGCCGTTAAGATCAGTACGGGAAGATGATACTCTCTCTGTCTGAGGGTTTTAAGTACTTCTAAACCATCGAGATCAGGTAATCCGAGATCGAGAATAACAGCATCATAGTTAGTAATCTTACATAAGGAAATTGCGATTTTCCCACTGGTTGACATATCGCAACTTGCAGGAAATTTTTCACACGCTATTTTTAATAGTTTGGCTACTTTTGGATTATCTTCGACAATGAGTATTCTCA